>CAZRHV010000211.1:0-1703 GCA_964599985.1 uncultured Marinosulfonomonas sp. | reverse complement strand
CCATGCGCAACATCAAGCAAAACCTGTTCTTCGCGCTGATCTACAATGCCGCCGGAGTTCCCATTGCCGCGGGTATTTTGTTTCCGTTCTTTGGCATTTTGATCTCACCGATATTTGCAGCCGCTGCCATGTCACTGTCTTCGGTATCCGTGATCGGCAACGCGCTCCGGCTAAGAACCGTCAAAATATGATTGCAACAAGCAGGGTGTTCTCGCTGAAAACCCAATCCAGAGTTCGCTTTTTCCTGCGCTATCTGTTGGTGCTGACCGGGCTGAACCTTGTCTGGGAATTTGCCCATATGCCGCTTTACACATTGGCAGCTGAGGGAACCACAGCTGCAATCGTCTATTCGGCAGTTCATTGCACGATTGGTGATATGATGATTGGCGGATTTTCACTTTTGGCCGCGGTTTTGCTTTTCGGCTCAGACCGGTGGCCTACAGCGGCGCAGACCCGGGTGTTGGCTGCCGCCCTGTTATTTGGCGTCGGCTACACGATATTCAGTGAGTGGTTAAACATCGAGGTCAGGGGCGCCTGGGCCTATACTGAGGCGATGCCCGTTATACCTTTGATCCGGACAGGGCTGTCGCCACTTCTGCAATGGCTGGTGGTGCCGGTCATCGCGTATTTCTGGGCTATCCGCGGGGAATTCGATGCAAGTTCCTGGTTGCACGCGGGCGCGAATGGAACGGGCGATGAATAGAAAGCTGTTTGGCTTGGCAATACTGGTGGCGATCAGCGTTATCGTCATCAAATTCTGGAACGCACCAGTTACCGAGGTGCCTGTGGTGCCGCTGGCCGAGATCACTATCCCGCAGTTTTCGACAGCAGCGCTGGCCGGGCAGCGCGGCTTTAATGCCAATTGCGCCACCTGCCACGGAGAAAATGCCGCCGGAACGGATCAGGGGCCAACTTTTTTGCAGAATATTTATCAACCCGCTCACCATAGTGATTTTGCTTTTCAGCTCGCGGTAAAGAACGGTGTCCGGGCGCACCACTGGCGCTTTGGTAGCATGGTCCTCGTTTCGGGTATCGCTGATGATCAAATCAATGAGATCGTTACATATATCCGGGAATTACAACGGGCCAACGGGTTTGAGTAGGATCTAAGAAAACGAGATGATTCAGGCAGTCAATATGATGCATTCTGCTTCAAAACAAATACTGATTTTCGATGTTTTGTCGGATTGGCTTGAAATCGCAAAAGAGACGGAAAAATAAATGGTGTCTGAAACAATCAGCTGCATCGTATTTTTTAAGTCGGTTTGAATGAGAAAAGGTAGATTAAACTGCTTGATTTAAATCATGGTTTAGAAAACAGACAGAGGTAGAAATATAAAGGAACAAAGGGGAAATGACATGAAATTTCTATTTACCTTATGTATCGTTATTAGTTTTATGTTGAGCGCCGGGCTAGCCGTTTCAAACCCGGAACATGATGAAGAGGGGACCGCAGACCATGAAGCAATCAATACCCAGTTGATCATGCCGAAAATGGACGCCGAACTGGGGCGCGAACTGTTTGGTTCGAAAGGCTGTGTGACCTGCCATTCGGTTAATGGGGTTGGTGGCGAAGACGCCAGTGCGCTGGATGCCCATGACATGGAACCCTACATGAACCCGTTTGACCTTGCCGCCAAAATGTGGCGCATGGCACCGTTCATGATTGAAGCACAGGAAGAAGAACTGGGCGAACAGATCCA
>CAZRHV010000210.1:0-1703 GCA_964599985.1 uncultured Marinosulfonomonas sp. | reverse complement strand
AGGTTCAAAAACCCCGGCCCGGCAACTTCCACACTTGAAATGCGGTCGTCGTCGCGCAACTTTATCGCCAGAATTTCGGCAATATCGCGTGGCTTCATACCGGCCGGTTTGGCCAATACCATCGCCGCATTTGTCGCCATGTCGCCATGGCTAGCATCGCGCGGCGGCTCTACACTTACGTTGGAAAAATCCAGACCAGACGGCAGCTCACCACCGGCCGCCATGGCTTGAAGGCTGTCAATCACCAGCACACGAATATCAGCAAATAGGTTCATCAAGGCAGTCCCAATACATATTGCGCGGGTGTATCATGCCTTGGGTCAGGGTCAACGCTGCTTACCCCTTCTTCTTTTCAAAGGGCTCCGCCCGTTTGTTCGCTGAAATGACCCCCGGACAATTTCTCTTTCGCTCCAAACTCCGTCACAGGCATCCGAGCGCCCGACAGTGCACGCGTAAAGATAGCGGTGCCGTCAGGCGTCTTAATAGGATCACTCGCCTAACAAACGCCCATGTTCCTGCAAGGCAAACCGATCCGTCATCCCAGCCACATAATCCAACACCATCCGGGCCAATGCGGTTTCATCCTGAGCTGCCTCCACATCACTTCGCCAAGCCGCCGGTAATAATTCGGGGCGGGCCATATATAAAGGGAACAGTTCCTCTATCACTTTGGTTACGCGCGCACGTTCCACCATCACACTTGGGGCGCGGTACATGCGCTCAAACAAAAAGCCCTTTATCGCTTTGATCTCCATAAACAGTTTTTTAGAAAACCGGATCATCGGCTTGCCCAATCCCCGAATATCCTTAACCGATTTCGGATCAGCCGCAGCCAGCCGTGTGCGCGCTATTGCAATCACATCCTCCACCATCACTCCGAACACCCGGCGCAATGCTTCATGGCGCCGCCGCATCGGGTCCAGTTCAGGATAGAGCCGGTCCACCTCTTCAAATGCCGGCCCTGTCAGGGGCAATTCCATCAAATCGGCCTCGCTGAATAACCCCGCCCGCAACCCATCATGCAAATCATGGTGGTTATAGGCGACATCATCTGAGAACGCTGCCACCTGCGCCTCGGCGCTGGCATAGCCATCCAGTTCCAGATCATAAACGCTGTTAAAATCGGCCAGCGCATATGGTATATCGCCGGTTACCGGTCCGTTATGCTTGGCGATGCCTTCCAAAGTCTCCCATGTCAGGTTCAGCCCGTCAAAATCCGCGTAGTGCCGTTCCAGCTTCGTCAGAATACGGATTGCCTGCGCATTGTGATCAAAACCACCGTAAGGCGCCATCAATACTGCCAGCGCGTCTTCGCCAGTATGGCCAAACGGCGGATGGCCGAGATCATGGGCCAGTGCTACCGCTTCGGCCAATTCACCGTTCAGCCCCAAAGCCCCGGCAATTGTGCGCGCCACCTGCGCCACTTCAATCGTGTGTGTCAGCCTTGTGCGGTAATAATCGCCCTCATGTTCAACAAACACCTGGGTTTTATGTTTCAGCCGCCGGAATGCGCTGGAATGGATGATCCGGTCACGGTCGCGCTGAAACGGGCTGCGGAAGGTGGAAATTACCTCATCGAACTGTCGCCCCCGGCTTTTTTCCGGGTCGCACGCATATGTTTTCAACATTTTCCCAACCAACCTTGCCGCATTGTCCCACGCTGCTTATATTGAATCCGTAAAGAAACTGAAATGCCTGAGTAC
>CAZRHV010000209.1:0-1771 GCA_964599985.1 uncultured Marinosulfonomonas sp. | reverse complement strand
GAGGCGCCAAATTCCATGGCAACGCAGACCTCATGGATCAGCTCACCCGCTGCCGGGCCGATGATATGGGCGCCAAGGATGCGGTCGGTATCTTTGTCGGCGAGGATCTTTACAAACCCTTCACCCTGAAACACCGCCTTGGCGCGGGCGTTGCCCATGTAGGAAAACTTGCCAACCTTATAGGCGCGGCCCTGTTCCGTAAGCGATTGTTCGGTTTCGCCCACCGAGGAAACTTCGGGGGATGTGTAGATCACACCGGGGATGACACCGTAGTTCACATGGCCGTTTTTACCGGCCAGCACTGCGGCCACCGCCATGCCTTCGTCTTCGGCCTTATGGGCCAGCATCGGGCCGGTTATGGCGTCACCAATGGCATAGATACCGGAAACATTTGTGGCCCAATTGGCGTCAGTTGCCACCTGTCCGCGGTCTGTCAATTTCACCCCAATCGCGTCAAGGCCAAGCCCGTCGGTAAACGGTTTGCGACCGGTGGCCAGCAAAACAACATCGGCGTCCAGCGTGTTTTCCGAGCTGTCTTTATTCAGCTGATAGGTGACTTTCGCCTTGGTTCTGGTTGTGGTGACGCCCTGAACGGCGGCCCCCATGATGAAGGTAAGCCCCTGTTTTTTCAGTATTCTTTGCAGGGTTTTCTGCACGTCCTTATCCATGCCCGGGGTGATGGCATCCAGATATTCAACCACGGTCACTTCTGAGCCAAGGCGCGCATAAACCGAGCCCATTTCAAGGCCGATCACACCGGCCCCGATCACCACCATTTTCTTGGGAACTTTCGGTAAGGTCAGCGCACCGGTGGAGGAAATCACGATTTTTTCGTCGATCTCGACACCGGGCAGGGTGGCGACCTCTGAGCCTGTGGCGATGACGATATTCTTCGCCCCGTGCACCGCATCCCCGACCTTGACCTGACCGGCGGCGGGGATGGAAGCCCAGCCTTTTATCCAGTCTATCTTGTTCTTTTTAAACAGAAATTCGATGCCTTTGGTGTTTTGGCCAACGACGTCATCCTTATAGGCCAGCATTTGCTTCCAGTCGACCGAGGGGCTTTTGCCCTTCAGGCCCATCTTGACGAAGTTATGCTCGGCTTCGTGCAGAGAATGGGTGGCATGCAGCATTGCCTTGGACGGGATACAGCCGACATTCAGGCAGGTGCCGCCAAGGGTTTCGCGACCCTCGACCACAGCCGTTTTCAGGCCCAGCTGGGCGCAGCGGATGGCACAGACATAGCCGCCGGGGCCAGCGCCGATGATGATTACGTCGTAACTTGCCATTTTAGGCTCCTTTGGGCTGAAATCGCTGTCAGATTTGCGTCAGACTATTGTCAGCTAATCGTCGGGCAGTTTCCAGAGGGTGGTTGTGAATGTCAGAGTGCGAGGAAATAAAGCGAGATGGTTGCGGCAAATCCAATGATCCATGTCAGGGTGCGCAACCCGGTGATACCAAAGGCGTAGGCCGGCAGGTAGATCAGCCGCGCAATCAGGAAGACCTGAGCGGCGAGCAATGTGGTGTCGCTGAACGTGCCCTTAACGGCGAGGATCAGGATGGCCGGGGCGAACAGGACCATGGCCTGTATGGCGTTGCTTTGGGCGCGGTCCAGCCGGGCGGTGGTGCCGGTGGCGGAACGGGCCTCATCCCGCGCGGACAACAGATAGCTGACGCCAAACTGCGCCAGGGCGCCCGAGGTTTGCAGGGCAACGGATATGGCGACCACCAGACCGTAAATCGCAAGGATTGAGAGTTCGCTGTCAAACAT
>CAZRHV010000208.1:0-1793 GCA_964599985.1 uncultured Marinosulfonomonas sp. | reverse complement strand
TTTGCCCAAGTCTAGAACGCCAGCAGGCGGGTGCCAAGCGGGGGGAGCCGATGAATATCCTGATTTTGGGCGGTGGTGGCCGCGAACATGCGCTGGCATGGGCAGTCAAACAAAACCCCAAATGTGATCGCCTGATTGTTGCCCCTGGAAATGCCGGGATCGAAGCCATCGCGGAATGTGCTGATCTGGACATTATGGACGCCGCACAGGTGGTTAGTTTTGCGCAGGAATGTACGATTGATTTCGTGATAATCGGCCCGGAAGCGCCGCTGGCGGCTGGGATTGCGGATGATCTGCGCGCGGTTGGTATTCTGACATTTGGCCCCGGTCGAGCGGCGGCGCAACTGGAGGCATCCAAGAGCTTTACCAAGGAAATATGTGACGCGGTCGCGGCGCCTACGGCGGCTTATGGGCGGTTTACGGATGCAGCATCGGCGAAAGAATACGTTCAGGCACAGGGTGCGCCGATTGTGGTTAAGGCGGACGGTTTGGCGGCGGGTAAAGGTGTGATCGTTGCGATGGAGGAAGCGGAAGCGCTCGCAGCCGTGGACGACATGTTTGACGGTGAATTCGGCGACGCGGGCGCAGAAGTGATCATCGAGGCGGTTTTGGAAGGTGAAGAGGCTTCATTCTTTGTACTTTGCGACGGCAAATCTGTTTTACCAATTGGCACCGCGCAGGATCACAAACGCGCGTTCGATAGCGACAAGGGCCCCAACACCGGCGGGATGGGGGCCTATTCCCCGGCCCCGGTGATGACGCCAGAGGTTATCAAGCGGGCAATGGATCAGATCGTTCGTCCGTCAATGGATGAAATGGCGCGCCGGGGCATGGCGTTTCAGGGTGTGCTGTTCGCCGGGTTCATGATCAAAGACGGCCAGCCAAGTCTGGTGGAATACAATGTGCGCTTTGGTGATCCGGAATGTCAGGTGTTGATGATGCGACTTGGTGCGCAGGTGCTGGATCTGATGCTGGCTTGTTCTGAGGGGCGGCTGGCAGAGGAACAGGTTTCATTTGCTGATGACCACGCGATTTCTGTAGTGATGGCAGCGAATGGGTATCCGGGCGGGTATGAAAAAGGCACGCTTATTGGCGGGTTGGAAAACCTGCCCGAGGACAGCATGAATATGGTTTTCCATGCCGGAACCCGGCGGATTGACGGGCTGGTAACGGCAAATGGCGGGCGGGTGCTGAATGTGACCGCGCGCGCGGGGTCGTTGCGCGAAGCACGGGACCGGGCTTACGCAACGGTCGGGCGGATTGACTGGCCAGACGGATTTAGCCGCAGTGATATTGGCTGGCGCGCGCTATAGGTTGCGACAAGGCTTTTTTAAAAGCCTTGGGAAAACTCTTTTTAAGAGTTTTTTGGGGCGTTAAGGGGCCTTGCAGTTCAATGCATTGGTGAAGGACTTTGGCCCGGTATTTGGGCCGAGAATTCGCGAGGTTAATTGCCCATTATCCCAAAACACAGCTGCAATCTGCAGCCAATCTGCCGTGGCCACGATCAGCTCAGGCTGACCATCACATGTCCGAACACCGCCGCTGATTTCAGGTTCGCCGATCCGGTGGTTGGTGAAACCTTCAAGCTCGGTCACCAGTTTCAGCTGGTTATTTTCCAGCCCCCAAACGCGGATGATTTTCGCCAGATGTGGGCGATCAACATAGGCGACTTCCATGTTGCCATCGCCATCCAGGTCCGCCACGCCAATTGGGGCAAGCCAGCGTTGTGTACGGCCGATAAACGGAGTGGCGGTGATCAGGCCACTTTCGTTGTAAAGCGCCAGTCGCGCGCC
>CAZRHV010000207.1:0-1832 GCA_964599985.1 uncultured Marinosulfonomonas sp. | reverse complement strand
CAGCTTCACCCCACACACCCATCATCCCAAATTCCCCACAAAACCCACCGATAACAACTTGACTTAGCCACCGGTTTCCAAGATAAGCCGCACTTCCTGACGGGTACACATCCGCCGGGTTTTATCAATGACGCCCTACGGGGGCGCGCTGTTCGCAGGCGGCAATAGCCACAACGCCGGGCAACCGGGGCCAAAGAACGCGAAAGAGATGCGAAGGAAAAGCATATGTTTGCGGTCCTCAAGACCGGTGGCAAACAGTATCGGGTTCAAAGCGGGGATGTTCTCCGGGTTGAAAAACTTGCTGCTGATGCCGGCGAAAAAGTACAATTCAATGAAATTCTGATGATCGGCTCCAATATTGGTACGCCAATGATCGCAGGTGCGGCCGTGCAGGCTGACGTGATCGACCAGATCAAAGGCGAAAAGGTTATCCATTTCGTCAAGCGTCGCCGTAAACACAGCTCTAAGCGCACCAAGGGTCATCGCCAGCAACTGACATTGCTGCGGGTTACTGACATCCTTGAAAAGGGTGGCGACAAATCCGGTGTAAAAGCTGCGATTGGTGCCGGGTCGGTTTCGGTTGCTGCAATTGCGGCCGCTAAGCCTGCCAAGAAGGCTGCGGCCAAAAAAGCGGCACCTAAGAAGGCAGAGGCAAAGGCCGAGCCTAAGAAGGCTGCCCCTAAGAAAGCCGCACCAAAGGCCGCCGCAGCGGCAGATGATCTGAAGCTGCTGTCCGGTGTTGGACCAGCGCTTGAGAAAAAGCTGAATGAAAACGGTGTGACCACGTTCGCGCAGATTGCGGGCTGGAAAAAAGCCGATGTTGCTGATATGGACGAGAAACTGTCGTTCAAAGGCCGGATTGAGCGTGAAGGCTGGATCGCTCAGGCTAAAGATCTGGCAAAGAAGGGATAACGTACCATGGCACATAAAAAAGCAGGTGGTTCATCACGTAACGGGCGCGATAGTGCCGGTCGTCGCCTTGGCGTAAAGCTGTACGGTGGCCAGATCGCTATTCCGGGCAATATTATCTTGCGCCAACGTGGCACTAAGATGTGGCCGGGCGAAGGTGTTGGCATGGGCAAGGATCATACGATCTTTGCGACCGTGCAAGGGGCTGTGACCTTTCACAAGGGTCTTAAGGGTCGCACGTTTATTTCGGTTCTCCCGGTGGCGGAGGCAGCCGAGTAGCCGAACAATCATTAAATCAGATTTAATGGGGGATCGGCGAAAAGCCGGTCCCCTTTTTCGTTTAAGGGAGGCGCGCGAGATGAGCGTGATAATTAGATTGAAATCACCCGCTTGGGATCAATTCGTCGTGCGTATCCTCGCAAATCGGAATGTGCATGCCTATCTGATGGGGGGTAAAATGTTGCCAGCGCTGGTGGGGACCGGCGAAGGAGGAAAGACATGATTTATAACCAGATCACCAACCAGCCATTGATAGAAGCGGACCGGTTTGTTCTGCGCACCCTTCGCAAGTCAGACGCTGGCTTGCTGGAAATGCACACCGGCGACAAACGGGTGGCCCGTGGAACGCGCTCTATCCCGCATCCGCTGCCGCCGGGCTCGACCGACGCGTTCATTACCCGTGCAATGGGCAAAGAGCGCTCGCTCGATGTCTGGGTTATGGATGGCACGATCAGTGGCCACGCCGAAGTTGTCGGGCTGGTCAGCCTGACACCGATGGATCGTGATCAGTCTGAGATTAAATTTTGGGTCGCGCCCGCGTTTTGGAATACCGGCATGGCGTCTGAAGCAGTGCGGGCAATGGTTGCGGCCAATCCGCATGGCTCGAAAACCATGTTCGCAGAAGTGTTTCAGGACAATCCGGC
>CAZRHV010000206.1:0-1869 GCA_964599985.1 uncultured Marinosulfonomonas sp. | reverse complement strand
CAGGGCCATGCCACCAACCACTAAGCGGCGTCGGTTTGCCTGCTCGGGGGCCTCGCTCATTCTCTGATCCTCCAGCCGGTTTTGAAAATCAGCCAGATTATACCCATGCACAGCACCAGAAACCCGCACACGGCGGCGATAGACACCCCAACCGGCACGTCCGCCACCCCAAAGAACGACCAGCGAAAGCCGGATATCAGGTAAAGGACCGGGTTAAATTTAGTAACCACTTGCCAAACCGGCGGCAGCATCGAGACCGAATAAAACGCGCCCCCCAGAAACACCAGCGGCGTGATCAGCAAAAGCGGGATCAATTGCAACTGCTCAAAACTTTTCGCCCAGATGCCGATGATGAACCCGAGCAGCGAAAACGACACCGCTGTCAGCAACAAAAACGCCAACATCCAGAACGGGTGGGCAATTTGTATGTCTACAAACAGCGCTGAGGTGGCAAGAATGATCAGCGCAATCACCGTCGCCTTGGTTGCTGCCGCGCCAACATAGCCGATGACAATTTCTACGATCGACATCGGGGCCGAAAGTAACTCGTAAATCGTGCCAATAAATTTCGGGAAATAGATACCAAAAGAGGCGTTGCTCACCGATTGCTGCAACAGGGTCAGCATGATCAACCCGGGGACAATGAATGCGCCGTAACTGATGCCCTCAACCGATTGGATGCGGCTGCCGATAGCCGAGCCAAAGACGATGAAATACAATACCGTTGACAGGACCGGCGAAAGGATTGATTGCGCCAATGTGCGAAAAGTACGGGCCATTTCAAAGATATAGATGGCGCTGATCGCGTGGAAATTCATGCCTCCTCCTCCACCAGTGACAGGAATATCTGTTCCAGCGAGCTTTCGGATGTATCCAGATCCCGCACCGAAATCCCCGCCGCCGCCAGATCGGCTACCAGCCTTGTGATGCCGGTGCGTTCGGCTTGCCTGTCATACTCAAACACCATCGAGCCACCACCTTGCGCCAGCGACAATCCGTATTCCGCCAGCGCCTTTGGCACCTCTGTGACCGGTTCCTGCAAATGCAGCGTCAATTGTTTACCGCCCATCTGCTTCATCAGCGTCGCTTTGTCTTCCACCAGCAGCAATTCGCCCTTGTTGATCACCCCAATCCGGTCGGCCATTTCCTCGGCCTCCTGAATATAATGCGTGGTCAGGATGATGGTCACACCCTCTGCGCGCAGTTCACGCACCAGCTCCCACATTTCCTTGCGCAGCGACACATCCACCCCGGCGGTGGGTTCATCCAGAAACAGGATACGCGGCTCATGGGCCAGCGCCTTGGCGATCAGCACCCGACGTTTCATACCACCGGATAATTCCATGTTGCGCGAATTGCGCTTGTCCCACAGGGAAAGCGAGCGCAGCACTTTTTCGACATAGGCGTCATCACGCGCCTTGCCAAACAGCCCGCGCGAAAACCGAACTGTGCTGATCACCCGCTCAAACGGCTCAATGGTGATTTCCTGCGGCACCAGCCCGATCAGGCTGCGCGCCGCCCGATAATCGGTTCCAATATCATGGCCACCAACCGTGACCGACCCGGCACTTGCCCGCACCAACCCACAGATCACCGAAATCAGCGTGGTTTTCCCAGCCCCATTGGGTCCAAGCAGGGCCAAAATTTCACCCTCCACAATCTCCAGCGACACATCGCTAAGCGCTTTAGGCCCGTTGTCATAAGATTTTGAGAGGTTCTGTATAGAAATGATGGACGACATGGAAATCCCGACTTTGAATTTGGGTTCTCAAAAGACTTAACCACTCAGCCCAATATAAACCAGCCCGGCAAATACCTGTCCGGGCCCTGGCTTCTTCTGTTCAAAAATACTTTCGGGGGTATGGGGGC
>CAZRHV010000205.1:0-1870 GCA_964599985.1 uncultured Marinosulfonomonas sp. | reverse complement strand
GAAACGGCCAGCCAACCCAGAGGATGACCGGCGTGCCCAGCAAAAGTTCAACCCAAAGGGCCAGATTGTGGCCAAGCAGATCACGGGGCCAGTTTAGCCCGATTAACGGGCCCATGCTGAGGATCAGCAGGGGGATGGTCAGAACGACGCCAACTTTGAAACGGCGGGTGAAATCCACCAGCTCGGGGTTGGGGCCGTCATCCATATCGGGGATGCCCATTGGTTCCAGTGCCATGCCGCATATTGGGCAGGTGCCGGGGCCGACCTGTTCAATTTCAGGGTGCATCGGGCAGGTGTAAACCGTGCCTTCGGGCATGGCTTCCGGTTCCGGGCGGCCATCCAGATACTTATCCGGCTCGGCCACAAATTTTCCAAGGCAGCCTTCGGAACAGAAATGGTACTGGTGCCCGGCGTGCTGGTGGGTCGGTTTGCCGGCGTCCGGGTCAACGGCCATGCCGCAGACCGGATCAAGCGTGTCAATTGCTGGTGTGGTTTCTAAGGAATGATCGTGATCGTGCCCTTGGGTGCTCATTTTAGGCCTCCGCATTGCAACAGAGAAATGCTGTTGCCGGTTACTCGGTTTCTTAGAATATCACGTAGTCCTTCCAGTCACTGGAAGGTCAAGGGGTAGAACAAAAATATTCGATGGCACCGATATTGCCCACGTCATTCCGGTATAGGCTGAGTACGAATTTGGCGCAGGATGAGTGTCTGAAATATAGCCGCGATCATTGAAATGAAAAACACCGCCAGCAGGCCGAAGACGGCGGCGATGATACCGGCAAACAACGGAAGCAAAAACGCAGGGGCCGTGATTGCGTTGAAATAGCCGCTATAAGCCGGGCGCATATTGTCTGGCGATATATCCATTAAAAACCCGATCACAGCAATCGTCAGGCCATTTGCAAGTGCACCGAGAACAAAAAATATACCCATAAAGGCGAAAGTCGTCTGACCGGTATCCTCAATTCCTGTGGTAGCGAGAAAAATAACGGCAATGGGTGGAAAGACTCTGCCAAGGGATATGGCCTTTAGCAGGCTGACCTTACCCAGCCGGTCACCCCACCAACCCCAAAGCAGGTTAGACACCAGTGCCCCGGCGGTTTGCGCGCCCAGCAACAGCGCCACACCCGCAAGATCAAAGCCGCTGGCGTAGGCCTGCACAACGAAAAACGGCATTGCCATCAGCACAGCACCGCCACACCACTGTGCATAGACAAACAGTCGAAACCGGTGATCCGAGCGGAAAACTTCTTGGCCGTCTTTCAGGTACTGGAAGAATGTCGGCTTGTTAGCCAAAATTTCCTTTGCCTCCGGCTCCCCGACCGAGACAAATATACCGGATGACATAAACATCAAAACCGAGGCCATTGCGGTTATCGCCGCAAACGACATCGGAAAAGCCAGGTTGGCGAATAACTGATCCGCAATAGCAACGATCATCAGCGCAAGTACCCCACCGCCAAAAAACCGCGCCGCCAGCAATCGGCTGCGAAGCTCGGATGGAACCGAGCGCGCAACGATGTCGTTATAGGGAACCGCTACAATGCCGCTGACAAAAGCATAAGCCGTCCACAGGATCATCACGACAATTGCAAGTTGCGCCGGCGGCCACTGCGCCCCCACAAACAGGGCAATCGCCAGCAAGGCCATACAGGCGGCGCGGCCATATGCACCGACAACATAAAAGCGCATGCTGGAACCACTGCGCTGCGCCAGAAAACCCACAATCAGTTGCGGAAACAGCCAGCCGAACCTCAGGATGGCAGTAACCGCGCCGACAAGCACCGAACTACCGGTTAGCTGAAAAACCAACGCCGACATGATGGTTGCGGAATCAACCGCCGCAGAACCAGCCTGAAACGTAACC
>CAZRHV010000204.1:0-1881 GCA_964599985.1 uncultured Marinosulfonomonas sp. | reverse complement strand
CGGTGAAAAAGCATCGGGCCTCGGTCAAGTTCAAGGAGTCGCTAGCCTAACAAGGTTAATTTCGTGTCAAGATAAATCCAAATCGTTGGGATTGATTAAAAAGTCATGAAACTCGATGTTGTAGCCTAGTGGGTGCGGATCATCTGATCTTATTCCCACCCGATTAAAGCTTAGCCAGCCGGTCGGTAGTGAAATCCACAGGCAACCCCGGTAACGGGCGTCTGAAGCTGGATGGAACAAGCGTGCAGGGTCAGTATTGAACCCCGAAATATGTATAGTTGTGGAAGTAAACTCGCAAAGTATCGCGAGCCAACGCCGACGGTCTGATTGTTCCGGAAGGCAGTAGTGTTGAATACATAAACGGCGAGTATTCATCACACCACCGGGGTCTTAGACCTGATCATGTGCGCACAGAGGGGGCTTGGGAACTTGAGAGAGCCAATAGGCTTCCTTGTGGAGAGACCGGGATCGGTAAATCGGTATATAAAAGTGGCCAGACAGTGTCAAGATGCTATGAACTTGATCCTGAATAAAATCAAACTAAACATAGCCTACAAGGTATCCACAGGGGAGTTAATAACGAACGCTGTGGAGAGGGGCGATTGGCAGTCTTAGCGGATCATAGTACCGAAGGCCACAATTGTGGTCGAGAAGGTGGGGAAGTCAACCCGGAGCCTTGTCCAATATGAAATGAGTCTGAACGAGTAGCGCATTTCCAGCATGAAATGAGTCTCAAATAGCCCAAATTGTTCATAATCACCTAATGAGAACGATTATGAAAATTGAGAATCTGGATACTATTAAGGCACTTGATGAATTTCTCCAGGGCAACCAACTTGTGGCTTTTTCTGTTTTGGGCAATAAAGCGGAACGCTACAGCTTCATTCAAAAAACATTGGTTAAATTTGGCTATATAACCCTGCTTAAAAAAGAGAAAGGTATCGTCATTCGCTACCTAATAAAAATGACAGAATATTCACGCCAACAGCTTACCCGACTCATTAAGCAGTACACCAAAACTGGCAAGATAAACTGGACACCTTGCCGCAGTAATGGGTTTATAAAAAAATACACCGATAACGATATTGTTCTGCTGGCAAAAACCGATGAACGTCATGATACACCTTGTGGACATGCCATTAAAAAGCTCTGTGAGCGTGCTCATGGTCTGTTCGATGATAAAGCCTACCGAAGGCTAGCAGAAATCTCCGTATCCCACCTGTACAATCTGAGAGACTCCAACCGCTACAAACAACAGCGCCGAACCTTCGCAAAGACAAAACCAAGGCAGGTGGCTATCGGTGAAAGGAGAAAGCCCCACCCTGAAGGAAAACCCGGTTATATTCGCATTGATACCGTACACCAGGGCGATCAAGACAAGGTGAAAGGCATCTATCATATCAATGCGGTTGATGAGGTTACCCAGTTTGAAATCGTCTGCTCCGTAGAAAAAATCAGCGAACAATATTTGATGCCTGCGCTCGAAGAGATGCTGGAATCATTCCCTTTTTCCATCCTTGGATTTCACAGTGATAACGGTTCTGAATACGTCAATCGGCGTGTCGCAGAATTACTGCAAAAGCTCTTCATTGAATTCACCAAATCACGGTCAAGACACTCCAATGACAATGCCTTGGCTGAAAGTAAAAATGCCTCTGTTGTCAGAAAGATATTTGGGTATACACATATCCCACAAAAGTGGGCACCCAAAGTCAATCAATTCAACCGAGCATATTTAAATCCATACATCAATTATCACCGCCCCTGTTTCTTCCCTGAAACGATAATTAATGACAAAGGAAAACAGCAGAAAACCTATCCTTACAGGAATATGATGACACCTTTCGAGCGATTGAAGTCTCTGCCTGAAGTAGAGCAATA
>CAZRHV010000203.1:0-1925 GCA_964599985.1 uncultured Marinosulfonomonas sp. | reverse complement strand
TATCGTTTGCAGGGCGTAAAGATCAACGACAAGCATATCGAAGTGATCGTGCGTCAGATGCTGCAAAAGTGGGAAATCTTCGACAGCGGTGAAACCACGCTGCTGAAGGGCGAAAACGTCGATAAGGCCGAATTTGATGCCGCCAACGAAAAGGCGATTAATGCCAAACGTCGCCCGGCAACGGGTGCGCCGATCCTCCTGGGGATCACCAAGGCGTCGTTGCAGACACGTTCGTTTATCTCGGCGGCATCGTTCCAGGAAACCACGCGGGTTCTGACCGAGGCTTCGGTTCAGGGTAAGCGCGATAAACTGGTCGGGTTGAAAGAAAACGTCATCGTTGGCCGTCTGATTCCAGCGGGTACCGGCGGGGCAACCCAACAGGTTCGCCGCGTCGCAGCCGAGCGGGACATGAAAGTCATCGAAGAGGCCCGCGCACAGGCCGAAGCCGCTGCAGCACTGGCAGCGCCGGTTGATGACTTTGTGGGTGGCGATGTGTTTGACACCGTAATCGTCGACACACCGGAAAGTCGCGACGAATAACGCGCTGACATTAAATTCTGATTGGCCCCGCTGGAAACAGCGGGGCTTTCTTTTGGCTATGTTGTAAAATTGAGCACCTGCGACGCATTTCTATATGTACTTCGTGCGATTGCCTCAGGCGATGGTATTTGTATAAAGAAGAACCTATACCCTTCTTCTTTTCCTAAATACCTCTGCCAGAGGCACCGCGACACACGCAGTGTGGCGCAAACAGATAGTCTTGCGCCACAGGCGCGCATTTGGGATAGCTTGCTTTTTAGTCGGATTCCCGTTCATGCCAGAAATCTCAAATAATCTGCGCGGCGCGCTTTTGATGATGGCGTCAATGGCGGCGTTCACCTTTAACGACGCCAGTATGAAGGCCCTGTCGGATGAACTGCCGCTGTTTCAGGCAATCTTCCTGCGCGGCGTCGCCACAACTGTGATGATGTTTTTTCTGGCCCGTGCGCTGGGTGGCTTGCAATTTTTCCTTTCACGGGCAGACTGGGCGCTGGTTGCCTTGCGTACCTTGTCCGAACTGGCAGCCACCTTCCTATTTTTGTCAGCCCTTTTCAGGATGCCGCTGGCCAACGCGACAGCAATTCTGCAGGCACTGCCTTTGGCGGTGACTTTGGCGGGCGTAATTTTCCTTGGCGAAGCCGTCGGCTGGCGGCGGTTGATGGCAATCGGGGTTGGGTTTTTTGGTGTACTCCTGATCGTTCAACCCGGTGCTGCCGGGTTCAACATCTACTCGATCTATGTGCTGGCCGCCGTAGGTTTTGTAACCATCCGCGATCTGGCGTCGCGGCGTTTGTCCCGTGAAGTACCCTCAATGACTGTTGCTATATTAGGTGCGCTGGCAGTCACCATCGGTGCCGGCTTCATGTCGATGACCGAAACCTGGGTACAACCTTCCACACTGGCATGGGCGCAGCTTGCAGGAGCCTCGGTTTTTATCATCGGTGGTTATGTATTCAGCGTTATGACCATGCGCATCGGCGACATCGGCGCGGTGACACCATTTCGATATACCAGCTTGCTCTGGGCTTTATTGCTCGGGTTTGTGCTGTTTGGCGACTGGCCCAATGGCCTAACTCTGATCGGTGCAGCCATCGTCGTAGCCACTGGAATATTCACGCTGATGCGCGAACGTCGGATCAACCACCCCAAGGGCGGGGCCGGATCACGCAGTTGACCAGCTAATACGGTTCTAAAATACCGCCTTTGCCCCTGTTGACATGCCCCGCGACTCTTCATATACCGCGCGAATTCGGGCAGAAGTTTTCTTTTTTCTGTCCGGTATCAAAATTGAAGTGGTCATGATCCGGGTGTCTAAATCCTGATCCTCTGAAACTCCACCGCAGCGTTCCCGCCGGAATTGGGGACATGCGGTTTTGTCGTGTTGC
>CAZRHV010000202.1:0-1975 GCA_964599985.1 uncultured Marinosulfonomonas sp. | reverse complement strand
CCTGCGTGTCGATCTCGCCGCTGCATTCCGGCTCGCGGTGCATTTCAATTGGCATGAATCAGTCGGCAACCATTTCAGCGCCGCCGTGTCGCCTGATGGCTCCAAGTTCCTGATGAACCCGAAATGGCAGCATTTTGCGACCATCAAGGCCAGTGATCTGCTGTTGTTGGATGCTAATGATGACAGCGTGCTTGACGGCCCGGATGCGCCCGACCAGTCAGCATGGTGCATCCACGGTGCAATCCATCGGACCGTCCCAAATGCCCGCGTCGTGTTGCATTGCCACCCGGATTACACAACGGCACTGGCGACGTTGAAAGACCCGACAATGTTGCCGATTGATCAAAATACCGCCCGGTTTTATGGCCGTGTGGCGCAAGACATGAATTTTGGCGGGTTGGCGGATAACGCCGCCGAGGGGCAGCGTATTGCAGGAACACTCGGCAATCATTCGACCCTGATGATGGGCAATCACGGCATTACAACAACAGCGCAGACTGTGGCCGAGGCTTTCGAAGACCTGTATTTCTTTGAGCGCGCCGCGAAAACCCTGATGCTGGCCTATGCCAGCGGGCAGCCGTTGAACGTGATGTCGGATGATCTTGCGGCCAAAACCGCCGAAGAATGGGATAATTTCGCCGGTTCCGCATTTGCGCATTTTGAGCAGCTAAAGGATATGCTTGACCGGTATGATCCCAGTTACCGCGACTAATAAAATATCAGCCGTATTGCAGAAGCCAGAACAGCCACCCGGATCAGCACACCAAATACCCGAATATTGATGTAGTTCAGGAACTTGTACCCTAACACCGCGCCAATCAGGATCACCGGCAGGTAAGTCAGGTTCAGCGTCAGCGTTTGCGGTGTCACCAGCCCCAGCCCGATTGCAAACGGCAGCTTGACCATATTCATCACCAGAAAATACCAGCTTCGGGTGCCGACGAATTCGGATTTGTTCAACCCCATTTGCAGCAGGTAGATCCCAAACACCGGTCCGGCGGCGTTGGCGATCATCGATGTGGCGCCGGCGAATGCGCCCACAATTGCCGTCACAATCCGCCCGTTCGCGTGTTTTTTGATGGCGCTGCTTAGCCCAAGGTCCATCGCCAGCATCGACAGGATCACCCAGCCGATGATCCGCTCAAAATTCAAATCGGGGACGAATTTCAGAAAGAAAAACCCCAGCACCACCCCGACAAATGCAGCGGGCAGCAATCTGATCAGCACATGCCACTGGCAGGATCGCCGGTAATAAATCACCGCCATGATGTCAGCAGCGATCAACATCGGCAGCAACACACCGGGGGAGGCTTTGCCGGGTATCGCCAGCGCCATCAGCAAAACCGCCAATATCCCGACACCGCCCACGGATGTCTTGGTGAACCCGACCAGAAACGCCGCGAGGCCAACGTAGAGATATGCAAGCAATGAGAGGTCCATAAATGTCCCTCGCAGAAAACCCATTCACACGAAAGGCTTAAACAGTCGCAAACAGGATCGGATAGAGCGAGGCCAGCAACAACAGCGCCGCACAAAGGTTAAAGGCCCGCAACTTCCACGGCACGTTCAGCAGGCGGCGCAGTTGTGTACCTAAGAAAACCCACAGGTTTATCGACGGGAAATTCGTTGTGGCAAAGACCAGCGCCACAATCACCACGCCCCATGTGCCGCTGCTTTCGGGCGTGTAGGCGGATATTGCGGTTAGGGCCATCGCCCAGGCTTTGGGGTTTACCCACTGGAAAAGGGCTGCCTGTATGAATGTCAGTGGTTTACCTGTCGGGGTTCCGGACGTCTCGGCAGGGGGTGCAGCGGTGGCGATTTTGTATGAAAGGTAGAGCAAAAACGCGATGCTGGCGGTTTTCAGGATGGTATTTGTAATTGGAAATGTTTCAAATATCTGGATCAAACCGACCCCGACCAGAACAACCATCAACATATGCCCAAGACTGATCCCCAGCATATGGGGCAGGGTGCG
>CAZRHV010000201.1:0-2086 GCA_964599985.1 uncultured Marinosulfonomonas sp. | reverse complement strand
CTGTCGGCAGGTGGTTCACAGGACGCCGAAACCGCCTATATCGCCTTTCGCGGCCAAATACCCGGCGTAGGGGCGCTGCTGCGGGGGCGGGGGCTGACGGGTTAGGTGCCGGTCCCTTCAAATAGCCTACGGTTTGACCGGATCAATCTGGCAATCCTTTCTACCGTTGCCCGTACAGGTGGCAGGTTTCGGTCCTCGCCGTGTACAACCAGCCATTGATCATGGGTCAAGGCGGTGATGATTTCACCGGATCGGATCAACCCCGGCTCCCTGTCACCAACAAAGCAGGGCAGCACCGCATGCCCTGCGTCCTGATGAACCAGATCAAGCAATGATCCGGGGTTGGTCACTTCCACCTTTATCCGCTCGCTCTTATAGGTCCTTACCCAGTTCGCAGAGGGTGAATGGGCGGTGCTGGCGATCCAAACATCTTGCGTCGCCGAATACTCGGTCGCATAGGGCGCAAACGCCACGCGCGCCGATTTTCGGGCGGCTAACCCTTCCTCAATCGGGCGGCTGTTGCGCAGGCCGATGGTCGCCTGTCTGCGGGTGATGCTTTGTTGTGCCTCGGCCGCGTGAAACACCAATCGGGCGAAGCCGGTGGAAATATCTTTGAAATGTCTGGCCAAAAATCGTGTCATCCAGGTACCCGACGTTATATGAACCGGTAGTCGAATGTCCGGATTAAAATGGCGACGCTCAATACTCAGGATATTTCCTTCAACGATTTCAGCCTCTTCAAGCAATTTCCGCCCGGCTTTGGTCAGCTCATAGCTCCGAGGCAACCGATTGAACAAAACCTCGCCGAGGGCGCGTTCCAGCCCCAGCATATGACGGCCAAGTGTTGGCGCACTCTGCCCGGATATCACGGCCCCCGACGCCAATCCGCCGCCCCGTGCTACAGCCAAAAATAGTTGCAGGTCAGACCAGTTTAACTTCGTTTCATTCATGAAACGTACCTTTCAAACGTAGAGGTTTATCGTCGGCTATCACGTATTTTATAAATTATATTAGATCATTTATGAAAGGATACCCCCTATGTCAGCTCAAAATCTAAAGGATGCACCGCGCATAGGTATGGGGTGCTGGGCCATCGGCGGGCCATTCCGGAACGGCGATATACCGGTCGGATATTCTGGCACAAATGATGCGGATTCGATCAAAGCAATCCACGAGGCATGGGATGCAGGGGTTCGGGTGTTTGACACATCTGCAGTTTATGGTGCAGGTCACTCAGAAATGCTGCTGGGGCAAACGCTGGCCAACCGACAAGACGCTATCATCGTGTCCAAGTTTGGCCACTCTATAGACAATGAAACCAAGCAGATGACTGGCTCAAGATTTGATCCCGATTATGTCAGGTGGTCGGTCGAACAAAGCCGCAAGCGCCTGAAACGGGATCAGATCGATGTAATGCTGCTGCATCTGAACGATCTGTCAATTGAAGAAGCGGCACCAGCATTTGATACGTTGGAAGAACTTGTGGCGCTGGGTCAGATTGGTTCTTACGGCTGGAGCACTGATTTCCCCGACAGTGTAAATGCGATGGCTTCCCGCCAAGGGTTTACCACTGTCCAGCACGTCATGAACCTGTTCTTTGACGCCCCCAGCCTGAACAAAGCGGCCCAGTCCCATGATCTGGTCCAGTTGATCAGATCACCACTGGCAATGGGAGTGTTGACCGGGAAATTCGCAACCGGAAACAGCGTTCCAAAGGCCGATATTCGCAACAATGATGCAGATTGGCAGGAGTATTTTGCACAAGGTTGTGCGAAACCGGAACTTAGCAGACAACTTAATGCGGTAAAGGATTTGATCACCTCGGGTGGGCGCACGCTCGCGCAAGGTGCCCTGTGTTGGGTACTGGCAAAATCACCCGGTGTGCTGCCGATACCTGGTGCGAAAAACGCAGATCAAGCCCTGGAAAATGCGGGCGCTATGGCGCACGGCCCACTGCCAAAGGAAATTATGAAAGAAATCGAAGTGGTATTGGATCGTTCACCCGAAGGGGCGTTTCGCGCAAGGTAAGGCCAACCTACTCCCGCAATTCATCCGCCAACACTCCCCAAAGTGCTGTTTTATCCGC
>CAZRHV010000200.1:0-2106 GCA_964599985.1 uncultured Marinosulfonomonas sp. | reverse complement strand
AAACCAAGAAAATCAAGGCTATACTCAGAATAATTTCCATAAACCGTCCCGGTCCACATAATAATTGTTGCCCAAAACTACTGCACGCCGGCCAGCCTCACAAGTACGTGAATACCTTACCTTTTAGCCGCTGTTTCGTAGTGGTGCTTTCAGCCATGACACGATAGCAAGAACGCGGCAATTATAAGGAAACACAGTGAAAATTGCGATTGCAGGGGCAGGTATTGGAGGGCTTTCAGCGGCTGCTCTGCTGGCCAGCGAAGGCCATGAAGTCCACATTTTCGACCAGTTCAAGAATCCGGCACCGGTTGGCTCCGGTCTGGTAATTCAGCCGGTTGGGCTGGACGTTCTGCACCGGATTGGCACGGCAGACATCGCGCTTGGCTATGGTCGTAAAATCACCCGTATGTTGGGGCACGAAGCGCAAACCGGACGAACTGTTCTGGACGTGTCCTACACCCGCGCCGGGGCCAAACGGTTTGGCCTCGCCCTGCACCGCTCAGCCCTTTTTGAAGCGGTGTTACAAGGCGCGCAACGGGCCGGGGCAACCCTGCACACGGACTATACAATCACCGGCGTAGCACCCCGGCCTCGCACCCTGTTTTTCAGCGATGGAACCATGTCCGAACCGTTTGAGTTGATCGTCGACAGCACCGGCGCGGGTTCACCGCTTTCGCCGCTTAAGGGTAGAACCCTACCTTTTGGCGCGCTTTGGGGAACCGTTGACTGGCCTGACGACACGGACCTGCCCAGAAATCAGCTCTCACAGATGTATCGCCGCGCTGACCGGATGATGGGGGTGCTGCCCATCGGCCGGTTGCCGGGGGAAAGCGGAGACAAAGCCACCGTGTTCTGGTCCTTGCCCAAGGACGATCACCGCAATTGGCTGGCCCGCCCGCTGGACAACTGGATTGATGAGGCCACAAAGCTTTGGCCCAAATTCGCACCGTTCATCGAGCAGATCACCGATCACAATCAGATGACCATGACTAACTATTCCCACGGCACGCTGAACCGGGTCTGGCAGGACGGGCTGGTCCATATCGGCGACGCCGCCCACAAAAGCAGCCCGCAACTGGGGCAAGGGGCGAATATGGCGCTGCTGGATGCCTACGCGCTGGCTTCGGCGTTGCGTTTGGCGCAGGGGCGTGAGGCGCTGGCGCTTTATGCGAGGCTGCGACGCTGGCATGTGCGAACCTATCAGGGGATGAGTTGGGCATTCACCCCACAATATCAATCCTATAGCCGGATATTGCCCACCCTGCGTGATCGGGTGTTGGCACCGATGTCGCAAATATGGCCGCTGCCCAAAGTGCTGTCGAAACTGGTCTGCGGTGATCTTGTCCAACCCTTCGCAGGGCTGCCAGAGTTTCACAAAACCGGGCAATTCTGAAGCGTTCGGTTTTCAAGTATTTAGGAAAAGAAGAAAGATAAGGTTGTACTACTTCGACCCGAACAGCCCCACCAGCGCGCGTTTCACCAGACCGGTGACCGAAGCGCGCTTTTGCGTGCGAAACGGCAGCGGGCGGCAGACATCCATTGCCGCAACCCCAACCCGGGCGGTCAGCGCTCCATTGATCACGCCCTCACCAAAACGGCGCGACAGTTTTGACAGCAGGCCTCCCCCGGCAAGCGAACCGATCAGATCATCCCCAACCGCCACAGCGCCAGTCGCTACCAGATGGCTAAGCACCGTGCGCGCCAGTCGCCAACTGCCCAGCGTTCCAGCGCGTCCACCATAAATTTCCGCGATCCGGCGTATCATCCGCAGATTTGCCGTCAGCGCCGTCGCCACATCCGCCAGCGCAATCGGCACAATCGCCGTTACCGTCGCCACCTGACGGGCCGCGGCCTCAATTTCGGTACGCGCCGCCAGATCGAGCCGGGCCAATAGTTCGGTTTCCACCAGTCCCAACTGACCCTCAGCGTCAATAATATCGTGTACCCGTTCATCCAGCCGTTCCAGCCCCCATTCCAGCTCTTTGCGGTCCTTATAAAGCGCCACAATTTTTTGCGTCACCGCCCGCGCTGCGCCCAAATCTTCGGCTATAAACGCCGCATCCGCTGCTTTTCTGATCCCGTCCACCCGGCGCAGGCGTGAAAATG
>CAZRHV010000199.1:0-2163 GCA_964599985.1 uncultured Marinosulfonomonas sp. | reverse complement strand
CGGCCTTCGGCGCGCTGACGCGATGAATCGCGCAGTTTTTCATGGCGCATACGGATGTTTTCGCGCTCAATCACGTCCGGGTTTTCGCCTTTTTGGCGGGCGGACAGGATGCGGGCAAGGGGGCGAAGCGGAGTGCGGATCATTGGTTCACCTCGAGCACGCCGACAACATCGACGGCATTCATGATCGGTTCTAAGGGTGGTTCCGGGAAAGCAATCTGATCGACCCGGCCAAACTGGCGCGGGGAGAGAGGAAGCAGGCCCAGACGGTCAAAATTTATGTCGGCCAGTTCGCGCAACCGGTCGGGGCGGTTCAGATAAGCCCATTCGGCCCGCAGAACGCTTAGGTCTTCGCGTAACACGCCAATTTCCTGCTGCAATTTTTCGACGTTGCGCAGGGCCTGTTGGGTTTCATAGTTTTCCTGATAGGCCCAGAAAGCCAGCCCCATAACGCCAAGAGCTGAAAGGATAAACAACATTGAGCGCATTACTTTTGACCCTTTTTCTTATAACCCGGCAGGCCGACCGCACTGCGATCAACCGGTGCGGCGGGGGTATCTGTTCGGGTGGCGACGCGCAGGGTTGCAGAGCGCGCGCGCAGGTTATGTGCCAGTTCCTGTTCGTCGGCTGCAATGGCTTTGGACAGGTTTTCAAATGCTGGTGATAGGGTGGCCTTTTCAGGCGCGTAACGGCTGCCGCCGCCCCCGGTTGAAGCGCGCATCTGCATGAAACGCTTTACAATCCGCGCCTCCAGACTGTGGAAACTGACCACGGCCAGTTTACCACCGGGTTTCAGCGCACGTTCGGCAGCTTCCAACCCGGCTATCAGTTCGCCGAATTCATCATTCACCGCAATACGGATTGCCTGAAAACTGCGGGTCGCCGGGTGGCTCTGGCCGGGTTTTGATCTGGGCAGGCAGCTTTCCACGATTTTGGTTAGCTGCGTTGTGGTTTCAAAAGGCGTGTCAGTTCGCGCCTTAACAATTGCCCGCGCGATCCGGCGCGAGGCACGTTCTTCGCCGTAATTATACAGGATATTCGCCAGCTCTTCTTCGCCCGCCTTGTTCACCAGATCAGCCGCCGTTGGCCCGGACTGGCTCATCCGCATATCAAGTGGGCCGTCGCGCATGAACGAAAACCCGCGTTCCGCCTGATCAAGCTGCATGGACGAAACGCCCAGATCCATCACGACCCCATCAAGCTCACTGCCAAATTCATCAAGATTGCTGAAGTTACCCTCAACCAGCGCCAGCCTCTTGCCGTATTCAGCCGACCAGCTTCGTGCCATTTCAAAGACCGCCGGGTCTCGATCCAAACCAATCACTTTGTCGGCTCCGGCGTCGATCAGGCCACGGGCATAGCCGCCGGCCCCAAATGTAGCATCGAGCCAGACGCCATCTATCGGGGCCGCCGCCGCCAAAAGCGGGCGTAACAAAACAGGGATATGGGGGTCTTGGTCAGGGGTTATACGGGCCGCAGCAGCCATTCGCTATTCCCCTTTCGGCTTATCCAGAAGTGAAAGCGGATCAAAGTCTTCGGGCAGTTCATCGAGCCATGCCTCGGTGCGAGACATTTCAACTGAATTGTAAGTTTCGGGTTTCCAGATCTGGAACGTGTCGCCCGAGGCAATGAAAAATGCTTCTTTATCAAGGCCGATCTTTTCGCGCAGTTTTTGTGGCAATACCAAGCGCCCGTCGCCGTCTACTTCGGTTGGGAAGGACTGGCCGTGGATCAGGCGTTCCAGCATCCGGCGTTCCATTGAACCCCGGGGCATATCGTCGATCTTGCCATCAACTTCGTCGATGGCCTCAATTGTGTAACATTCCAGATATTTGCGCCGGTGATCACCGTATACGATGACCAGTTGCGGGCGCGCGGCACTTTTCCAGTCAGGGTCGCCGGCTTCCAGAACACGGCGAAACAGGGCGGGGATAGACACCCTGCCCTTCGCATCCACCTTATGGTGGCTTTCACCTCTGAACCGTCTGGCCACTTTTGGCGGCTCCTGTACTTTTTCTGTCCCGTCCCCAAAATGGAAACGGCGGATTGAGCTGCTGCCACTGCCCAATCCGCCGCCCTCGTCCCATTTCTGGGGTATGTCCGACTGCGCGCGCCACCTGGGGGGATGTCTGCTCGCCCGCGCGCCGGATCTCTTCGTTACGAT
>CAZRHV010000198.1:0-2168 GCA_964599985.1 uncultured Marinosulfonomonas sp. | reverse complement strand
TTGCGCATGATCACCGATGTCGCCGCCTATACGCAAAAGCACCTGCCCAAATGGAACCCGATGAACGTGTGTTCCTATCACCTGCAAGAAGCGGGTGCGACACCCGAACAAGAACTGGCCTTTGCACTTGCCACTGCGTGCTCGGTGCTGGATGACCTGCAAAACAAAGTTTCACCCAATGACTTCCCGGCCATGGTCGGGCGCATTTCGTTCTTCGTAAACGCCGGCATTCGCTTCGTAACCGAACTGTGCAAAATGCGAGCCTTTGTAGAGTTGTGGGACGAAATCACCAGGGAACGCTATGGCGTCACCGACCCAAAATACCGCCGTTTCCGCTATGGTGTACAGGTCAATTCCCTCGGCCTGACTGAACAACAACCAGAAAACAACGTCTACCGTATTCTCATCGAAATGCTGGCGGTGACCCTCTCAAAAAACGCCCGCGCCCGTGCAGTACAACTCCCGGCATGGAATGAGGCCCTCGGCCTGCCCCGCCCTTGGGATCAGCAATGGTCGCTGCGGATGCAGCAAATCCTGGCCTATGAAACTGACCTGCTGGAGTACGGCGACCTGTTTGATGGCAATCCGACAATCACGGCCAAGGTGGAAGCTCTGAAAAAAGGCGCGCGCGCCGAACTGGCACAGATCGACGCTATGGGGGGCGCAATACAAAGCATCGAGTATATGAAGTCCCGGCTGGTCGACGCTAACGCCAAACGCATCAACCGCATAGAATCCGGCGACACGACGATTGTCGGTGTAAACCGCTGGTCGCAAGGTGAACCCAGCCCGCTGACCTCGGGTGAAGTTTCAATTATGAAATCAGACAAAGGTGCCGAAGCTGACCAGATTTCCCGGTTGTATTCGTGGAAACAAGCGCGCGATGAGACAGCCGTGCAATCTGCCCTAAAGGCCCTTCGCGCGGCCGCAAAATCAGGTGATAACCTCATGCCCGCCTCGCTCAAGGCCGCCCGAGCCGGGGCCACAACCGGGGAATGGGGCGACGTTGTACGCAACGTTTTCGGCCAATACCGCGCGCCTACAGGGGTAGCATCCGCCCGCTCCAACCAAACCGAAGGGCTGGACAAAATCCGCGCGGCCGTGGACAGGGTTTCAGACCAGCTTGGTCGCCGTCTGAATTTTGTTGTCGCCAAACCGGGGCTGGACGGGCATTCCAACGGTGCCGAACAAATCGCAGTCCGCGCCCGCGATGTCGGCATGGATATAACTTACGAAGGTATCCGCCTTACCCCGACCGAAATCGCTCAATCCGCATATGATCAAGACGCCCACGTTATTGGCCTCTCAATTCTGTCCGGCAGCCATGTTCCGCTGGTCGAAGAACTGCTCAACCTACTGAAATCAAAAGGCATGGGCCACATTCCGTTGATTATCGGCGGCATCATCCCACAAGAAGATGCGGAGCATCTACGCAACATTGGCGTCGCTGCGATCTACACCCCGAAAGATTTTGAACTGAATCGGATCATGCTCGATATTGTCGCTCTGGTGGGCGGTAATTCCTAGCTGCTCTTGCTCCGGGGCGGAGCAATTCCTGATCTACCCCATTTTCATCCGCAAACCCCGCCACTATAGTTCCTTGGATATTTGAAAGGAACACCAATGACATTCCACATCGGCGCAAAACCCGGCGAGATCGCCGAAACTGTCCTGCTGCCCGGCGATCCTTACCGCGCCAGATGGGCGGCTGAGAAGTTTTTGAAAGACCCGGAACTGGTCAACGAGGTCCGCGGAATGCTTGGCTTTACAGGTACCTATAAAGGCAATCGCGTTACCATTCAGGGATCGGGAATGGGGATGCCGTCGCTGTCGATCTATGTGAATGAACTGATCAAAGACTACGGCGCCAAAACCCTGATCCGCATCGGTTCCTGTGGCGCGATGCAGAAAAGCATCAACGTGCGTGACGTGATCATCGCCATGACCACAACAACCGTTGCCACCCCTTCCAGCACGATATTTCGCGAACTTAATTTTTCCCCAACTGCTGATTACGGCTTGCTGCGCGCTGCCGCGGATGCAGCATCCGAAGTCGGCGTTGGTGTGCATGTTGGTGGCATTTATTCATCCGACACTTTCTATGACGAACGCCCTGATCTGAATAAAGAAATGACCCGCCACGGCATTCTTGGCGTCGAAATGGAAGC
>CAZRHV010000197.1:0-2301 GCA_964599985.1 uncultured Marinosulfonomonas sp. | reverse complement strand
GTTTTGGTATTTTCCGACATGGCGGACCGTATGGTGCGCGGGGTGGATTCGGTTCAGGCCTCGGTATCTGGGGCGCTGTTTGAGCCGGTGATCCGGCTGGGGGTGACCGGGCTAAGCCGGGCCGGCAAGACGGTGTTTATAACGTCCCTTGTGGCCAACCTGATTGATCGCGGGCGGATGCCGCAGCTTTTGGCGGCTTCGAACGGGGCAATACAGGCGGCGTACCTGCGCCCGCAGCCCGATGATACCGTGCCGCGGTTTGACTATGAGACGCATTTGGGGTCGCTGTTGTCGGCCAAGCCGGTTTGGCCTGCTTCAACCCGAGCGATTTCTGAATTGCGGTTGTCTTTACGGGTTCAGCCCTCGGGCATATTAGGGGCGGTATCCGGGCCGCGTACCGTTCATATTGATATTGTCGATTATCCCGGTGAGTGGCTGCTTGATCTGGCATTGATGGACAAAAATTACGCGGATTGGTCGAACGAGACGTTTAGGCGGCTGGAAAACCGTGAGATGGCGGCGGAGTTTTTGGCGCTGGCGGCGGGTGCGGATGCAATGGCGAAACTGGAGGAGCCAGTGGCGCAAGGTCTGGCTGCGGCTTTTGCCGGTTATTTGAGTGAGGCGCGCGAGGCCGGATATTCTGACTGCACACCGGGGCGGTTTTTGTTACCTGGGGAACTTGCGGGTTCACCTGTGTTGACGTTTGCGCCACTGCCAGCTGTAGCCAAAGCCGGGCGGGGCAGTCTTTATCGGGAAATGGAGCGTCGGTTTGAAGCCTATAAATCCAAGGTGGTGCGGCCATTTTTCCGGGACCATTTTTCAAAGATAGACCGTCAAGTGGTATTGGTGGACGCGCTTGGGGCGATTCATGCCGGGCCAAAGGCGGTAGAGGATTTGCGCCACGCGATGTCTGATATTCTGGGCGCGTTTCGCCCCGGTCGCAATAGTTTCCTGTCTCGGATTTTGCGCGGTAAGCGGGTGGAAAAAATACTGTTTGCGGCCACCAAGGCCGATCATTTGCACCACCGCCAACACGGGCGCTTGACCGGTATCATGGAGGCTTTGGTAAAAGAGGCGCGCGCGCGGGCAGATTTCAGAGGTGCCGATACAGCTGCGATGTCGATTGCGGCGCTGCGCGCAACGGTGGAGGAAACCATCGATCATGAAGGGTCAAAGCTGGATTGCGTGCGCGGCACGTTGATGAGCGGTAAACGGGCGGCATTTTACCCCGGTGAGCTGCCGGATGACCCGGCGCGTTTGTTGGGTCCGGCGCGTGACGGGGCCGAAAAATGGCTGGACGCGGATTATCAGGTGATGTCATTCGCGCCTGCGGCTTTGACGCTGAAACCCGGGGACGGGCCGCCGCATATCAGGTTGGATAAAGCGGTTCAGTTTTTGATCGGGGATCGGTTGTGAAGGTTACGCTGAAGCCAGCGCGTAAGGCGGATGGGGCAGCTATCGGGGCGATCCTGTCGGGCTGGATTGATGAGACGGATTGGATGCCTCGAATACATACCCGTGAGCAAGATTTGGAACATGGTTGTATGCTGGTTGATGTTTGCAATGTGTCGTTGGCACGGAGCGGAGATCAGGTGGTAGGATTTCTGGCGCGGCAGGGCGATGAAATTCAGGCGCTATATTTGGCGCGTGACGCACGGGGTCAAGGCGTCGGAGCCAGGTTACTTGAACAGGCTAAGGGCCAGGCGGAGCAGCTGGCTTTATGGAGCTTTCAGGCAAACTGCGCAGCGCTGCGTTTCTACCTGTGGCACGGGTTTGTAGAAGACCAGCGCACGGATGGGGCGGGCAATGATGAAGGTCTGCCGGATGTGCATTTGGTTTGGAAAAGGAATTCAGCATGAGTAAATCACCGGGGCCAAATTCGGGGCCAGTGCTGATTGATCTTGAGGGTGAAAAGCCCGTGCGCAAAAAAACGGCCGCGAAAAAACCGCCTGTGATCAAAGAGCTAGGCCCCGATAGCGCGCCACCGATCCCTGAGGTGGCTGAAATTGTGCCAACCGGTCAGGCGATGCAAACCGTGGCGCGACTGGCGACGCGACCGCGTTCAAAACTGGCGCGGTGGTTTTGGGGGTTGCTGGGCAGTTTGCTGACGTTCGGCCTGACGCTTTGGGCATGGGACGCGGTGAGCGGGCTGGTCGCGCGCAATACCTATCTGGGCTATGCCGCGATCGGGCTTTTGGCTGCGTTCTTATTGGTATGCTTGGCTATAATCCTGCGGGAATGGGCTGCATTTTCACGCCTGCGCCGGGTGGACGGGATCAGAAAAGCAGCGGATGCGGCGTT
>CAZRHV010000196.1:0-2314 GCA_964599985.1 uncultured Marinosulfonomonas sp. | reverse complement strand
GGCAAGCTGGACATGTCTGTCGGTTGGGTCTCTCAGGTTGAACGCGATATTTCCACCCCTGACAATCTGACCCTGAAAAAGATGGCGCGAATTTTTGGCGTGCCGATGTCGCTGTTTTTTGGCACCAGTAGCGGGCCAGCGGCCGAAATAGGGCGTGTGGTACGCTCGGTCAATCGGCGCTGCATTGGTGAACAGGATGGTGGGCTGGTAGAGGCGCTGATCTCGCCTGATCTGACCGATAGTTTTGAAGTGGTGCATTCCACTTTCATGCCGGGCGCGCGCAATGAGACCCCGACTGCGCGCCCCACACAGGAAGTCGCCTATCTGATCTCGGGTCAGCTGGATATCTGGCTGGACGGCGCGTTTTTCCAGATTTTTGCAGGCGACAGTTTTCGCATC
The DNA here is from genome assembly GCA_964599985.1 of uncultured Marinosulfonomonas sp. GTDB lineage: Bacteria > Pseudomonadota > Alphaproteobacteria > Rhodobacterales > Rhodobacteraceae > NVTR01. The sequence goes on along the minus strand of CAZRHV010000196.1, from coordinate 1,915 downwards.
CGAAACCAGACCCTGCGCTGGTCAAACCCCTATAACGCCCCGGCTGTCGCCGTCTGGGTGATTTCCCCGCCGGTCTACTGAAAGGTCGAGAATATGGCTGATTTTCCCACAACTGCCCGCGTTGTCATTATTGGCGGCGGCTGTATTGGTGCGTCTTCGTTGTACCATCTGGCCAAGGCGGGCTGGAGCGATTGTGTACTGCTGGAAAAGAATGAACTAACGGCCGGGTCCACTTGGCACGCGGCGGGGAATGTACCGACGTTTGCGACAGGTTGGGCCGCGATGAACCTGCAACGATACTCCACTGAGTTGTATCAGGGGTTGGCGCAAGCCGTTGATTACCCAATGAACTACCATGTCACCGGTTCAATCCGGCTGGGTCACTCCAAAGAACGGATGCAGGAATTTGAGCGCGCCCGTGGCATGGGTGAATATCAGGGCATGGCGTTGGAAATTCTGTCACCCGCTGAGACCCGGGGGCGGTATCCGTTTCTGGAACTACATGATCTGGAAGGTTCACTTTATGACCCGGCGGACGGGGATATTGACCCCGCACAGCTGACACAGGCGCTGGCCAAAGGTGCCCGTAATCTTGGCGCGCATATCCACCGGTTTACCCCGGCAACCGGGGTTAGTCGTGAAAATGGTGAATGGGTCGTACATACCGATAAGGGCGACATCCGCTGTGAATTCGTAGTGAACGCCGCCGGGTATTATGCACAACGGGTTGGCGAATGGTTCCGCCCGTTTGGCGGGCGACAAGTGCCGATGATGGTGATGAGCCATCAGTATATGCTGACCGAAGAGATTGCCGAACTGGACGCCTATACCGAAGTTGAAGGGCGCAAACTGCCGCTGCTGCGCGATGTTGATAGTTCCTATTATCTGCGTCAGGAAAAGAACGGCTTTAACCTTGGTCCCTATGAACGGGACTGTCGGGCGCATTGGGTAACACCGGACGATCCGATGCCGGACGATTTCAGTTTTCAGCTATACCCCGACGATCTGGACCGGCTGGAATGGCACATGGAGGACGCGATGGCGCGGGTACCGCTGTTGGGTCAGGCCGGGATTTCGCGGGTGATCAACGGGCCGATCCCCTACGCGCCGGACGGGATGCCGCTGCTTGGGCCGATGCCGGGGGTCAAGAATGCCTTTGAGGCTTGTGTGTTCACCTTTGGCATCGCGCAGGCTGGCGGCGCGGGCAAGGTGCTGGCCGAATGGGTGATGCAGGGCGAAACCGAGTGGGATTGCTGGTCGCTCGATCCGCGTCGCTACACGGATTATACCGATGCAGATTACTGCCTGGCCAAGGGCAAAGAAATTTATGGCTACGAATATGCCATGCATTTCCCCTGGTATGAATGGCCCGACGGGCGCGACCAAAAGCTGTCGCCGGTGCATGACAGGGTGTTGGAATTGGGCGGCCAGATGGGTGCTTATGCCGGCTGGGAGCGGGCCAACTGGTTTGCGCAACCGGGCGATGATACGTCTAAGGAAAGCACCCAGACCTGGGATCGGGCCGGCCCGTGGGAGCTGCGTATTCGTGAGGAATGCGAGGCAGTTCGTGACGGGGTTGGCGTTTTGAACCTGCCGGGGTTCTCGCGGTTCAATCTGCAAGGTGTAGGCGCGGCCGAATGGCTGCGCCGCATGATCACCGGGGCGCTGCCCAAGACAGGTCGAATGAATCTCGCGTATTTTTCTGATAGCCGCGGGCGGATATTGACCGAGATGTCGGTGATCCGCCACGAAGAAGACCTGTTTACCCTGATCACGGCAGCGACCGCTCAGTGGCATGATTTTGAGCTGCTAAAAGCCGCGCTGCCCGGTGATGGCAGTCTTGAGCTGAGCGATTACACAACCGAGTATGACACGCTGATCGTGACCGGGCCCAAATCGCGGGAATTGCTGGCGG
>CAZRHV010000195.1:0-2334 GCA_964599985.1 uncultured Marinosulfonomonas sp. | reverse complement strand
TCAACGGCTTAATTGTTTCTTAACGTGAAACATTAAGTTTCAACGCTAAGTGGGCCGCAGCAAGCCTTGCCACGGGGACTCGGTAGGGAGAACAGGACACATAGTCGAACCCTGCGGCCCTGCAAAAGGCGATTGATTCGGGGTTACCGCCATGCTCGCCACACATTGACAAAACGATTTCCGGGCGGGCTTCTCTGCCCCTTTCAGCACCGATTTTCAGCAACTCACCTACACCTTCGGTATCCAGAATGTGGAACGGGTCTTCGGCGAACACTCCTTTTTTCACATAATCGCCCATAAAACGCCCGGCATCATCGCGTGAAAGGCCGTATGTCATCTGGGTCAGATCGTTGGTTCCAAAGGACAGGAATGCCGCGTGTTGGGCAATATCATGGGCACGAAGAGCAGCGCGCGGGGTTTCCACCATAACGCCAAGGCGATAGTCAAACTCAGCGCCCATTTCATTGCGAACCGCCGCCGCCACCGCATCAATGCGGGATTTGACCAGTTCAACTTCTTTTTTCGCCGACACCAGCGGGATCATTATTTCCGGCACTACCGGAGCGCCGCCCTTGCTGGCTTCAATCGTTGCCTCAAAGATTGCACGCGCCTGCATGTCATATATTTCAGGCACGGTTATCCCCAGCCGCACACCGCGCATTCCCAGCATTGGGTTGAATTCCGACAGGGATTCCACCCGGCGGGTAACGTCTGACAGGGGCAGGTTCATGGCTTCGGCCAGATCACGCAATCCGCTGCGCCGGCTTGGCAGGAATTCGTGCAAAGGCGGGTCAAGCAGGCGAATGCAAACCGGTAGCCCGTGCATTATTTTGAACAGCTCTGTAAAATCAGCGCGTTGCATTGGCAGCAAGCGTTCAAGTGCGGCGGCGCGATCAGCCGCGTCATCGGTAAAGATCATTTCGCGCATCACGCTCAGGCGGTCTTCTTCGAAAAACATATGTTCTGTGCGGCATAGACCGATGCCGTGCGCATTAAAATTGCGTGCAACCTGAGCGTCGGCCGGGGTGTCCGCGTTGGCCCGTATTTTGATGTCACAGGCGTCGTTGGCCCAGCCCAGCAAGGTCTGAAACGCCTCACCCAGACCCGGTTCTAACATGTTCGCAGCCCCAACCAGCGCTTCGCCGCTGGTGCCGTCGAGGGTAATGATGTCGCCCTCTCGCAAAACAAGGCCATCCGATGTCATTAGCGTTTTATCTTTAAATTTCAGATGCATATCCCCAGCACCTACGACACAGGGCAGGCCAATGCCGCGCGCGATTACCGCCGCATGGCTGGTCACACCACCGCGTTCGGTCAGAACGCCATTGGCCGAGTGCATACCGCGAATGTCATCCGGCGTGGTTTCGCGACGCACCAGAATGCACGGCTCACCACGGGCCTCGGCAGCCTGGGCCGCGGTTGAACTGAATACGATCTTGCCCGCAGCCGCCCCCGGGCTGGCGGCAATGCCTTGCAAAAACGCCGCAGGCTTATCAATTGGGTCGACCTGCGGGTGCAATAATTCCGGCAGGGAATGGGGTTCAATACGCAGCACGGCTTCGTTGCGGTTGATCACGCCGTCATTCGCCAACGCCACCGCTATATGCACACCGGCGCGTGAGCTTCGGTTTACCCTAACCGCATCCAGCACATGCAGGCTGCCGTTTTCGACGGTAAATTCGATCTGCATCTCTTCGCGCAGTTTGACGCGGCAGAGGTCACCAAATTCCCTGAGCGTCTGGAACAGTTCTGGGCATTTCACTTCAAGCGATGTGCCGCGATTGTCACGGGTCAGATAAATCGCGCCAGTTGTCGCCCGCAGCGCGTCTCGCCCCTGGCTCTGGCCCAAAAACCGTCCGTTAATCTTATCGGTACCAGTGACCGGATCAACAAACTGAACAACTCCTGCCCCACTTTCACCGGGGCCAACACCGAGCACCATTTGCTGTACCACCAGTCCAAGGCCGGCATCCGCAGGGGCGCCTTTGGCCTGACGCAGCAGGCGGGCGGTTGTGCCCCCCCAGGTTCGGGCCATCGAACGCAACACTTCGCCCAGTTGTTTGACCGGGTCCTGTGGAAAATATTCTTCGGTCTCGGTTTCATACGCATCCAGCGCGGATTGCAGTGCATCCCTGGACAGCCCACGATCAATTTCGAACATTTCCGGGTCAAGGCGCGCGACGTTTATCGCGAAAGATTGCACAAACCGCAGATAAAGCGCGTTGGCGGCTTCTTCGCCATGGCTGGCCACCAGCTCGGTGTGGCGCGCGTCATTCATGCCGATATTCAGCATCGCACCGGGGCCACCCCAGTCGGGGTCTTGTGAACTTGGGC
>CAZRHV010000194.1:0-2340 GCA_964599985.1 uncultured Marinosulfonomonas sp. | reverse complement strand
GGCGAAACCATTGACTATGGCCTTTATGAGGTGAACTCTACGCCGGATGAAAGCTGGGCCAATGCTGGGGACCGGTTTATCTTGGCCGACAAACTGGCTAGTGACGTGATGGCAAGTGCCCGCCTTGAGGATGGCATGTACACACGGTTGCGTGGCGTATCGGCGCAAGAACTCTCGGGCCTCTCGTTGCAACACCCGCTTGCCAATGCCGAAGGCTCAAACGGCGAATGGGACGATCCACGCGATTTCCGTCCGGCTCCATTCGTCACGGACGAAGACGGTACGGGGTTCGTGCATTGCGCGCCCTCGCACGGCATGGATGAGTTTGAGCTGTACCGCGACGCCGGGATGCTGGAGCAGGTGATCACCTATAATGTGATGGAAGATGGCTCTTTCCGCAGCGATTTGCCGTTTTTTGGTGGCACGCAGATTCTGAAACCCAATGGCAAAGAGGGCAACGCCAATAAGGCGGTGATCGACAAGCTGGTTGAGGTCGGCGGTTTGCTGGCGCGGGGCAAGATCAAGCACAGCTATCCGCATTCATGGCGCTCCAAGGCGCCGGTGATTTATCGCAATACGCCGCAGTGGTTTGCAGCGATCGACAAGGAAGTCGGCGACGGGCAGGATCAGTTTGGCAAAACCATCCGCGAACGGGCATTGACCGAGATTGATAACGTCGAATGGACCCCGAAAACCGGGCGCAACCGGCTGTATTCAATGATCGAAGCGCGCCCCGACTGGGTGCTAAGCCGCCAACGGGCATGGGGTGTGCCACTGACCTGTTTTGTGAAGCGTGGCGCGCTGCCGACGGACGCGGATTATTTGCTGCGGGACGATGCGGTGAACGCACGGATTGTGGAAGCGTTTGAAGCCGAGGGCGCGGATGCGTGGTACGTCGATGGTGCTGCGGCGCGGTTCCTTGGCAGTAATTACAGTGTGGACGATTACACTCAGGTTCGGGACGTGCTGGATGTGTGGTTTGACAGCGGTTCCACCCATGCGTTTGTTTTGCGGGATCGCCCTGATGGCACCGATGATGGCATCGCGGATGTCTATCTGGAAGGCACCGATCAGCATCGCGGCTGGTTTCATTCATCCTTGTTGCAGTCGGTCGGCACTACCGGCCACGCACCCTATCGCGCCGTTGTGACCCATGCGTTCACGCTGGACGCCAAGGGTGTGAAAATGTCCAAATCGCTGGGCAACACCATCGTTCCCGAACAGGTTGTCAAGCAATATGGCGCCGATATTTTGCGGCTGTGGGTGGCGCAGACCGACTATACCCATGATCACCGGATTGGTGATGAGATTCTGAAAGGCGTGGCCGACAGCTATCGCCGCCTGCGCAATACGATGCGGTTTTTGCTGGGATCTTTGGCGGAGTTTTCCGAAGGAGACCGGGTGGAACCAAACGATATGCCGGAACTGGAACGCCTGATCCTGCACCGGCTGGCCGAGCTGGATGTGCAGGTGCGGACCGGCTATGCGTCTTACGATTTTCAGGGTGTGTTTCAGGCGATTTTCACCTTTGCTACGGTCGATTTATCGGCGTTCTATTTCGATATTCGCAAGGATGTTCTGTATTGCGACGGTGACACCGCTGAGCGCCGGGCGGCGCGCACGGTACTGGATATTCTCTATCACCGGCTGACCAAATGGCTGGCGCCGATGTTGGTGTTCACCATGGAAGAAATCTGGCTGGAACGGTTCCCGGGCGACGAAAGTTCGGTGCATTTACTGGATTTCGCGGACACGCCGGGGGACTGGCTGGACGCGGAATTGGCCGAGAAATGGGCTGGTCTTCGGCAAGTGCGCCGGGTGGTGACATCTGCTCTGGAAATTCAGCGCCAGGATAAGGTTATTGGCGCGTCGCTGGAGGCCGCTCCGGTGGTGCATGTGCGTGACAAGGATGTTCTGGCGGCGCTGAAAACCGTGGATTTTGCGGATATCTGCATCACTTCGAACGTGGCTCTGACCGGCGATCCAAGCCCGGATGAAGCATTCCGCATGCCCGAAATTGATGGCGTCGGCGTTGTGTTTGAAATGGCTGATGGTCAAAAATGCCAACGCTGCTGGAAAATTCTGCCAGATGTCGGGACGCATGAACATGGCGACGTTTGCAAGCGGTGTGACGATGCATTGGGGTAGGGGTATCTGATGCCGGTTGCTTTGGTGGATAGCCCGTTTGGCCAACTTGCTTTGCATGAAGTTGACGGGGCGATCACCAGGCTGTTCTGGAGCGGTGAAAAGCTGGGCGAGGAGACTGATCTGCTGCTAGAAGCACGCGCTCAGCTAGAGGCGTATTTTGACAAGCGGTTGCAGGTTTTCGATCTGCCACTG
>CAZRHV010000193.1:0-2347 GCA_964599985.1 uncultured Marinosulfonomonas sp. | reverse complement strand
ATGCAAAAGCTGCTCGATAGCGCCGTGCCAATGGTGAACCTGTTGTGGCGGCGTGAAACGGAAGGTAAGGATTTCGACAGCCCCGAACGCAAGGCCGCCCTTGATAAGACGCTGCGCGAGGCTCTGCGCAAGATTAAAGACCCGTCCATTCGCGGCCATTACGGCGAGGCGATCAAAGCCCTGCGGCTGGAGCTGTTTCAAGCAGGCAGAAAAACCCAGCCCCGGCGCGGCCCGTGGATACCGGGGCGAAATGCGCCACCGGCGCCTGCATTGCCAAGCACCAAAAACTCGTACCTGGCCGCGGCCGCGGGTGTGAATGCCGACGAACACCTGCGAGAAGCGGTTATTCTGGCGACGTTGCTGTCAAACCCGGAAATCTTACCGCAGTTTGTAAGCCTGCTGGAAGCGATTGAACTTTCTGCAAGCGAACATAAAATTCTGCTGGCGGCGCTTTTGCGACACAGTGAAACTGATCCTAAGGAACTACGTGAAAAGATAGCGCTGGAATTGGGCGGTGACGCCCTTGAAAAACTGTTTTCTCAAAACCATGTGCAGATTGTACCGGTCATTCGCTCCCCGGGTGACGCAGAGGCGGCAACGCTGTGTGTTGCGCAGGAACTGGCCAAGCTGGAAGCAAACCGGGGTGCTGTACGCGAAATCAGCGACGGTATGCAGGACAATATGGGTGAGGCGGATGAGGGGCTGACATGGCGACTTGCACAGGCCGCTGAAGCGAGAAACAAGGCGTCGCGAAGCCAGACTGAAGATAATACAGAGTACGAAATCAGTGAGAGCGGGGCGCAAATGAATCGCGAAGAACGCAGCGCATTCAAGCAACTTTGGGACAATATCGACTTTACCAAAGGTAAAAATACACCAAACTAACGATTTGGTGAAGGAATCCTTATTAAAAACCGCGTAAACGGGTGTGCGAATCACTGATTCGTAGATATTGATTCGAATTACCGAAAAACGAATCACTCGCCCTTTTTGTAGGAGAGCCGCATGGCCGCTAAAGATAATTCCGGAGGCAAGCAACCCCCTCAGGACGAAGATGCCGCGCTCGACATGAGCCAGACTGCCATCAAAAAGATGATCGCCGAGGCGCGCGAGCGTGGTTACATCACTTATGATCAGCTGAACACGGTTCTGCCCCCTGAACAGGTATCCAGCGAACAGATCGAAGACGTGATGTCGATGCTCTCGGAAATGGGCATCAATATTATCGAAGATGACGAGGCCGAGGAAGAAGAGGCCAAGGGCCCTACAGATGTCGCGACCACCAGCGGTACGCGCGATGTGGCCGTATCCACCACCGAAACGGAAAAACTGGATCGCACAGATGATCCGGTGCGGATGTATCTGCGTGAAATGGGCTCGGTTGAATTGCTGTCGCGCGAAGGTGAGATTGCCATCGCCAAACGCATAGAGGCCGGTCGAAAAACCATGATTGCCGGCCTGTGTGAAAGTCCGCTGACTTTTCAGGCGATCACTATCTGGCGTGACGAATTACTATCCGAAGAAATCCTGTTGCGCGATGTTATCGATCTGGAAGCGACCTTTGGCAGCGGTATGGAGGAAGACGGCGAAACGCAGGAACCTGTGGTCGCCAACGAAAACACCCAAACGACACCGGAAAAAACCGAAACCCAGCCGGAGCTGGACGCCGACGGCAATCCGATCGTAACCGAAGATGATGACGACGACGAAGATGAACAGGCCAACATGTCACTGGCGGCGATGGAAGCGGCGCTAAAGCCCCGCGTTCTGGAAATGCTGGAAGTTATTGCCAAGGACTATGTGAAACTTTCGGACATGCAGGATCTGCGTATGTCTGCGACACTGAACGAAGATGGGTCTTTCAGCGACAAAGCTGAAAAGAAGTACCAGAAACTGCGTTCAGAAATCGTTGAGCTGGTGAATGAATTGCACCTGCATAACAACCGGATTGACGCGCTGATTGACCAACTTTACGGCATCAACCGCCGGATTATGTCGATTGATGGCAACATGGTGAAACTGGCCGATCAGGCCCGGATCAACCGTCGCGAATTTGTAGATGCGTATCGCGGGTATGAACTGGACCCGGCCTGGTTGGAACGCATGGCTGAAAAAACCGGCCGCGCCTGGGCCGCGTTTATTGAGCGTTTCAGCGACAAAGTCATTGATCTGCGCACTGAAATGGCCCAGGTCGGGCAGTATGTCGGTGTCGATATTTCCGAATTTCGTCGCATTGTTCAGCAAGTTCAAAAGGGCGAAAAAGAAGCCCGTGGCGCGAAAAAAGAAATGGTTGAGGCCAACCTGCGTCTGGTGATCTCAATTGCGAAAAAATACACCAACCGTGGCC
>CAZRHV010000192.1:0-2365 GCA_964599985.1 uncultured Marinosulfonomonas sp. | reverse complement strand
AGAATGTTGCGCCCAATTCGACCAAAGCCGTTGATGGCTACTTTTACTGTCATGTTCTGTTCTCCTGCTAAATTTATTTAATGTGCCAATCTCATCTGCGCACGGGCTACCGCCAAATTGTTCATTCCATCCCTAAGGTCAACCACTATCGCCAAAACTTGATGTATTCCGTCAGTGTCAGAAACTTCCGCCCGAGAAACACGCTCACATCCCAGCCATAGACAAAGAAATCTACGGTAAGGAAAATAAATATGAGTAGCCCAAGAAAGATGGCGATTGGGTTGGTGATGGCCGGTCCTCCTTGGGGTCTTGTTGCACCTCAATGTGGGCGAAGTTGTCTAAAGAAGTGCCTCTACCTTTGCCGCGGCCAATTCCGCCGTGATGCCAAATTCCTCATACAGACGCGGAGCAGGGGCCGAAGCCCCAAAACCGGTCATGCCAACAAAATCGGCCTTTTGCGATTTGCCACGCTCACCAAACAACCAACGATCCCAGCCATCCCGAACACCGGCCTCAATCGCGACACGAACCGGACCGCCGGGCAGAACCTTGCGCCGTGTGGCTTCGTCCTGAGCTGCAAACAATTCCATGCAGGGCATGGAAACCACACGGGTGCCTATGCCTTTGGCTTGCAGAATGTCGCGGGCTTTCATGGCGATTTCAACTTCGGAACCGGTGGCGATCAGGATCGCCTGGCGTTTGCCTTCTGCGTCGGCCAGAACATAGGCGCCCTGAGCCGTCATGTTTTTGTTCTTATGCTCGGTGCGCAGAACTGGCAGGCCTTGACGCGATAGTGCCAGAACCGACGGCGTTTTCTTGGTGGTCAGTGCCAGTTCCCAGGCCTCGGCGGTTTCCACCACATCGCAGGGTCGGAAGGTCCAGCTGTTTGGGGTGGCCCGGCAGATTGCCAGATGTTCAACCGGCTGGTGGGTTGGGCCATCTTCGCCAAGACCGATGGAATCGTGGGTCATCACATAAACAGTTGGTATTTGCATCAGGGATGACAGGCGCATCGCACCGCGGGCGTAATCGACGAAGCACATGAAAGTGCCACCATAAGGACGCACCCCGCCATGCAGGGCCATACCGTTCATTGCCGCCGCCATTGCGTGTTCGCGGATACCGTAATGGATATGTCGACCCTTGCGGTTGTCTGGGTTGAATATCCCCAGATCAGTGGTGTCGGTCAGGTTAGAGCCGGTCAGGTCCGCCGAGCCACCAAATGTTTCCGGCATGATCGGGTTAATCACCTCCAGTACCATTTGTGAAGCTTTGCGGGTGGCTACCTTGGGTTGATCGACCGAGGCGAATTTCTTGAACGCCTTGATTACAGCCGACAATTTTCGCGGCGCATCCATGTCATAGACGCGGTAGAATTCCTTTTTGCGACCCATAGACAGGGTTGCATAACGCGCCTGCCATTCATCGCGATCCGCCTCACCGCGTTTGCCGATGGCTTCCCAATCGGACTTAATGTCAGCCGGAATATCAAACGGCCCATGGGTCCAGCCATAGGCGGCGCGGGTGGCTTTGATTTCATCTTCCCCAAGTGGTGAGCCGTGGGCCTTATTGCTGTCCTGCTTATTCGGCGCCCCAAATCCAATATGGGTTTTGCAGGCAATCATTGAAGGTTTTTTGGTTTTCCTGGCGGCTGCAAGCGCGGCGTCAATCTGATCTGGATCGTGGCCGTCAATGGATTGCACATGCCAGCCCGCAGCCTTGAAGCGCAGCGGCTGATTGGTGATGTCAGACATGCGGATTTCACCATCAATGGAAATGTTGTTGTCATCCCAAAGCACGATCAACTTGCCAAGTTTCTGCATCCCGGCAAGACCAATGGCTTCGTGGCTGATGCCTTCCATCAGGCAACCGTCGCCGGCAATCACGTAGGTGTAGTGATCTACCACTTTCTTGCCAAAACGCGCGCGCAGGTGTTCTTCGGCCATTGCCATGCCGACAGCGTTAGAAATGCCCTGCCCAAGCGGGCCGGTGGTGGTTTCGATGCCAGTCGCGTGGCCGTATTCCGGGTGGCCGGCAGTGATCGCGCCCCATTGACGGAAGTTTTTAATCTGCTCAATGGTCATGTCTTTGTAGCCGGTCAGGTGCAGCAGCGCGTAGATCAGCATTGAGCCATGACCCGCCGACAAAACAAACCGGTCGCGGTCCGGCCAGTCTGGGTTTTGCGGGTCAAACTTCAGATGCTTTTCAAACAATACCGTAGCAACATCGGCGATGCCCATGGGCAGGCCGGGGTGGCCAGAATTTGCGGCCTGAACGGCGTCTATTGCCAAAACGCGAACCGCGCTGGCTTTTTTCCAATGGTCGGCGTGCTCTTTTCGTAGTGTCGCGATGTCCACGGGGCATT
>CAZRHV010000191.1:0-2509 GCA_964599985.1 uncultured Marinosulfonomonas sp. | reverse complement strand
CAAAGCTTTCAGGACGTCAGCTATTGTCCCGAACAAAACATCAATATCTGACTTTTCGATGATCAAAGGCGGCGACAGGGCGATGATATCGCCAGTGGTGCGGATCAAAACGCCCTTGTCAAAGCAATCGAGAAACGCCTGAAACGCCCGCTTGGTTGGCTCACCTGCAATCGGTTCCAGCTCAATCGCGCCGATCAGACCCATGTTGCGGATATCGATCACATGGGGCAGGTCTTTTAGTGAATGCAGCGCATCTTCCCAATAGGGTGCGATGTCGGCGGCACGTTGAAACAGGTCTTCTTCGCGGTAGGTATCCAATGTTGCAAGCCCCGCCGCTGCCGCCACCGGGTTGCCTGAATAGGTGTAACCGTGGAACAGCTCAATCATGTGTTCCGGGCCGGTCATGAACGTATCGTGGATTTCAGCCGTCGCCAGCACTGCGCCCATGGGGATGACGCCGCTGGTCAAGCCCTTAGCGGTGGTGATCAGGTCCGGCATAACGCCGAAATGGTCAGCAGCAAAGGCAGAACCCAAGCGTCCGAAAGCCGTTATAACCTCATCAAATATCAGCAGAATTCCGTGTTTGGTGCAAATACTGCGCAGCTTTTCCAAATACCCTTTGGGCGGCAGCAAAACACCTGTTGAACCCGCCATCGGCTCTACGATAACAGCAGCGATTGTATCGGCGCCATGCAGTGCGACGATCCGTTCCAGATCATCCGCCAGGTAGGCCCCGTGTTCCGGCTGGCCACGGGTAAAGGCGTTTTCATCTGGCAGATGGGTGTGGGGAAGGTGATCCACACCGTTTAGCAGTGTTCCGAAAACCCGACGATTGCTGACAATACCGCCAACCGAAATACCACCAAACCCAACACCGTGATAACCGCGTTCGCGCCCGATCAGCCGGTTGCGCGCACCGTCACCCTTTGCCCGATGATAGGCCAGTGCAATTTTCAGCGCTGTATCGACAGCCTCGGAACCAGAGTTGGTGAAAAACACATGCTCAAACGGGTCCGGCGCCATGTCACGCAGGCGGTTGGCCAGTTCAAACGCCAGCGGGTGGCCGATCTGGAAGGCAGGCGCATAATCCAGTTGCGCCGCCTGCCCGGCAATCGCTTCGACAATCTTGGGGCGGCCGTGACCTGCGTTGCAGCACCACAGACCCGCTGTACCATCCAAAACCTGTCGCCCGTCGCTGGTTTCGTAGTGCATATCTTTGGCACCAACGAACATGCGTGGCATCTTTTTAAACTGGCGGTTGGCCGTGAACGGCATCCAGAAGGATGAAAGATCATTTGGGATTGTTGTGCGATCCAGTGCCATTGGCTTTCCCCCAGGGTCCACAAATAATGAGTTTGACCAAATGGTCAGAAACACGCTAGCAGAGGAACAGGGGCAGTCAAGGAATTCAAGCCTTGTTTGAATAAATTCAGCCCTTAAACTGATTTGAAGCTGTTGTTGTAGTAGGTAATTATTGCTTAGGATGCCAATATGAATCAACTTCGCCCGCAAACCAGAATTCAGCGCAAGAATGTGTCCACGATACTGGACGCAGCCTTGGTTGTGTTTTCGCAGGCAGGATTTCGCGGTGCGACTTTGGATCAGATTGCGCAGGAAGCCGGGTTGTCGAAGCCAAATTTACTATACTATTTTCCCTCCAAAGAAGCGATCCATACCGAGCTATTGTCAGGCCTGATGGATGTGTGGCTTGCGCCTTTGCGGGTGATTGATAAGCACGGTGAGCCGATTGAGGAGATCGTGAATTATATGTTGCGAAAACTGGAAATGGCACGGGAATTACCCAGGGAAAGCCGTCTGTTTGCCAATGAAATAATTCAGGGTGCGCCACGTATTTTTAGCCAAATAGAGGGCGAGTTGCACGCGCTGGTTGAGGAAAAAAGCGCTGTAATTCAGGGCTGGATCGACAGCGGAAAAATCGCAACCTTAAGCCCCAAACATTTGCTATTTTCCATCTGGGCAACCACCCAACACTACGCCGATTTTGATGTTCAGGTGCGCGGCATATTGCAGCCAAACGGCGATGAACATTTTGCCGACGCGGCAGAGTTTCTGTCACAATTTTACCGCCGCGGCCTTAGCGTCGGTTAGTATAATATCAAAAAAACCAACCAAATAGCTACTCAGCAACCTTCACCGCTGACGGGTTATTTGGATGTGTCGTCCAGTTCGCGTACTCAGCCGCAACTTTATCGCCGGTGCGCTCATCTATTGTGCCGGGTGCTTGCTGCTCCATGCTGATGCAGCCTTCAATCGGGCAGACAACTACGCATAGATTGCACGCAACGCATTCGTCATTTTTCACTTCAAACACCCGGTCCGGCGACATTGAAATCGCCTGATGGCTGGTGTCTTCACAGGCCGCATAGCAGCGACCACAGTTGATGCATTTATCCTGATCAATCTTGGCTTTAGCGATGAAATTCAGGTTCAGATGCTGCCAGTCCCGAACATTTGGCACCGCGCGTCCGACGACTTCATCAACCGAAGC
>CAZRHV010000190.1:0-2550 GCA_964599985.1 uncultured Marinosulfonomonas sp. | reverse complement strand
CATCGCTGGTCTGGTTGGTGCGCCGCCACCATGTATCGGTTCTGGCGGCTAAGGCGGCCGCCCCGATTGGCTTGGTGATGACTTTGATCGCGCTGGTTACCGGGGCGGTTTGGGGGCAGCCGATGTGGGGAACCTGGTGGGTCTGGGATCCGCGGCTGACGTCTTTCCTGATCCTGTTTTTGTTTTACCTTGGATATATGGCGCTTTGGCAGGCAATTGATAATCCGGACACCGCCGCCGACCTGACAAGCGTTTTATGTCTGGTAGGCTCGGTTTTTGCTTTACTGTCGCGTTTTGCGGTTAAGTTCTGGAATCAAGGCCTGCATCAGGATGCGTCGCTATCGATTGATGCGGGGCAAAAAGTCGATAATGTATTCCGATATCCGTTGTTCCTGACAATGGCAGGATTCACGTTGCTGTTTTTAGCACTGGTCCTGATCCGTACCCGCACTGAAATTCGCGCACGCCGACTGCATGCACTTGAAGCGCGCGAAAGGATGGCATGATGCCTGATTTGGGAAAATACGGTGTCGAAGTTCTATCGGCTTATGGCGCGACAATAGTATTGCTGATTGTGCTGGTTTGGGCAACCTGGACACGTTCAGTAAAAATATGTGCTGCATTGGATGCGGCTGAAGCAAGGAAATCAGATAATGGCTAAGATTTCACCTTTGTTGCTGGCACCACCGCTGGTTTTTGCGGGGCTGGCGGCGATGTTTTTGTGGGGGATGATCCGAGAGGACCCAAACGCTCTGCCTTCCACATTGATAGGGCAGAGCGCGCCAGAAATTACCGCAAATCAATTGGGAAACTATCCGACATTTGACGAGTCTGTTTTTCAGGATGGCGAAGTTAAACTGGTAAACTTTTGGGCCAGTTGGTGCGCGCCCTGCAGGGTTGAGCATCCAATCCTGATCGAAATAGCAAAGGAAACTCCGGTTTATGGGATCAATCAAAAAGATCGCCCAGCTGACGCGCTGAAATTTCTGAACGATTTGGGAAATCCGTTCACCGCCATCACAACCGACAGTGATGGTAAGCAGTCGATCAACTGGGGTGTTTACGGATTACCCGAGACATTTTTGCTGGATGGTGACGGAAACATATTGCTACGATTTGTAGGGGCGATTACCCAGCGGCGGATTGAGAGTGAATTGGGACCTGCAATCGCACTTGCAAAAAAGCAGGAATAGAGCCCTGCAGGCTTAACCGAAATAAGTTACCGATACAGCCAAAAATAGTAAAACCCCCGCTTCCAGAAACGGTAGGGGAACCAAGCGTGTCAAAACGCGGATGGGGTTTGTTCGCCTTTGCATATAGACAGGTTAGCGCAGGAAAGTTAACCAAACGAGTTATTGCACTCCGGTAATGTAGAAACAAATTGAATAACCTTTTCCGTTTAGGCTTTATCCAGCCGAGCAATAACATCTTCTCCGTTCAAGCAATGGTTGCTGTTCAAGTCGTCGATGGTGAAATCAGTGCGGGGCTGGATGTTTAACATGACATCAGCCAAGTGAGCGTTGACGAACGGGACAACAACGCGGGTAAAACCCGAATATTGGAGCTCCCGGTCGCCAGTTGGTCAGGACTTAGCCAGGTTCCGCAGCACGTAATGCAGCACACCGCCGTTTTCGACGTATTCGATTTCGACCTCGGTATCTATGCGGCATTTCAGGGTGATTTCTTTCACCGTACCGTCTGTATAGGTGATGGTTGCCGGAACTTCGGACAGAGGTTTAAGATCACCCTCAAGCCCGCTAATTGAGACAGTTTCATCGCCCCTCAGGTCCAGCGATTTACGGGTATCGCCACCGGTGAATTCAAACGGGATCACCCCCATGCCGACAAGGTTTGAGCGGTGGATGCGTTCAAAACTGGTGGCGATTACGGCCTTCACGCCCAGCAACGCTGTGCCTTTGGCAGCCCAGTCACGGCTTGATCCGGCGCCGTATTGTTCGCCCGCGAAAATCACCAGCGGCGTGCCTGCTTCCTGATGTGCCATGGCCGCGTCAAATATCGAGGTTTGTTCGCCGTCGGGGCCAAGGGTATAGCCACCTTCAACACCCCCATCAACATCGGCCAGCATTTCGTTCTTAATGCGAATATTGCCAAACGTGCCGCGCATCATCACCTGATGATTGCCGCGTCGCGAACCATAGGAATTGAATTCGCGCTGCGGCACCTGCCGGTCCACCAGATATTGCCCGGCGGGGGTGTCTGCGGTGAATGACCCGGCCGGTGAGATGTGATCCGTTGTGACCATGTCACCAAGGATTGCCAAAACTTTCGCGTCCTTGACGTTCGATATGGTTCCGGCCTCGGCGCTCATGCCCTGAAAGTAGGGCGGATTTTGCACGTAGGTTGATGTCGACGGCCAGTCATATGTCAGGCTGTCAGTGGTTGCGACAGCCTGCCATTTTTCGTCGCCGTCAAAGACGTTGGCGTATTTTTCCGTGAACGCGGCGCGGGTGACGGTTTTATCAACCAGTTCGGAAATTTCCTGTGTCGTGGGCCAGATGTCTTTCAGGTAAACGTCCTGAAAATCCTTGT
>CAZRHV010000189.1:0-2579 GCA_964599985.1 uncultured Marinosulfonomonas sp. | reverse complement strand
GCTTTGCGGATCGCTTCGGGTACTTCTTTGGCTTTACCTTTGCCAAAGCCGACGCGGCCCTTTTGGTCACCAACAATCACCAGGGCAGCAAAGCTGAAACGCTTACCACCCTTAACGGTCTTGGATACGCGGTTGATCGCAACCAGACGATCAGCGAATTCCGGTGTTTCGTCACGATCGCGACGGCCCCGGCCTCTTTGTTCTCTTGCCATTCTCTGATCCTCTTAAAACTTCAATCCGCCTTCACGGGCAGCGTCGGCCAGAGCCTTGACTTTACCGTGAAAGAGGAAGCCGCCGCGGTCGAAATAACATTCGCTCACTTTGGCTTTCTTTGCGCGTTCTGCAATTGCCGCACCAATTTTGGCGGCAGCTTCGACGTTGTTCTTGCCAACCACACCCAAGGATTTTTCCATGGAGGAAGCCGAGGCGAGTGTCACGCCGTTTACGTCGTCGATCAGCTGAACGCTGATGTTCTTGTTCGAGCGGTGAACAGAAAGGCGCGGGCGCCCGGCTGCCATTTTCCGCAGTTTGTTCCGAACGCGCTGGCGGCGCTTCAAGAACAGGTCTCTTTTGCTTTTTGCCATAATATGCGTCCTTACTTCTTCTTGCCTTCTTTGCGGAAGATATATTCGCCTTTGTATGCAATGCCTTTGCCTTTATAGGGCTCGGGCTTGCGCCATTCGCGGATGTTTGCCGCGACCTGGCCGACGAGTTGACGGTCAATGCCTTCGATGAAGACCTGAGTCTGCTTGGGGGCGGTTACGGTAACACCCTCTGGCACCTCAAAGAACACATCGTGGCTGTAACCCAGCTGCAATTTCAGGTTCGTGCCTTCCATTGTAGCCCGGTAACCAATACCGGTGATCGCAAGTTCTTTTTTGAAACCATCCGTTACACCGGTGACCAGGTTCTGGATCTGTGTCCGGCTCATACCCCATTGCTGACGTGCCCGTTTGGAGCTGCCGCGAGGTGTGATGCTGATCACATTGTCTTCGACCTTGATTGTAACGTCGTCAGTCGCATTAAAGCTAAGGGTCCCTTTGGGGCCTTTCACTTCTACGGTCTGACCCGATACAGTGGCGCTAACCCCTGCTGGCAGATCGACCGGTCTTTTACCAATACGTGACATTTTGCTCCCCTAGAATACAGTGCAGAGCACTTCGCCGCCAACATTGTTGGTGCGCGCACTTGCATCTGACATCACACCTTTAGGTGTGGAGACAATCGAAACACCAAGACCCTGACGGATCTGCGGGATTTCCTTGACGCCCATGTAGACGCGACGACCGGGGGTTGAGACCCGCTTCAGTTCACGAATGACAGGGGTGCCATCATAATATTTCAGGCTGATCTCGATGGCTGGGTGGCCGTCGGTCCCGGTAGTACGTTCGTAGCCCCGGATATAACCTTCGTCTTTCAGCACATCCAGCACCCGGACACGCAGCTTGGAGCCGGGTGTGAATACTGTTGATTTGCCACGCATCTGAGCGTTGCGAATCCGTGTCAGCATATCTGCGAGAGGATCGTTCATTTATATACGCTCCTTACCAGCTGGATTTCACGAGGCCGGGGATCAGGCCTTGCGAGCCCAGTTCCCTTATGGCGATCCGTGAAACCTTGAATTTACGATAATAGCCGTGTGGACGACCGGTGAGCTGGCAACGGTTGTGCAGCCGGGTGGCTGAACTGTTGCGCGGTAGTTTTGCAAGCGCCATGTGCGCTTTGAAACGCTCTTCCATGGGCTTGGATGTGTCGGCAGCGATTTCTTTCAGCGCCGCGCGCTTGGTTGCGTATTTTGCAACCAGCTTTTGGCGTTTGAGTTCGCGTTCGATCATTGCTTTTTTAGCCATGTGTTCTTTCCTCTCGCGATCAGCTGTTGAAGGGCATGTTGAATTGCTTCAACAGTGCCTTCGCTTCCGCGTCGGTGTTCGCGGTTGTGCAGATGACGATATCCATTCCCCAGGTTACGTCGACTTTATCAAAGTCAATCTCGGGGAACACCAAAAGTTCTTTCAGACCCAGGGCATAATTGCCGCGGCCATCAAACGATTTCCCGGACACGCCACGAAAGTCACGTACTCGTGGCATCGCCACTGTGATCAGGCGGTCCAAAAATTCATACATCCGGTTACCGCGCAGGGTGACCTTGGTGCCAAGCGGCATATCTTCGCGAACCCGGAAGGTCGCGATGGATTGCTTGGCTATGTTGATGATGGCCTGCTGGCCGGCGATTGTGGTCAGTTCGGACTGCGCCGACTTGGCTTTCTTGGTGTCTTTAACGGCTTCAGCGCCACAACCAATGTTCAGCACAATTTTATCAAGGCGCGGAATCATCATGTCGTTCTTGTAGGAAAATTCTTCCTTCAGGGCGCCACGGGCCGTGTCCTTGTAATGTGCCTTCAGGCGTGGGGTGTAGGTTGCATCGTCGAGCATCAGATCACGTCCCCTGTGGTTTTGGCGAAGCGGACCTTTTTGTCGTCTTCCATACGAAAGCCAACGCGGGTTGCTTTACCTTTTGCATCTAACAGCGCCAGATTGGACAGGTTGATCGGCATTGCCTGCGGCACGCGACCACCCTG
>CAZRHV010000188.1:0-2604 GCA_964599985.1 uncultured Marinosulfonomonas sp. | reverse complement strand
ACGGCGGTGGCTTTCGCCATGATCGGTAAACCCATGCCCTGTCTCCTTTGACAAATGCTCCCCTAGCCGGGGAAAACGGTCGTTCCGGGGTGGAACATATTCTCGTTTTCGGGGAAGTTGGCTTCATATAGTCCCGATTAACGCTAAGGAAAAGAGAAAATGCGCGCCTTGCTTGCCCTACTGTTAATGACCCGACTGGCAAGTGCGGAAGGGGAACGTGCAGGTGACTTTGATTATTACGTTTTATCGCTTTCCTGGTCGCCTACATGGTGCGCATTAGAGGGCGACGCGCGTGGTTCGCCGCAATGCGATACCGGGCGTGAACTGGGCTGGGTACTGCACGGGCTATGGCCGCAATACGAATCTGGCTGGCCCAGCTATTGCCGCACCAATGCCCGCGACCCTTCGCGCCGGCAAACCGGTGACATGGCCGATATTATGGGAACGTCAGGTGCTGCCTGGTATCAGTGGAAAAAGCACGGGCGTTGTTCCGGGCTGTCGGCCGACGCGTATTTTAAGGCGGCTCGTCAGGCCTACACCGCCGTTTCCCGGCCAGAGGTATTTCGCAAACTGAGCGACCCGGTTAAACTGCCTGCAAGCGTCGTGGAACAGGCGTTCCTGCAAGCCAATCCGGATTTGCGTGCAGACATGGCTACAATCACTTGCAAATCATCACGCATTCAAGAAGTTCGCCTGTGCCTGACCAAAGACCTGACCCCGCGCGTTTGTGGGGCCGACGTGATACGCGATTGCCAGATGTCAGACGCCCTGCTGGACCCGATTGAATAGAAAAAGGGCCGCCCAAAGGCAGCCCTACTAAAATCCCGATTTGTTAGTCTCAGGCCTTTTTACGACGCCGTAGACCAAACAGACTGGCGACACCCAGGCCAAGCATTCCAAGCGCCGCTGGTAGCGGAACTGGTGCCACTGTTACCAGATTCTGGCTGGTGCCTGAATTCAGGTAAGTAATCGTGTAGCCCCCGGTGGACGCCCCGGCCAAACCGGCCAGATACGAATTTGCCTGAGCGGTCACGGCAGAACCCGCGGTCGCCTTAAAGCCACCACTTGTCAGGCTGTAGGCTGAACCGGTATCCGTAATGATTTCCCACAGCGCCAGTTGAAAAGCAGCGCCTTCGACGGCAGTGTCGACACTGGCATAGGCGCTGGTAAACAGCCGATCAATATACCCGTCAACCGTCGCCCCAAAGGCCGAACCGCTTGATGTCGAATAGCTGTTGCCACTGCTCATGAATTTCGCCAGATCAACACAAAACGCCAGAAAATTGCCAAATCCACCGCTACCACTCAACCGGAATTGTCCGGCCTGCGCCCCGCCGGTATAGCCGGACGACGTGATGTTGACAGTGTTAGACAGATTAGGCGTGCCAAAGACAGTGCTGTCCTGATACGTCACATTCAGCGTCGCAGCCGACGCCGCTGACACTGCGAAAACCCCAGCCACAGTCACTGCGGCAAGCAGTTTCTTAGTAGAACCAAAAACCATTAAACAACCCCAATTCTTTCATCACAGGAATAGCGAGTATCGCTAACGGCACCCAGACCGCCAAATTCCTGCCCTGTATTTGCCATATTATTGACAATTTCCGCAAGGGCTTTCATAAAATCTCTTTGTTTCTATGACTAATCAATGGTGTAGCGTGGCATTACTGCCGACCTACGCGCAAGATTCCAACAATTTTCTTAATTTTTCGTGGGTTTTTCCGGGTAAATCCCAAAATGAATCAATTTATTTTCAAGCAAATCTTGCCGATATTTTGGCCGCTTTCCATACGTTCGTGGGCGGCAACAACATCACTGAAGTCAAACTCAGAATCCATCACCGGCGCCACACGCCCGCTTGCAAGCAACGGCCAGACTTTTTCGCGCAATTCATCTGCAATCCTTGCCTTGGCCAGATCAGATTGCGGTCGCAGGGTTGATCCGGTCACGGTCAGGCGCCGCATCATGATCTGCGCAAAATTCAGCTCTACTTTTGGCCCCTGAAGAAACGCTATTTGCACCAGACGCCCATCATCGGCCAACGCGCGCAGATTGCGCCCGATATAGTCGCCACCAACCATGTCCAGTATCAGGTTTGCACCGCCGTTCGCGCGCAAAACCTCAACAAAATCCTGCTCGCGGTAGTTAATCGCCCGCTCTGCCCCCAGTTCCAGACAGGCCGCACATTTGGCGTCTGTACCGGCGGTGGTAAATACCCGCGCGCCCAACACGTTCGCCAACTGGATTGCCGTTGTGCCGATCCCACTGGACCCGCCATGCACCAAAAACCGCTCACCTGCTTTTAAGCGGCCGCGCATGAATACGTTCGACCAGACAGTAAAAAATGTCTCGGGCAGACAGGCGGCTTCTTTCATGCCCATCCCGTCCGGCACTGGCAAAGCATGGGCCTCAGGGGTCGCCACATATTCGGCGTATCCGCCACCCGGCAACAGCGCACAAACCTTGTCGCCAACCGTCCACTCAGACACCCCCGGCCCTATCGCAACAACCTCACCCGAAGCCTCGAGCCCCGGCAGGTCACTGGCACCCGGTGGCGGCGCATAGGCCCCGGCGCGTTGCAACAGATCGGGTCGGTTTACCCCG
>CAZRHV010000187.1:0-2660 GCA_964599985.1 uncultured Marinosulfonomonas sp. | reverse complement strand
ACGTCATCATTGATGCAAATACCGCTGGTGAGCGCAACCCTGCCTGCTGGCAAGCGTGTTGGCGTGATCACGATTTCCAAGGCTAATCTGACCGACGCTCACCTGAGCGCAGCCGGCGCGCCACTGGATACGCCGATTGTAGGCACCGATGACGGGAGGATTTTTACCCATGGAATTCTGGATGATCTGCCCGGATTTGATTTCGCCGATTGCCGGCTGGACCTGCTGGATGCAGCCCGCGAACTGGTGACCAAACACCCGAACGTAGGCGCTATTGTGTTGGAATGTACCAACATGACGCCCTATGCCGCCGACATACGAAAGCTGACCGGACTGCCGGTATTTTCGATCTACACGTTTGTGAATTGGTTCCAGGCGGGACTGGTCCCCAAACGCTTTCCGCTGGAACTGGATGACCCCCGCCTGAATTTACATAGTGGCGGCTAGGTTAGAAAAACGCCTGCAACCCGGTTTGCGCGCGCCCTAATATAAGCGCGTGAATATCGTGAGTGCCTTCGTAAGTGTTCGACGTCTCCAGATTAACCATGTGGCGCATCACCTGAAATTCTTCCGAAATGCCGTTACCGCCGTGCATGTCGCGTGACTGGCGGGCAATATCCAGCGCTTTGCCGCAGTTGTTGCGCTTGACCAGTGAAATCATTTCTGGTGCGGCGTGACCTTCATCCATCAGCCGCCCGACGCGTAGGGAGCCTTGCAGCCCAAGGGAAATTTCGGTTTGCATATCGGCCAGTTTTTTCTGGAACAACTGGGTTTGCGCGAGCGGTTTGTTGAATTGTTTACGATCCAACCCATATTGACGCGCCGCGTGCCAGCAAAACTCTGCTGCACCCAAAACACCCCAGCTAATCCCATAACGTGCCCGGTTAAGACAACCAAATGGACCTTTAAGCCCTTCGACATCGGGCAACAGAGCATCTTCACCAACTTCAACATTTTCCATCACAATCTCGCCGGTAATGGACGCGCGCAGGCTTAGTTTTCCAGCAATTTTCGGGGTACTAAGACCATTCATTCCCCGTTCAAGAACAAATCCACGGATTTTGCCGCCATGCGCATCGGACTTAGCCCAGATTATGAAAACATCGGCGATCGGGCTGTTGGAAATCCACATTTTGGAGCCGTTCAGAACATACCCGCCATCGGTCCTTTTCGCGACGGTTTTCATGCCGCCCGGATCGCTGCCAGCATCGGGTTCGGTCAACCCGAAACAACCAATCAGTTCACCCGTGGCGAGTTTCGGCAGGTATTTCTGTCGCTGTTCTTCGGACCCATAGGCATAGATCGGATACATCACCAAACTGCTTTGCACCGACATCATGGAACGGTATCCGGAATCCACCCGCTCAACTTCCCGCGCTATCAGACCGTAGGAAACATAGGACGCCCCGATGCCGCCGTATTCCTCGGGCAGGGTCACGCCGAGTAAGCCCATTTCACCCATCTCGCGGAAGATTTCCGGGTCGGTAATTTCGTCGCGGTAGGCATCGATAATTCTGGGCTGTAGCTTGTCCTGTGCATAGGCTCGTGCCCCGTCGCGCAACATGCGCTCTTCCTCGGAAAGCTGGGTGTCCAGCAGCAGGGCGTCGTCCCAATTAAAGCTGGACAGGCCGGGCTGGCTCTGCGGGCTCAGATCTTTTGCCATCGGGCATTCCTTTGAAAATTCAGCGTCTGTAATTTTGGGGAACTGTACATTTGAGTATCTGCCGGGGCAATGTTTCTGGTGTTGGTTTATCGCTAACGTGAAGAATTATTTTTTGTGTGTGTCGATGTAGCGTACTGCCCCATCCGGCGTAATCAAAGCTGCCGTCAGCCGCCCCGATACAAATGCCCCTGTATCAACCCCAATACGCCCATTTCTGGCCTCTGCCTGATCCCGCATCCAGTGACCGT
This sequence comes from uncultured Marinosulfonomonas sp., assembly GCA_964599985.1. Classification (GTDB taxonomy): domain Bacteria; phylum Pseudomonadota; class Alphaproteobacteria; order Rhodobacterales; family Rhodobacteraceae; genus NVTR01. Next base: position 749 of record CAZRHV010000187.1, on the reverse strand, counting down.
GGGCGACCCAAATGCCATCTGTCCGATTGTCGCGCAAAAACCGCCGGTGGCCCCACAGGAAATCTCGTTCAGATTGAGCAGCGATGGGTGTAGCTGGATCAGGCCCGGCGTGGGTGACCAGCAGATTGCCGCTTTGCCAGAAAATCGGCAAGGCGCGCAGCCAACTTTCTGTTCCGTCCGTCAGAGCGGAACGCAAAGCGCCACTGGCGTTCATTACTTCATCGGTGCCAGAGTCTTCGCCTAGTGAAATCCCATAACTGGAAAGAGTTTCAACCCCGCCGTTGCGCAACCAGCGACCTCCCTTTTCAATCGGTTCATCGAGAAATTCGAGCAGCATCGCTTCATGATTGCCGCGCAGGCAAATAGCTGCGTCCAGGGTGCGCAGCATGTCGATTACACCGCGGCTGTCAGGGCCCCGGTCAACATAGTCGCCAACGAATATCAATGTAGCATCGGAGTCTTCCCGCGAAATCTTATCCAATAAAATTTTCAATAAATCTGCGCGACCATGGATGTCACCGATCACGGCCACCGGCAGTTCGGGTCGCGGCGGGTCTGGAATTTCTTCCGACTTACCAGACCGGTCAAACCACAGCACTCGCTTCAACCCCGATAGAATACCGCTCATTTCAGGGATCCTGCATGTCATAATAATCCCGATACCAGGCGACGAATTTTTTAATTCCCTCCGTCACCGATGTCGTCGGGCTGTATCCCGTAAGCTCAACCAGCAAACTGGTATCCGCATA
>CAZRHV010000186.1:0-2672 GCA_964599985.1 uncultured Marinosulfonomonas sp. | reverse complement strand
ATCGCTTCGGCACCAATATTGGCGGTGAATGCATCACCACCATAAGCGTCTTCGGCGTCCATGAATTCTTCTTCCGACATTAGCTGACCATGGTTCAGGTCAGTCAGGCCGGGTTCGATCACAACGTAATTTTCGAAGTAGAGAATACGTTCCAGATCGCGCAGGGTCATGTCCAGCATCAGGCCGATACGGCTTGGCAGGGATTTCAGGAACCAGATATGCGCTACGGGTGCGGCCAGCTCAATATGGCCCATACGCTCACGGCGCACCTTTTGCAGCGTGACTTCCACACCACATTTTTCGCAGACAACGCCGCGATATTTCATCCGCTTATATTTGCCGCACAGGCATTCGTAGTCTTTGACCGGGCCAAAAATACGGGCACAGAACAGACCATCGCGTTCGGGTTTAAACGTGCGGTAGTTGATGGTTTCGGGTTTTTTTATTTCCCCAAAGGACCACGACAAAATCCGTTCAGGTGAGGCCAAGGAAATCTTGATCTCATCAAACGTCTTTTGCGGAGCAAGCGGGTTAAACGGGTTGTTTGTAAGTTCCTGGTTCATTTTGCATTCCTTAAAAAAGGTGGGAGGGAAAGGTGGGGGGTGCTAGGCCCCCTACTCATCCGGCTCCGCATCCAGGAGTTCCATATTGAGGCCAAGGCCCCGTACTTCTTTTACCAGCACGTTAAAGCTCTCTGGTACACCGGCCTCAAAGTTATCTTCGCCTTTGACGATACTTTCGTAGACTTTGGTACGCCCGGCCACGTCATCCGACTTGACCGTAAGCATTTCCTGCAACGTGTAGGCCGCGCCATACGCTTCCAGCGCCCAGACTTCCATTTCCCCGAAACGCTGGCCACCGAACTGGGCTTTACCACCCAGAGGTTGCTGCGTGACAAGGCTATAAGGCCCGGTTGAACGCGCGTGGATTTTATCATCCACAAGGTGGTGCAGTTTCAGCAGGTATTTGACGCCGACTGTAACTGGCCGCGCGAATTGTTCGCCGGTCAGGCCGTCAAACAGGATCGACTGACCCGAGGTTGAGAACCCCGCGCGAATAAGACTGTCATTCACGTCGGCCTCTTTGGCACCGTCAAATACTGGCGTTGCAATTGGCACACCGTTTGTGACGTTACCGGCTGCTTCCAGCAGTTGATCATCGTCCATGCCTTTGATGCCTTCTGCGTAAACATCATCACCATATGCGACTTTCATTGCGTCCTTAACAGGTGTCAGATCACCGGAACGGCGATAGGCACCCAAGGCGTCATCGATCTGGAGACCCAAACCGCGCGCTGCCCAACCCATGTGGGTTTCCAGGATTTGCCCGACGTTCATACGCGACGGCACCCCAAGTGGGTTCAGCACAAAGTCAACTGGTGTCCCGTCAGCCAGGAACGGCATGTCTTCCATTGGTACAACCTTGGAAATCACACCTTTGTTGCCGTGACGACCGGCCATCTTATCGCCCGGTTGCAGCTTGCGCTTCACCGCAACGAAGACTTTGACCATCTTCATCACACCCGGTGGCAGATCATCGCCGCGACGGACCTTTTCGACTTTGTCCTCATAACGATGCTCAAGTGCACGAATTTGGATTTCGTACTGTTCATTCAGAGCTTCGACTTCTGCGGCTTCCTTGTCGTCACCCAGAGCAAGCTGCCACCACAGGCCACGGCCCAGTGATTCCAGCAATTCTTCGGTGATTTCCGACTTTGGCTTGATGCCTTTGGGGCCTTTCACAGCCACCTTGCCCAGGATCATGCCCTTAAGACGCTGGTAGATGTTGCGATCCAGAATTCCCATTTCATCGTCGCGGTCACGGGCGAGACGTTCTACTTCTTCACGCTCAATCTGAACCGCACGTTCGTCTTTTTCGACGCCGTGGCGGTTAAATACGCGCACCTCAACGACTGTACCAAAGTCACCCGGTTTAACCCGCAGCGACGTGTCACGGACATCTGATGCTTTTTCACCAAAGATGGCGCGCAGCAGTTTTTCTTCTGGTGTCATCGGGCTTTCACCCTTTGGTGTGATCTTACCCACCAGAATGTCGCCCGGTACCACTTCCGCACCGATGTAAACGATACCAGCCTCATCGAGGTTGCGCAGCGCTTCTTCACCGACGTTTGGAATATCGCGGGTGATTTCTTCCGGGCCGAGCTTGGTATCACGCGCCGCCACTTCGAATTCGTCAATGTGGATGGACGTAAATACATCATCGCGGGTGATGCGTTCAGAAATCAGAATGGAATCTTCGTAGTTGTAGCCATTCCACGGCATGAACGCGACAACCACGTTCTTACCCAGCGACAGCTCACCAAGATCAGTTGACGGGCCATCGGCCACAACCTGACCTTTGGTTACCCGATCGCCCACCTTCACCAGCGGTCGCTGGTTGATGCAGGTGTTCTGGTTTGAACGCTGGAATTTGCGCAGGGTGTGGATATCAACGCCCGGATCGCCCGGTTCCAGGTCTTCGGTTGCCCGGATCACGATCCGTTGGGCATCGACCTGATCAATAACACCGCCACGTTTGGCCAGAATGGCAGCACCGGAATCCCGTGCCACGATGGATTCTATCCCGGTTCCGACCAGCGGTGCTTCTGCTACCAGCAATGGAACCGCCTGACGCATCATGTTCGAACCCATCAGGGCCCGGTTCGCATCGTC
>CAZRHV010000185.1:0-2687 GCA_964599985.1 uncultured Marinosulfonomonas sp. | reverse complement strand
ACCTGTCCGGGCCCTGGCTTCTTCTGTTCAAAAATACTTTCGGGGGTATGGGGGCAGACAGCCCCCATGTTTCGCTAACCCTAGCGCTTCCGGTCGCGCCGGCTCGACATCGGCTGAAACGCCACGCTCACATGGGCTTCACAATAGGGCTTGCCGGTTTGCACAGAAAGCCCGCAAAACCAGAAATCATCCGTCGCCGGATCACCAATTGGCCACTTACAAGTCCGTTCAGTCAATTCCATCAGGCTGATTTTTTTAGCCTTCTTTTCCACTTCCCGCACCGAAGCCAGAGCCTCGGGGCTGATTTCATTGGCGGAAGGCTGCGGCGGCAATGGTTGCCCGGCCGGAATAATCGGACGGCGCAAATGCCGCCGGATAGGCTCGGGCGCTGCGGCCGGGGCTTCCGCCGTGGGTGCCGCCTTGGCCTTGGGCGCTGCCTTGCTGACTTTTTCCTTGGCTACAGTCTTGGCCGTGCCACCACCACCGGTGCGATTGGACAGGCCAAGGCGATGCACCTTGCCGATAACCGCATTGCGGGTCACGCCGCCAAGCTCCTTGGCGATCTGGCTGGCCGACTGGCCTTCGCCCCACATTTTTGTCAGCACTTCTACGCGCTCATCAGTCCAGGCCATGTAACTTTCCTCAAATGCAAACGGCCATCCGATGTGATCGGGGCCGTATTGGCTATCGCTTCTGGTCGGTTCCCACCTTACCGCGCCTGCGGGGGGGGATACAAGCATAGCTTACACCCAAATTAACGCCATTTTCTTAACTGCACTGGACAGGCAACAGCATTCCGGCTAATTGCCCACTATGACTTGCCAGTTGACCATAAAATCACAATTGCGACGACGCTAACCCGTCAGGCGTATCCACGCCCGGTTTGATGCGCCGTTTAGCACTCCCCCACCTCCATAGTTGACTTGCCCGACCGCCTTTGGCACCTGTTGGGCTTCTTTAAAAGGCCAGTTCCAATGATCGGTCCCGTATTGCCGACCTATAACCGCGCGCCACTATCTTTTGTCAAAGGCGAAGGCAGCTGGCTGATAGAAGCTGATGGGCGACGTTTTCTGGATCTCGGGGCCGGTATCGGAGTGAACGCCCTTGGCCACGCTCACCCGGCACTGGTGGAGGCGTTGACCACGCAAGCCAACGCGCTCTGGCACACCTCGAACCTCTATAATATCCCGGCGCAGACGGCGCTGGCGGAAAAACTGACAACTGAAACCTTCGCCGACACCGTGTTTTTCACCAATTCCGGCACCGAAGCCTGTGAACTGGCGGTTAAAATGGCCCGCAAATACTGGTTCGAAAACGACCAGCCAGAACGCGTTGAGATTATCACCTTTGAGGGCTCCTTTCACGGCCGCTCCGCCGCCGGTATCGCCGCCGCCGGTTCCGAGAAAATGACCAAAGGCTTCGGCCCGCTGCTGCCCGGCTTTACCCACCTGCCGTTTGGCGACCACGATGCACTGAACGCGGCCGTGACCAATAAAACAGCCGCAATCCTGATCGAACCGGTGCAGGGCGAAGGCGGCATACGTCCGGTGCCGGATCAATGCCTCAAAGGTCTGCGCGATCTGGCGGATCAACACGGTGCCCTCTTGATCTTTGATGAAGTCCAGTGCGGCATGGGGCGCACCGGCAGGTTGTTCGCCCATGAATGGACCGGCATCACGCCAGACATCATGATGGTGGCCAAAGGCATCGGTGGCGGCTTCCCACTTGGCGCTGTTCTGGCCACCGAAAATGCCGCCCTTGGCATGACGGCGGGCACCCACGGCTCAACCTATGGCGGCAACCCATTAGGCTGTGCGGTTGGCCTGAAGGTCATGGACATCATCGCCGACGATGATTTCCTTGCGGAAGTGAACCGCAAATCCGGCCTGCTGCGCCAAAAGCTCGAAGGTCTGGTTGCCGCCCACCCGGATGTATTCGAAACCGTGCGCGGCCACGGCCTGATACTCGGATTAAAATGCAAAGTTGCCAACACCGACGTGGTAAACGCCGGGTATGACCAGAAAATCCTGACCATCCCCGCAGCCGATAATGTCGTACGCCTGCTGCCACCGCTGAACATTTCAGACGATGAAATCGCCACAGCCCTAACCCGCCTCGATGCAGCGGCCCAAGGCCTGCGATGATCCAAACTTCTTCTGTTCACAAATATTCTCGGGGGAATTGGCCGTCAGGCCAAGGGGGCGGACAGCCCCAAAACCCGCGGCCAAAGAAAGCAATGATATGAACCACTTCCTCGACATCCACACAACTGCGCCCAAAGACCTGCGGCACATGATTGACCACGCCCGCACAATGAAAGAAGCCCGCAAAGGCCAGCCCAAAGGCACGCCGGACGCTGATCAACCGCTGAAAAACCACATGGTGGCGCTGATATTCGAAAAGCCAAGCACCCGGACACGGGTCAGCTTTGATGTTGGTGTGCGCCAGTTGGGCGGGCAGTCGATGGTGCTTTCGGGTCAGGATATGCAGCTTGGCCACGGCGAAACCATCGCCGATACCGCCCGGGTTCTGTCGCGCTATGTCGATCTGATCATGATGCGTACTTTTGAAGAAGCAACCGTGCATGAAATGGCTGAATACGCCTCGGTTCCGGTGATCAACGGCCTGACCAACCGCACCCATCCCTGTCAGGTAATGGCCGATGTGATGACGTTTGAAGAACACCG
>CAZRHV010000184.1:0-2701 GCA_964599985.1 uncultured Marinosulfonomonas sp. | reverse complement strand
CCTTCCCAGATCACCATGCCGGATCCGGCCAGTTCGCCTTTCCACCAGCCATCTAACATCGGTCCGCCAGACAAAACAATGGCTGGTAAATCAACCGTGGCCGCCCCCATCAACATAGCGGGCGTGGTTTTATCGCAGCCGGTGGTCAGCACTACACCGTCAATCGGATAGCCGTGCAACACCTCGACCAGACCAAGGTAGGCAAGGTTGCGATCCAGCGCCGCTGTGGGGCGTTTGCCGGTTTCCTGAATGGGATGCACCGGAAATTCCATCGGGATGCCCCCGCCATCACGAATGCCCGCCTTGATCCGGTCCATCAGGAACACATGAATTTTGTTGCACGGTGCGAGATCCGATCCGGTCTGCGCCACGCCAATTACTGGCCTCCCGGCTTGCAATTCTTCCCGGGTGTATTCCTGATTCTGGTAGCGTTCAACATAGAGCGCGGTCATCCCCGGGTTGTTCGGATTGTCGAACCATTCCTGTGAGCGGAATTTTTTGTTTGCGCGGGTTGGGCTGTTGTCCATGTCTGTCTTCCGATCGTATCGGGCAAATACCCGAAATAATTAACCTCAATCTCATGATGTTTATATGGGTTGAAAAGTCTGCTGTAAAACTGACATATTAGTTCGAGATGAAGCAAACAGTCCGCCTTGACCCAAAAGATAACGTCGTTAACGCCGTTACACCACTTGCAAATGGTGCCGATTGTGAAGGTGTTATAGCCCGCCAGGACATCCCGCGCGGGCATAAGATGGCAACGCAGCCGATCAAGAGCGGTCAACCGATATTCAAATATGCCCAGATTATCGGTTACGCCAGCGAAGACATCGCGCCGGGGGATCATGTTCACACCCATAATCTGGGTTTTCGCGCAGTTGATCAGCAATATGAATTCGGCACTGATCTGCGCCCGGTTCAGCCGGTAGATACGGCTGACACTTTCATGGGTTTCAAACGGGATAAGGGACCGGCCGGGACGCGCAATTACATCGCGGTTATTACTTCGGTGAACTGTTCCGCCACCGCCGCGCGGATGATTGCGGAACATTTTACGCCCGAGATCATGGCCGCCTATCCCAATGTCGATGGAGTTGCTGCCTTTGTCCACGGCACTGGTTGTGGCATGGCCGATAATGGTGATGGTTTCGAAGCGTTGCAGCGGGTGATGTGGGGATATGCCCGCCACCCGAATGTGGCGGCGGTGCTGATGGTGGGTCTGGGTTGCGAGATGAATCAGATTGACTGGCTGCTGGAAGCATATGGCATAACGCCGGGGCCGTTGTTTCAGGCAATGAACATTCAGGATGTAGCGGGCCTGCGCAAAACTATTGATTTGGGCGTCGAAAAAATCAGCGCGATGTTGCCGTTGGCGAACAAAGTAACGCGTACCCCCTGCCCGGTATCGGATTTGATGGTGGCGTTGCAATGTGGTGGCTCTGACGCGTGGTCAGGTATTACTGCCAACCCGGCACTTGGTTATGCCTGTGATCTGCTTACGGCGCAGGGTGCTGCCGGGGTACTGGCCGAAACGCCAGAGATTTATGGCGCTGAACATCTGCTGACCCGGCGCGCGGTTACGCCAGCGATTGGTGAAAAACTGATCAATTTGGTCCATTGGTGGGAAGATTATACGGCCCGCAACAAGGGCTCGATGGATAATAATCCGTCGCCGGGCAACAAAAAAGGCGGGCTAACCACGATCCTTGAAAAGTCACTGGGCGCGACAGCTAAGGGCGGCACCACGCCCCTGAACGGGGTTTACAAATACGCCGAACCTGTTACCACGCCGGGCTTCAATTTCATGGACAGCCCCGGCTATGATCCAGCGTCTGTTACCGGACAGATCGCAAGCGGTTGCAACATGGTTGTATTCACCACCGGGCGCGGTTCGGCGTTTGGATCCAAGCCAGCGCCCACCATCAAGATCGCCACCAACACACGGATGTATGAGCGGATGGCTGATGACATGGATCTGAACGCCGGAACGATCCTGAGCGGCGGCGCAACGATTGAAAGCGTTGGACGCCGGATTTATGAGATGATTTTGGATATGGCGTCAGGGGAGCAGACAAAATCCGAGGCGCAAGGGCTAGGGGATTCAGAATTCGTGCCTTGGCAAATCGGCGCCGTGATGTAGGTGAATATCAAGAAGGATTTTCGAAATGAGACTTGAGGGTAAACGCGCGTTTATCACTGCCGCAGGGCAAGGCATTGGCCGAGCTACGGCTGAGGCATTTATTCGTGAAGGCGCAACTGTGCTGGCGACGGACATAAATGGTGATCTGCTGGCGTCGCTTGAGGGCTGCGAAACCAGTGTGCTGGATGCCACTGATCCGGTAGCAGTCAAGGCGGCGATTTCAGATTTCCAGCCGGAGATTTTATTCAACTGCGCGGGCTTTGTTCATAATGGCACCATTCTGGACGCCAGCGAAGAGGAAATGAATTTCGCATTTGAATTGAACGTCAAAGCCATGTTCCACACTATCCGCGCGGCACTGCCGGGGATGCTGGAGCGCGGGCGTGGTTCGATTGTGAACATGTCGTCGGCGGTTTCATCAATCATTGGTGCGCCAAACCGGATGGTCTATGGCACCAGCAAGGCGGCGGTGATCGGGCTGACTAAATCGGTGGCCAAAGATTATGTCACCAAGGGTATTCGCTGTAACTGCATCTGCCCCGGAACGGTTGAAAGCCCGTC
>CAZRHV010000183.1:0-2704 GCA_964599985.1 uncultured Marinosulfonomonas sp. | reverse complement strand
CCGGTGATGATCACCATCATCGCGCTGCCGGCCACCCTGTCGCTGCTTTACTACCGCGTAACCGGTGACCCGACGATGCAGCCGCTCAGCGTGACAAAATCCAGCCTCGAAGCACATCAGGACCCGGACGGTACCCGTGGAATTCTTGTTCAAATCAACTGGGGTAAAAAATCCAATTCCCCCAGCACACCGGCAGCGGTGCAAGAAGCTCTGGACAAAACACTGACAACATATGCCGTTGATTACCGGATCAACCTGATCGATACCCCTGGTGACAAGGTGCAGATATATTTTCTGGTCAATGCCAGCAAAATCGGCCCCTATCGGATCAGTAACGTGGCGTCCGGCATCCCCGCCGCCCTCGCGGCCCTGCGTCAGTCAGCGCGAAACTAATCGCCCGACTACCCAACGGGCCGCATCCGCCACCGTTTCATCTGCGTCATCTGCCAGACCCGTAGCCACTGGCAACAATTCATCCAGCCCCGAATTACCAATCGCATACAGCACATTGCGCACAAATCGGTCCCGCCCAACCCGTTTCACCGGGCTTCCGGAAAACATCAATCGAAACGCCGCATCGTCCAGCGCCGCCAATTCAGCCAAACGCGGCGCCGTCAATTCCTCACGCGCCAGATACCGCACCTCGCTCGCTGCAACTGCAAATTTGTTCCAGGGGCACGCGGCCAGACAATCGTCGCAGCCATAGATATGGTTGCCCAGCAATCCGCGCAGTTCTTCTTTCACCGGTCCATGATGCTCAATCGTCAGATAAGAAATGCAGCGCCGCGCATCCAACTGATAAGGTGCCGGAAACGCCCCCGTCGGACAGACATCCAGACAGGCGCGACAGTTCCCACAATGGTCCTCACCCACCTGATCAACCGGCAGTTCCACTGTCGTAAAGATCGCGCCAAGAAAAAACCAGCTGCCCAACTCCCGCGATACCAGATTGGTATGTTTCCCCTGCCAGCCAAGGCCCGCCGCCGCCGCCAGCGGCTTTTCCATCACCGGGGCGGTATCCACAAATACCTTGATCGCCTCGCCCGGGGCCTGCTCCAGCAACCAGCGCCCCACCCGTTTCAGACGTTTCTTCACAATATCATGGTAATCCCGGTTCTGCGCATATACCGATATTGCGCCGCGATCCGCCTGATCCAAAACCGCCATTGGGTCATGCTCTGGCGTATACATCTCTGCCAGCATCACCACAGATTTCGCCTCGGGCCACAGTGCTGCCGGATTACCCCGCCAGACCATCCGCTCAGCCATCCAGCTCATCTGCCCATGCCGATATTCGGCTACATATTCTTTAAGCCGAACCGCTGCATCCGGCACGGCGCCAGGGGTAGTCACCCCAACCCGTGCAAACCCCTCAGCCAAAGCCTGCTTAACCAACCGCTCCTTCAGAACCGCAGGCATCACGCCCTCACCTTCTTCTGTTCAAAAATATTCTCGGGGGAATTGTCCGGTACGGGCAAGGGGGGCAGACAGCCCCCAAAACGACCCAAGCCTCAAAAATCCAGATCCGAATAATGCGCCGGTGGTGGAAAGCCCGACACATGATCTGCCAGAATTGACCGAAACGCCGGGCGCGATTTGATCTTTGCGTACCAGTCCTTCACTGCTTCATTCCGGTTCCAGTCCACATCACTGATGTAATCCAGCGCCGACAAATGTGCCGCCGCCGCGAAATCCGCCAGCGTCATCGCATCCCCAGCCAACCAGCGCCGTTCTTCCAGCAACCAACCCATATAATCCAGATGAAACTTGATCGCCTTAGCGCCAGCTTTTATATTCCCGCTGTCAGGGTAGCCGCGCCCCATAATCTTTTTATTGACCCGCTCATACATCAGCTTTGACGTCACTTCCGCGTTGAACTTGTCATCAAACCAGCTTACCAACCGGCGAACTTCGTACCGGCCACCGGGGTCTTTTGGCAACAGCGCCGGCTCAGAGTGCTTTTCCTCAATGTATTCACAAATTGCCGCACTTTCCGCCATCGTGCGGCCGTCCATTTTCAGCACCGGAACCTTACCGGCCGGGTTGCGCCGCAGAAAATCTGCGTCGCCTTCCCAATACCGCTCCTCCACCAGCTCCACTTCCAGCTTCTTTTCACCCAGCGACAATCGCACCTTGCGACAGAAAGGAGATAACGGGACGTGGAACAATCGGATCATGGTCAGTGGCTCATTTTTCTAATGTTCCCCCTCAATGGCGCGAACTGCCAGGTATTTCAACTCTCGAAACACGCCGCGCGACCATCGGCAAGAATTGTCGCAGCCCCATCTTTGATCGAAAGAGAGCGTTTCCGCAGGAATGCCGAAGGGTTAGACGCTGATCGACCTTTCGGATTTGGCAGAACCGCTGCCAACCGCGCCGCTTGAATTGGCGTCAGTTTTTCCGGTCCAACCCTGAAATAAGTCCGCGCCGCTGCCTCTACTCCAAACACTCCCTCATCAAATTCGGCCACGTTTAGATACACTTCCAGTATCCGCCGCTTGGTCCAGACCGCCTCCAGCACCGGCGTCATAACCGCTTCCAGCGCTTTACGAAACCAGCTGCGCCCCTGCCAAAGGTACACATTCTTTACCACTTGCTGACTGATGGTAGAGGCCCCGCGCTTACCACCTGTATCAAGCGCTTGCCGGATCGCGGCCATATCAAACCCCCAATGCAAACAATAATTCGCGTCCTCGGCGGCCAC
>CAZRHV010000182.1:0-2711 GCA_964599985.1 uncultured Marinosulfonomonas sp. | reverse complement strand
TAAACGGAGTGGCGGTGATCAGGCCACTTTCGTTGTAAAGCGCCAGTCGCGCGCCAAGCTCCAGATCGGTTTCGACCACCAGAACTTCGGTTGAGCCTTCATTGATCATGGTGACGATCCGGGGTGCCACATCTTCGAACACCCGGTTTTCCGGCAGGCGGATCAGGAAATTGCGCAACTGTTGCGCACCCTCGCATCCGGCGCAAAGATCAACGGTCAGTTTAAGCGCACCCCATTCAATTGCATCGCCAAGGATGCCGTGGTCGTAACGGGTGGTCGGTTCTGTGTATTCGGCCTGGATGATCACATTTGGCGGCGTGGCCCATGCGTTGCTGGTTAGCGCCATTAGGGCCGCGACACAGATGGCGCTAAACCGCATCAGATTTGCTTTTCCGGCATTTGCACGACCAAACCCTCAAGCGCGTCTGTCACCTTGATCTGACAGGTCAGCCGGGACCGCGCTGGATCGGGTTCATAGGCGAAATCAAGCATGTCTTCTTCCATCGCTTCTTTGGCCGGTACCTTGCCAACCCAGTCGGGATGAACGTAGACGTGGCAGGTGGAACAGGCGCAGGCGCCGCCGCAATCTGCCTCAATGCCGGGGATGTCATTGTCGCGGGCCCCTTCCATTACGGTCAGGCCGTTGGCGACTTCTACGACGTGCTCTTTGCCGCCGTGTTCGATATAGGTAATCTTTGCCATCTGGCGTCTCTCCAATAACTGTCGCAGCGGAAATAGGGCAAGTTGCAGGGTTTTTCCAGCCCTTGTTACAAGCCCGCACGATACGGTGAAATGTATGTGTGCTTACATGAAAAAGGGCGCCCGGTTACAGGCGCCCCAAATTTTCAGTATTGTGCGTTTCAGCCCAGGCCGAGAGCCACAAAGCGCGGATCACCCTCGCGGCGCACCAAAAGCAGCAGAGATTTGCGCCCTGCTTCTTTTGCGTCTGCGATACGATCTTGTAAATCCTCAACTGTGACAACTTTTTGCTGACCCGCTTCGGTGATCAAATCACCTGCACGCAGACCTTTTTCAAAGGCCTCAGAATCTTCAACCACGTCCTTAACAACCAGCCCTTCAACGGAAGCAGCAAGGCCCAGTTGTTCACGCAGTTCATCCGTCATTTCAGCGATTGTCAGGCCCAACAGATCCTGTTCAACAGGCTCAGTTGGTTCCGCCGAAGCCGGGGTTACTGTGGCTTCTGCGTCTTCACGACGCCCTAATGTGACCAGCAAGGTTTGGGTTCCACCATCGCGAAACACTACAACGCGCACGGCTTTGCCGATTTCGGAATTGCCAACAATGCTCACCAGTTCGCGGGTGTCTGCAACTTCGAACCCGTCAAAGGATTGGATCACATCGCCACCAAGCATTCCGGCGTCTTTGGCCGGGCCGTCGGGTACATCTGTCACCAGCGCACCAGCAACCGTTTCAAGACCCATGGCTTCGGCGACGTCTTCACTGACGTCCTGGATGCGCACACCCAGCCAGCCGCGACGGGTTTCGCCGAATTCATTCAACTGATCCGTAACCCGGTTAACCACGTTTGACGCCATCGAAAACCCGATGCCAATTGAGCCACCACTGGGCGACAGAATGGCGGTGTTCACGCCGATAACCTGCCCGTCCATATTGAAAAGCGGGCCACCAGAGTTGCCGCGGTTGATGGCTGCGTCGGTTTGGATGAAATCATCATAGGTGCCAGACAGGGCACGGCCACGGGCGGATACGATCCCGGCGGATACAGAAAATCCCTGACCCAGTGGGTTGCCAACGGCCAGTACCCAGTCACCAACGCGCATCACGTCACTGTCGCCAAACGAAACAAACGGCAAGGGTTCGTCACTTTCGACTTTAAGCAGGGCGATGTCGGTTTTTGGGTCGGTTCCGACGACTGTTGCCTTCAGTTCAACACCTGAAAAGAACTCGATCAGAACTTCGTCAGCGCCGTCGATTACGTGGTTGTTGGTGACGATGAAACCGTCTTCAGAAATCACAAAGCCTGAGCCCAATGCCTGACTGCGCCGTGGGCGCTGGCGTTCCGGGTCGCCTTCCTGACGGTCCAGAAAATCCTGAAAGAAGTCTTCAAACGGTGAGCCTTCCGGCACCGTCGGGCCTTCACTGGTTGCAGTCGCGATTGTCGTGGATGTGGTGATATTAACCACCGCCGGACTGACCTCTTCGGCCAGATCGGCAAAGCTTTCCGGTGCGCCAGCCGCATATGTTGGCATTAATTGGGCCAGCATAATGGCCAATCCGACCACCAGTACCCAAAATCCTTTGACCGCGCTGTTTTTCTGCACGGCGAGTGTTCTTACCTGAATATTCACTGCATCCTCCTAAATCGATGCGCTGGTATGCCTGTCACCAGCTAAGGGGTAATTATTACTTCCTGACTAGATAGGCATAAAATCTCCCATAGCAAACCCGCAAAGCCAGTTTTCAAAAGGATGTGAAAAATCTGAACAATTCGTGATGAATTTTTCAGTTTAGTGCGGATTTTGCCAGCCAGACCAAGATTACCCCTGCTGATAGCGCCCCTAACCCGATCAAGCGGCGGGTTTCCGGGGTCATGTTTTTAAGGGCTTCCAGCACTTCTTCCAGACGTGAAGGGGCCAGTGCGAACACCAGCCCCTCTACACATAATACCAGACCAATGGCCAGGATGATGGTTGCCATTACTCTATTTTGTCAGTTTTGAAGTAATCAAA
>CAZRHV010000181.1:0-2717 GCA_964599985.1 uncultured Marinosulfonomonas sp. | reverse complement strand
ATTTCCTGTGTCGTGGGCCAGATGTCTTTCAGGTAAACGTCCTGAAAATCCTTGTCCTGACCAATGGGATCGGTGGCCAGATTGATGTCCATCGTGCCGGCCAGCGCATAGGCGACCACCAGAGGTGGCGATGCCAGATAGTTGGCGCGCACATCCGGGGAAATGCGGCCTTCAAAATTGCGGTTGCCCGACAGCACAGACACCGCTACCAGATCGGCGTCGTGTATTGCTGCTGATATTTCCGGTTGCAGCGGGCCGGAATTGCCGATGCAGGTGGTGCAGCCGTAGCCGACCAGATTGAAACCGATGGTGTCGAGGTGCTTTTGCAGACCAGCGGCTTCCAGATATTCGCTGACAACCTGACTGCCCGGTGCCAGCGATGTTTTGACCCATGGACGACGGTTCAGACCCAGTGCGGCGGCTTTCTTGGCCACCAGCCCGGCACCAATCATCACGTATGGGTTTGAGGTGTTGGTGCAGGACGTGATTGAAGCAATCACAACCTTGCCGCTTTCCATGGTGTAATCTTCGCCTTCGACCGGCATTTCCATATCCATTGGGCGCACAAAGGTTTCTTCCATTTCACGGCGAAATGCGACCTTGGCGTCGGTCAGGGCGATGTAATCCTGCGGTCGTTTTGGCCCCGATATGGCCGGAACGATGGTGCCCATATCCAGACCAAGCGTGTCGGTGTAGATCGGATTGTAATCCGCGTCGCGCCACATGCCGTTTTCGCGCGCGTATGCTTCCACCAGCGCAATCCGGTCTTCATCACGCCCCGACACCCGCATATAACGCAGGGTCTCACCATCAATTGGGAAAAAGCCACAGGTCGCCCCGTATTCGGGGGCCATGTTGGCGATGGTGGCGCGGTCGGCCAGCGGCAGATGATCCAGACCGCTGCCAAAAAATTCGACAAATTTACCGACGACGCCCTGTGCGCGCAGTAGTTCCACCACTTTCAGCACCAGATCGGTGGCGGTGGTGCCTTCAGTCATTTCTCCGGTCAGCTCAAATCCAACAACTTCCGGGATCAGCATCGATATGGGTTGGCCCAGCATTGCAGCTTCGGCCTCAATCCCGCCAACACCCCAGCCAAGAACGGCCAGTCCGTTAACCATAGTTGTATGGCTGTCGGTGCCAACCAGCGTATCCGGGTAGGCCACATCTTCGCCGTTCTGATCTTTGTCGGTCCAAACGGTCTGCGACAGATATTCAAGGTTCACCTGATGGCAAATACCGGTACCCGGTGGCACCACGCGGAAATTATCAAATGCGGACTGGCCCCATTTCAGGAATGTGTAGCGTTCGATATTGCGTTCATATTCGCGCTCAACATTCATCGCAAACGCGCGCGGCGTGCCAAATTCATCGATCATGACGGAATGGTCAATCACCAGATCAACCGGGGTCAGCGGGTTGATCTTTTCAGCGTCGCCCCCAAGCGCCACAATACCGTCGCGCATCGCTGCCAGATCAACCACCGCCGGAACGCCAGTGAAATCCTGCATCAATACGCGCGCCGGGCGATAGGCTATTTCGATCGGGTTTTTGCCACCCTGCTCGGCCCATTTGGCAAATGCTTTTATGTCGTCAACGGTGACGGTTTTGCCGTCCTCAAACCTCAGCATGTTTTCCAGCACCACTTTAAGAGCAGCAGGAAGCCGGGAAAAATCACCTAAACCAGCCGCCTGAGCCGCCGGAATGGAATAATATGCAAGCGATTGCGCGCCAACTGTCAGGGTTTTGCGTGTTTTTGAAGTATCTTTTCCGACAACAATGGGCATACTTGCCTCCGATCAAATTGGGTGCTGTGGTTTCTATTAAAGCTAATGCAGCAGTATTAGCGGGCATTCAAGGGGGCGTGGTTAATTATTGTATACCATTGTGTACAAAGAAGATCAAGCTCTCGCGTTTGGCATATCGTTTGAAGCATTGCTCGCAAATGCTTGATTGGCAGTTGAGAGAGCAGTCGGTTAGAACCTGCTTGAGTATGAACGAAACGGACGGCGAGATGCGTAAACTTATTGCAGGAATTTTGACACTGATGACGGTGGCATTGACGACACCCGTCAACGCGCAGTCAAATATGGTTGTGGTTGAACTTTACACATCGCAAGGCTGTTCATCCTGTCCCCCAGCGGATGATCTGCTGACCAAACTGGCCGAACGCGATGATGTGATCGCCTTGGCGCTGCATGTGGACTATTGGGACTACATCGGATGGGCTGACATATTTGCTGATCCTTCTTTTACTGTGCGCCAAAGATCCTATGCGCAGGCGCTGGGCAACCGCATGATTTACACTCCGCAGATGATTATCGGTGGAAGTACACATGTGGTTGGCAGTAAAGTAAATGATGTGATCAGCCAGATTGATGCTGAAAGCGCTAAGAGCAGTCCGATTACGCTGGCAGTGACGCGCAAAGGTGGCAGAGTTTTAATTTCAGCCAGCTCGACCAAGGGTCGGGTAAAGCCAATGATTGTTCAGTTGGTGCGGTTTGAGCCTTTAAAGACGACGGCGATTACCCGCGGGGAAAATGCTGGACGCACAATCAATTACACCAACATAGTGACCTCTTGGGATCAAGTTAAGAAATGGGATGGAACCAAGCCACTGAATATTTCAGTTAGGGCAGCCGGTTCTGACAATGTCGCTGTAATTGTTCAGGCCGACGGATTTGGGCAGATATTGGCGGCAGTCCAGTTGCAGTAGG
>CAZRHV010000180.1:0-2795 GCA_964599985.1 uncultured Marinosulfonomonas sp. | reverse complement strand
CGCGAACGTGGTGCCAGCGTCACCCCGGTTCTGACAGCCGCTGCAACGCAGTTCGTGACCCCGCTCAGCGCCTCGGCTTTATCGGCTGAAAAGGTCTATTGCGATCTGTTCGATCTGACCGATGAGGCCGAGATGGGCCATATTGAGCTGTCGCGCGCCGGTGATTTGCTGATCGTCGCCCCGGCGACGGCGGATCTGATGGCAAAGATGGCAGGTGGCCACGCAAACGATCTGGCATCCACGCTGTTGCTGGCCACTGATAAGCCAGTGCTGGTGGCCCCGGCAATGAACGTGCGGATGTGGCAACACGCCGCCAATCAGCGCAATGTAGCGACGCTAAAAGGCGATGGCATCCATTTTGTTGGCCCGAATGAGGGCGACATGGCCTGCGGTGAATACGGCCCCGGCCGGATGGCGGAACCCCTGGAAATTGTCACCGCCGCTGAAACTGTGCTGGCGAACGGCCCACTTAAGGGGCGTCATATTCTGGTAACCTCTGGCCCGACCCATGAGCCGATTGATCCGGTGCGCTACATCGCCAACCGTTCCAGCGGTGCGCAGGGCGCAGCGATTGCGCGGGCTTTGTCGGCACTGGGGGCGGATGTGACTTTTGTGACCGGCCCGGCAGATATAGCGGCCCCGGCGGGGGTGCAAGTGGTGCGCATTGAAAGCGCTCGTGAGATGCTGACGGCAGTTCAAGGTGCGCTACCTGCCGACGCGGCAGTGTTTGTGGCCGCCGTGGCCGACTGGCATATAGTGTCGGCGTCCAAGGGCAAGATCAAAAAGGGTAAAACCGGCGTACCCAAACTGGAACTGGCCGAGAACCCGGATATTCTGGCGACAGTATCAAAAATGAAAAAAGGCCGCCCCGCACTGGTGGTGGGCTTTGCTGCCGAGACTGAAGACGTGTTGAAGAACGCGCGTGCCAAGCTGAAACGCAAGGGCTGTGACTGGATTGTGGCCAATGATGTGTCCCCGTTGAGCGGGATCATGGGCGGCGATGAAAACGATGTGACGCTGCTAAGTGGCGACGGGGCCGAGGATTGGCCAAGGATGCCGAAAGATCAGGTTGCCGCTAAACTGGCGGCGCGGATTGCAGAGGAACTTGTGAAATAGTTGCGCGGCGGGAGCCTGCGGCGCGAGTATTTTTGAACAGAAGAAGGTGGGGGAATAAATGCCGGTTATCAAGCTTTTCTGGGACCACTGGGCGGATGAAAGCCTTGAACTGCCCTCCTATGAAACCAGCGGCTCTGCCGGGGCTGATCTGCGGGTAAACTTCCCACCCGAGGTGCGCGAAGAAGGCTATGAACTGAAACCAATGCAACGCTGTATTTTTCCCACCGGGTTTCGCATGGAAATCCCGGCGGGCTTTGAGGCGCAGATCCGGCCGCGCTCGGGGTTGGCATTCAAGCACGGGCTGACACTGGTGAATTCACCGGGCACGATTGACAGCGATTATCGCGGACCGGTCGGGGTGCTGCTGGTTAACCTTGGCGACAAAGGCTATCGCATCAGCCACGGTGAACGTATCGCGCAGATGGTTGTGGCGCCGGTGGTACAGGCGGCATTTGAGCTTGTCGGCTCGCTAAGTGATACCGAGCGCGGCGAAGGCGGATTTGGCTCAACCGGGCAGGGCTGATGATCTGGGTTCTGATCATCGCCGCCGGGTTTTGGGGGCTTGGCCACATAATGAAAGCGCCGGTTTCGACGCGGGTTTTAATGCTCGGGATGCTCTATGTCGCCGTGTTGCTGGCCTATCTGATATTTCCTGAAAGCAACGGCATTCGCCGGTCTTTAGGGGGTAGTCTGGCGGGGTGGCTGATCCTTGGTGGCGTCGTGGCGCTGGTCTGGGGCTATCAAAAGTTTCTGGGCGCGATGAAAACCCGCGCAACCGGCAGCGATACCGCAAAACCCGGCACCTTTCAGGACGTTGAGCTGGAACGCTACGCCCGCCATATCGTGCTGCGTGAAATCGGCGGCCCCGGGCAGAAACGCCTGAAAGCGGCGCGGGTTCTGGTTATTGGGGCAGGCGGGCTGGGCGCGCCGGTGCTGCAATATCTGACCGCCGCCGGGGTTGGTACCATCGGGGTGATTGATGATGATGTGGTGGATAATTCCAACCTGCAACGTCAGGTGATCCACAAAGATGCGGCCATCGGAATGCCCAAGGTGTTTTCAGCCGAAAAAGAAATGCTCGCGCAAAACCCCCACATCACCGTGCGTCCCTATAACCGTCGGCTGGAGCCGGATATGGCGGGTGAGCTGTTCGCTGACTATGATCTGATCCTTGATGGCTGCGATAATTTCGACACACGTTATCTGGTGAACCGCACCTGCGTGGCGCTGAGAATACCGCTGATATCGGGGGCGCTGTCGCAGTGGGAAGGACAGGTTTCCACCTTCCACCCGGCAAGCGGCGGCCCTTGTTATGCATGCATATTTCCAAAAGCACCGGCACCTGGCCTTGCACCAAGTTGCGCCGAGGCAGGGGTGATCGGCCCGTTGCCCGGCGTGGTGGGTTCAATGATGGCGGTCGAGGCGATTAAAGAGATCACACAGGCCGGGGAAGGGCTGCGCGGGCGGATGCTGATTTATGATGCGCTATTTGGCGAAAACCAGGTGGTGAAGCTAAAGAAATCGCCCGGTTGCGCGATCTGTGCCGTGGCATCGGGAAAAATTTGATCCCCGCCTTGACCTTCCAGTAACTGGAATCACTAAATAGGCAATACCAGCAACCCACAGGTGCGCCATGCAAGATCACACAAACCACGCCAGAAAACCGGCCAGCGGTGGCG
>CAZRHV010000179.1:0-2799 GCA_964599985.1 uncultured Marinosulfonomonas sp. | reverse complement strand
CGAAGGCACATCAGGCATCGACGAAAAAGCCGCGCGCTAGCGGGATATACGCCCCAACATATGTAGATAACCAAGTGCCGCGATCGTTGCCGCGTCCCGGATGCTGCCTTGCCGGATCATTTCCAGAACCGTGCCAATGGGAAATGCCGCAGTTTTCATGCCCTGTTCTTCGACCTCTCGTTCGATGGTGCCATGGGTTAATTCCGTCGCCACAAACATATGGCAGCGTTGCCTGACCAATCCGGCAGCCACAAAGATTTCGCCCAGCGGTGCCATGCTCCCGGCCCGCAATCCGGTTTCTTCCGCCAGCTCGGCATGGGCCGCTTCAACCGGGTCAGCGTCTGGCCTATTTTCCCAAACCCCCAGTGGTACTTCCCATAAACGTTCCCCGACAGGGTACCGGTATTGTTCAACCAGTTGAATGCTGCCATCGCCATGTACCGGCACGATCAAAGAAAAATCCGGCTTATCAATAAACCCGTATATTCCCTCATGCCCGTCGGGGAACTGAATGGCATCTTCCCACACCTTCATCCACTTGTTTTCATAAACGATTTTACGGCTCAACCTGACAATCTCAGCGCCCATATTATCTCCGTTCCTAAAATATCCCCGCCGGAGGCTCCGACTTATAACTTTGAGGAAATCACCCCGGTATTGAACCCACCCATGCGCAATTCACCAAACAGGCGCTGATATTCGATCTTCGGGCAGCGATTTTGGATCACCGACAGTCCGGCTGCTTCTGCCTTAGTCGCGGCCTCAGCATGTTCCACCCCGATCTGCATCCAGATTGTTTGTAGATCCGGCAGAACCTCAATTGCCTGATCTACAATTGCCGGTACCGCATCCGGGCGGCGAAAAATATCCACCATGTCGACTTTTGCACCATCAGGGATATCCGCCAGTGAGGCACGTATTTCTTCGCCAAACAGCATCTTACCGGCATGGCCCGGATTGACCGGGATCACCCGGAAGCCTTTCAGGCCAAGGTAGCGGGCAACAAAGAAGCTGGGGCGTACCGGGTTCATCGAAACACCGACACAGGCGATGACTTTCGTGCGTTGCAGTATCTGCCTTAGATATACATCGGAATAGGACATGGGCACACCTTAGCAACGCTAAGCAAAAGAAAAAAGCGCCCGATCTGTTTGGACCGGGCGCCAGTTACGGAACGAGGGACAGTGAAACCGGGTGGGGTGTTCCAGACCCGACCCACTATGATATGTAGTGTGCCGGGGTTGTTCTGGAAGGGCTGGTAAGCAAGTTGTGATCAGCCTGCGGCGCTAAGCGTCCAGTATCCCGGGCCAGTGCATATCTGCCGAGGCAACATAACCGGGGATATCCTTTTTCCAGCGCCGGCGCACGCCTTTGGAAAAGTTCAGATACAGTTTGTCTTCGTTTATCGTCCAGGCTTCTGGCACAGTCGAGGCAATATATCCCTGGGACATTGCATAGGCGCAGTAGCCACCATATCGCGGGGCAAAGGCCCTTGGATCAGTTTCAAATGCGGCCAGATTCTCAGCCGAGGCGAACCGCCACATCGAGCCCATCCATTTCAGCATATGTTCATCGGTGCCGTCCACCGGCTTACCCTCAGTGAAGTACCCCACCGGGTCATAGCCACTGATCGCGGTACCTTCGGTGTTAAACACAGGCGCACTGGCGGCGAGTGCCAGCCGCGGCAGCAGTGTTGTGCCAAGGGCGGCAACGGACAGGGTAAGAAAACGTCTGCGATTGGTCATTGGGGTCTCCTGAAGCCAAAATTGTTGACCACAGGTTAGTGCGAAAATTGTGCTGTCATAACCCGCTTGCCGCTAATGTGACCGGATGTAACATTTTGCGCGCCGGTTTCAGCGTTGCCCTGTGGCATAAAGCGCAACGGCGGCTGCGTTGGACACATTCAGCGAGCCAAACCCACCACTTGGCGAAATTGTGACCAGCTGATCGCAGGTTTCGCGGGTCTTTTGGCGCAGGCCCGGCCCCTCTGCCCCCAGAACCAAGGCCACGGGTCGGCCTTTTAGTTCAGTGACAGCCGTTTCCAGCGTTGTTTCCGCCTCACCTGTCAGGCCCAGCACGGTATAGCCCATGCCCTGTAATTTGGTCATGGCATCGGCCAGATTACGCACCCTGAGATAGGGTTGGCGTTCCAGCGCCCCGGATGCGGTTTTGGCCAGCGCCCCGGTTTCGGGTGCGGCGTTGCGGGCGGTGGCGATAACGGCGCGGGCGCCAAAAACTTCGGCAGAGCGCAGGATGGCCCCGACATTGTGAGGGTCGGTCACCTGATCCAGCAGCACCACGACGGGCACCTGCCCTTCCACGGACAGGCAGCGTTCTTCCAGTGAGCCCCAGTTCAGCGCCTTGACCTCAAGTGCGGCCCCCTGATGCACCGAGCCCGGATCAAGCGGGGCGGCAAATTTGCGCGGGTCTGACAGCTCTGGTTCCAGCCCGGAGGCTTCAATTGCCTCTGACAGTTTGTCCAGTGCGTTTTTGGTAACCACCAGCCGCAGTTTTTGACGGTCCGGGTTCAGCAGTGCGTCGCGCACCGAATGTAACCCGAACAGCCAGATGGTTTCCGCCGCCGAGGCCCGGCGATCCTGTTCTTTCTTGATGACCCATTTGGGTTTTTTCATGTGCCTGCCGCCCTGATTTTTCTGCGCGTCAGACAATGCGCCCGGATGGGCGGCCCTGCAAGCCAATTTCGCCTTGACGCATGCCGGAGCGAGCGCTATTCCCGCCTTCGTTGGGCGACAGGCCGCAAGGTGTGGCAGGGGACTGTAACTCCCTCGCGGAGACGCA
>CAZRHV010000178.1:0-2862 GCA_964599985.1 uncultured Marinosulfonomonas sp. | reverse complement strand
GCCGCAGACACCTGCGGATCTTCGGCCCCCAGCACATGGATACGCGAAAACCCCGCCTTGCGGCCAGGCCCCAGATAGATCACCTGCGCCCCCTTGATCAGCCCGCGGGCTTCCAGATCAATGCGTTTCTTGCGATGTTTCAGGGGTAATTCGATACCGTCGCAAATCAACGGCTCGCCTGCCAGCAGTTCATCAGCTGGTGCATCAAAGGCCGAACGAAACGCCTGTATCAAGCGTATCCGCGTCACATTGCGCCAAACCAGGGCCGGGGAACGGGCCATCAGATCCGATTCCATCCGCTGTGCAAAAACTACGCGATCATCTCGGTGCGCTGCGTCTTCCACCATCCGCTCAAAATTTTCAAATGTCAGACTATCGTCCGACAAGGCATGGGCCAGATCGAGGATTGGGTTATCCTTAGTCTGTCGGTGAATGCGGCTAAGTGCCAAGATGCGTTGTTCGGGCAGTTTATCAAAAACCAGCCTGCCCGACTGATTTACCGGGGGCAGCTGTGCCGGATCACCAAACAGCAAAAGTGTTGGAAATATTTCCTTTAGGTCTTCAAATTGCTTATCGTCCAGCATTGAACTTTCATCGACAAAACCAATATCCAGCGGATCATCCCGGCGCTTCCAGCCGGTAATGAAATCTGACCCGCGTAACCCGGCAGCAGCCATCGCACCGGGAATAGATTTGTTGGTCTGGTAAAACGCAAAAGCCCGATCCAGTGCAACATCTGTCAGCCCTTCAATCACCGGCCGCTCGGCACCACCTGCAAGCCATTCGGCCAGCTTTTCATATTCCGGGTCATAAACCGGCGTGTACAATATCCGGTGGATCGTAGTAGCGGGCACACCCTGCATCCGCAAAACGCTCGCCGCCTTATTGGTCGGCGCGAGAATTGCCAGTGTGCGGCGGTCTTTACGCTTACGCCCCTCGTAATCGCCGGAAACGATGTGTACGCCAGCCTCTTCCATCGCCTCATAGAGCCGGGCAAGCAGCATGGTTTTGCCGGAACCGGCTTTGCCGACAACAGCCAGAACCTGTTCAGTATCTTCGACATATGGCGTCAGGAGACCGTCGACCAGATCAACGCCGCAGCGACGCAGCAAATCGATTACACTGTCATAGGCCTCGGCCTGATCGTCTGAAAACTGAAAGACCGCCTTGCCCATGGCGCTGACTCTACATCCCCCGTTCGGGTGAGGCCAGCGCATTAGCCCGTTTTAAGCGCGTTGTAGTGCGCGGATTTTTGGGCTTTTCGTCTGGGTTATTGAGTCTAGAAACCAACCCTTCGAAACCCGTCGTGACACGCCAACTTTTTTCAGGGTTGCCGGCCAAGCAGAGCGTTTCATTTCCCACAACCCAACCCCGATTTCATCGCGACCCTCGCCCGCGCGGCCAATCACGTCTGGTTCCAGTCCAAACAGGCGGTATATTCGCTCCATCCTTGGGTCAAACACACCGATGAAATGCGACAGGTGGAACCCTTCCATCAGCTCCCCCGCCCCCAGAACCAGTGCCGCCGAAACACGGCGCGACGCGCCCGGTGCCAAACAAAACCGAGTACATTCCCAGATCAACGGGCTTTCAATTCGAACACCATCCGTCAGATGGGCGAAATGTTCGCTGACCATGGTGCGCCCAAGCGACGGTAAAAACCGCATAGAACCGCCATGGCTGCCATCTTCGTTTTCCCAAATTACGTATAACGGGTTCAGATCATCGTATTGGTCCCGTTCATGTCCTGCCGCGTCCACCACAACTTCCCAGTTTAAACGCTTAGAAAACTGATCAGCACGGTCCTTGAACATGGTTTCACGCAGGATCGGAAACTGGGCAAGTTCATTGCCGTAGACATATCGCAACATTGTGGGGCTCCTATACCGTCCGGGGTTGCGAACAGGCTTAGGGAGCAAAGGTTACGTTCTTGCTAGCGGCGCGAACGGGTGGCTTAATAAATAGCTAATTTCAGGCACTTCAAACGACAATAATTCCTGAACTAAGGGCGCGCGCAACCGCGTGGGTTGTGTTCAAGGCCCCCAGTTTGTGGCGCGCCGCTTCGATATAGACCCTTAACGTGTGTTCAGAAATGCTTAATTCGTCCGCCGCTTGCGCCCGGCTGAAACCCTTGGCCAGAAACGTCATCGCGCTTAGCTCTCGCGGTGACAGGTTGGCACTTGGGGCCAAATTATCCTTTTCAAATTCCAGCGCCTTTTTGTTGAATTCGTGGGCTATTACCATCATGTCTCGGGCATGTTGTTCGATAAAGTCTGACCAGGTTTCGTCGTCGCAGGCATGGTTGGTGGTAAACAGTGCAAATTGCCCGTTTGGACCGCGCATCGGTATTGTATAGCCTTGGTTACCCACCCCGAAATTCACGGCGTCCTGAAAGAATGCCCGCGCTGCTTTACTTGACCAGTCCAGTTGTTTCCAATCGACCGGGTTAAACCGCTGAAAACACCCAAATATCACCGGATCCATACGCAGGTAATCTTTTTGAAGGTACTGGTCGACCCATTCGGAGCTGTAGGTACCAGCGCCAAAACGCTCTCCTTTGCTGTTCACCCAATGGTAGACGACATGTAGAATTCCGTAACTGTCGCGCAACTTTTCTGTCGCGTCTTGCAGGTCTGAAAGCCCCTCAGCCCGCTGCAACTGTTCGATTATTTCTTCCTGTATTTCCAACGTCCCAACTCACCATTTCGTTCGCCGCCCCCCCAGTCGACGAGACCTCTGCAGTCGCAACCAGCATTGTATCGTCCAGCTGACCAGCCAGTGCTACAAGTCCGTTTTCCGATGCGAAGGTCTTAAGATCCGCGAGTACGTCGATTATCCAGTCATTTGCCATGTGAGTCTCTT
>CAZRHV010000177.1:0-2866 GCA_964599985.1 uncultured Marinosulfonomonas sp. | reverse complement strand
GCGATTCGTTACACTTATCCACAGACCCGGAAAACGGGCGTTGTTTGAGGCAGTATTAGGCGAAAATCCATGACGGAAATGGTCTATGGGACGGTCCCGCGCAGTGATGGCGAACCGATCCTTCCCCGTTGGTGGCGTACAATTGATCGTTGGTCATTGGCGTGCATCCTTACTCTTTTTGGCATCGGCCTGTTGCTGGGGCTTGCGGCCTCACCGCCTTTGGCTGAACGAAACGGTCTGGACGCGTTTTATTACGTTCAGCGTCAGGCAATGTTTGGCGGCATGGCGATGGTGGTGCTTTTCGCCACTACAATGATGTCGCCGCAACTGGTGCGTCGCCTTGGGGTGATCGGGTTCATTCTGGCGTTTATCGCCGTTGCGTTCCTGCCGTTATTTGGCACCGATTATGGCAAAGGTGCGGTGCGCTGGTATTCCCTTGGCTTTGGCAGCTTCCAGCCCTCGGAATTTCTCAAACCCGGCTTTATCATTGTGACAGCGTGGTTGTTGTCTTCTTCGCAAGACATCAACGGACCACCGGGCAAAAGCTATTCGCTGGCGATCACGCTGGCCATAGTGGCGATGCTGGCCTTACAGCCTGATTTTGGTCAGGCGGCGTTGATCCTGTTTGGCTGGGGCGTGATGTATTTCGTGGTCGGCGCGCCGATATTCCTGCTTATCGCGCTGGCAGGTTTGGTAATACTTGGCGGCACATTCGCCTATGAAAAGTCGGAACATTTTGCCAGTCGGATTGATGGGTTTTTGTCGGCGGAACTGGACCCAAACACCCAACTTGGCTACGCAACGAATGCCATCCAGGAAGGCGGATTTTTTGGGGTTGGCGTGGGTGAAGGCCAGGTGAAATGGTCTCTGCCTGATGCGCATACCGATTTCATCATCGCTGTGGCGGCGGAAGAATACGGGTTGATACTGGTTCTGTTCATCCTGTTCCTGTTTGCGGTGATCACCGTGCGTTCGCTACTTCGCCTTATACGCGAACGTGATCCGTTTATCCGTCTGGCAGGCTCTGGCCTGACCTGCATTTTCGCCGTTCAGGCGCTGATCAATACCGGCGTTGCGGTGCGGTTACTGCCCGCCAAGGGCATGACGTTGCCGTTTGTCAGCTATGGCGGTTCATCGCTGATTGCGGGCGGTATCATGCTGGGCATGTTGCTGGCCTTCACGCGGGTGCGCCCACAGGGCGAAATTGGTGATCTGCTGCTCGGGCGGGGGAGCTAGGGCGATGGCCAAAGCACCGCTTCTGATCATCGCGGCGGGTGGCACTGGTGGGCATATGTTCCCCGCGCAAGCACTGGCAGAGGCGATGTTGCGCAAAGGCTGGCGGGTAAAACTGTCCACCGATGAACGCGGCGCCCGTTACACGGGTGGGTTTCCACATGTGGTTGAGATTGAGCAGGTGGCCAGTGCGACATTCGCCCGTGGCACGGCGCTCCAGAAACTTTCGGTGCCGTTTCGCATCGCCAGCGGAACGCTTAGGGCGACTTGGAAAATGCTGATAGACCGCCCGAAAATGGTGGTCGGTTTTGGGGGCTACCCTTCAATCCCGGCGCTGGCAGCGGCGTGGATACTGCGTTGCAACCGGATGATCCACGAACAAAACGGTGTGTTGGGCCGGGTGAACCAGA
Organism: uncultured Marinosulfonomonas sp.; assembly: GCA_964599985.1. Lineage (GTDB taxonomy): Bacteria > Pseudomonadota > Alphaproteobacteria > Rhodobacterales > Rhodobacteraceae > NVTR01. Next base: position 1,223 of record CAZRHV010000177.1, on the reverse strand, counting down.
TATTTGCCAAGCGGGTGCAGGCCGTTGCATGTGGTACCTGGCCGACCGCGTTACCAAAGGGTGTGCAGGGCCACTATACCGGCAATCCGGTGCGCTCGGCGGTGATGAAACGCGAAGGCGCGCCCTATATTCCGCCCGGCGATTACCCGATGACATTGCTGGTGATAGGTGGTTCTCAGGGCGCAAATATCCTGTCGGATATTGTGCCCCAAGCGGTGGCGAAGCTGCCTGAAAACATTCTGCTGAATCTGCGCGTCTCGCATCAGGCCCGCCCGGAAGACCACGATGAAGTCTCAGAATATTACGCCGAACACGCTGTAAACGCCGATGTGCAGGCGTTTTTTCAGGATGTGCCGCGGCGCATGTCAGAAGCACAATTGGTGATCAGCCGGGCCGGGGCATCATCCATTGCGGATATTTCGGTGATAGGCCGCCCGTCAATTCTGGTGCCATATGCCGCCGCTGCCGCTGACCACCAAACCGCCAATGCCCGCGGGCTGGTAGACGCCCAAGCCGCCATTCTGATCCCGGAATCCTTGCTGAAAGTCGACGCGCTCGCCGAAAATATCCTTGCCGTTTTGTCCAACCCTGAGGCAGCCGTTAAAATGGCCCACGCCGCATTGGCCAAGGGCCGCCCCGACGCGACGGAATATTTGGTCGATATAGTTGAAGGTCTCGCAATCTTAGGAAACCCAACATGAACGCCGCCGCCACCAAACTGCCCACCGAAATGGGCGCAATCCACTTTGTCGGCATCGGCGGTATCGGCATGTCCGGCATCGCCGAGGTGCTGTTGAACCACGGCTATGTCGTGCAGGGCTCAGACCTGAAAGCCACCAAGATCACCAACCGGTTGGAACGCCTTGGTGCTACGATATTTGAAGGTCAGCGCGCCGAAAATCTGGAAACCGCCGAAGTGGTGGTGATCTCCTCGGCCATCAAACCCGGCAACGCCGAACTGGATGCTGCCCGCGCCCAGGGCCTGCCAGTGGTCCGGCGCGCAGAAATGCTGGCCGAACTGATGCGCCTGAAATCCAACGTTGCCGTCGGTGGCACCCACGGCAAAACCACCACCACCACGATGGTTGCAACCCTGCTGGACGCCGGGGGTCTGGACCCCACTGTGATCAATGGCGGTATCATTCATGCATACGATAGCAACGCCCGGATGGGGCAGGGCGAATGGATGGTGGTTGAAGCCGACGAAAGCGACGGTACCTTTA
>CAZRHV010000176.1:0-2917 GCA_964599985.1 uncultured Marinosulfonomonas sp. | reverse complement strand
GTAACTCCCTCGCGGAGACGCACGCCTGGTTCGATTCCAGGGTCGCCCACCATTTCCAACAGCTTTAAGGTCGCTAATTCTAATATTCTTTGAACATCGCAGTTTTGAACATCTCAGTGTTCGTTCGGTCCTTACACCCTAATTTACCATTTCACGCTCGGGCTTATTGACCCAGATTTCGCTGGCATCAGTTGGCAATTCCAAGCGACCAAATAAATTTTGGCCTTCGTCAATCTGTCAAATTCGCAAATGGTGCCCGCGGCCGGACTCGAACCGGCACGGCCTTTCAGCCGAGGGATTTTAAGTCCCTTGTGTCTACCATTCCACCACGCGGGCCAGAATTGGCGGGACAATAGCCAACCCGCCCCCCATGTAAACCCGTGTAAAGGTGACAACAGCCGCTAAAGTCGATTTATTCCAGCTTCGTCTTGACGCCCACCTACACATCGGTGAACTTCACCCCATGTTTCCAATCCGCGACCATAACCCGTCCGAATCGCAGCCCGTCGTAACGCTGACCCTTATCGCCATCAATGTGGTGGCTTTTCTGGTCTATTCGGCGCTTTACACCGATGACGCCGCCCTTAGCGGTTTTTATCAGGAATGGGCCATGATCCCGGCGCAAATATCCGCTGGCGACGGGTACTACACCCTGTTCAGCTCATTGTTTATCCACGGTGGCATCATGCATCTGGGCGGTAACGTCCTGTTCTTATGGATTTTTGGCGACAATCTAGAGGATGAACTGGGCCATTTCGGATTTCTTGTCTTCTACCTGCTTTGCGGTCTTCTGGCGGATGTTGCCCAGATCGCAGCCGACCCCAATTCACTGGTCCCCACAGTAGGCGCTTCCGGCGCCATCGCAGGTGTCATGGGGGGCTACCTCTTGCTGTTCCCAAAAGCCCGCGTTGACGTGTTGTTCATCTTTATTATCATCTTCAAAGTGTTCCCAATGCCCGCCTGGGTCATGCTGGGTGTGTGGTTCGCCCTGCAACTGTTCAGCGGCATAGGGTCTGACATATCGGGGGGCGGTGTCGCCTACTGGGCTCATGCCGGTGGCTTCGTTGCAGGCTTGTTATTTGTGCTGCCAGTCTGGCTGCACAAAGGTGGTGCAAAGTTTTGGCAAAAGACAGAAGGCCGTCCAGACCACCCGGTTGCCAAATACCGCAATGTCCGCAGCAACATTCCTAAGGTTCGCAAAGGCCGATGACCAGCTTGACCTGCCATTGTGGGGCGGTGAAACTGGAGATCTCAGGACCAATTGACCTTGAAAACGTTTATCGCTGTGATTGTACGTATTGTGCGCGTCGCGGTGCAATAATGATGGCGATACCCAAAGAAAATGTTCGAATAGTTCAAGGCAAAGATGCCCTGACTTACTATAAATGGGGCACAAACACTGCCAAACACTACTTTTGCAGCACCTGCGGTATCTACACCCATCACCGGCGTCAGGTTAATCCAATGGAATTCGGTCTGAATGTCGCCTGCCTTGACGGGTTGAACCCCCGCGACCTAGGCGACGTCCCCTGGCCCGCCGTTTCGCATCGCTGAATTCAATCAATTAATATGGCCAACATTTTAATTATCATCCTGCCACTGATCCTGCTGGTGGCGACGGGCTGGGCCACCACCCGCGCTGGTCTGCTCAATGCTGACGACTGGCAGGGAATTGAGAAATTCAGCTTCAAAGTCCTGATCCCGGCCCTTTTGATCCGGGCCATCTACCGCTCGGATATTTCCCTGTCCATTGCGGGGCCCTATGTGGTGGCGCTGGTCCTTACCGTGGCGACTATGGGTCTGCTTACCCTGACGCTGCGGCCGGTTATTAACCGTACCCACCTGCCCAATACAGACCTGTCCAGTATGTTTCAGGCCACCACCCGCTGGAACGGCTTCATCGTCCTGCTGATTGCCGCGCAATTATACGGCGACGCCGGGCTTGGCATTGTCGCCATTGCCATGGCCGCCCTTATACCCCTGATAAACATTGGCAATATCGCTGTTCTGTCGACCCTGCACACCCGGACCGGTGGTATGAAAGGCGTCGCCACTACCGTTGCAAGCAACCCTTTAGTGATCGGCAGCCTGACCGGGTTGGCGATCAACTTTTCAGGGCTGACAATCCCTGAAACCATCGACACCACCCTTGATCTGATCGGACGAGGCGCGTTGGCCATCGGGCTTTTGGTGATCGGGGCCGGGTTTGACTGGCAACGCCTGTTGCGCCCATCCGCGCCGGTGTTCTGGGGGGTCGTGGTCAAGCTGGCCATGGCACCGGCTCTGATGTATTTGCTGGCCAACTTGTTTGGTCTGAACAGCCTTCAAACCATATGCGGCATGTTGGTGGTATCAGCCCCGACCGCCGCCAACGGCTATATCGTCGCCAAACAAATGGGCGGCAATGCCGACCTTTATGCAGATACCATGAGCTGGCAACTGGTGCTATCAATTGTAACCATCCCGGTGATGATCGCTTTCGCTGGCCCCGGCTAAACGCCTGATCAGACGTCGCGGATGATCTTTGCAAACTGATCAAATATCGGTTCATTCGCGCAGATAATCTCGCCGCTTTCCAGAATATCCGCACCCGGTTCAATTGGCTCCACCAATGCACCGGATTCCCGCGCAATCAATATACCCGCCGCCATATCCCAGGACTGCAAACCCCGTTCCCAAAATCCGTCATAACGCCCCGCCGCGACATAAGCCAAATCCAGCGCCGCCGCCCCCCAGCGCCGCAAACCCGCACATGTCGGCATCAGGCGCGCAATCTCTTGCAGGTTCTCTGGCAACCCGTCACGCCCGGCAAACGGTACCCCTGTGGAAAACACGCATTCAATCAGACGCTTACGGGAAGACACCCGCAAACGGCTTTCATTCAGGAACGCGCCCTGACCTTTTTCAGCCGTGAACA
>CAZRHV010000175.1:0-2930 GCA_964599985.1 uncultured Marinosulfonomonas sp. | reverse complement strand
CATTCTGGAAAAATCCGGCACCCCCACCATGGGCGGCGCGCTGATCCTTGGGGCGGTATTGGTTTCAACGATATTCTGGGCGCGCCCGGACAATCCGTTTATCTGGATTATCCTGTTTGTGACGGTAGGTTTCGGGCTGATCGGCTTTGTCGATGACTATCAAAAAGTCACTCAGCAAAGCTCAAAAGGCGTGTCCAGCCGGGTGCGCTTTGTTATCGGTATGGTGATCGCCGCCATCGCCGCCTATTGGGCATCGATGTACCATCCGGATGAACTTGCAAATCAACTTGCCTTGCCAATATTCAAGAATACACTGATCAACTTGGGATATTTCTTCGTACCGTTTTCGATCCTTGTAATTGCCGGTTCTGCAAATGCGGTGAACCTGACAGACGGGCTGGATGGTCTGGCGATTATGCCGGTGATGATTGCCGCCGGCACGCTGGGCATCATCGCCTACGCCGTGGGGCGGGTTGACTTTTCGCAATATCTTGATGTGCATTATGTGCCCGGCACCGGCGAAATTCTGGTGTTTGTGGCCGGGCTGATCGGCGGCGGGCTTGGGTTTCTTTGGTACAACGCCCCTCCGGCTGCGGTGTTTATGGGCGATACCGGTTCGCTGGCTTTAGGCGGTGCGCTTGGGGCAATCGCAGTCGCCACCAAGCACGAGATTGTGCTGGCTATCGTTGGTGGTCTGTTTGTGGTCGAGGCCCTTAGCGTGATCATTCAGGTGCTGTATTTCAAGAAAACCGGCAAGCGGGTGTTCCTGATGGCGCCAATACACCACCACTTTGAACAACTGGGCTGGAAAGAACCCCAGATCGTGATCCGGTTCTGGATCATCTCGGTCATTCTGGCGTTGATAGGGCTGGCGACGCTGAAGATACGGTAACGGCCCAATCCCACATCTGGCCCGGCATGCGCCGGGCCGCGCCTGACCTTCCCCCCGGGAAGGCGCGACCCAGCTCATGAAACGACGCACTTTGATGCACAGGGAATGGGCATGAGGGTATGGTTGTGAAATCGGAAATTTTAGGGTCAGATGCGGGAATTGGAAAACCAATTTGGTGGACATATTACCGATGTGGGAAGCGTTTCGTCTATTCCTTGAAACATATACCGAGGAACTCGGTGCTGCCGTTGTTCTCGCCACTGGCGGGGGATGGCTGATCAGCCGTTTCAAGAAAAAGGAAAAAACAGAACTTTCCGATAAAACCATCGAAAAGATTGCACCAGCAAAAGCCAAAGACAGCGCGGCCACCAATTCCCCCTGTCCAAACTTCAAACACTGGCCACCGGGGGTTGTACAAAGTTTACAATCTGAAGCTATCGGTTACTAAACCCCTAACAAACCACGTCTCCTTCGGACAGCACAGGACCCCAATATGATACCAGCGATTGGATATAACGGGCGCAAGGTCGCCGTTCTGGGGCTGGGCCGATCCGGCCTTGCCACCGCCGTCGCGCTGGAAGCAGGCGGTGCAACCCCACTGGTCTGGGACGACAATGAAGACGCCCGCGCGCTTGCCGAAAAACGCGGTTATCCTGCAACTGATCTGGCCCGCAGCGGCGCTTTTGAAGACGTCGCCGCCCTGATCGTGTCGCCGGGCATCCCGCATCTGTACCCCGAACCCCATAAAATCATACAGGCCGCCTGGGCCGCAGGCGTGCCTGTCGACAACGACATCGGCCTGTTCTTCCAGTCCTTCGCGACCCCCGATTGGGAGGGTTTTGAAACCACGCCCCGGATCATTGCCGTCACCGGCTCAAACGGTAAATCCACCACCTCGGCGCTGATCCACCATGTGCTGGAAGTGGCCGGAAAGCTGACGCAACTGGCCGGCAACATTGGCCGCGGTGTGCTGGATATTGACCCGGCAGGCGACGGCGATGTAATCGTGCTAGAGCTGTCCAGCTACCAGACCGAACTGGCCCGTTCTCTGACCCCGGACGTTGCCGTATTCACCAACCTGACCCCCGATCATCTGGATCGCCACGCCGGGCTTGGTGGCTATTTCGCCGCCAAACGCCGCCTGTTCGCCGAAGGTGGGCCGGACCGCGCAGTGATTGGGGTGGACGAATATGAAGGTCAGTTTATGGCGGATCAGCTAAGCGAAGGTATGGGGGATGATCGGGTGATCCGGGTCTCGGTTGAACGCAAACTGTCCGGTCCGGGCTGGTCGGTTTTCGCGCGCAAAGGGTTTTTGTCTGAATACCGCAAAGGGCGGCAGGTGGCATCCATTGATCTGCGCGAAATTCGCGGCCTACCCGGTGCGCATAACCACCAAAACGCCTGTGCGGCCTACGGCGCTTTGCGCTCACTTAACCTGGCACCACGCCTGATTGAAACTGCGTTTCGCTCTTTCAAAGGTCTGGCGCATCGCAGCCAGTTTCTCGGCGAAAGGGACGGCGTATCATATATTAACGATTCCAAAGCCACCAATGCTGATAGCGCCGCCAAGGCGCTGCAGGCGTTCAAAAACATCCGCTGGATCGCGGGCGGGCAGGGAAAAGACGGTGGTATAGCGGCCCTTGCCCCGCATCTGGATCATGTGACCAAAGCCTATCTGATTGGTGAATGCGCCAGTGATTACGCGGCGCAGCTGGGTGACACGGAATATGAGATTTGCGGGACGATGGAGCAGGCTGTGGCCAGCGCCAGTGCCGAGGCCGAAAAAGGCGACACGATATTGCTGGCCCCGGCGGCAGCGAGCTTTGATCAGTACCCGGATTTTGAAGGTCGCGGTGAGGATTTCATCAGGCTTGTGCAGGCAATTCTGGAAGACTGAATTTTGTGGTTCGAGTTTCAGAACCCCTAGTCTGGCTTTCATATTTTGGCGAAACTATTCGGCAATCACCAATGGAGCGGGCATAACCCGGCCCGCGCCAGACCTTCCCCGCCAGAGTTCGTGCTGACTGGGAAACCAACC
>CAZRHV010000174.1:0-2951 GCA_964599985.1 uncultured Marinosulfonomonas sp. | reverse complement strand
ATCCTGCTGTATCGCCAGCACCGCCGGGACCACCAGCAGCACCAGAAACATGCCAAAGCCAAGCCCGTAGACCAGCGTGATCACTGTCGGCTTCAAAAACTGCGCGTCCTGCGAGGTTTCGAACAACAGCGGCGTCAGCCCCAATACGGTCGTCAGCGTGGTCAGCAAAACCGGACGCAACCGGTCCGACGCGCCATCAATGATCGCCGGGATCAGCCCGCGTTGCTCGGCATATTCATCCACCGTCGTCACCAGAATAATCGAATCGTTGATGATAATCCCGGTCATCCCGATCAGCCCAACGACTGAAAACATCGACAGCGGTACACCCCATGACACATGACCATAAATCGCCCCGACCAGCCCGAACGGGATGATAACCATCACCACAATCGGCCGGGTCCAGCTGGAAAATATCCAGACCAGTGTCAGGAAAATCCCCAGCAGGCACAGCAAAAATCCAACCAGCGCGTCGTTCAGAAACGCCTCTTCCTGCTCAGCCAGCCCGGCCAGATTCCAGGCAACGCCAAAGTCGCTCTCAATTTGCGGCAGGATGCTTTCTTCCAGCGTTTTCAGAATTTCTTCCGCCCGCGCCGGGTCATCTTCGGAAATGTCACCGTTCACATTTACCAGCCGAACACCGTTTTCCCGGCGCACAGTCGAAAACCCGCTGCGGGTCTTGACCGATACAATATCCACCAGATTGACATAATTTCCCACCGCTGTGCGCACCTGCGTGCGTTCCAGAAAATCCGCCGTCAGCTCATTTTTCGGCAGCTCCACCCGGATCGCAGCCGAGCGCCCCCCCGCCGGATAGGTCGCCGCTTCGATCCCGTTCAAACGGTTGCGCAAGACCCGACCAAGCCCGTCAATTGTAATCCCCAACGCCTGCCCCTGCGGCGTCAGTTCCAGCACCAGCTCATCTTTGTCATAGGACAGGCTGTCCTCCAGCGCCGAAACTTCCGCGAATTGCGCCAGCGCGGTTTTCACCGCTTCGGCCGCCGCCTTCAGCGTGTCAGCATCCGCGCCGTACAATTCGATATCCAGCGCATCCCCGGCCGGGCCAGACCGGTGCCCGCGAAAGCTGACGGTTTCAGCCAGCGGATGGTCAACCACCGCCTCCTGCAACTCTGCAATAAACGCAAACGAAGAATAGGGCCGCTGATCCGCGTCAATCAGCTCAATCGAAATCGCCCCAAGCTGCCAGTTTTCCTTATTCTCGACCCCCGATAATCCGCGCCCGGCGCTGCCACCGATCTGAGCCACCACATAATCCACCGGGTTGGTGCCATGCTCGGCCTCATACTGTGCGCCAATTTCCTCGGTTGCGCGCTGCAATTCGCGCATCATTTCCAGACTGTCCTGCTTGCTTGCCCCCGGCGCCATTGCAAAGTTACCGGAGACCGACCCACGTTCCGGCGCATTGAAAAACCGAAACTGCAAATCACCGCGCACAAATATCGCAACCTGCGAAATCAGGATCACCACCGTCAGCGCGATCACCGGGTAGCGCGCCCAGATTACCAGCGCCATCAGGCGGCGGAAAATCACCTCTCGAAACCACGAAAACCCGATATTCACCACCCGGCTGGGCCAGTCATACCAATGCTCCCTGGCCGAATGTGCCAGTGCGTGGCTCATGTGGTTTGGCAGGATCAGGAAACATTCAATCAGGCTGGCGGTCAGAACCACGATCACCGTAAACGGAATATCCGCCACCAGTGAGCCAAATCCACCACCGATTGCCACCAGCCCAAAGAACGCAATTACCGTGGTAATCGTCGCCGCGAATACTGGCGTGAACATCCGTTTGGCGGCGCGTTCTGCTGCTTCAACCGGGTCTTCGCCTAGTTGGCGGACCCTGAAATCTGCGTGTTCACCCACCACAATCGCGTCATCCACCACAATCCCGAGGGTGATGATAATCGCGAACAGGGAAATCATATTGAACGTCAGACCCGCCAGATACATCATCGCAATTGTCGCCGCCATCGCCACCGGTATGCCCGCCGCCACCCAAAACGCGGTGCGAGCATTCAGGAACAGGAACAGCAGCGTCACAACCATTGCCAGCCCCATCAACCCATTTTCCATCAGCAAATTCAGACGGTTGGTAATCGCCTCTGACCGCGTCCGGATCAGATCCAGAGATACTTCCGCAGGTAATGTAAGCTGCAATTCCTCAGCCACCGCTTCCACCTGGGCCTGTATTTCAATCGCGTCGCCTCTGGCAGAACGATCTACCCGCACTGTAATTGCCGGATGTTCCCCGACATAAAAAGCCCGGTCCCGGTCAATGCCTTCCACCCGAACCTGCGCCACGTCACCAATGGTCAGGGTCGAGCCATCCGGGTCAGAGCGCAGGATAATCGCCGCAATTTCACCAGCACTATGTTTGGCCACACCGGTGCGCACCCGCGCAGCCCCACTACCAACATCGCCCGCCGGATCAGCCTCGGCCTCCTCAGCTATCGCCGCCGCAATTTCCGCCATGGTAATATCGTTTTGCCGCAGAGAAAGTGAACGCACCTCGATAATGGTTTCCGGTGCCGCCAACCCCTGAATGCTGGTGCGCGTCACCCCGGCAGCAAACAACCGGGTCACGAATTCGTCGGCAAACCTACCCAGTTGATCCAGCCCCACAGGCCCGGTGATTACCACATCCGTCACCCGATCCCGCCAGGCCCCGCGGCGCACATTGGGGTCTTCCGCGTCATTTGGCAGATTGCCAACGGCGTCCACCGCCGCCTGCACGTCGTCGGCCGCGCGGGCCATATCCCAGCCCGGTTCAAACTCCAGCCCGATACTGGCACGGCCCTCGCGGGAATTAGCGGCAGAGCTTTCAACCCCTTCAACCGCCAACAGGGCTGGTTCCAGCAACTGTACAATTGCGCGGTCAACGTCTTCCGCCCCGGCACCCGACCAGACAACCGACACTGAAACGCTGTCGA
>CAZRHV010000173.1:0-3028 GCA_964599985.1 uncultured Marinosulfonomonas sp. | reverse complement strand
GTGCCGGTGATCCCACCAGAACTGCGCCCGCTGGTGCCGCTGGATGGTGGCCGGTTTGCGACGTCTGACCTGAACGATCTGTATCGCCGGGTGATCAACCGTAACAACCGTCTGAAACGTCTGATCGAACTGCGCGCACCTGACATTATCGTGCGAAACGAAAAACGGATGTTGCAGGAATCTGTCGATGCGCTGTTTGACAATGGCCGGCGTGGTCGGGTGATTACGGGTGCCAATAAACGTCCGCTGAAATCCCTGTCTGACATGCTGAAAGGCAAACAGGGACGTTTCCGTCAGAACCTTTTGGGGAAACGCGTGGATTTCTCTGGTCGCTCAGTCATCGTGACTGGCCCGGAACTGAAACTGCATCAGTGCGGCCTGCCGAAAAAGATGGCGCTCGAGCTGTTCAAACCGTTCATCTACTCGCGGCTTGAAGCAAAAGGCCTGTCTTCCACCGTGAAGCAAGCCAAGAAACTGGTAGAAAAAGAACGCCCCGAAGTTTGGGACATTCTCGACGAAGTGATCCGTGAACACCCAGTGCTGCTAAACCGTGCGCCAACACTGCACCGTTTGGGCATTCAGGCGTTTGAACCTGTGCTGATTGAAGGCAAGGCCATTCAGTTGCACCCGCTGGTCTGTTCCGCTTTTAACGCTGACTTTGACGGCGACCAGATGGCGGTACATGTACCGCTTTCGCTGGAAGCTCAGCTGGAAGCCCGTGTGTTGATGATGTCCACCAATAACGTGTTGTCGCCTGCCAACGGCGCGCCGATTATTGTGCCGTCACAGGATATGATCCTGGGTCTGTATTACGTCTCGATGGAACGTGAGGGTATGAAAGGCGAAGGCATGATCTTCTCGGACGTGGATGAAGTTATCCACGCGCTGGATACTGGTGTTGTGCATCTGCACGCTAAAATTCAGGCCCGGATTGCGCAGATCGACGATGAAGGCAATGAGGTCATGGTGCGGTTTGACACCACACCGGGGCGTCTGCGTCTGGGTTCATACCTACCGCTGAATGCCAAGGCACCGTTTTCACTGGTGAACCGTCTGTTGCGCAAATCAGAAGTGCAGCAGGTCATTGATACCGTGTACCGTTATTGCGGCCAAAAAGAGAGCGTGATTTTCTGCGACCAGATCATGACCGTTGGCTTCAAAGAGGCCTTCAAAGCCGGTATTTCGTTCGGTAAAGATGACATGGTTATCCCTGACAACAAATGGACGCTGGTGGATGACACCCGGGGTCAGGTTAAGGACTTTGAAAAGCAGTATATGGACGGCCTGATTACTCAGGGCGAAAAGTACAACAAAGTTGTTGATGCCTGGTCCAAATGTAACGATCAGGTTACGGATTCGATGATGAGCACGATCTCAGCCAAGAAAAAAGATAAGAACGGCGCAGAAGCGGAACCAAACTCGGTCTACATGATGTCCCACTCCGGGGCGCGTGGTTCTGTGACCCAGATGAAACAACTGGGTGGTATGCGTGGTCTGATGGCCAAGCCTTCCGGTGAGATCATTGAAACGCCGATTATCTCAAACTTCAAAGAAGGCCTGTCGGTTCTCGAATACTTCAACTCTACCCACGGTGCCCGTAAAGGTCTGTCGGATACCGCGCTTAAAACCGCGAACTCTGGTTATCTTACGCGCCGTCTGGTGGATGTGGCGCAGGACTGCATCGTGCGAGAGCATGATTGCGGCACTGAAAAATCAATCACCACCGAGGCCGCCGTCAATGACGGTGAAATCGTTTCAACCCTGTCTGAACGTATTCTGGGACGTGTCGCCGCGGAAGACATCCTGCGCCCCGGAACAGAAGAGATTCTGGTGTCAAAAGGTGAACTGATCGACGAATACAAAGCCGACGCAGTTGAACTCGCCGATCTGGCCAAAGTCTTCATCCGCTCGCCGTTGACATGCGAAGCCGAAGAAGGCGTTTGCGCCATGTGTTACGGGCGTGACCTGGCCCGTGGTACCTTGGTTAATCAAGGCGAAGCTGTCGGGATAATCGCAGCCCAGTCGATCGGTGAACCCGGTACACAACTGACGATGCGGACATTCCACATCGGCGGTGTTGCACAGGGTGGCCAGCAGTCATTCCTTGAGGCCAGCCAGGACGGCAAGATCGAATTCGTCAACGCCAACGTGCTAAAAAACGCAGCCGGTGATAATGTGGTTATGGGCCGCAATATGAAGCTGTTGATCATTGACGCCAACGGTCAAGAGCGCGCCAGCCACAAACTGGATTATGGCTCCAAGCTGCATGTCAAAGACAAGGCCAAGGTTAAGCGTGGCGATAAGATGTTTGAGTGGGATCCATATGCCCTGCCAATCATCGCCGAAAAGGCCGGGACAGCGAAATTCGTTGATCTGGTTTCGGGTGTCGCAGTTCGCGAAGAAACCGATGAAACCACCGGGATGACCCAGCGGATCGTGATTGACTGGCGCACTGCACCAAAAGGCAACGATCTGAAACCGGAAATTCTGGTAGCCGACAAAGACGGTGAACCAGTCCGCAACGCTGGCGGTAACCCGGTAACCTATCTGATGTCGGTGGATGCGATCCTGTCGATTGAAGACGGCGACGCGATCAAAGCTGGTGACATTATCGCGCGTATCCCGCGTGAGGGCGCCAAGACCCGCGACATAACCGGTGGTTTGCCGCGGGTTGCGGAACTGTTCGAAGCACGCCGGCCAAAAGATCACGCGATCATTGCCGAAATCGACGGTTACGTGCGGTTTGGACGCGACTATAAGAACAAACGTCGCATCGCGATTGAGCCAGCAGAAGAAGGCAAGGAAAACGTCGAATACATGGTGCCAAAGGGTAAGCATATTCCGGTTGCGGAAGGTGATTTCATCCTCAAGGGTGACTACATCATGGACGGCAACCCAGCGCCCCATGACATCCTCTCGATTATGGGTGTCGAGGCACTTGCCAACTACATGATCGATGAAGTTCAGGACGTCTATCGTTTGCAGGGCGTAAAGATCAACGACAAGCATATCGAAGTGATCGTGCGTC
>CAZRHV010000172.1:0-3120 GCA_964599985.1 uncultured Marinosulfonomonas sp. | reverse complement strand
GACTGCACCTATTCCCTGACCCATCATTTCATGAACGTGCGCAACTTGCTGAAGGATCAGCCCCGGTCAGATCGGATTTTTCTGGCGTTGAAGGCCCACCGCCCAGAGGATGAGTTTAGCGGCAAAGAGCTGGCGCTACTTCGGTATGCCGGCAAGCTGACCTTAGCTGTCGGGAAGATGGTAAAGTCCGATTTTGAGGCGTTGAAAATAGCAGGTGCCGATGACGGCGAGATATTAGAAGTCAATCAGGTGTGCGCTTATTTCAACTATTCCAACCGCCTGTTGAACGGCTTGGGCGCAACGACGGAAGGCGACACAATCGGGTACTACAACGGCGACGACTGACGGGGTGCAGAATTTCTTAGGCCCGTAGCTTTTCACCTTTGGGATCAAACGGCGGTTCGGCCAGTACAGTAGCCTTGTGAGCTTTGCCAAGGATGAAAATTTCTACCGTGTCCCCCGGTTTAGCAGTTCCATCTTTCACAAACCCAAGGGCCAGCGATTTCCCGACAGAATATCCAAAAGCCCCAGAAGTGACTCGGCCAACGGATGTCCCATCGGGTAGAAAAATCGGCTCACCCCCGGTGGCGTCAGCGTTGTCTGTGATCTCAACTTCAAATATCGAAAGCCGCTCGCGCGGGGTCGTTTCCATCACCGCCCTATAGGCTTCCTTGTGCAGGAAATCCTTGTCCATCTTCACCAAACGATCCAGGCTGGCCTCTTGTGGCCAGTATTCCGGTGAATATTCGCGCCCCCAACTGCCGTAACCTTTTTCGATCCGTAATGACCCAAGCGCGCGACCGCCAACCGGGCCACCACCCACGTCACCGGCCGCCTGCAAAAGTGCAGTGTATAGCTGCACCTGATCTTCCTTTGCGCAATGTAATTCCCAACCCAGATCACCCGTGAAACTAACCCGGATCGCAACGCATTTAACGCCAGCCACTTCGATCTGTTTTGAGCGCATAAACCGAAACGCGGGCGTTGACAGATCGGCGTTGGTCAGGCGTTGCAGCAGATCACGCGACTTTGGGCCAGCCACATTGTAGCCGCAGGTATCAACGGTGGTAACGGTAAAAGTCGTGTTCTTGGGCATCGGTACCATATTGAAGAACCGCTGATGATAGCGCTCAGCCATACCAGAGCCGACCATCATGAATTCGTTATCAGCCAGCTTGGTCACTGTGAAATCACCCGCCACGCCGCCGCGAACGCCGATCAATGGTGTTAGGCATGAACGCCCCACTTCGGTTGGCATTTTATTGGCGAGCAGAGCGTTCAGCCAATCCACTGCCCCCGGTCCCTTGATCGAGTAATTCGCAAAGTTTGAAATGTCGATTACGCCGACATGTTCGCGCAGCATTCGGACTTCTTTGCCAACTGGCTCAAACCAGTTTTGACGGGTAAAGCCATTGGTCTCCTGAACCCCCGGCTTATCCGCAAACCAAAGTGGATGCTCCCAACCGCAGTTCAAGCCAAACACGGCGCCCATCTGTTTTTGCATCTCATAGGCTGGACGAACCCGGGCAGGGCGTCCGGCGCTGCGCTCTTCATTGGGGAAATGAATTTTGAACCGGTGTGTGTACTGGTCCTGCACCCGCGCCTTGGTGAATTTCTTATCGGCCCAGTCATCAAAACGCGCCATGTCCCAGGCAAACATATCCAGCTTTGGTTCACCTTCAATAATCCATTCCGCGGCCAGCAACCCCAAACCGCCGGATTGAGAAAATCCGGGAATGATACCATTACAGCAGAAATAGTTTTGCAACTCGGGCACCGGGCCAAACAGTGCGTTCGAATCCGGTGACCAGATCATCGGCCCGTTGATCACCCGCTTTATTCCGGCTGTTGCAGCTGCAGGTACACGGTCCATGGCTCGCATAACATTGTCCATGATCCGGTCCAGATCGTCGGCAAACAGCTCATGCCCAAACGCTTGCGGCGTGCCGCCTTCCGCCCAGAACTTCATGTCCTTTTCATAAGCACCGATCAACAATCCATCGCCTTCCTGACGCAGGTAATACTCACCGTCACGATCCGCAATCGAAGGCAGGCGTTTATCCAGTGCTGATATTTCCGACATTGTTTCGGTGACGAAATACTGATGCTCGGTTGGCAGCAGGGGCAGCGTTAACCCCGCCATTGCTGCAACTTCCCGCCCCCAAAGCCCTGCAGCATTCACAACCCATTCGCTATGGATGTTACCCTTGGGCGTT
Organism: uncultured Marinosulfonomonas sp.; assembly: GCA_964599985.1. Lineage (GTDB taxonomy): Bacteria > Pseudomonadota > Alphaproteobacteria > Rhodobacterales > Rhodobacteraceae > NVTR01. The sequence continues at coordinate 904 of CAZRHV010000172.1, read as the reverse complement.
TCCACGATCCAACTGCCGTCAGGTTGCTGAACAGTCGCCGTTACCGGTGTGAACCGTTCGATCACCGCGCCCATTTGCCGTGCCCCGGCAGCGTAAGCCATGGTCACGCCGGAAGGATCGACATTGCCGCCGTCAGGCTCAAACATAATGCAGCGGGTGTCGTCGAAATTCGCCAGGGGATGCAGACGTGCTGCCTCTTCCCGGCTGACCTCATGGAAATTCATTCCGTAATAACGCGCCTTGGCTTCCTGTAGCCGCAACTGGTGCTCGCGTTCTACGGTCTGTGCAAGATACAATGACCCCGGTTGAAAAACCCCACATCCTTGCCCGGTTTCCTTCTCGAGCTCTTTATAAAGGTTCATGGTATAATGCTGGATGCGGCTGATATTGGTGCTGTCATGCAGACCGTGGATATTAGCCGCAGCGTGCCAGGTAGACCCTGAAGTCAGCTCATCGCGTTCCAAAAGAATTACATCGGTTCTGCCGAGCTTGGCGAGGTGATAAAGGATTGAACACCCTATCAGTCCCCCGCCGATTACGACGACTTGCGCATTGGTTTTCATGTTGAAATCCTTTGGCTTGTTTGGGTGTTACTGACTTGCAATAGTCTTTATCGCGCCCAGAAATTGTGCGACCTCGACCTTGGAATTGTAATGGCACATTGAAACGCGAACGCAGTCCTTCAGCCCGAGCGGGTCCAGTATATTCCTCGAATAATGGTCGGCTTTGCGGATGTGTACCCGGATACCGTGATCACTAAGTTTCGACACCAGATCAGCCGAGGTAACACCGTCAATATACATCGATACCAGTCCTTCGCGGTTTGGGTTATCAATGCCACCGATCACTTGAACATTCGCCATATCAGCCAACCCTGCCAAATTACCAGTGCCGTGTAACATCG
>CAZRHV010000171.1:0-3153 GCA_964599985.1 uncultured Marinosulfonomonas sp. | reverse complement strand
AAACTCCGCCGTCTGTATGACCGCGTCAAAGGCCCTGACAATAACGTCGATAACATCATGATGGCGCACTCATTGCGGCCCCATTCGATGGAGGGCCACATGGTGATGTACAAAAACGTGCTGCACCACACGGGCAACACCATCCCGAAATGGTTTCTGGAAACGCTGGGGGTCTGGGTGTCGGTGCTGAACCGGTGTGGTTATTGTGTTGATCACCATTTCGCGGGTCTGAAACGCCTGTTGGGGGATGATAAGCGGGCGAACGCGATCAGGTTGGCGATTGACACCGGCAATCTGGATGCGGCACCGCTGGATGAGGCGCAAAAGCTGGCGATGGTTTATGCCTCACGGTTAACTCGCTGCCCGGCTGAGATCAGCCCGCGGATGGTCAAAGGCCTGCGCTCGGCAGGATTTGATGACGGTGAAATTCTAGAGATCAATCAGGTGGTGGCGTATTTCAACTATGCCAACCGCACCGTGCTGGGGTTGGGGGTGAATACCGAGGGGGATGACATTGGGTTGTCGCCGGGCAATTCGGATGACCCGGAAGATTGGAACCATAAATGAGCCAGTTTCCCATTCTAGATATTGATGCCTTTGCCACTGCGGATAGTAAAGGCAGGGCGGAAATCGGCGCTGATGTGGATCAGATATGCCAGAAGACCGGGTTTTTAGCGGTGGCAAACCATGGGGTTGCTCAAGACGTGATTGATGGGGTCTGGAGCGCGGCGCGGGTTTTTTTTGAAAGCTCGGCTGAGCAAAAGCACCGGGTCGCGGCACTGGATGGGGCACCCTACGGTTATCTGGGGCCGGGAACCGAGGCACTGGCGAAAAGCCGTGGTGAAGATACGCCGCCCGATTTGAAAGAGAGCTTTAACGGCGGACCAGCCAGCACGCCACCGGGCATGGCAGACCCCGACGCATTGGCGTTTTGTTATGCACCGACACCCTGGCCGGACAGCCCTGCCGGGTTTCAGGCGGCCTGGTCGGCGTATTACGCCGAGATGGAAGCACTGGCGGCGCGGATCATGCAAGTGTTTGCGGTGGCGTTAAGGTTGGATCAGGGGTTCTTTGAACCCTTTCTTGATGCGCCAATATCGGCGCTCAGGGCGCTGAACTACCCGGCGCAGGAAAACCCGCCCAAAAAAGGCCAGCAGCGGGCCGGAGCGCATACCGATTATGGCAGCCTGACGATCCTGTTGCCGGAACCCGGCAGTCGTGGGTTGGAGGTGCTGACGCCGGAAGGCGAATGGCTGGGTGTGCCACCCATTCCGGGGGCGTTTGTGATCAACATTGGCGACCTGATGGCGCGCTGGACCAATGATCGCTGGCGATCCACCCTGCACCGGGTGGTGTTGCCGCCGGAAGTTGCAGGCAAACGCCGCCAGTCGCTGGCGTTTTTTCATCAGCCAAACTGGGCGGCGGAAATCACCTGCCTGGCGCCCTGTCTGGGGGCGGGGGCTTTGTATGCACCAGTACGCTCAGGCCCTTATTTGATGGGTAAATTTAACGCGGCGAATGGGTAGCTGGTGGTTTTTTTGTGGTGCGTTGAAACAGTACCAGCCCTGTTGCCACCAGCCCTATTGCCAGTGGGAAGTTTGCTGGTGGAATTTCTTTGAATAAGAAGAACGCTATGGCGACGCCGATGATTGCCCCGACCGCGCCGATCTGGCTTAGATATGTCGGGCCTGCAATGCGTTGCAGCATGAAATAAAATACGAACTGCACGGTAAACACCGCCAGATTGGCCAGCAGCAGGATAATAAGCCCTTCTTGTTGCCACAGGCGTTGGACCAGAGCACCTTCGGTTATGCTGGCCAACAGGCCGAGGAACAGCCCTGCAATCATCAGCGTCAGAGCGGCCAGAAATATAGCACCTGCACCTGCGGGCCAGTATCGAGTTCGGTAGATATTACCCACGGCTATGATAAGTGGGATCAGTGCCACGGCTGCCAGCCAACTGCCAGACTGAACGGTTTGAAACTTGGACCATGCCAGCAGCACACCGCCTGAAAATCCGCAGCCGACGGCCAACACGCGACTTGTGTGCAGGCGTTCCATGCCAAGCGCCATGGCCAGCAAATAGGTGGCAAGCACCGGGAACGCATAGGATAGCGACAGAAAACCGGCCCCGACATGGGCAACTGACAAAAAGCTGAGACCGGTTGGCACTGCCAGGAAGGCCCCGGCCCCGACTGCATAGGCCAGAAGCCTTGGCGCGTGGCCCTGCACCTGGCCCAGTGAGGCTGCCAGTGCAAATATCACAACGCCGGCGCCACCGATTGCCAGGCTGACCAGCCACAGGATCGGTGCCCCGGCATCAGCCACCAGTTTCGACAGATTAACCGATAATGCGATCATCGCCCCCACCAGTACCAGTAAGAGAACCGGTAACAGGGCTGAAAAGCTGGTTATTGCCCGTGGGATTTGGGTGTTTGTCATTGGCATTGCTTTGTTTAGGTGGTATTGTCTTGGTGAAAAGTATCTATACAGAAAGTATCTTGATAGCAAGATAAAAGGAATTTCCGTGGATCGCGCCTCAATTGCCCTGTCACAATGGCAGCAGGAATTACCGGGACCGGATTATCGGCCAATGGAAATCATTGGGCGGCTGATGGAGGTCTCGCTCGTGATTGAGCGGGTCTATCTGACGCCGTTATTTGCGGAGTTCAATCTGCAACCGGGGGAATTTGATGTGCTGGCGACGATCCGACGCTCGGGTGCGCCCTATTGTCTGTCCCCCACGCGGTTGTTTGACGCGACCATGATGTCGTCGGGCGGGATGACGGCCCGTATTGATCGGCTGGAAAAGGCTGGGTTGGTTGCACGCAGTCCCAATCCCGATGATCGGCGCGGTACACTGGTCGGGCTGACCCAAAAAGGCCGGTTTCTGGTCGAAGACGCCCTGACAGCGCATCTGGAAAATGAAACAGGACTGTTATCGGCGCTAACACCCGGCGAACAGGAAACACTTGGTGCAATGCTTGGCAAGCTGTTGAAGGGGCTGAACCAGCCAAAATAAGCTGTGTTAATCGCGTTGCAGCCTATAAAAATGCCAATGCTTTTGACTAGGATCAATGCGCCATCCACCCCGCCGGGTATAGACTCTTCTCCGAACAGGAGGACACTATACATGACAGCTAAATCTACACC
>CAZRHV010000170.1:0-3171 GCA_964599985.1 uncultured Marinosulfonomonas sp. | reverse complement strand
CGAATGTCAGTTCAAACTGGCCGTCGCGTTTTTCAAGGTGGTAGGCGGGCAGGCGCAGGTTCTCGAACCATTCCATGAAGTCAGAGCGGAACATCTGGCGTTTGCCGTAGAACGTGTTGCCGCGCAGCCATGTGCTTTCACCGCGGCTAAGGGAAAGCGAGCGGACGTGGTCCAGTTGTTCCCGCAACTCACCTTCGTCGATCATTTCGGCAATGCGGATGGTTTTGGTGCGGTTGATCAGAGAAAAGGTAACATTGGTGTCGGGTTTGTTGCGAAACACCGACTGGCACATCAGGAGTTTATAAAAATCGGTGTCGATCAGCGAACGGACGATCGGGTCGATCTTCCATTTGTGGTTGTAGACCCGGGTGGCGATGTCCATGGGGGGTATCCTTGTCTTAGGCGAGTGTGACGCCAGCTGCCTTCATTTCTTCACGGGCTATCTCGAGCGATCCGTCCAGATCAATTGCGCGGCACAGGTTTTCCAGCACAGTCACTTTATAGCCAAGACCCGCCGCATCCTGAGCGGAAAAGCTGACGCAGAAATCGGTAGCAAGGCCCGCCATCGTCAGGCTGTCGATGCCGCGAGTGCGCAGGTAACCATCCAGCCCGGTCGGTGTTTCATGGTCGTTTTCGAAGAATGCGGAATAGCTGTCGATATCTTTGTGAAACCCCTTGCGGATGATCATGTCTGCCTTGTCGGTCTGCAGGTCATTGTGGAACCTCGCACCGCCTGTCCCCTGCACACAATGCACCGGCCACAATACCTGTGGGCCGTAGGGCATATCGATCATCTCAAACGGATTTGCACCATCGTGGTTGGCGGCGAATGACGAATGATTTCGAGGATGCCAATCCTGTGTCAGCACAATGGTCTGAAAATCGGCCATCAGGTCGTTGATTGGATTTACGAGCGTATTGCCTTCATCCACCGCCAGCAGACCGCCGGGGCAAAAATCGTTTTGCACGTCTACAATAATCAAAGCTTCGTTGGCTGGGTGCATGTATTCCTCCATCAATGGTTTTTGGTAAGCCAATCGCCAACCCCGCGTCAACCAAACCCTTGCAACCGGGGCCTTGCCTGCCGTATGCCGCGCATATGTATACAATCGTTGCCCTCTATCATTTCACCCGTTTTGAAAACCCGGCTGCCATACGTGGGCCATTGCTGGAATACTGCCGCAATAACGGTATTCGCGGCACGCTGTTGCTGGCGCGCGAGGGGATTAACGGCACTATTGCCGGATCAAGCCCCGGGATTAACAGAGTGCTGGCCTATATCCGGGCGCTGCCCGGGTGTGGTGGATTGCGCTGGAAGGAAAGCAGTGCTGAGAATGAGCCGTTCAACCGGATGAAAGTTCGGTTGAAAAAGGAAATCGTGACACTGGGTAAGCCGGATGTCGATCCGTTGGCTGCTGTGGGGCATTACGTTGAACCCGCCGACTGGAATGAACTGATCGCAGCACCTGATGTGGTGGTGATCGATACACGCAATGATTACGAATATGCAATTGGTACCTTTGAGGGGGCGATTGACCCTGAAACCAAATCGTTTGGAGAATTTCCGACGTGGTGGGAGGCCAATAAAGCCCGTTTCCACAATAAGCGGATTGCGATGTTTTGCACCGGTGGAATTCGTTGCGAAAAATCCACCAATTACCTGATGGGGCTGGGGGTTGCGGATGTCTATCATCTGAAGGGCGGCATCCTGCAATATCTGGAAGATGTGCCGCAGCAAGACAGTAGTTGGAACGGCGAATGTTTCGTGTTTGATGCACGGGTTTCCGTCGGGCATGGGCTGGTCGAGGGGCCGCATGAGTTGTGCTATGCCTGTCGTTATCCGATCCTGCCAGAGGACAAGAAACGCCCGGAATATGAACACGGAGTATCGTGCCATTTGTGCGTTGATCAGACCAGTGACGCGGATAAAGAACGGTTTCGGGAGCGCCAGAAACAGGTGGCCTTGGCCGAGGCGCGTGGTGAGCGGCATATCGGCGGCTAGTCAGCCGTGGGTGGGCCAGCTTTTGTGTTCGTCATCAATAACAAAGATGTGGCGATGCCGGCTACCAACTGATTTGTTATCCTGAAAATGCGGATGATCGGCGGGCAGGTCAGGGTGGTCGTGGACAAGTTCTCTGGCTTCTTTTGCGGGCCACACAATTAGCGCGACCCCTGCTGCAATCAGGCCCATAACGCCAAGTACCAGCATAGCGACCGGCAGGCCGAACCTGACGCCAACCCAGCCTGCTATCGGATAGGTCAACAGCCAGCAGGCGTGTGACATTGCGAAATGTGCGGTGAAAATTGCCGGGCGGTCTTCGGCATGGGCTGAGTGCCTGAGCAGGCGGCCCGACGGTGTGGTAATTGACGAAAACAGCATCCCGTTTAGCGCCCATATCAGCAGAAATATAGCCCATGGCAGCAGTCCACTGGTCAGGAAAAATATCGCGTGGCCGATTGTCAGCCCCGCCATCAGGAATGCTGCAAGCGTCATGATTCTACGCTCGGGTATGGTATCCAGCAGGCGCGGTAATGAAAAGGCGGCGATCATTGATCCGCCACCAAACGCGGCCAATGCGTAGGCCAGATACACTTCGGAAGCGCCGTAATCAGCGCGCACCATGACAACTGTATTCACCAGCACAAAGGCGGAAACGGCGGCGGCGGTAAAGGTCAGTGCCAGCAAGCCGCGCAAACGTGGAGTGGCGAGATAAATCCTTGTGCCGCGCGTCAGGCGATCTTTAAAAGGGCGCGGTTTGGCGCTCTTGGGCATAGGGAGCTGGGTAAGCGACACCAGAAATGCCGACGCCAGAAACCCGATTACCGTGCCGCCAAACAGCCAGTGGTAGCCCATGAAAGCCAGCAGGATGCCAGCAATCGCAGGGCTGACTATGTTTTCGATGTCATAGGCCAGCCGCGACAGGGAAAGCGCGCTGGTATAGTCTTTTTCATCCGGTAAAATGTCGGGGATCACCGCCTGGAACGCCGGTGTAAAAGTGGCAGAAGCTGATTGCAGCACGAAGATCAGGACATAGATTTGCCAGACCTCGGTGATGAACGGCAGGAACAGCGCCACGAAAGCACGCACCAGATCCGCCCCGATCAGAACCGCCTTGCGCGGTATGTTTTCAACGATGGCATGGGCGATTGGTGACAGGCCAACATAAGCAA
>CAZRHV010000169.1:0-3177 GCA_964599985.1 uncultured Marinosulfonomonas sp. | reverse complement strand
GGGGCATTGAAGTGACCCGTGCCGAAATTCTGGACGTTAATCTGGATCAGGCGACGCGCGAAGCCATGTTGCAGCAGCTAAACGCCGAACGGGCGCGACGTGCTCAGGTAACCGAGGCCGAAGGCACCAAGCGGTCAGTGGAATTGAACGCCGATGCGGAACTCTACGCAGCTGAACAAAAAGCCAAAGCCCGCCGAATTTCGGCGGATGCCGAAGCCTATGCCACCGAAGCTGTGGCCAAAGCCATTGCCGCCAACGGTCTGGAAGCAGCGCAGTATCAGGTTGCCCTGAAACAGGTTGAAGGGCTGATGGCCCTTGGGGCAGGCGAGGGCAAACAAACCATTGTTATACCAACTGCCGCGCTGGATGCTTTCGGTGAAGCCTTCAACATGCTGAAGGGGCGCAAATGATGCTGTGGCAGGAATGGTGGGTCTGGATCGTTGGTGGCATTGTTTTGGGCGTGCTTGAAATCATTGCGCCCGCTTTTGTATTGCTGGGCTTTTCCATTGGGGCGCTGGTGACAGGTGCGTTGATTGCATTTGGGTTGCTGGGCGGCTCATTGCCGGTTTTGATACTGGTTTTCGCAATTGTTTCGCTGTTGGCGTGGATTGCCTTGCGCAAGATTTTTGGCTTGCGCACCGGGCAGGTGAAAATCTGGGACGAGGATATTAACGATCGTTCCTGATGGCTGACGCGGGCAGCTATAGCGGCGCAAAACTGGCTATTCTATGCAAAGGCCGGGTGCTGACCATGCTGCGCGATGACCACCCCGATATTAGCTTTGGCAATGAGGGGCAGAAATGGCTGCTGATGCCGGTGCGGATGTATTTTATGCACCCAAAGGCCATCCCGCATTTGGCGAAACGACTGGCGATGTGGTTGGAACAGCGAACAAAAGCGAGTTTGAAATGACGGATGAACCAAAAACTGAATGTCGGACACCGGCCAAGGGCCGTGATGGTGTGACCAATATAGCGACATGGAAGTATGACGCAGTTCGGGTCGCGATCCTGTCGATTCTGAAATCGGCTGGTGCGGAAGGCGCAAAGTTCGCCGAGCTACCGGAAGCAGTGAAAAACCGGCTGAGCGCCGATCATCTGGACAAAATGGGTTCAGTCGCCTGGCACACGACATCCGTAAAGCTGAACATGGAAGTTGAGGGTGAAATAAAGCGGCTGACGGGTGTGGCACCGCAAAGACTGGTGATGGCTTAGGACGCCGCGCCGCGGGCAATCAGCGATTTCACCCCGGCAATTGTCTTGCCCTTGGTCAGCCAGGATACCGCAAAGGCGATGATACCAACAGTTTCAACCCAGAAAACAAAGTTTACCCGGGTCAGGGCTTGACCGGCTTGGGTGTTCCTGATCAGCTCATATCCTGCAATCGCGATAATAGCGCCGACTAGCAGCGCGCCACAGGTTTTATAAGTTACATCTTCGGCTTTCTTGCGATTACGGCTGATTTCATCTCGCTTGCCTTTGGGGAAAAGAACAAAGCAAAACACTGCCAGACAGGCGAAAAATACCGTGGCGATCGACAGGTGCAGCCAACTGGCGTGAAAGGTAAACCCGGTTATATGACAGGGCAGAATTGGGCAGGTATCGCCCAGTGTGTAACTGGCCGGAAAAAGCGCCACACCGATGGCCGAACATCCGGCAAGGCTGGAAACCCAATTGTCGCCGAACACTTTTCCGTCCCTTGGATAACCACGATAGCTGATCAGAAACACTCCGATGGCGCAGAGCGCTCCAACCAGCACATCCCCCATGGCCGTGTGGTAGAAATCACTGACCGAGGGCTGCATATCCCCGCTGATAAACAGGGCGAAGATCAACAGTAAGATGGGCAGGCCGATGCCGATCAGCCCAAGGGCGCGTCGTACGGAATTATAACCTATGATTCGGGGATCAGGGGTGGGCATGAAAAATTGTCCTTTGAAAATCAAATACCGGCCTTGCTTCAGGCGTAAAATTAGTGCCCGGGTTACATATCACAAAACCTTTAAATAGTGAGAAAGCCGCGTTCAGTTGCCTGCAAAACTGAAATTGGTCTGCCAGGCGTTTGTTATCTCGGCTTGAATTGCCTGCGCCGCAGCGCGCGGATCAGGGGATTGCCAGACCGGGCGACCCACAACGATATGATCAGCGCCATCTTTTATGGCCTGCGCCGGGGTAGCGATGCGTTTTTGGTCGCCCACTTCCGAACCGCGAGGGCGCACGCCGGGGGTGACGATTAGTTTGCCCGTGGCTTCGGGCAAGGCTCGGATCATCGCGGCTTCCTGCGGGCTGGCGATAACACCATCCGCCCCGGCTGCAAAAGCACGACCGGCGCGTTCAACTACCAGGTCAGGGATAGGCCCGTCTTTGATCTGCGCGGCGTCCAGTTCAACGCGGTCCAGCGAGGTCAGGATAGTCACCGCCAGTATTTTCATATCCTTGCCAGAGGCGCCTTCTTTGGCAGCGCGCACCACATGCGGATCACCGTGTACGGTCAGGAAATCCAGATCAAACTGCGCGAGACCACGCACCGCCGCTTCAATGGTGGCGCTGATGTCGAACAGTTTCATGTCGAGGAAAATACGCTTGCCGTGTTCCTGCTTCAGCTCATTCGCCAGCGCCAGTCCACCGCCGGTTAGCATGCCAAGGCCAATTTTGTAAAAGCTGACATCGTCGCCGATTTGTTCTGCCAGTTTCAGGCCCGCAAGGGCGTCAGGGACGTCCAGCGCGACGATAAGTTTGTCAGAGCTGTTTTTCATAGGCGCTGTTTAGGGCGGGGAGCAGGCCAGCGCAACAGGTTCAACCCGCCCCATAAATCACATCCTTATCCGGTCTCTTGGTGCAATACCTGGTGCGCGCCCGGATGTCTGCAAGTGAACGCAATTGTAATCCCTTTGTTTCATTGCAGCTTAATAGCTTTGGGCGATATTTTCGAAACCGGGAGGAAAAGGAGGCCCTTTGGGCCATTTTTTTGTCTCGCCCTAGCGGGCTCGGGTATGCCTCCGGCGGGAGTATTTAGGAACAGAAGAAGGGTTAAGAGGGGCTTGTTCAGGGAGGTGTGAGTACCCAAATAGATGATGAGGCCTGCAAATAGGGTGTGCCGCGAGTTCGGGCATCCTGACGATTGGGCGCTTTATATGAAGGAGAATACCGATGGACATGGAAAAGTTCACGGATCGGT
>CAZRHV010000168.1:0-3184 GCA_964599985.1 uncultured Marinosulfonomonas sp. | reverse complement strand
GGTGATGTCGGCATGATTACGGCGTCATATTGGGCGGTCTCAGTAGCCCAGACGCTGCGCAGGTGATCAAGTTCCTGCCACGCACGTACATATTCAACGCCGGAATATTCCAGACCAGCCTGAAAGCGTTTCAGAATTGCCGGGTACATTTTTTCGGGGGCGGCTTCGATTTCGACCTGCCAGGTTGCGTAGGCTTGGGTCGTGTAAAGTACGCCAGTCAGGGCCATGGCGTCTGCTACACAACCAATATGGCGGCGCTCAATTATAGCGCCGGCGTTTTGCATCGCTTCAACGGTGTGTTCAAACCCTGCCATCGGTTGTTCGCGCACATCGTCCATTGCCATGGTTTCCAGTACCAGCAGGCGCGCGCCTTTTAGCGAGGCATCTTGTAGGTCGGCTGCTATGCTGCCTTCCAGCACCGAAAGCATCAGGGTGGCGTCTTCGACGGACCGGCAGAGCGGGCCGACAGTGTCAAAGCGCGCGCAGAGCGGGACAACGCCTTGCAGCGACAGGCGGCCAGAGGTGGTTTTCAGGCCGACCAGATCGTTCCATGCTGAAGGAATACGAACCGAACCACCAGTGTCGGAACCAACGGAAGACGCCGCCAGATTGAAGGCGACCGATGTGGCGGCGCCCGAAGACGAACCACCGGCGACAGCGTCTAAGTCGTTGACAGAAGGGGGTGATTCAGTGATCGGGTTATAGCCAAGGCCGGAAAATGCCAGTTCAGACATGTGGGTTTTGCCAAGGCAAACTGTGCCGGCTTTGGTTGCGTTTTGCAGCACTTTGGCGTCGCGATCCGGGATGCGGCCTTGTAGCAGGGCGCTGCCCGCTTCGGTTTTGGTGCCGGCGGTGTCGAACAGGTCTTTCCACGAAACCGGCACACCGTCCAAGGGGGACGAGCGGTGCCCGGATTTTGCGCGCTTGGCGGCGGCGGCGGCTTCGGCTAGTGCGCGATCAGGCGTGGTGCGGGCGTAAATTCGTGGGCTTAGAGGATGGGAATCGATGGCGGACAGATAAGTTTCTGTCAGTTTCACAGGGTCGATCTCGCCCGCCTGAATGCCGCGGCCCAGATCGGCGGCGGTCATTTTTAACCAGTTGTCGTTCATCACATTCCCCCTATTTTTGCAACGGTAGCGGTGAAGCTGCGCATGGACAATCCCGCCAAGGCAGGGATAATTGCAATATGGGAAATGATTGCGACATTATCATCGTTGGCGGGGCGTTAAACGGCCCTACCCTGGCGTTAGCGCTGGCGGATGTTGGTTTTTCGGTGAGCGTGATTGACCCGGTTTCACCCGCAACCCAAGGGGCGGGCGGGTTTGACGGGCGTGGGTATGCCCTGGCGCTGACGTCGCAGCGGATGCTGAATGTTCTTGGGATCTGGGGCGGTGTCGCCGGGCATTCGCAACCGATGCTGGAGATCAAGGTAACGGACGGGCGCGCGGGGGATGGGCCGTCGCAGTTTGTGCTGGAGTTTGACCACGCCGAAATTGGCGAAGGCCCTATGGGCTATATGCTGGAGGACCGGTATCTGCGCCGGGCGTTGCAACACGCCATGGGAAAACATCCGGGGATTACAGTGTTTTACGGTGATTACGTGGTTTCGCAGGAGACCGGTACCGGATTTGCGAGCGTTGTGCTTGCGTCAGGGAAAAGCCTGAACGCCACCCTGATTGTTGGCTGCGATGGTCGCAAATCTTCAACCGCAACGCGGGCCGGGATAAAGCGAACCGGTTGGGATTACCGCCAAACGGCGCTGGTTTGTGCGATCAGTCATGAGCGTGCCCATAACGGGGTGGCGCATCAGTTCTTCATGCCGCCGGGGCCGCTGGCAATACTGCCGCTGCCGGGCAATCAGTCATCCATCGTCTGGACCGAAAGCAACGCCGAAGCGGCGCGGATCAATGGGCTGAGCGACGCAGAATATCTGGAGGTTTTACGGCCAAGGTTCGGGGATTTTCTGGGCGAGATCAGCCTTGCGGGCGCGCGGTTTAGCTATCCATTAAACCTGACACTGGCGAACGCGTTTGTGGCTGATCGGGTGGCCTTGGTGGGGGATGCAGCACACGGGATGCACCCGATTGCCGGGCAAGGACTGAACGCCGGGCTGAAAGATGTGGCGGCACTGGCCGAGGTGCTGGCATTGGCGCGGCGACGGGGCGAAGACATTGGTCGGTTGGATGTGTTGGAGCGGTATCAGCAATGGCGCAGGTTTGACGTGGCAACGCTGGCAGCGGCGACGGACAGCGTTAACAGGCTGTTTTCGAACGATAATTCACTGGTACGTTTAGGGCGTGATCTGGGGCTGGGGATTGTGAATGCGCTGCCAATGTTGCGGCGTTCGTTTATCCGCGAGGCGGCCGGATTGACCGGTGATCTGCCGAAGCTGATGCAGGGTCGCGCAATCTAGTCGAGCGCGCGGGCCTCATCCGCCAACATCACCGGAATACCGTTGCGGATCGGGTAAGCCAGATTGGCCGGCTTTGAAATCAGTTCCTGTTTCTCGGCGTCATATTTCAGTGTTGATTGGGTCAATGGGCAAACCAAAGCCTCTAGCATTCGGCGATCAGTTATAGTGGCATTGCTCATTGCATCACTTCGTGGTTCTGGCCGCTGTGAAGGGCGAATTCCAGCAACTTTGTCAGGGTAATTCGGCGTTCTGTCAGTGTTGAGGATTCAAGTAACGCCTGCCGGTCTTCCGGGCTGAACGGGCAAAGCATGGAAAGTGAGTTTATCAAAAGCTCATCATCTGCGTCTTGCAGGGGTTCCCATTCGGTCTTGAATTCCTGCGCTTCAAAGTAGCGTTTTAGCAGTGACATGAAGGGTTTACGCTGAAATTCGGCATCATGTTCATGCGCGCCCAGGTCGCGTTCAAATCCCGACCAGTTAACGTCGCATTTGCGGTAGAAGGTGAAACCTTCCACCTCGGTACGGATGCGAAAGCGCGAAATGCCGGTCAGAGTGACCATATAGCGACCATCTTCGGTTTCGGAAAACGCCGTCAGGCGACCAGCACAACCGACCGAATGCAGGTTGTCAGCATTTTTTGAACCGGGCACAGGTTGGATCATCCCGATCATTCGATGCGACGTTTTCAGGATGTCGTCGAGCATCGCCAGATAGCGGGGCTCAAATATATGCAGCGGCAGGCGCGCGCGCGGCAATAACAAGGCCCCCGGCA
>CAZRHV010000167.1:0-3199 GCA_964599985.1 uncultured Marinosulfonomonas sp. | reverse complement strand
ACCCCTGCTTGGTAACCTGGGTATATTCCAGCTCCACCGGCGTGGCCCGGCCAAAGATCGAAACCGTCACTTTCAGGCGCTGGTTTTCGTCGTCCACGTCTTCCACCATACCGTCAAAACCCTCAAACGGTCCGTCAGTCACCGCGACCTTTTCGCCCACGTCAAAGTGGATCAGATTGCGCGGGGCGGCTTCGCCTTCTTCGACGCGGTTCAGCAGGGCGTTCACTTCGGCGTCGCGCATCGGGATCGGGCGGCCCATCTGGCCAAGAAAACCAGTGACCCGGTTGATCGAATTGATCAGGTGATAGCCCTGATCGGACATTTCCATGCGCACCAGAACATAGCCGGGCATAAAGCGGCGTTCGGCGGTTACTTTTTTACCGCGGCGCATTTCGATGACTTCTTCGGTCGGGACCAGAACTTCTTCAATCTCTTCCTCAAGCCCGGCATCTACGGCTGCAACCTTGATCTGCTCAGCGATCTTCTTCTCATAGTTTGAGAGAACGCTCACCGAATACCACCGTTTAGCCATGTGTTATCGCCTTTACCGCTACCCGGCTCGGAGGCCGGAAAATTCCATGTATCCCAACAAAACTTGCTTGTCCGTCGAATCAAAGCAAACAATGTCAGGAAGTGAGGCAGGGGTTACAGGCGATGCGGGATGATTTCAAGCCCAGAGATGCGGCGAATCCTTAGCCAAACATCCCCAGCACACCCTGAAGGCCGGTTTTAATAATCAGGTCGACGATAAAGAAAAAAATCGCCGTGATTGTTGCCATCACAAATACCATGCCGGTGGTCAGCAAAACCTCGCGGCGTTGCGGCCAAACGACCTTGGATACTTCGGCCCGTACCTGTTGGATAAACTGAAGCGGGTTCATTGTTTTGGCCATGGTAAAAAATCCGTTTGTTTCAGTGTTCGGCAGATACGGGGTTTGGGGGATGTTTTCAAGTGCGGAGAAAGGAAAGTGAAACAGAGTGAGAATGTGCCGGGTGGATGTTATAATCCGACCAATCCGGTTTAACCCGCTAGTTGGGTCATTTTCACGTATATGTCCGATGCGCTGGCATTGGGGGCGTTTTTCAGGACGGCTATCAGCTCATCACTCACGTAGATCATGCTGTCTTGCGCATCTTGCGACTGCACCACTTCGATATTCATTGGACCATCGAACATTTCGGTTTCCAACGCTAGGTAAAGGATGTCGTCACCGGTTTGAAAATCGTCAACTTCGGCTGGGTTGGCAACAGCGTCTTCGTTTAGATCAACCCAGATCGCCTCAGATTCTGCTTCGGTTTCAATACGCTCGGCAGCGTCGGCTGCATCTGCGTTCGGGCCGGCATCTTCAACGCCAAAAGCTGCATCGGGCAATTCGTCGTAAGACACTTCATCCTGTAGGGCCGCAAGATCGTCCACTTGGGTCAAGTCTGTGTCTTCGGTGCCAGCCCCAGCCAGATCGCTGGAAAGCAAATCGGTACCACCGTTGCTTCCGGCACCCGGAATTGTTGGCGCGACCGGTGGGTCGGGCTCATTGTCTGAAACTAATTCAACGAAATCCGTAAATACCGAAGCAGCTAACAATCCAACTAATAGCCATGCAAAACCCATGACGCACCCCCTAAACCATACTCCGCAGTTAACCCTGCACCGCTGGTTCGCCTACAAAACCGCGACTCTGATCAGGATTGCTGTACAGGTTTGCACTCTTTTTAGCCCGAATTCAATCGCCAAAACGCGAAGAACAGACTGTCTAAGGATTCGAAACAAAGCGCTGTATTCGCTGATAAACGCGCATAACCGCCCAGAATAATGGTGCTGGTCTTGGCAGGGGTTGAGGGACTCGAACCCACGACCTTCGGTTTTGGAGACCGGCGCTCTACCAACTGAGCTAAACCCCTTTAAGACCGGGGACGGCAATAGCCGCTATCAAAACCATATGCAAGACTTCCCCTTGTGTCGGCGACGGGATTTGGCGCAAGTATGTAGCAATGGTCAGAACAACTTGAAATTGGCACGATGAACCTCGGGAAATCGATACGAAATTCCAAAACCTTGCTGGGCTTTTTGTCATGGATTTTGGCCACTTACCTGCGGTTTTGCTTTGCCACCACGCGCTGGCGACGGGTTGGTCTGGATGATCTGGCAGATGATCTGAAGGACGGGCCGATCATTCTTGTTTTGTGGCATAGCCAGTTATTATTTGGCCCCTCTGCTTGGCCCAATAACCTGTCCCGCCTGTTCACCTTGCGTGACCCGTCCCACGCCGGGCGGTTGTCATCGGCCACTCAGACCCGGCTGGGGATGGAGCCGATTATGATGCAGGATAAGGCGTCAAACTTTTCGGCGTCGCGCAAAATATTACAGGTGATCCGGGATGGTCACAGCCTTGGTATGACGGCGGACGGCCCGCTTGGTCCAGCGCGCGATGCAAAACAGGCCCCGCTTGAATGGGCGCGTGCAAGTGGGCGGCCTGTCTATCTGTTTTCGTGGTCTGCGCGACGCACAATGCGGCTGGACACATGGGATAAGATGATGATTCCGCTGCCTTTTACACGGGGCACTTATGGTTATCGCCGTTGGAATACGGACGTACCACGAAAGATTGATGCGCAGGGTTATACCCGCATTCGGGGCGAATTGTCGGATAGTCTGGACAATTTTATGTTTGAGTTAGGCGAAAATATCGGCGTTGCTCCTGATGGTTAAACCAACGCCAGTGCCATCATGATGCAGCCTGCTAAGGCAACCATATATGCCGCCGAGCGTGTCCACGGTATCGCGACAAGATACAGCAGCGTATAGGCTATTCGCCCGAATACAAACAGTTGCGCCCCAAGGATCGCCTGCGCCATATCGGTGCCTTCGATGACCAGAGCCAGAATTGCAAGCGTAAGGAAAATTGGCATGTTTTCTTGCATGTTAGCCAATGCGCGGCGAGCGCGTCCGACGTTTACACCTGCTTCCGGCTGATCATCGCGAGAGCCGACATGGTTGGCCATACCTTCGGTCGGCAGGTACAACATGCTCGGCAAATAGACGTTGGCGAGATAGACTACGAGGCCGGCAAAAATCCAAATCAACATAGGGCTGCTCCTGTTTCAACTATGCGCTGACAGGAGCGTATTACGGGTTTGGGTGGGTCTCAACTGGAAAGGTTGTGGGGGACTGATGTCTGCTGAGCGGGACGAAGCGGACGTT
>CAZRHV010000166.1:0-3223 GCA_964599985.1 uncultured Marinosulfonomonas sp. | reverse complement strand
TCTTGCCGTCGCTTTGGACCTTGGAAATCGCCCAGTTTTCCATGGTTGCCTATTACATTCTGGGTGGTCCGTATTCGATCCAGCTTGGTTCAAACGTGCGAATGGATTTGTTTTATGGCGAGTGGAGCGTTCGGCGAAAAGCTCAGGTCGATTCCATAACCATACTGTTGCTGATCTTATATCTGGGGGTATTGCTATACGGTGCGTTTGATTCCACTGCTTATTCATTGGGATATTTCGGCTCTAGCGCCGTCGCCTTTTTCAAAGACCTGTTTGTTGGGTTCTTCACTGGTGGATTTACCGGAGCCCAGGAAGTTTTGGGTCATCTGGAACGAAGCCCAACCGCTTGGCGGCCATACCTTTGGCCGATCAAGTCGGTGATGATCATCGGGTTCTTCCTGATGTTGCTGCAAGCCATTTCCGAGCTGTTCAAGGACATCTTCAAGATCAAGGAGCTTGAACTCTGATGTCCCATGAAATGATCGCCATACTGATGTTTTCATCAATGATGTTGATGATGATGACCGGCCAGCGGGTGTTTGGGGCAATCGGAGGGATAGCCGCAATTGCCGCCTTAACGCTCTGGGGGACGGGGGGGTCTGACATTCCTTTCACCTCGGCGATGAAGCTGATGAAGTGGTTCCCGTTGCTGACTCTGCCGATGTTTATTTTCATGGGTTACATCCTGTCGGAAAGCAAAATTGCCGATGACCTATACAAGATGTTCCATGTCTGGATGGGTCCGATCAATGGCGGGTTGGCGATTGGCACCATTGGGCTGATGGTGTTGGTGTCTGCGATGAACGGTTTGTCGGTTGCGGGAATGGCAATTGGGTCCACCATCGCGCTGCCGGAATTGCTGCGCCGGGGCTATGACAAGAAAATGGTCACCGGGGTCATTCAGGCCGGGTCATCCCTTGGTATATTGGTGCCGCCGTCGGTCGTGCTGGTGCTTTATGCGATGATCGCACGCCAGCCGGTTGGGCAACTTTGGCTGGCTGGGGTGGTGCCCGGGCTGATGATGGCGACAATGTTCATCATCTATATTTATGTGCGCTGCCGCATGGACCCAACCTTAGGGCCGGTTTTGCCCCCCGAGGAGCGCAACGTGCCGATGGCGGAAAAACTGCGGCTGTTGCGGGCTGGTTTGCTGCCTATTGTGATTTTCGCCACAATGATGGTGCCGTTTGTAAACGGCTGGACGTCATTGGTTGAAAGCTCGGCCGTGGGCGCAATGACAGCGTTTGTCGCGGCCGTTTTAAAAGGGCGAATGAACCGGCAAGTGTTTGAGACTTCGGTGCGTATGACGCTGGCAATATCCTGCATGTTCATGTGGATCATCCTTGCTGCCCTTGGATTTGGCGCGGTGTTTGACGGGCTGGGCGCGGTTAGGGCCATCGACAACCTGTTCACCGAGCAGCTGGGCCTGTCACCCTGGACCATCCTGATCCTGATGCAGCTTTCGTTTCTGATCATGGGCACGTTTCTGGATGACACGGCGATGCTGGTCATCGTCGCGCCGCTATATGTGCCGCTGGTGGGGGAACTGGGGTTTGATCTGATATGGTATGGTATCCTCTATACGGTCACCACGCAGATCGCCTATATGACGCCGCCCTTTGGCTATAACCTGTTTTTAATGCGCGCGATGGCCCCGCCCGAGATCACGTTGAAAGACATTTACGGGTCCATCTTCCCGTTCATTGTGGTCATGCTACTGGCGCTTATTCTGATCATGGTGTTTCCGAATATAGCACTGTGGCTGCCACATTATGTCTATGGAATATAAAAAGAACTCCGGCAAAACGGAGCAATGAAGAGGTGCGAAGCATCAAGCTAGAATAACCAACAAGGAGAGAGTTATGACAACCAGACGTAAATTTATTAAGGGCGCGGCATTAGCGCCCGCCGCGGCACTTGCCACACCGGCACTTGCGCAATCCACCATTCGCTGGCGGATGCAGACATATGCGGGTCCGGCATTGGCAGCAGAGGTGATCACACCGGCGATTGAAATGTTCAACAAGATCGCCGGAGACCGGATGCAGATTGAGCTGTTCTTTGCAGATCAACTGGTCCCAACCGGGGAACTTTTCCGCGCCATGCAGAAAGGCACGATTGATGCGGTGCAGTCAGATGATGACAGTATGGCGTCACCAACCGAAGTGACTGTGTTTGGCGGGTACTTCCCCTTTGCATCCCGCTATTCTCTGGATGTGCCGGTGCTGTTTAACCAGTATGGTCTGAACGAAATCTGGGACGAAGAGTATTCCAAGGTTGGCGTCAAGCACATCAGCGCCGGGGCATGGGATCCTTGCCATTTTGCCACCAAAGATCCGATCAACAGTCTGGAAGACCTGAAAGGCCTGCGTGTCTTTACGTTCCCAACTGCGGGTCGGTTCCTGACCCAGTTTGGTGTGGTTCCTGTGACCCTGCCATGGGAAGATATTGAGGTCGCCGTACAAACCGGTGAACTTGACGGCATCGCCTGGTCGGGCATCACCGAGGATTATACCGTTGGTTGGGCTGATGTGACCAACTACTTCCTGACCAATAATATTTCAGGCGCTTGGGCCGGATCGTTCTTTGCAAATATGGATCGCTGGAATGAGCTGCCGGAAGACCTGCAAACCCTTTTCCGGGTTTGCACGGATCAGTCACATTACTATCGTCAGTGGTGGTACTGGGGCGGTGAAGCAGCATTGCGGGTCAATGGTCCAAAAATGCAGCTGACCACGATACCGGATGAAGAATGGGATACGGTCGAAGCTGCGGCGCAGGAGTTCTGGGAAGAGATCGCTGCTGAAAGCGATATTAAGCGCAAAGTTGTGGAAATCTTCAAAGCCTACAACGCTGATATGGTTAAGGCTGGACGGCCCTACCGTTACGGCTAATAAGACATTGCGGGGTGCTGTTATGGCGCCCCGCAGACCCACGAGTTTCAAGGAGCCACTATGCCCGGCAATCTAACATTTGACGCCCTGAAAAAGGCGGTGAAAAGCGGTGAAGTTGATACCGTTCTGGTCTGTCTGATCGATATGCAGGGCCGGTTGATGGGCAAGCGTATTCTTGGCCATCATTTTGTTGAAAGTGCGTGGGAAGAAACCCATGCCTGTAATTACCTGCTGGCCACCGACCTGGAGATGTACACCGTCGAAGGCTACGCCTCGACCAGTTGGCAGGCGGGTTACGGCGATTATATTATGAAGCCTGATCTTTCAAC
>CAZRHV010000165.1:0-3287 GCA_964599985.1 uncultured Marinosulfonomonas sp. | reverse complement strand
TCGCGGCCATATCAAACCCCCAATGCAAACAATAATTCGCGTCCTCGGCGGCCACTATTGAACGCGCTACCACAGGTGAAATTTCTTCCCAATCGACCCATTGCTGATCGACTCCCCCAACCCGGCGTCCCTCGGACAACATGTATGGCGTGGTTGGTGGGTTGATCACAGCGAACAACAAAATCGCCAGCAGTATCAGCGCACCACCCAAAACAGCCCCGCGAAACGCCCAGCGCATTAGCCACCGTAAAGGGCGTATTCGCGCCTTTTCCGGCTTCTTCTTCGCTGCTCGTTTTTTCGGCGCGGGTTTCTTTTTTACTGCACGTGCCACGCACTACCTAAGCCATGCAATCAAGGCTCTGGTCAAGCGCTGGCTCAGGCGACTTGCTGTAAAACTCGGGCTTCGCGACGTTTTACAGTCGACCGCGCTGTATATCCAAGAACTGAACCGTTTACTAACCCGGGGAACAACTCAAACAACTCAGCTTGAATTTCCCTGTCTTGCATCAATATCTGATCACCGGGAAAGAAACTTTCGCTAAACACCCCGTTTGATGTAACGACCTCGTGTCGATCAAAGAGAATGTGGAAATACTCCACCTTGATAGCTGGCTGCTGAACGACATCCAAACCGTTCAGCAAGTGCTTCGCGGGGACGAGAACCTCGACCTCACCAAAATACAGTTCAGCCTGCCATCCCTGTACCAAAATTCGGTGCTGTGGCGACACACTCAATTCAACAGTATTTCCGATTGCACCAGGTTTGAATACTACCGGTGCATGGTCACCACTTGCGTCTGTCGGTGAACATCCGATCCAACGGATTGGTTGCAGGCCATGGTCCAGCGTCTCAATCATATCGCCAACCAAAAGTTCCTCAACGGGCACCTCGCCACGTTTGGTGCGGATCATCGTACCTTTGGTAAAACATGGTGGCCCCAGATCAGGGCCTGTATTAAGCGGCCCCTGCGTCGTTACGCCAGTTGCACTGACCAGAGTACCATTTTGCAACACCTGTCCGTCAGTGGGTGTAAAAACCTGCGTTCCATCCGCCAGATAAAACGTAGTTCCGGTGTAAGTTATAACGCCCACCCCCGGTACGTTGATTGTCACAGTATCGCCAGGCCAAGAACTCGTTACATCTTGCCCGTTAACTGAGTCACCGTCGAATCGATCAACGTCTCCGTCATCATTCTGGTCGATCAGCGTATATTTTACAAAATTCATCGCTGTGCCCGCAGGCGGCGGGTTATAGGGATCGATGATAAAAAACTGGTCTAAGAAACTCGTAGGCACCGGTTACACCCGTCAAATGGTTTCACACAAAATGTGTCACTCAATCGTGGCCTAGGAATGTCTAAGCCAAGGTTATTTCGCGAAAACCACGTCAGGTCGCCGACAGTTCTTTTCCATATTAGTCTGACGTTTACTAATTCGAGCCGATGCCTCCTATTGGGCAGGAATAGCACCCAATTCGACCGCAAGCGGATGCGTCAAATGCACCAGCATCTCTTTCGGGCAAACTTGCAAGAAAAACCCTTTTTCTGCTTGCCAGTTATTTAGAATATCCACCGCCTTGGCACTGTTGGTTTCCACGACATGCTGCTCTATCAAGCCGCGCATTTCTTCTTCCCAATGCCCTTCACCAACCGGACCAACGACCAGAGATTCCATATTCATCAGGTCCGACGACCGCCGGTCAGGATCAT
The DNA here is from genome assembly GCA_964599985.1 of uncultured Marinosulfonomonas sp. Classification (GTDB taxonomy): domain Bacteria; phylum Pseudomonadota; class Alphaproteobacteria; order Rhodobacterales; family Rhodobacteraceae; genus NVTR01. The sequence continues at coordinate 1,578 of CAZRHV010000165.1, read as the reverse complement.
ACAGATAGGCCATGCCTCCCGTCATCCCAGCGCCAAAATTCGCCCCAATAGACCCTAATATCACTGCAACACCGCCGGTCATATATTCGCAGCCGTTAGACCCACAGCCTTCTACCACGACCATCGCACCAGAATTGCGTACTGCAAACCGTTCGCCGGCGCGCCCGGCTGCAAACAGATAACCATCGGTCGCTCCATACAGCACCGTGTTGCCGATTATAGTGTTCTCCGAGGCCACCAGTTGGCTCTGCATTGCCGGACGTACAACTATCGTGCCCCCGGACAGACCCTTACCAACGTAATCATTTGCCTCACCTGACACTTCCAGCTTCAACCCCGGTACTGCAAACGCACCCAGCGACTGCCCGGCAGACCCGGTCAGTTTCACAGTCAGATGATCCGGTTGCAGGTTATTCTTCATCCCAAACTTGCTAACAATATGGCTGGAAATTCGCGCACCGATGGTGCGGTGGGTATTTTGCACAGCATAAGACAACTGCATTTTCTCACCGTCATTCAGGAACCGCGCTCCATCCACCACGATCTGCTCATCCAGCGCGTCAGGTACTGAATTGCGCGGACGCGAGCGATCATAGACGATCCGGTCCGCCCCATCGACGGTGATTAGCAGCGGATTCAGGTCCAGATCATCCAGATGGTCAGAACCCCGACTAACCTGACTTAACAGATCAGCCCGGCCAATCACCTCATCCAGCGAGCGTGCGCCAATGCTAGCTAAAATTTCCCGAACTTCCTGCGCATAGAATGTGATCAGGTTAACCACCTTGTCCGCAGAGCCGTTAAACTTGGCCCGGAGGTCTTCGTCCTGCGTACAGACACCCACCGGGCAGGTATTGCTCTGGCACTGGCGCACCATGATACAGCCCATTGCGATCAACGCCGCCGTTCCAATCCCGTATTCCTCGGCCCCCAGCATTGCCGCCATCACAATGTCGCGGCCAGTGCGCAAACCACCATCGGTGCGCAAGGTCACGCGATCCCGCAGGTTGTTCATCGCCAACACCTGATGCGCCTCGGTCAGGCCCATTTCCCATGGTAGACCTGCATATTTGATACTCGTCGCCGGCGACGCCCCGGTGCCACCGTTATGGCCAGAGATCAGAATGACGTCAGCTTTTGCCTTCGCCACACCCGCAGCAATCGTGCCAACACCCGATGCGGCGACCAGTTTCACAGTCACCTTACAGCGTGGATTGATCTGTTTCAGATCATAAATCAGCTGCGCCAGGTCTTCGATCGAATAAATATCATGGTGTGGCGGCGGGCTGATCAGCATCACACCGGGCGTTGAGTGGCGCAGACGCGCAATCAACTCGGTCACTTTCATACCCGGCAACTGCCCACCTTCACCGGGCTTGGCGCCCTGTGCGACTTTAATTTCCAGTTCTTCGCACTGGTTCAGATATTCCGCCGTCACGCCAAAACGCCCCGATGCAACCTGCTTGATTTTGGCACTGGGATTGTCACCATTTGGCTCAGGTTGGAAATGTGCAGGGTCTTCCCCACCTTCACCACTATCCGACTTTGCGCCAATACGGTTCATCGCCACGTTCAGCG
>CAZRHV010000164.1:0-3338 GCA_964599985.1 uncultured Marinosulfonomonas sp. | reverse complement strand
CGCATAAGATGGTAGATGAAGTAAAATCGCTTGAGGAACTGAACACAGTTGCTGAGGGTGTTGAGCCTGAGGTTGCAGTTGAAGCTGTTGCTATCACGCGTGAGCCGGTTCGTGACGAATTTGGCCGCTCTTACGCCACAGGCAAACGTAAAGACGCGGTTGCCCGTGTCTGGATCAAGCCAGGTTCCGGCAAAGTGACTGTAAACGGCAAAGACATGGACGCCTATTTTGCGCGCCCTGTGTTGCAGATGATCCTGCGTCAGCCATTTCAGGTGGCCGGTGTTGTGGATCAGTTTGACGTAACAGCCACCGTCAAGGGTGGCGGGTTGTCCGGTCAGGCCGGTGCGGTGAAGCACGGGGTTTCCAAAGCGTTGCAGATCTATGAACCCTCGCTTCGTGGCGCCTTAAAAGCCGCTGGATTTTTGACGCGAGACAGCCGGGTTGTTGAACGTAAGAAATACGGCAAACGCAAAGCGCGTCGTAGTTTCCAGTTCTCCAAGCGCTAATCGCTTCGAAATCAGCGAATATAAAGATTCGAAAAGCGCCGCTGTTTTGCGGCGCTTTTTGCATTGTGGCCGTTATATTAACACTAGATTAACAGGCTTTTCATGCGAGCCGGCAACAATCACTGGCGGTATTCGTGTATTGTTGCGCAGTCAGAACCAGTGACATAATTCAATTCAAATAACCAACCATAGCGCCCCAAGCCCGGCCAATTTTTGGCATATTTCCCAATCATTTACTTAGGCAACGAACTTGCTGCCGAGAATTTGAATGAAAGCTGCCACTGAAATTCAAAGAACTGATCCGTTTGTCGGATACTTCGCCTCTGTCGCGTTGGCCTTAGTGGCGAGCGGGTGGATGGCGGGGATGATCGTTGATCTGTTCTCGGCGGCAAGTTCGCTCAGCTTGTCAGTTGAATGGCGGGTGAATATCGGCGCTGGCCTGTTTTTGGGCATTACGTTTTCCAATATCGTCGGTGCGACCATCGCCAGATCCCATTTTCGACGTGCAGGCATTCGTTTCGCCATCGGGTTTGTATTGGGCGTGGTTACTCAGTTTGCAATTTTTACACCTTTTGCGGGCCATGGCATGTCAAACTTTCTGTTCCTGCTTTTGGCGGGAAGCATGGTGCCAGTTGTACTGATGGTTGATCAGATTCGGGTATTTCTGGACAAAAATGACATAGTACCAGCCGAAAGCCTGGCAAATATGGTCATTCGGGTTCTTAGCTGGCCAACGCGGTTCCTGTTCGTGTTGATGATGGGTATCACTTTTGCGCTGTTCTGGGCTTACGCCAGCAATATAGGTCAGGTTCTGACGGTTCTGGCCGGTGTTTTGCTGATGCTGACCCTTTCAGTGTCCCTTCGAGAAGTCGAAGAAGAAGACGAAAATGAAAACCCGGAAGAACTGGAACGTCGTATCTGGTTGGCGCTGGTGCCAGAAGATGTGGTTTATGTCGGAGTCGTGGATCAGGCTGCGGGAATGCTGCGAAATTTACTGCTGAACCTTATGCCGGCGGCGGTGTTGTTTGGTGGGATGATCCGGCTGGCAATCGAATTCCTGCGGGTGGTTTATCCGAATATTCAGGCAAATTTCAGCGATCCACTGTCCCTGATGCAAACGGCAGGGGTGGTTGCGGTTAGTGGCCTGGCGGTTGTGTTCTTTGGGATGATGACCGCATTGGGGATTTGTCTGATGGTTTTGCGGATCATTGGATATGTCAAAAACTGGTCATACGGACATCGGCGCGAAAACTATGTTCACCTGATCCGTTTGATGTATTTCCGGCCCATGAAGCGCATGTAATCCAAACAGTTATCCCCCTAGCGATCGGGTGGTATCAGGCCAAGCCCACGCAGATATATCCCGATGCCGCTTTCCAGCAAGTCTTCTGGTGGAAAGGGTGACTTTGTCCCCGGTGAACCACGGGCAAACAGCTCAACCACGCCATGGCACATGGCCCAGATATGGGCGGATACCATTTGCGCTGGTGGTCGATTTTTTGGCTCAATATGTTTGGAAAGCTCGGCCGCAGCCTTTTCCAGAACCCCCAGGGCGCGCCCGGCAACCATTGCCAGTTCTGGCTTGCGATTGATCGATATGCCGCTTTCAAACATTGCCACATAATGTCCGGGGTATTTGCGGGCGAAGGCAAGGTATGCTCGCCCGGTGGCCTCAAATGATGCCAGCGCAGATGGCTGGCCCTTGGCAAATGCGTATTCCATCAGGTCGGCGAAAACTTCATAACCTTGCCGCGCTGCCTCGGCGATCAGGTCTTCGCGGCCCTCAAAATGCCGATATACAGCCGCCGGGGTGACGCCAGCCGTCTTGGCCGCTTCGGACAGGGTAAACCCTGTTGGACCTTTGGTCTCAATCAGCTTCAGAGCGGCTTCTACAAGTGCCTGGCGAAGATTGCCGTGATGATACCCGCGTTTAGCCATCCCAAATATCGGGGCCTCCACATATTTTCGCGTCTGGTTTGCAGGCGACTTTTTTGTCCTTGCCAGCGTAGTCGATATCACACAACACCGCCCGGATGGCGGCAATTCGGGCGCGGTTTTTGTCGTCCGAGCGTACAATAGTCCAAGGCGCGGTTTTATTGTGGGTTTTGTCGAAATTTTCGCTGATGGCGCTGGAATAGGCATCCCATTTTTTCAACCCCTCAACGTCGATCCAGCTTAGTTTCCATTGCTTTAGCGGGTCTTTTTCACGAGAAAGAAAGCGGCGTAACTGTTCGGCGCGGCCGACATTCAGCCAAAGCTTCACAAAGTGAATGCCCTCATCCACCAGCATGTCTTCGAATTCAGGAAGCTGGCGGAAAAACGCTTGGCGCTGCTTGTCGGTGCAAAAGCCAAACACCTTTTCGACGACGCCACGATTGTACCAGCTGCGGTCAAACAACACGATTTCCCCGGCCGAGGGCAGGTGGTTCACATAACGCTGGAAATACCATTCACCCTGTTCACGCTCGGTTGGTTTCGACAGGGCAACAACGCGAGCGACACGGGGATTAAGGTTCTCTCGTATCCGCTTGATAGTACCACCTTTTCCAGCAGCATCCCTGCCTTCAAAAACAACCACAACCCGCTTGCCGGTTTTTTTAACATCGGCCTGTAGCTTGACCAGCTCCAGTTGAAGGGCGGTGATCGTTTCCTCGTAATCATCCTTATCCATGCGTTTGGAATAGGGGTAACTGTCGGAAAGAATATCCTTCTTGCCGCCATCTTGAATGGCGTTTCGAACTCCCTTGGGGGCTTCGTCTTCAAAGAAAGTACTTATCGCGCCGTCAAAGGGTAGGGTCATTGTCATTCCTCTGCCAAGTGTCTGAGCAGTAT
>CAZRHV010000163.1:0-3359 GCA_964599985.1 uncultured Marinosulfonomonas sp. | reverse complement strand
AATATTCCAGATGCCGGGTATCTTCGGGGAAACCGTTGGCAGTGGCCGCGTCAATGACGCCGGTCATATAGGCATCTGGTCCGCAGGTATAGATGTGGGAATTACGTTTGTATTTCAATACCCTGTCCAGTGAAGCTCGTGTACCTTCATTGGTAAAATGGTATTTGACTTTGTCAGCCCAGGGGACCGCGGCGAGATCATAAAGGAACCCGGCAGTAGAACGTGATGAACAGGAATAGTGTAACGCAAAATCAGCGCCCGTGGCGTGCAACCGGTGGCCCATCGCTATCATCGGGGTGACGCCGATACCGCCCCCCATCAGGTAGGTGAAATAGCTGTCTTCAACCAGTGGGAAATGGTTGATCGGGTAGGATATGAATACACGGCGGCCTTCCTCAAATATCCTGTGCAGCAGTTTAGAGCCACCCTTGCCAGCGTCTTCGCGCAAAACCGCGATCTGGTAGTGTGAACGGTCCGCAGGGTCACCGGACAGCGAATATTGGCGGAAGAATTCCGGGGCAACAACCACATCAATATGCGCGCCTGCCGTGACAGGCGGCATGTCTGAACCGTCGGGCATGGAAAATTCGTATTTTGTGACGTCTTCACCCATCTTTTCGACTTTCGACACCACCACCGCCAGCACCGGCGATTTGCCCTGATCTGCGGTGTATCGGTGTTCTGGCGGGGTGTTCGCCGCCCGTCGCCTGCGGTGTTCCGCGGCCGGGATCATATCGCGGTACGCCCGGATGCCCGCCTCACGATCCATCGGAAACGGCCAGGGATAGGGAGGCGGTGCCAGCGGGGCCGGGTAAACCGCCAGCGTCTGGTCGGCGTATTGCAAGTCCAGATCTTTTTGCAGGGGCCGGGCGTTCACCGGGTGGGGCGATGGTTGGTAGGGGCCATCATCTTCCATTTCCAAATCCCACCACCATTTTTTTGCCGGTACAATTTCGCCTTTTCCAAGCACATCATCCAGCTTTGCCAATGCCTTAGCGGATGAAGGATAGGTCATCGCCGCCCACCTGAACGGCTTTTCCGCGAACAGCCCTTCCAAATTCCACGGGCAGGTTTTCATGCAACGCCCACACATCGCGCCGTTTTTCTGGCCAACCCGGTAAGTTGTGCATTTCTGACTGTCGGATTTCCAGATTTCATAGCCGTTGAACATTAGTTTCGGTCCGGCAGTGATTGCGCCACTTGGGCATTCACGCGCGCATTTATTGCAGCTTTCGCAGAATGTTTGCAGGCCAAAATCTATCGGCTTGTCGTGGGTCATTGGCATGTCGGTTGTGACCACGCCGGATTTCAGGCGCGGACCAAGAAAGGGGTTCAATATGACCTCACCAATGCGGCTGACTTCGCCAAGGCCCGAAAGCAGCAATAGCGGCGGGTGCAGGACTTCGTCATCCATTACCGAATGTACCCGTGCGGTATAGCCGAGGTTGCGGATATGTTGGGCAATCACGCCGCCAAGCAGGGAAAACCGCAGGTAGGCGCGCATCGATTGGGCGCAGGCGATCCAGTCGTCACCGGATGCGCCTTCCATGGTTTCATGGCCCTGATCAATGATCATCGATATGGCGTTTTTATGATAAGGATCAATCGCTTCCCCGGCGGCGTTATGGCTGTAATAGGCCCAGTCCGGGCATTCTGACAGGCCAACAGCGTCTACGCCGAGGAAATAGAGCGCGGCTTTGATGTTGGCGGCGTTCTTTGCAGGATTTATGGCTGAGGAATGCAGCGGTGCAGCGTCTCCGTCTTGCAGCAGGATCATAGCCCCGAGGCTGGGGCGAAAGGCAAATGCGACGGCAGATTTGCGCACGTAATTGCCGTTGGTGCAGGCTTTTTGGACAGCTTTGCCGAGGTCTCCGAACAATCCGCGGGCGAACATATTGGCGCGTTTCGGGACGCGGGCGACGTTGGCGCGGTCGATATAAGTTGTGGGGGTGTCTACGCGCTTGAGGGTTTCAAACGGGTGTGGGCCGTTCTGAAATTCCCGGTCTTCGAATGGGTCTCGGTTGCCGGCGTTTTTTGCGTGGCGGCCAAGCCCGGTTTTCCAGGAAGTAGGTGGTCTGGCGTTCGCTGCGAGCGGTTGGTCAGGGGCCATTGGCATGGTTGTGGTGATCACCGAGAGGCCGAAATCGATTTCTAGGAAAGGACTTATAGCTTGACCTTCATCTATGATTGCCAACCCTGACTGTACTGCCAGCCGGTTCATATGTACGTCAGTTGCGGCACCGGAATGGGCGCGGGCCTCATATCCAAGGCTGCGGATGTAACTGGCCAGTGTTACAGCCGTTTCGGCCGCGCGCAGGCAGGCGCGTTGTGCCAGCGCATCCGTCAGCCAGTCGCAACCGTTTTCATTAGCGTTAGGTTCGCGCGGGTTGTCATACATGAAAACGATGGCGTGGGTGTGGTGTTTGCAATCTGTTGGCGGCGCATTCATGCTTTCGCGCAGTCCCGCCATGATCACATCAATCCCGGCGGCCAGCGTTTTGGGCTGCATGGTTCGCAATTTATCCGCCAGACGATCCACATCTGGATTCTGGACCGGGCTGTCGCGCCATGCCGTTGCAGGGATTTCGCAACTGGCAACCATGCTTGCGTCACAGAAATAACCGAATGATTTTATGTGGTTGGAGCGCTCTGTTAAGTCATCTGGAATGACTGCGCGTTCCTTTTTTACTAACCCGTCACGGGTGGCATCAAGCATCGCCTGATATTCCTGCATCGCGTTAACGATGGAAAGCGGATCATCGGGGCGCCGGAACGACAGGGGCAGTTCAATGGGCAGCGCTGACAGATCCGGAGCCTGTGCACTACGCGCCAGTTTTTCAAGCGGATAGGCCCCAAGGTGCATCGGGCGTTTTGCGTATGAAAACAGGCGGGTCATGGTCCAAGTTGTCCCCCGCATTTTCAGGGCTGTCAACGGGGGGCATGTCATGGCAATAGAGAATAAGTAGGAGAAATTTGATGCGCGCACAGGCTTTGTTATTCGATAAAGATGGCACCCTATTTGATTTCCAGAAAACCTGGGGGCCATGGGTTGGGGTAGTAATAGATCAACTGGCAGCCGGAGATTCCGGTATGGCGGCAGAAATGGACGCTGCCATGGGCTATGATCGCGCAAGCAAAACAGTTGCGCCCGACAGTATCGTGATTGCGGGCACGGTCGAGCAGGGAGCGGCGGCGATATTGCATTTCCGCCCAGATATGTCGTTGCAACAATTGATGGTGATCTTTGATGAAACCGGGGCGCAGGCACCGGGGATCGAGGTGCTGCCACTGGCCCCTTATCTGACCACGCTGAGCGAAATGGGCATTCAATACGGGGTCGCCACCAACGATTCCGAATC
>CAZRHV010000162.1:0-3378 GCA_964599985.1 uncultured Marinosulfonomonas sp. | reverse complement strand
TTTACCAAAGTGTTACTGGGGCTTTCCGGGGGGATTGATTCGGCGATTGTAGCAGCGATTGCCACCGATGCACTGGGGCCAGAGAACGTGCGTTGTGTGATGTTGCCGTCTGAATATACATCACAAAACTCACTGGATGATGCCACGGAAGTGGCGAAAAATCTGGGATGTAAATACGATACTGTGTCGATTGCTGAAGGGCGGCAGGCGATCACCAGCACACTTGCCCCACTGTTTGAGGGACTGGAACCGGGGCTGACCGAAGAAAACATTCAGTCGCGTTTGCGCGGGCTGCTGCTGATGGCGATGTCGAACAAGTTTGGTGAAATGTTGCTGACAACCGGGAATAAATCTGAGGTCGCAGTGGGCTATGCAACAATTTATGGTGATATGGCCGGCGGCTACAACCCGATAAAAGATCTGTATAAAACAAGGGTTTTTGAGACCTGCCGCTGGCGCAATGCCAACCACCGGGATTGGATGATGGCACCGGCGGGGGAGATTATCCCACCCCGTGTCATTGAGAAACCGCCAACCGCAGAGCTGCGGGAAAATCAGCGCGATGATGACAGTCTGCCACCCTACAATGTGCTGGATGCGATCCTGACCGAGCTGATCGATAATGAGGCGTCAGTGGCGGATGTCGTCGCAAAGGGGTTTGAGCGGGACGTCGTAAAAAAAGTGGAAAACCTGATTTACACGTCTGAGTTCAAGCGCTTCCAGTCGGCGCCGGGCACGCGTTTAACAATGCGCAGTTTCTGGCTGGATCGGCGTTATCCTATGGTTAACCGTTGGCGGGATTTGAGTTGAGTGTCTGTATAGCCTCGGGTTTTGGATTTAGGCCTGCTTAATAGTTGCCAATGACGGATGCCTGTGGCGGAGATATTATTGGAACAAAGATATGGTGAGGGAGTTGGTGAAAAAAGAGGCTATTTTTTCACGACTGCGGGGGGAAGCGTTTGAACAGGACGACGCCAAGTCTGAAGGGGGCCGGATTGATTTAAGTTATGTCTGAATTAAACCGTCCCGCGTTTTCGCTTTTTGGTGGATGTGATCCGCCCGTCGAGCTTAATCGCACCGCAGTGTCCCGAGGAAATATCGGGCTGGCGCTCTGGAATTGGCCGCGATGGACCATGGGTGAAGTCATGAAGGCTGGGTGCTGAAAACCCGGGTTGGATCAGGAGATAGCTGGATTGCGAGCTTGCTTGTAAGTCGGTGAAGTTTTGACCGTGCAAAGTGTAAACGGGAGGACTGAGGATGTCAGACAACAAGACTAAACAAACCGAGGTAATTCCCGAAAATTTTCTACGACAAGTTGATCATGCCGGGCGCCGTGATGACGCATTAGTGCTGGATCAGTTGTTTCGTGAAGCCACTGGGTTTGAGCCGCGAATGTGGGGGCCAACCATCGTTGGCTATGGCCAGTATCACTATACCTATGAAAGCGGGCGACAGGGAGATATGCTGGCCTCCGGTTTTTCGCCGCGAAAGGCCAATATGGTGGTCTATGTGGTGCCGGGATTTGACGGGTTTGAGTATCTCATGCGCGATCTGGGCAAATACAGGATTGGGAAATCCTGCCTCTATCTGGGGCGATTGAAGAATGTTGATCTTGACGTTCTGGGGCAACTGATCCGTGCCGGTCTGGAAGATTTGGCGACACGCTGGACGGTTAAACCCAGTTAGCGGCGCAATTTGTACGTGGGGTGTTCTTGTCACCGGCTGGCTATTTTGGAACCGAAATTCGGGGCGCCGGTTTTCTGGTTATGGACAAGTGCGGCTTGCTGTGGAACATGAACCGTCACAGGAGTTCAGCCATGACCGTAACCCGCTTCGCGCCTTCCCCGACCGGATATTTACATATCGGCAACCTGCGCACTGCATTGTTCAATTATATGATTGCGCAAAAGGCAGGTGGCCAGTTTATTTTGCGCTTGGATGATACCGACCCTGAACGCTCGAAGCAGGAATACATTGACGGGATCAAGGAAGATCTGGAATGGCTGGGGCTGACATGGGATCGGGTGGAGCGGCAGTCGGAGCGGATTGAGCGCTATCAGGCAGCGGCTGATACGTTGCGCAAAGCGGGGCGGTTTTATGAGTGTTTTGAAACGCCGGTAGAACTGGACCTGAAACGCAAGAAGCAGCTGAACATGGGCAAGCCGCCGGTTTATGACCGGGCGGCGTTGGCGTTATCGGAGGCCGAAAAGGAAGCGCTGCGGGCTGAGAGAGGCAACGGGCATTGGCGGTTTAAGCTGGACCATCAGCGGATTGAGTGGACGGATGGAATTTTGGGTGATCTGTCACTGGATGCAGCGAGCGTATCTGATCCGGTGTTGATCCGGGGCGATGGACAGTTTTTGTATACGCTGGCGTCGGTTTGTGACGATATTGATTACGGGGTTACAAATGTTGTACGCGGGTCGGACCATGTAACCAACACGGCGACGCAAATACAGATTATCCGTGCGTTAGGTGGTGAAGTTCCTGAATTTGCACACCATTCACTGTTGACCGGGCCGCAGGGTGAGGCGTTGTCAAAACGTTTGGGCGTACTGGCGCTGCGAGATTTGCGCGCGCAGGGAATAGAGCCGATGGCGATGCTTTCCCTTATGGCACGACTGGGCTCATCTGATCCGATTGAACTGCGTGGCTCAATGGATGAACTGGTTGAGGGGTTTGATATTTCAAAATTTGGCTCGGCCCCGACGAAGTTTGATGAGAAGGATTTGTTCCCACTGACTGCGCGGCACTTGGCTGGGCTGGAAATTGAGGATGTTGCGGCGGATGTTGCGTCAGTCGGAGTGCCTTCGGATCTGGCGGAACAATTCTGGCGTATAGTGCGTGAGAATATCACAGTTATGGGCGACATGAATGCGTGGTGGGCGCTGTTTAAGGATGGCGGCACGGCTGTTGTTGCGGATGAAGATCGGGAATTTGTAACAGAAGCGTTTTCGATGCTGCCCGAGCTGCCCTATGGGCCAGAGACCTGGGCGAACTGGACGGCTGCGGTCAAAGAAAATACCGGCCGCAAAGGAAAATCCCTTTTCATGCCGCTGCGTTTGGCTGTTACTGGGCGGGCGCGTGGGCCGGAAATGGCGGACGTAATGGCGCTGCTACAAAAGGCGCCCCATTTGTAAGGGTAATTGATGGCTGACGCACAGGCGAAGTTCCTGCAAGGCAATCTGTTTCGACATATCACGGTGATGTCGCTGACAGCCTCGATCGGGTTGATGGCGATATTCGTGGTCGATTTTGTTGATATGATTTTCATATCGATGCTGGGCAAAGCCGAACTGGCAGCGGCGGTGGGTTATGCTGGCGCAATCCTGTTTTTCACCTCATCCTTTGGTATTGGCATGTCAATCGCGGCTGGAT
>CAZRHV010000161.1:0-3388 GCA_964599985.1 uncultured Marinosulfonomonas sp. | reverse complement strand
TCTTGAAATAGCCGCCCCCGGCCAGTTTTTTGAATTTCACCAGCGCAAAGTCCGGTTCAATCCCTGTTGTGTCGCAATCCATCACCAGCCCGATGGTGCCGGTCGGTGCAATCACGGTTGTCTGTGCGTTCCTGAACCCGTGCTTTTTGCCCAGTTCCAGTGCTTCGTCCCATGATGCCTTGGCCAGATCAACCAGATCCGCCTGCGGGCAGTTGCCGTGGTCAAGTGCGACTGGTTTGATGTCCAGCTTTTCATAGCCGTTTGACTTGCCATAAGCGGCATTCCTATGGTTCCTGATCACCCGCAGCATGTGTTTGGCATTGCGTTTGTAGCCCGAGAATGTGCCCAGTTCGGCGGCAATCTCGGCCGACGTTGCATAAGAAACACCGGTCATGATCGCGCTCAGCGCGCCACACATCGCCCGGCCTTCATCGCTGTCATAGCCATAACCCATATTCATCAGCAAACCGCCGATATTGGCATAACCCAGACCTAACGTACGGAAATCAAAAGATAGTTGCGCGATTTCCTTCGACGGGAACTGCGCCATCATCACTGAAATTTCCAGCGTCAGCGTCCAGAGCCGCGTGGCGTGCATATAGTCGTCGGCCTGAAACACCCCGTCTTCCAGGAAGGTCAGCAGGTTCATTGACGCCAGATTACAAGCCGTATCGTCCAGGAACATATATTCCGAACAGGGGTTCGAGCCCCGGATCGCACCATCTTCCGGGCAGGTGTGCCAGGCGTTGATGGTATCGTGATACTGGATGCCCGGATCAGCACAAGCCCAAGCCGCGTGACCAATTTGTTCCCACAATTCGCGCGCCTTAACGGTCTTGGCAACCTTGCCGTCAGTACGCCGGATCAGTTCCCAATCGGCGTCGTCTTTCACGGCCTGCAAATAGGCGTCGGTAACGCGAACCGAGTTGTTGGAATTCTGCCCTGAAACGGAAGAATAGGCTTCACTGTCCCAATCCGTGTCGTAGGTCGGGAATTCAATGCTTGAAAATCCCTGGCGCGCGTAATCCAGCACCCGTTTGACATACGTCTCTGGGATCGCCACCTTTTTCGCGGCACGGATCGCCAGTTTCAGGCTGTCGTTTTTCTTTGGATCAACCGCATCTTCGCTGCTGCCATCCCACATACGGATCGCGCTGAATATTTCGTTCAACTGGCGCTCGTGCATTTTGGAACCGGCCACAAGGGATGCGACTTTCTGCTCTTCGATAACTTTCCAGTTGATGAACTTTTCAACATCCGGGTGATCCATATCGCAGATCACCATCTTGGCGGCGCGCCGTGTGGTGCCGCCGGACTTGATCGCACCGGCGGCCCGGTCACCAATCCGCAGGAAGCCCATCAGACCGGAAGAACTGCCGCCCCCCGACAGGCTTTCGCCTGCGCCGCGAAGCGACGAAAAGTTAGTACCCGTGCCCGAGCCATATTTGAACAGCCGCGCCTCACGCACCCAAAGGTCCATGATGCCACCTTCGGACACCAGATCATCTTTTACTGATTGAATGAAACAGGCATGTGGCTGCGGATGCTCATAGGCGCTGGCTGAACGGGTCAGCTCTTTGGTCGCGTAATCCACATAATAATGCCCCTGCCCCGGGCCATCAATTCCGTAAGCCCAGTGCAGACCTGTATTAAACCACTGCGGGCTGTTTGGCGCGGCGCGCTGTGTCGCCAGCATGAACCGCATTTCATCGTAGTAAGCCTGCGCATCGGCCTCGGTGGTGAAATAGCCACCTTTCCAGCCCCAATACGTCCAGGCCCCGGCCAGACGATCAAAAACCTGTTTGGCACTGCTCTCGCCACTTACCCGGTCTTCCTCGGGCAGCAAAGCCTGCGCCTTTTCGTCAACTACATGGCGCCACAAAAATTTTGGAACACCCTTTTCTTTCACTGCTTTCAAACAGGCCGGCACACCGGCTTTACGAAAATACTTCTGCGCGATGACGTCACTGGCAACCTGCGACCAGCTCGTCGGCACTTCCATATCGTCAAGACGAAATACAATTGTGCCGTCGGGATTCCTGATCTCAGATGTAGTTGTGGTGAATTCCAGCTCAGCGTAAGCGTCTTTACCTGCCTTGGTAAATTTACGTTCGATCTTCATGGTTTCTAACTTGCCCCGTAACTTTATATTAAACGCCCCCGTCTTGCGCGGGTAACGCCGATTGTTGGCCGGTCTTAAAAGTACCAAAAGAAGGGTCACACGCGAATGCCCGTTGATGGCATTGTCACTACCTGTACCCAATTTCGGGCGTTGGCCTGTATTTTTGTCCTGTGTCCCTTCCCGGCGCCAAAGCCACTATATCTAGTGGTTAACCGGTAAGTTCACACAACCTGACGTATGACCCCCCATCTGGTCAACGGTTTTATTACGATATTTTGACAATTTTTCTGTTGACCTGAGCACCAGATTTTGGGCGGCAAAATTAACCTTTGATTCACCCCCAACCACGTCGATTAAAGATATTCACAATTTTGCTTTTGATTGGCAGATTTAGCCCGCCAAGCTCATGGTCTGGATGAAGTTATCCACAGGCTTGGGTGGCCTGCATGGCCAACAAAAACCGTGTTCTGTTTTAGTAACAACCTGGGTGTGTTTTTGCATAATCCAATTAAATCAATTGCAGGAATTTCCGATCCGCAACCGCAAATTGTATGGCGTTCGATCCTTGCCTGTTGCCTCCCAATGGGCTTTCAGATTATCGGCATCCTGCTCAATACCGGTGATAAAAACACCGTATTTTGCTGGCGTTGTGCGCACACATCGCAGATAGACAAGGCCAGTACCCGGCAGCCATTGAATTAGAGCAGGCATCATTTCAATTGTCGCAACAAACCAGATCAGTGGAAAATTCAGTGCCAGGATCCACCGCGCAACAAAATTGCTACGCCGAATACGAATCACCGCAAGAATCAACCCAATGATCGACAGGTACGGCAGGAAAATCCGGTACCAAAAAAATCATATGCTGGCCCGATGTGCGGCTGGCATAAAACAGGAACAGAACCACGCTGACCATTACGCCAATTGAAAGCCCCAGGTTTGACATAGGCGGACGTTGGAAAAGGATCACTTTAGTAGATATATGCAAACAGCAGCGACGACCCGGCAACATCGGGGTTTCCAAACCTCCAACTGCCCAAGGTGCCAAAAAAGGTGAATAGGTAACTGATGATGCTGACCGTTGGCAGAATTCGGGTGATATTATTGGTGGCTTTACCCACATTATTTGAGCAAAAAATACTCCGAGCCGTCAAGCCCGACTCCGAAGGCATGAAAAAGGTGTTGCCCAGCGGTTTATGTGAATTGTTGTAAAATGGTCGGGGCGGAGAGATTCGAACTCCCGACCCTCTGTTCCCAAAACAGATG
>CAZRHV010000160.1:0-3469 GCA_964599985.1 uncultured Marinosulfonomonas sp. | reverse complement strand
CTGATCTGAATAAAGAAATGACCCGCCACGGCATTCTTGGCGTCGAAATGGAAGCGGCTGAGCTTTATACCCTCGCCGCCCGCTATGGCGTTCGCGCACTGGCGGTTTTGACAGTATCAGACCATCTGATCACTGGTGACGCTCTGCCCGCAGACCAGCGCGAAACCAGCTTTGGCGACATGATCGAAATCGCACTGGAAGCCGCGTTTAAATAAACAATCTAACCCCGCCCGTGGGTGTGGTCATAGCCGTTCACATCCGGCTTGCACCAACCTTCGGGTGGAATTTCCGGCTTGAAAACTTCAACCAATAACGGATAACAAACCGCTTTATCGCTGGAATGTTCAGCCGAGCAATCGCCACCAGGACAGGCGCTCAGGCCTCCTAACAGGTTAATTTCCGCAAAGAATTCAAGGAAATCGCCGGGGCGCACAGGGCTGGACTTCATGAAATACTGCCCGGTATCGCGGGTGAACCCGGTACACATGAAGACGTTCATAACGTCATGCACATGGGCCTCGGCCTCACTTAGCGCCATGCCGGTTTCATCCGCCAGAGCGCGGGTCAGGTTGGAATGGCAACAATGGTGGTACTGGCCGCCAGACAACAGATTGTTGGTGTAGGGATCGCACCGTGTGCCGATCACATCATGCACTGAACCCCCGTATTCGTCGATCCTGTACCAGTCCAGTGTGTTGCTGGTGATCGTCGCCATAGGCCTCAGATAGGGAAAGCCCGACCACATCCTGTCGCCAATTGTCAGGTGCGTGCCATGCAGGGCGCGGGATTTGCCGGAATAGAATCTTTCAGAAATATCCTGTGCGTTCCACAGGTTCAGATCACCGACCTGTGGGCCTTCAATGCTGGTGATCCGAAAGAAATGCCCCGCAGGCACCCGAAAACACCGCGCATCACGCGCCGGGATTATGGTTTCACTAACCTTTGCCGCCCCAGCGCGAACCGCCCCGTAACCCGCCAAGTCAGGTTGGTGCAACCCCTCGGTTGGATAACAAATCACCGGCTCCACCGATCGCCGAGCCTCGGCATCCGGCGGTGGATTTCCCCTATTAATGTCCCACTTGGATCGGTTCAATTAGACCTCAGCTTCCGGGGCATCCACGTCCGGCAACGGCTCAACCGCCGTCTTGCGACGCCCTTTTGAACGCGACCTCTTTTCGCGTTCTGGCCCGTACCAGTCTTCATTGCGGGTCAAATACATCGTCCCGGCCAGCGCAATAAATGCCAACGTCGCCCCAGCCAGTAGTGCATAGTCGGCACTGCGCAAGATCAGGTACAGCACCGCGTAAAGCAGGATTAGCATTACTGCCAACACCAGCGTACGCCGCCCCATTTTCAGCCCCAATGCGCCAAACATCACCAGCAAAGCAATCGTCGCCCCGCTCGACAGCGCATAGGCTGCGCCAAACCCGATCTGCTCAGCGTAGGCAACCATCAGCAGCACGAAAGTCGATTGCGCCAACCCGATCAGGATGTATTGCACCGGGTGGGTCGGCTTAGCGCCGGTCCTGTCCAGCAACAGAACGCTCAGGAACGTCAGGGCGATAAACAATATGCCGTAGCGCGCTGCCCGGTAAGCTTTTTGATAAAAATCATTGGGTTGGAAGAACCGCACCCCGAACGCCGCTTCAAATCGCGCCGCGCTGTCAAAATTTTCTCGCGCAATCTGCGGCAGGGCGCGGGCCAGATGCGGGATGGTCCAGTCAGCGGTAAACCCGGTATCCGTTATTTCAGAATTGTCCGGCAAAAACGCCCCAAAAAAGCTGGGGTGTGGCCAGTCGCTGGTCATGGTGATGCTACTATCACGCCCCGCAGGAGTCACTGACAACGACTGCGCACCGTTAAAGCCCAGCTCCAGTTTGTAACCCTCCGCCCCACGCGGATCACCGGTTGCGGCAAAAATACCGTTCTTTTGACCATCCCCCGATGGCAGCGGTTCCAGGCTAAGTTTCTGGTCGCCAACACTCAGATCAGCTTGCCCCCGCAGAGCACGGTTGGACGTTAGAAATACGCGCAATTCGGCACCATCCCAATCCAGTTTCTCGTTGTCCACCAATACACTGCCGGCATCATCAACCGGGAAATCAAAATCTATTTGCATCTCGGCCTTGTAGACCGGCACGATGAATATACCCCGGTGACGTTCTTCGTTGGTGGTCATCACTGACAGGGTAAACGTGTCCGGGAACAGATAGACCGGGGCGCGCTTTTGCACCGATGTCTCTTCAAAATACTCAAAGATTACATTTCCGGTTTTCTCATCCCGCTGCACCTGCCCGGTGGCCGGGTCCACCACATCGCGCCGTTTGCTGGTGGTGACTTCCTCGGAGACCGGGATCACAAGTTGTGGACCGCTGATCAGCTGCTCCCCACCCCATTCGCGCCCGACATCACGGATGGTCTGGCGGCTGTAATCTGCCCGGCTATCTACGACTGAACTGACGAAAAACAATGGGATAAACATAAACAGCGCCAAAAAGCCCACGACCATAAACCGAAATCCAGCTGAACGAAGCATATCTCACCCTTGCCTTGATCGAAGTCAGTTGTATTCTAACAAGCCTTTAGCCGATGGCACAACTACAACGCTCCAAATCACCCAGTCTTTGGCTTGTTCCGCAAACAGATATTTGGTTCCTTGCCATTTTTGCTGGCTACCTCTGCCCCGCAAAACGCACAAACATAAAGCCCTCGCGCCCGGACTTGGCGCCAGCGGCAATCACGGGTCCGGCGGGAGGTCTTGAAGCGGTAATACATCAGCGCGATAACCACGATGATCAGAGGAATGAATAGCGGCATATCAGCGTGGTTTCAGCCTTTGCACGGAAATTCTTCCATCAATGAAAGGAGTATTCCATCTTGCACTTGCTCGCTCCAATATCCGGGGTTCTTGCGCCGAAGCAGTCCCAAAATGTAACATAGGCGACGAATACCTTAAAGAATATGGCAATTCTGACAATAAACCCAAGCTTCGAACCTTCTAAATATTCCTCTCAGTCTATCATACAAGAAACCGAGTATTGTATTCAACGCACGGTGTTCAACTGTTCGCTGCTCAAACCACCCGCTCAGTCATCATCTTCTTGATTTCGGCAATCGCTTTCGCAGGGTTCAGCCCCTTGGGACAGGTGTTGGTGCAG
This sequence comes from uncultured Marinosulfonomonas sp., assembly GCA_964599985.1. Lineage (GTDB taxonomy): Bacteria > Pseudomonadota > Alphaproteobacteria > Rhodobacterales > Rhodobacteraceae > NVTR01. The sequence continues at coordinate 311 of CAZRHV010000160.1, read as the reverse complement.
TTCATGATTGTGTGGCAGCGGTATAGCTTGAACGGATCTTCCAGCTCATCCAGCCGCTCGCCTGTTGCCTCATCCCGGCTGTCAATAATCCAGCGATACGCATGTAACAGGGCCGCCGGACCAAGATAGCGGTCAGAGTTCCACCAATAGCTCGGGCAGGACGTGGAACAGCTTGCGCACATCACACATTCATACAACCCGTCCAGTTTTTTGCGATCCTCAATTGATTGCTTCCATTCCTTGGCGGGTCGGTTAGTTTTGGTTTCCAACCACGGCATAATGCTGGCGTGCTGCGCATAAAAATGTGTCAG
>CAZRHV010000159.1:0-3528 GCA_964599985.1 uncultured Marinosulfonomonas sp. | reverse complement strand
TTCCACGCCACGTCCTTTCTGCAAGGTCATAACGCGGAATATATCGAACAGCTCTACGCTCGATACGCCGGCGACCCAAACGCCGTTGACGAGGCCTGGCAGGAATTTTTCCGCCAGTTGGGCGACAGCGATATCGACGCCAAAGCCGAGGCCGCGGGCCCCAGCTGGGCACGGACGGACTGGCCGCCGATCCCGAATGATGATCTGACCGCAGCCCTTGACGGGCAATGGGCGGAAGAACCCGCCATGGCCGCTGAGAAAATCAAATCCAAGGCCGCAGACACCGGCGTTCAGGTTTCGGATGAGGCGGTGAAACGCGCGGTTCTCGATTCAATCCGCGCCATCATGATTATCCGCGCTTACCGCATCCGGGGTCATCTGGTTGCTGACCTTGACCCACTGGATTTGCGCGACAAGGGTTATCACCCGGAACTTGAACCAAAATCCTACGGCTTCACCGATGCCGATATGGACCGCCCGATATTCATTGATAACGTGTTGGGGCTGGAAGTTGCTTCCATGCGCCAAATCCTCGACATCGTCAAACGCACCTATTGCGGCACGTTCGCGCTGCAATACATGCACATTTCCAACCCGGAAGAGGCCGGTTGGCTCAAGGAACGTATCGAAGGTTACGGCAAGGAAATTGGTTTCACCCGCGAGGGCCGCAAGGCAATCCTGAACAAACTGGTCGAAGCTGAAGGGTTCGAAAAGTTCCTGCACGTCAAATATATGGGTACCAAGCGTTTCGGGCTGGATGGCGGCGAAAGCCTGATCCCGGCGATGGAACAGATCGTCAAACGCGGCGGCGCTTTGGGCGTGCGCGATATCATCATCGGCATGCCGCACCGTGGCCGTCTGTCGGTGCTGGCCAATGTGATGGCCAAACCCTACCGCGCGATTTTCAACGAATTTCAGGGTGGTAGTTTCAAACCCGAAGATGTGGATGGCTCGGGTGACGTTAAATACCACCTTGGTGCCAGTTCAGACCGGGAATTTGACGGCAACTCTGTCCACCTGTCGCTGACCGCAAACCCCAGCCACCTGGAAGCGGTAAACCCGGTAGTGATCGGCAAAGTTCGGGCCAAGCAGGAAGCCCTGAACGACACCGACCGCAGTAAAGTTTTGCCAATTCTTTTACACGGTGACGCAGCATTCGCCGGGCAGGGCGTGATTGCCGAATGCTTTGGCCTGTCGGGCCTGTCGGGCCACAGAACCGGCGGCACGATCCATATCATTGTCAACAACCAGATCGGTTTCACCACCGCGCCACATTTTTCGCGCAGCTCCCCCTACCCCACCGACATCGCCATGATGGTTGAGGCGCCAATTTTCCACGTCAACGGTGACGACCCCGAGGCAGTGGTACACGCCGCCAAGGTCGCCACCGAGTTTCGTCAGAAATTCCACAAGGACGTGGTGATTGATATCTTTTGTTATCGCCGCTTTGGCCATAATGAGGGGGACGAACCAATGTTCACCAATCCCCTGATGTACAAGCGGATCAAGCGACAAAAATCGACGTTACAGCTTTATACCGAACGCCTGATCCGGGATGGCCTGATCCCCGAAGGCGAAATCGACGACATGAAAGCCGCATTCCAAGCCTACATGAACGAGGAGTTCGAGGCCGGTAAAAACTACAAACCCAACAAGGCCGACTGGCTGGATGGGCGCTGGTCACATCTGGACAAGGTCGGTCAGGAATATCAGCGCGGTAAAACCGCAATACCCAAGAAAACCATGGCCGAAGTCGGCAAAGCGCTGTGCAGTATCCCGAAAGATTTTCCGGCGCATAAGACCATTGGGCGCCTGATGAAAACCAAGGCCGAGATGTTCAAATCCGGCACCGGGTTTGATTGGGCCACCGGCGAAGCGCTGGCTTTTGGCTCACTGATGAGCGAAGGCTATCCGGTGCGTCTGTCAGGGCAAGACAGTACGCGCGGCACCTTCAGCCACCGACACTCGGCGATCATCAATCAGGATACAGAAGAGCGATATTACCCGCTTAACCACATCCGCAAAGGTCAGGCGCGATACGAAGTCATAGATTCAATGTTGTCGGAATACGCTGTGCTTGGGTTTGAATACGGCTACAGCCTCGCTGAACCCAATGCGCTTGTCCTGTGGGAAGCTCAGTTTGGCGACTTCGCCAATGGCGCGCAGATCATGTTCGATCAGTTCATTTCTTCGGGCGAGGCAAAATGGCTACGCATGTCCGGCCTCGTCGTGCTGCTTCCACACGGGTTCGAAGGTCAGGGTCCGGAACACTCCTCGGCTCGGCTGGAACGCTTCTTGCAAATGTGCGGCGGCGATAACTGGATCGTGGCAAACTGCACGACACCCGCAAACTACTTCCACATCCTGCGCCGTCAGATGCACCGATCATACCGCAAGCCGCTGATCATGATGTCGCCAAAATCCCTGCTACGGCACAAAATAGCCACCTCTGAGGCCGCTGATTTCACCACCGGCTCCAGTTTTCATCGGGTGCTTTGGGATGATGCGCAAAAGGGCAAATCAGATACTAAACTGGTGGATGACGCAAAGATCAAACGCGTGGTGATGTGCTCGGGCAAAGTCTACTATGACCTGCTGGCAGAACGTGATTTGCGCGGCATCACCGACGTCTATCTGATGCGGCTTGAACAGTTTTATCCGTTCCCGGCATTGTCCATGGTCAAGGAACTCGACCGCTTCAAACAGGCGCAGATGGTCTGGTGCCAGGAAGAGCCCAAAAATCAGGGGGCCTGGAATTTTATCGAACCCAATATCGAATGGGTCCTGACCCGGATAGAAGCTGAAAACACCCGTCCAACCTACGCCGGACGTCCCGCCTCTGCCTCGCCCGCCACCGGCCTTGGCAGCCAGCATAAAGCACAACAAAGCGCGCTGATTGATGCCGCACTGAACATCGAAGGATAAACACATGTCCACTGAAGTCCGCGTACCCACCCTGGGCGAAAGCGTCACCGAAGCCACCATCGCCACCTGGTTCAAAAAACCCGGCGACGCGGTGGCGGTTGATGAAATGCTCTGCGAACTGGAAACCGATAAAGTCACCGTCGAAGTCCCCTCACCGGTTGCCGGAACCCTGGGCGATATCGTCGCCGCCGAAGGCGACACCGTCGGCGTTGACGCTCTGCTCGCCACCATAAATGAAGGTGCAGGCGCCGAACCGGCAGCCGCGGCCAAACCCGCAGTGCCTGCCGAACCACCTGCCCCCGCCGCGGCACCACCCTCAGTAACAGGCAAAGACGTCGAAGACGCCCCTTCCGCGAAAAAAGCCATGAGCGAGGCCGGATTATCCGCTGATCAGGTCGCAGGCACAGGCCGCGATGGTCGGATTATGAAAGAAGACGTCGCCAAAGCCATTGCTGCAACTCCGACCCCCGCTGCGACTGCCCCGGCAGAACCCGCCGCCGTTCCCCGCGCCCCGGTCGCCGCTGATGACGAAGCCCGCGAAGAACGGGTGAAAATGACAAGGCTGCGCCAGACTATCGCGCGCCGCCTGAAAGAAAGCCAGAA
>CAZRHV010000158.1:0-3544 GCA_964599985.1 uncultured Marinosulfonomonas sp. | reverse complement strand
TTGAGAAAGTGGACATGCCGTTTACGCCATTGCGGATCTGGCAAATGTTGAATGAATTGAATATTGCAGCTGAATAAGAAACTTCGTGGCTGGCTGCGGCTTGGCCCTACGGTTCAGACCACCACTGCGCCGCATAAGCGGGGGCGGGTCGACCATATCGTTATTCTGGACGGTACTATGTCGTCGCTGGTGCCAGGGTTTGAAACCAATGCCGGGCTGACATACCGACTGTTATGTGAGGCATCTTCCACGCGGCAGATGTCGATCCGTTATGAGCAAGGCGTGCAGTGGCGGACCTGGCGCGATGCGATCAATGTCGCTGAGGGGCGCGGGATCAACAAACAAATCCGCCGCGCTTACGGGTTTATTGCGTCGCGGTATCGACCGGGGGACCGGATATTTTTGCTGGGCTATTCGCGCGGGGCCTATGCGGTGCGATCGTTGGCGGGTGTGATTGACCGGGTTGGGCTGTTGCGCCGGGAATGCGCCACAGTGCGCAATATTCGCCAGATTTACCGGCACTATCAGCAGGACCCGGACAGCGAGGCGGCTAAGGCATTTTGCAAAGATCACTGCTATGGCTCGACTGAGATCGAAATGGTCGGGGTCTGGGACACTGTGAAAGCCCTGGGCAACCGTTTCCCGATAATGGGGCGTTATTCCCAGAGCCAGCACGAATTTCATTCACCCAGTCTTGGCTCAAGCATCCGGCATGGATTTCACGCGCTTGCGATTCAAGAAACCCGCGATACTTATGCGCCAGTCCTTTGGGCTACGGTTCCCGGTTGGGAAGGTGTGGTTGAACAGGTTTGGTTCAGGGGAGTACACGGCGATATTGGTGGTCAGCTGGGCGGATATGAGGCAGCGCGGCCTTTATCGAACATTCCGTTTGTCTGGATGATGGAAAAGCTGACCGGGTGTGGCGTACAGCTGCCTGAAGGGTGGCGAGAGCGGTATGATTGTGATGTGAATGCGCGTTCGGTTGGGAACCTTTACGGATGGAGCCTGATATTTGTGCGCCGGACCAAACGGGTGATTGGGGTGGACCCGTCGGAGAGTTTTCACAGTAGTGTGGTTGGCGTAGACTTGGATTAGCGGGCGCGCTGCGCGCAATTATTTTTTGCCCTTCGGGCGATTTGCCTGCGGCGCAGGTATTTATGAAAAGAAGAAGGGTTTAGGCGACTTTTTCCAGCGCGATGTCTGGGGCGAGGCCCAGCGCGTGGATGACTTCGCGAGTCAGTTGCGGTTTGTTTAATGTGTAGAAATGCAGATCTTCTACGCCGCCTTCAATCAGATCGGTGCAAAGTTCTGTGCAAACAGAAGTGGCCAGCAGGTCGTGGCGGTCATCGCGGGTGGCTTTGGTGAACGCGTCATCCAGCCATCCAGGCACCCCGGTGCCGCAGCGTTTGGCGAAGGCTTTGACCCCATTGAAGTTTTCGATGGGCAGGATGCCGGGGATGATCGGGGCGGTGATGCCGGCGGTTGTGCAGCGATCACGGAAGCGGAAAAATGTGTCAGCCTCAAAGAAAAACTGGGTGATGGCAGAATTTGCGCCAGCGTCGATTTTCCGTTTCAGCCAGTCGACGTCGGCATTGTCATCGGCCGCATCCGGGTGGCGGTCGGGGTAGGCGCCGACGCGGATATTGAATTTTCCGGTTTTGGCGAGGGCGGATATTAGTTCCGGCGTGTTGGTGAAACCTTCTTTGTGCGGGGTAAAGTGGCGCTTACCAGCGGGGGCGTCACCGCGAAGCGCTACGATGTCAGTTACACCGCTTTTTGCATAGTTATCAGCAATTCCCAGGGTTTCTGCTTTGGTTGCGTCAACGCAGGTCAGGTGCGCTGCGACCTTCAACCCGTAGTTCTTTTGAATGGTGCCCACCGCTTCGTGGGTCAGTTTGCGGGTGGTGCCGCCCGCACCATAGGTGACAGATACAAATTCCGGGTTTAACGGGGCAAGTGTTTGCACGGTGTCCCAGAGGCGAAACGATGCATCCAGTGATTTTGGCGGAAAAAATTCGAATGAAATACGGGCCATCGGCGTCACTTTGTCCTTTTTGCTTCAACCCTTGTGCCATGGTGCGTTATGTGAGACAAATTCATAATTCTCATTAACATCATGAACAAAGCGATAAAATGCACATAGAATTTCGACATCTTCGCACCATCAAAGCGATCCACGAAGCAGGCGGTTTGGCGCGCGCAGCGGATGTTTTGAACATCACCCAATCGGCGCTGTCGCATCAGGTGAAGGGGCTCGAGGATCAGACCGGGGTGGAGCTGTTTGTGAGGCGGACCAAGCCGCTGAAACTGTCTGCTGCCGGGATGAAGGTGCTGAAGTTAGCTGAGAAAGTGCTGCCGGAGGTGGCAGCGTTGCAGGATGAATTTGCCGGATTGCAATCGGGAAAATCCGGGCGCCTGCATATCGCGATTGAGTGCCACGCCTGTTTTGAGTGGCTGTTCCCGGTGCTGGAAGAGTTCCGCAAAGCCTGGCCTGATGTGGATGTGGATATTCGCCCGGGACTGGCGTTTGAAGCGCTACCAGCACTGGCACGCGAAGAGGTTGATCTGGTGGTGTCTTCTGATCCGGAGAAGTTGCAGGATATCGAGTTTTCACCGCTGTTTGATTATGAGCCGGTTTTTGTGGCCGCCTCAACCCATCCGCTGGCGGCCAAGGCGTTCGTTGAGGCGCTTGATTTTCGCGATGAAATGCTGATCACCTACCCGGTAGAGCGCGCGCGGCTGGATATATTCAGCCAGCTTCTGACGCCCGCTAAAGTGGAACCGCGCGGCGTGCGGCAGGTGGAACTGACAGCGGTAATATTGCTGCTGGTTGCGTCTAATCGCGGGATCTCGGTGCTACCGGACTGGGTATTGCGCGAGGTTCGATACCATTCCGATTATATCACCCGTCCGATCACCAAAGACGGCCTGACCCGGCGTCTTTATGCGGCGACCCGCAGTGATGACACCACCAAGCCATTTATGGCGCATTTGCTGCGGCTGGCGAAAACCATTCCGGTGAAGTTACAGCGTGGATAGGGTGCGGTATTCCCCCTTGGCTTCAAACCAACCCGCGCCTATACGCATCCCCTGACAATCAGGAGTGCCGGAAAATGCAGGGCAGTGCGAACCTTAATTTAATGATCAAAGCCGCGCGTATTGCGGGGCGGTCTTTGGCGAAGGATTTTCGGGAAGTCGAAAACCTGCAGGTGTCCCTGAAAGGTGCGGCGGATTTTGTCAGCAAGGCGGATATTGCCGCTGAAGAGATCATCAAAGAAGAACTGATGGGGGCGCGCAAGAATTACGGCTGGGTTGGCGAAGAAAGCGAAGCCGAGGAGGGCGAAGATCCGACCCGGCGCTGGATTGTTGACCCGCTGGATGGCACCACAAATTTCCTGCACGGGATGCCGCACTGGGCGGTATCGATCGCGCTGGAATTCAAGGGTGAAATCGTATCAGCCGTTATTTATGACCCGAGCAAGGATGAAATGTTCACGGCTGAAAAAGGTCAGGGCGCGTTCCTGAATGAAAGCCGTTTGCGGGT
>CAZRHV010000157.1:0-3545 GCA_964599985.1 uncultured Marinosulfonomonas sp. | reverse complement strand
CGATGATCACTGAAATCAGCGGTACGTTAACTTGCAGGCACTTTTCCGTGGTGCGCGCAATCGCTTCGGACTGGCCGCGTTCTTCGGCACCTTTGCCGGGATATGCACCGACGGTGTCCACCAGAGATATGATTGGCAGGTTGAACTTATCGGCCAGTTCCATCAGGCGGATGGCTTTGCGGTAGCCCTCTGGGCGGGCCATGCCGAAATTGCGTTCAATCCGGGATTTGGTGTTGTGGCCTTTTTCGTGGCCAATCACCACAACAGGGGTGCCGTTAAACCGGGCCAGGCCACCCATGATTGCCAGATCGTCGGCAAAGTTCCGGTCCCCTGCCAGCGGGGTGAATTCGGTAAACAGCGCTTCGATATAATCTTTGCAGTGTGGCCGGTCAGGGTGGCGTGCGACCTGGCATTTGCGCCAGGGTGTCAGGTTTTTATAAAGATCTTCCAGCAGGGTGGCGGCCTTTTTATCAAGCGCCGCGGCTTCTTTTTCAACGTCCATCTCTTCATTGGCGCGGGCAAGGGCGCGCAACTCTTCCGCTTTGCCTTCAATTTCGGCCAGTGGTTTTTCGAATTCGAGATAGTTGTTCATTCAGGTCTCCGGCACTGCTCAACAACGTATATGGCGCTCAGCCGGATTGAATGCAACTCGACAACAGCTCCTGACCTGCGCAGCGCTTATTTACTGCTGATAAGGCCAGCCTGCCCGACGATAACCTGCGCCTGTTTGATAGACGCAATATCTACCAGACGACCCTTGTATACGGTCGCCCCGGCACCTTCGGCCTTGGCTTTTTCCATAGCTGCAATGATCTCTTTTGCTTCTGCCAGCTGTTCAGCAGAGGGCGTAAATACATCATTCGCCAGCGCGATTTGTTTTGGATGGATTGCCCATTTCCCAACCATGCCCAAAGTGGCAGAACGCCGGGCCTGCGCGATGAAACCTTCATCATCCGAAAAGTCCCCGAACGGTCCGTCCACCGGCAAAACCCCGTGGGTGCGACATGCCGCGACAATTGCTGCCTGCGCCCAGTGCCAGGGATCGGACCAGTGCTTTTCGCCGTTTCGGACCATGTAGTAGTTTTCCTGTGTGCCGCCGATGCCCGTTGTTTGCATACCCATACTGGCGGCAAAATCCGCCGCCCCCAGTGACATCGCCTGCAAGCGTGGGCTGCTGGCGGCGATTTCTTCGACATGGGCGATGCCGGCAGCACTTTCGATAATCACCTCAAAACTAATTGGTTTTGTGCGGCCCTTGGCGGTTTCAACGGCTGTGACCAGCGCGTCTACTGCATAGACGTCAGCGGCGCATCCGACCTTGGGGATCATGATCTGGTCGAGGCGGTCTCCGCCCTGTTCCAATAGATCAACCACGTCGCGGTACCAGTAAGGCGTGTCGAGCCCATTGATCCGAATGCTTAAATATTTATCTCCCCAATCAATGTCGCTGATTGCCGCAATAGCGTTGCTGCGCGCGCTGTCTTTGTCGTCAGGCGCGACTGAGTCTTCCAGATCGATATTGATTACATCCGCCGCGCTCAGGGCCATTTTTGCAAACAGTTCCGGGCGCGAGGCCGGGCCAAAAAGCTGACAGCGATTTGGACGGGCAGGGGAGGCGGGTTGGGTGCGAAAGCTCATGCGGGTACCTTGTAATGAAATTACGTTTCGGTTTGCCCAAGAGGTAGATTATTGCGCGACGAACAGCAAGTTTGTTTTGCAGGCGCAGAAAATTGCTGCGTTTGCGAAATTTTGCGAAATATAGTGGCCGCCTGAAATTCCCACAGTAGTTTTATATTGCCGAAGAAATTTCGACAATGTTGGCGTATCACGCAAGAAATTTCGGGAATTGACAAAAAACGGTGAACTTCACGATCAAAATTATCATCGAATCGTGTGATAACCGGAAAATTATTATTCTGGGGGCGGATCAATGATCAACACACCGTATCTATTATTTCTGGGCGACGCGTCTGATCAGCTAGCAACCAAGGTGGCGCAAGGCATCCATGACTGGCGCCCGGAATATTCCGTTGGACAGTTTCGTCTGCCGGGATGTGGCGCGGATCTTGGCGTGCCCGATATGTCACTGGCCGTGGCAAAAGCCGCAGGCGTGAAGACGCTTGTGATCGGGGTGGCAAACCGGGGCGGGCTAATTTCGGCTGAGTGGAAAGCGGTTCTGATACAGGCGCTGAACATGGGCTTTGATATTGCAAGTGGCTTGCACAACCTGTTGCGCGATGTGCCAGAACTGGTGGCTGCCGCCCAGACCCACGGGGCGACGTTACATGATGTGCGTATCCCTACGGCGGCCTATCCGATTGCAAATGGCGTGAAGCGTAAAGGTAAGCGTTGTCTGGCGATTGGTACGGATTGCTCGGTCGGGAAGATGTATACGGGGCTGGCAATGGACGCCGAGATGAACCGGCGTGGGATGAAATCAACCTTTCGCCCGACGGGTCAGACAGGCATTCTGATCACCGGATCAGGGGTGCCGCTGGATGCGGTGATTGCTGATTTTATGGCCGGAGCGGTGGAGTATCTGACGCCGGATAATGACGCGGATCACTGGGACCATATCGAAGGACAGGGCAGCCTGTACCATGTGTCCTATTCCGGCGTGACCATGGCGCTGATCCATGGCGGCCAGCCCGATGCGATGATCCTGTGCCATGAACCGACCCGCACCCATATGCGTGGGTTGCAGGGGTATGGGTTGCCGACGCTGGCGACGTTGCGCGATACGGCGCTGCCGATTGCGCAGGTGGCGAACCCGGATTGCAAGATCGTTGCGGTTTCGGTGAATACCCAGCATATGTCTGCATCCGAGGCGAATGAATATCTGATCAGTGTCGAGACAGAAATGGGATTGCCGACGGTTGATCCTTTTCGGAACGGGGCTGGGCGTTTGGTGGATGCTTTGGAAGCTATCTAAATGTTGGCGGGTTTTCAGTTGTAGGAGCCTCCGGCGGAGGTATTTAGGAAAAGAAGAAGGTGGGGCGTGGAGATTAGAGTTGAGCGGAACGTTTTTCGGCTGGCAGAAGTGTTCACCATTTCGCGCGGATCGCGGTCAGAGGCGAAGGTTTTGACGGTGCAGGTACAGGACGGGCCGCATCAGGGTTGGGGCGAATGTGTGCCCTATGCGAGATATGGGGAGACGCTGGAAAGTGTTTCGGATCAGGTGCTTGGGTTGCCGGAAAATCTGACACGGGATGGCTTGCAGGAACTGTTGCCACCCGGTGCGGCGCGCAATGCGGTGGATTGTGCGTTGTGGGATTTAGAAGCCAAGCAAACGGGGCGGCGGGTATGGCAGTTGGCCGGGTTGGCGCAGCCGGGGCCGGAGGTGACGGCGTTTACGCTGTCTTTGGCTGAACCTGATCAGATGCAGATCTCGGCGGCGAAACATGCGCACCGGCCGTTGTTAAAGATCAAGCTGGGCACGGCGGATGATATGGCGCGGCTGGAAGCTGTGCGTCGGGGGGCACCAAAATCGCGGATAATTGTGGACGCGAATGAGGGCTGGTCGGCGGAAGTGTACAGCGATCTGG
>CAZRHV010000156.1:0-3754 GCA_964599985.1 uncultured Marinosulfonomonas sp. | reverse complement strand
CTGCCGCTAAAGGCGCTGTCCGGCAACGCGCCGGAATATGAGCGCCCATGGGTCGAAACACCCGCCGCCCCGCAAATGGACCCGGTGCCACAGGTTGACCCGATCGACGGGTTGCGCGCGCTGATTTCATCGCCCAACTACGCCGCCAAGCAATGGGTTTATCAGCAGTACGACACGCAAGTGATGGGTGACACAGTGCGTGTTCCCGGCCTTGGTGCCGGTGTGGTGCGCATCCACGGCACCGAAAAAATGCTGGCTTTCACATCTGACGTAACCCCCCGATATGTAATGGCAAACCCGTTTGAAGGCGGCGCGCAGGCGGTGGCGGAAGCCTATCGAAACCTCACCGCCGTGGGGGCGACCCCGCTGGCAACCACCGACAATATGAACTTTGGCAATCCGGAAAAGCCAGCAATCATGGGCCAGTTCGTCGGCGCAATCAAAGGCATTAGTGCTGCGGTAACCGCGCTTGATATGCCAATCGTGTCCGGCAATGTCAGCCTGTATAATGAAACCGACGGCACCGGCATCCTGCCGACCCCGACCATCGGCGCGGTGGGGATTATACGCAACGCGGATGATCTGATTGCCGGGCAAGTCCGCGACGGCCATGTTGCCCTGTTAATCGGTGAAACCCTAGGCCATCTTGGTCAGTCCGCCCTGCTGGCGGAGGTGTTCAACCGCGAAGACGGTGACGCCCCCCATGTTGATCTGGCGGCCGAAAAACGCAACGGCGATTTCATCCGCGCAAACCATGAACTGATCACCGCAATCAATGACTTATCCGATGGTGGCCTTGCGCTGGCTGCGTTTGAATTGGCGGAAGATGCAGGCGTCGGTGTGACGCTGAACACCGACGACACAGCCACCCTGTTCGGCGAAGATCAGGCCCGTTATCTGATTGCCTGCAACTTTGATCAGGCCGAAGCCCTGATGGTCGCCGCAGGCAGCACCAACGTACCGATTGAAACTGTCGGCAAATTTGGCGGTGATCAGGTCAGCTTTGGCGGCGCAACCGCCGCTCTTGCAGACCTGACCACACTCTACCGCAGCAGTTTTGCTGACCAGGTAACCTGAGCTATGATCCGAACAGCCTCCCAGGATGATTTCGCTTTCATTCACCGGATTGCAATGCGCGCTGCCAACGCCGACTTTATCGTCGATGTTCCTGACGCCGAGCTCGCCGAATATCTGGCCGCACCCGATATGGATCTGCTGATCTGGGAGCGGTATGGAAACCCCGCCGGATTTGCGCTGTTTTGTGAAATTGGCGACCCTTCCGGGCGCACAGAACTGCGACGACTGGGGCTGGATGTCACCGATGGCGGGCTGGGGCAAACGTTCCTGCACGCCCTGATCGCCCACGGATTTGACACCATAAAAGCCGCACGCATTTGGCTGGATGTGGTGCATGACAACCCGCGCGCGCAGGCGACCTACCTGCGCGCTGGCTTTAAGCACGAAGGCACCTTGCGCCAGAACTGGCAACGGCCAAACGGCGACGTGGTTGATATGCTGGTCTTTGGCATGTTGCGGGATGAACGCCCGGACTAGCGCCATTCGCTCTACACTCTTGCGCGCCCTGCCCCTGCACACTACATCTGACATCAAGAAATACGGAGACACGCGCATGGCTATTCAAGCTCAGGAAATCGAAGATCTGATCCGCGACACTTTCCCGGACGCCCAGATCACAATCACCGATCTGGCAGGCGACGGAAACCACTACGCTGCCGAGGTGATTGACGCGAGCTTTGCAGGCCAGAACCGGGTGCAACAACAACGCGCTGTTTACGCCTCTCTCAAAGGTAAGATGGATGGTACAGCCGGTGAGCTACACGCGCTGGCCCTGACAACGAAAGCACCGGAGTAAAGCTGTGGTAATCGTTTTCTGGATCATAGTTGTCACCCTCGCGATACTGGCAATTGTCGGACTGGTCGAATTCAATCTGAAACGCGATCAATACCGCCCCCTTACCGGCGCCTTTGGCCAAAGCAATCGCGCACTGCCGGACCCGGTAACAATGACACTCGACCTGGATCACGTTGGCCGCGTCCTGCGTACCAACAATATGGCGGCATCTTTGCCCGGCAACCACGCAGCATCCGGGCGCTACCCGTTTATGCCATCTTCACCAAGAACCATGAAAGACGACGAAACCTATGCGCAACGCTGGTTTCAGGCCTTTGGAAAAAGCCGAAAGGAATAGAAATGACCGACGCAAATACACAGATCAAAACTACCGTCACCGACAACGATGTTGTCCTGTTCATGAAGGGCTCTAAGATGATGCCGCAATGCGGGTTTTCGTCAAAGGTGGCCGGTGTTCTGAATTACATGGGCGTCGAATATTCCGACGTTAACGTGCTGGACGATGACGGAATTCGTCAGGGTATTAAAGAATTTTCCGACTGGCCGACGATCCCGCAACTATACGTCAAAGGTGAATTCGTAGGTGGTTGCGATATCATCATCGAAATGACCTTGTCCGGTGAGCTGGACCAGTTACTGGAAGACAAAGGTGTCGCGTTTGATAAAGACGCCGCAGAGAACATCCGCAAAACCAACACCTGAAATCAGGCACCATAACAAACGTAAGCCCGCCTAACTGGCGGGCTTTCCTTTTAACTATTCCGAATAACTTATCCGGCGGCTTTTTCTTCCACCGCTGTGGCCAGCGATTCCGCCCGCGCAGCCAATTCCGCAAGATTATCGCTCAACGCGGTTGGAATAACTGCAACTTCAACAGTTTGCGGTTCCGGTTTAGGCTGATTTCGCATCTCATCAATTAACGTCTGCTGCGTGCTCAGTTTTTCTTCCAGCGTGCGCATCTGCTCTTCCAGCCCCGCCGTTTTATCAGCCAGCATCAGGCCCGACATCAACAACATGCGGCTTTCCGGCATCCGCCCGATCTGGTTGGCCAACACTGACGCCTCTGCATCCAGAAATGACGCCGCAGATTTCAGGTAATGTTCTTCACCGGTCTGACAGGCAACTTCAAATTCGCGCCCCCCGATGGTGATTTTAATCTCAGGCACTGGCGGCTCCTTCTACCAGGGGTTTCAGTTCAACCAGTATCGCGTCCAGTTCTGCGCGATCAGATTCGCGGCTTGCCCGCAGCGCGTCCAGCTCGGCAACCATACCGTCGTTAATCAATCCTGGGTCACCGACCCCCTGCTTGTTGGCATCCCGCAGCGAGCGGTTGTTTTGACGCAGCTTTTGGTTAACCTGCTTCATTTTCTGAATGTGGGCGTCCTGCCCTGACAATTCTTCACGCAACTTGGCAACTTCGGCTTCCATTTCTTTGACAAGGCTTTCCTGTTTTTCCTTGATGGCAAGAACACGTTCCGACAGTTGTGCATTTGCTGTTCGCTCAGTATCCAGCGATTCCTGCACCGCCGCTAATTCGGCCCCGTCTGTCCCATCCGACCCTGTGGTCAGACTACCCAGACCCGCGCCAATCCGCTCAAGTGCTGCCGCGATACGTTTTTCCAACTCTGCAACGTCCGTCATTCTGGCTGGTGCCCCCAGTTACTGTTTACGGTTAAGGCCTAAGATTTCAAACCTGAGGCCATAAAGTCAAGTCAAAGTCTCCCGGGTTGGCAAACTGAGATATATCCGCCCACCCGTATGCCAGTTGCTTGAACTTCCGGTTATGACTGTTATCACCGCAACATCAATTATTGAAGCCTGAAAGGAATGCCCCGTGGACATCGCGACACTACGAAAAGAGCACGCCGACCATTGGAAAAA
>CAZRHV010000155.1:0-3757 GCA_964599985.1 uncultured Marinosulfonomonas sp. | reverse complement strand
TATCATCGCCCCCGCGGGGTGCTAAGTGCCGGGTCCGAAGAGCCAAACGCATTGGTCACTGTCGGGCGGGGCTCAGCGCAGACGCCAAATATCCGCGCCACAGTGCAGGAAATATATGACGGGCTGGAGGCGTGTAGCCAAAACCGCTGGCCGTCATTGAAAAACGATGTGATGGCGGTGAATGATTTGGCCTCGCCGTTCCTGTCGGCTGGGTTTTATTACAAAACCTTCATGTGGCCGCGGGTGTTCTGGGAAAAGCTGTATGAACCGATCATCCGTCGCGCTGCCGGGCTGGGTAGGCTTTCGGGTGAACATAACAGCGCATGGTATGACAAAGCTTACGCTTACTGTGACATCCTGATTATTGGTGCCGGGCCTGCCGGTCTGATGGCGGCCCTCACTGCCGGTCGCGCCGGGGCGGACGTATTGCTGGTGGATGAAAATGCGCTTCCCGGCGGTCGGTTGCTGGGTGAGGATGAAACCGTAGCCGGAAAACCCGGACCGGTTTGGGTAGAAGCGGTGATGGATGAGCTGGCGGCGATGTCGAATGTGCGTTTCATGGCGCGCACCACGGCAACCGGGGCCTATGATCAGGGCACTTACGGTGCATTGGAACGAAACGGTGCCCACAGGCCTGATACGGGTGAGGGGCCGCTGGAAACATTTTGGCGGATCGTTGCAAAGCGCACGTTGCTATGCGCTGGCGCTTTAGAGCGCCCGATAGCCTTTGCAAATAATGACCGCCCCGGCATTATGACAGCCGGGGCGGTACGTTCGTATTTGCATCAATGGGGTGTGGCCCCGGGCCGCAATGTGGCGGTGTTTTGCAATAATGATGATGCGCATCGCACGGCGCGGGATTTACAGGCGGCAGGCGTGAATATCGCGGCTTTGATCGATACCCGCGCGGACGCAAAAATATCCGGTGATTTCCCAACTTATAGCGGGGCAGTGGTGGCTAATACCAAGGGTCGCCATGGGTTGCGGGGAATTCAGATTTCCCAGAATGGAAGGACTGCGACTGTAAAGGCCGATTGTCTTGCTATGTCAGGTGGGTGGAATCCAACTTTGCATCTGACTTGCCACACTGGCGGCCGACCAATTTGGAACGAAAGCCTTGGCGCGTTCGTACCAACCCCCGGTTCAGTACCCGGGCTTGACGTAGCAGGGGCAGCAGCCGGTGTATTTACGACGAAAGGTGCATTAAAATCAGGCTTTTACCGCGCAAAGCTAATGCTGGAAGATCTTGGAATTAAGGCCCTAAACACCCGTATGCCCAAGGCTGATGATACGCCATATTCGATGGAACCGTTCTGGGCCGTTCCCGGCAAGGGCCGCGCCTGGCTGGATTTCCAAAACGATGTGACGATAAAAGACGTCGATCTGGCAGCGCGGGAAAACTACGCCTCGGTTGAGCATATGAAACGCTACACGACCCAGGGCATGTCGCCGGATCAGGGCAAAAGCTCTAATGTAAACGCGCTGGCAATACTGGCGGATGCCACCGGGCGCAGCATCCCGGAGACCGGCACAACCACGTTTCGCCCACCCTTTTCGCCGGTTTCTGTCGCCGCCATGGGGGCCGGTGCGCAAGGCAAGGGTTTTGCCCCGGAACGCTTTACTACATCTCATGGGGCGACAGTTGCCGGTGGCGCACCTATGATCGAAGCGGGTCTTTGGTATCGCCCGTCATTTTTTCCGCGCGTGGGTGAAAAGACCTGGCGACAATCCTGTGACCGGGAAGTAAATATGGTGCGCGAAACGGTTGGAGTTTGTGATGTATCGACCCTTGGCAAGATCGATATTCAGGGTAAGGACGCCGCTAAACTGCTTGATTTCGTTTATACAAATACGTTTTCAACTTTGAAAATCGGCAAGGTCCGTTATGGGCTGATGCTGCGTGAAGATGGTTATGTGATGGATGATGGAACCACTGCGCGCATGGGCCAAAACCATTATGTGATGACCACAACTACCGCCGCCGCTGGCCCGGTTATGAAACATCTGGAATTTGTACTGCAATGTTTGCACGCTGATTGGGATGTTCAGATCATTTCAGTGACTGAACAATGGGCGCAATTCGCGGTGGCCGGACCAAAGGCGCGGGAGGTGCTGAACACGGTTCTGGATGCGCCGATCGACAATGACAACTGCCCGTTCATGGGTTGTAGTAAGGTCAAAGTTTCGGGCGTGCAGGGCAGGCTATTTCGTATCTCGTTTTCCGGTGAACACGCCTATGAACTGGCCGTTCCAGCACGCTATGGGGACAGCCTGTTTCGCCTGCTTTGCGCACAGGCCGAGGCAATGGGAGGTGGCCCATACGGAATGGAAGCGCTGAATGTGCTTCGTATCGAAAAGGGTTTTATAACCCACGCCGAAATCCATGGCCGGGTGACAGCGTTTGACATCGGGATGGAGCGTATGGTGTCGCCAAAAAAGGATTGCGTTGGCAAGGTCATGGCTGCGCGCCCCGGATTACTGGGTGATGAACGCGAACAACTGGTCGGGCTTCGCCCGATTGGCGCGGTCAGACAATTGTCTGCCGGGGCGTTTTTGTTTGAAACGAAAAGCGATCCAGTCCGAGAGAATGCCCAGGGTTACACGACGTCTGTTGGGTATTCGCCGACCATGGATACGTTCCTGGGGCTTGGGTTTTTGAAAAATGGGCGTGCCCGGCATGGTGAAAAGGTTCGGATGATGGACCATTTGCGCGGGCTGGATGTGTATTGTGAAGTCACCGATCCGGTGGTGTTTGATGTGGATGGGGGGCGTGCCCGTGGTTAAACTGATCGCAAGAACACCCTGTTCCGGGTTGCTGCCTGTAACTGCCGGGAACTGTACGTTGAGCGAACTTACGCCCGAAGCCATTACATCAATCTCCCTTGTGCAGGGTCAGATGAAAGCAGTTTCCGAGGTTTTGAATAGGACCTATGGGTTCGGTTTTCCTGCGGCAAACCGGGTGACCAGCAAGGGCGAGGCGCGTTGCATCTGGGTTGGGCAGGGCCAGGCTGTGCTGTTTGGCGCGCCGCCTGTGGTGATCAAAGGCGCATCAATCACCGATCAGACAGATGGTTGGGCAGTTTTGCAGTTGCAGGGCAAGGATGCGACTGACGTTTTAGCCCGGCTGGTGCCGGTCGACTTGCGCAGCCCGGCCTTTAAGAATGGCCATACTGCGCGCACGCTTTTGTTTCATATGCCGGTGTCGATCACACGTTCAGGGGCCAATAGCTTTGACTTAATGGTGTTTCGTTCAATGGCAGTGACGGCGGTTCATGAATTGCAACTGGCGATGAAGAGCGCAGCGGCGCTTTCGTTATAGCCAAAAGCCAGCCCCAGTTTGTTTGTTTGCGCCGCGGCTTCGCCGCGTCGCGGTGCCTCCGGCGGGAGTATTTTAGAACAGAAGAAGGGGTTGGCTAACCAGGCATTAGCATTTTTTTCAGTTTCCGAAATTGGCGGAACAGGCAGGAGCGCCGATGGCCGTAAAAGGAGAAGGCACCTCATTTAAGAATGGGGTGTCTTTATCTTCTTCTGTTAAAAAATACTCCCACCGGAGGTAGTTCGCCCGAAGGGCTAAAGAACTTGCGCCCGAAGGGCGCTCCGTTGATATTGCTGCCCATGAGTCTGCCCCCCGGTTTCCTTGATGAGCTTCGAACACGCTCCAGCCTTGCCCAGATTGTTGGGCGCAAGGTTATGTGGGATCAGCGTAAATCAAATCAGGGCAAAGGTGACATGTGGGCGCCATGTCCGTTCCATCAGG
>CAZRHV010000154.1:0-3771 GCA_964599985.1 uncultured Marinosulfonomonas sp. | reverse complement strand
ACCATGCCCTGGGACCGCAACCAAATGGCCGCACGCGCCGCGAAGGAACTGGAAGACGGCATGTATGTTAATCTTGGCATCGGTATTCCAACGCTGGTTTCCAACTTTATCCCCGAGGGTGTGAACGTCACCCTGCAGTCGGAAAACGGGATGCTGGGCATGGGGCCATTCCCGACGGAAGTTGAAATTGACGCTGATCTGATCAATGCTGGCAAGCAAACCATTACCGAACTGCCACAGACCGCGTATTTTGACAGCGCGCAGAGCTTTGGCATGATCCGGGGCGGCAAGATTGCGATGGCGATCCTTGGGGCGATGGAAGTGGCTGAAAACGGTGATCTGGCGAACTGGATGATACCGGGCAAGCTGGTCAAAGGCATGGGCGGGGCGATGGACCTTGTGGCTGGTGTTGGCCGCGTGGTGGTGGTGATGGATCACACCAACAAACACGGGGATTCCAAGATATTACGCCGGTGTACCCTGCCCCTGACAGGTACGGGTGTGGTGGATCGGATCATCACCAATCTCGGGGTGATGGATGTGACCCATAAGGGTCTGCATGTGGTGGAACTTGCCGAAGGGGTGACCCGGGCGGAGCTGGAAGCAGCAACAGACGCCAATCTGGTCTGAGCTCACAGAAAATCAGTCTGCCGGGCATCTGGGCCTTTATTCTCCGCACTGTTAAGAATATGGAAACAGCTTCATATTATCGCCTAATTCTGTCGCTAGCAGACGAACAATGACAATGAGCAGTACGAATCCATATCCAATGCCTGGCAAACCCGCCCGCGCTATGAGTGCCCGGCGTGAAAAATTGTTGCTTGTTGGGCTGATTTTGGCGGTTCTGGCGGGCTTGTTTGCTTTGGCATCGGCAACGGGCTGGGAAGAAATAGCTGCACAGATTTCCAAACTTAGCTGGATACAGGTTTTTGCACTATTGGGCTTAAGCCTGGTAAACTATCTACTGCGCAGTCTGCGTTGGCATTTATTCGCGCAAAAACTCGGGCTGCACACAACACTTGTACAGAATTTTCGCCACTATCTGGGTGGTTTCGCCATGACAGTAACGCCCGCACGCGCCGGTGAACTGGTGCGAATGCGCTGGCTGCACCGCGAAACCGGCTGGCGGTTCGAAAAGACCGCGCCGTTGATGCTTGGCGACCGGGCCTCTGATCTGGCGGCGATGGCTGTTATTCTTGGTGGCGCTGTTGCATTGTCAGGCAGCGGTATTGTTGGTGCAATTCCCGTTACGATTTTGGCGTTAGGTGCCGCGCTGGTGGCAACCCGGCCACAGATACTGACTGGCGTGGCCGACCTTGGCTATCGGCTGATCGGGCGAAGGCCCCGCCTGTTTGCCCGGGTTCGCGGCGCGGCGCGGTCATTGGCTAAATTCTCCGACCCGTTCACCATGTCTGTCGCCACTGTGATTGGCGTAATCGGCTGGTTTGCAGAGATCTATGCTTTTTTTCTGCTGTTAGGCTGGTTGGGGGCAGACATCAGCCTGCCTGCAACGGCAGCAATATTCATCTTTTCGACCCTTGCGGGCAGCCTTGTTGGCGCGCCGGGCGGTGTTGGCGGCACAGAAGCCGCGATGATCGCATTACTTTCTCTGGAAGGTATCCCGCTGGAAATTTCGGTTCCGGCGACCGCTATAATCCGGGTTGCGACGCTTTGGTTCGCTATCTCAATCGGGCTGATCGTCTTCCCATTTGCAGAACATTACTCAAAAAAGGCCGCACATGCGCTGGAAAACAACTGAATATGCTGGCTGGGGGCGCGCGATGCGGGCCACGGCTGAAATGGCGCGCCCGGAACGTCTGAGCGCACTGATTGCTTTGAGCAGCGACAGCCCAGCCCCGGCTGTGGGGCAACGCCGTTCCTATGGTGACGCGGCCCTGAACGATAAGGGCCGCGCAATCGATATGACCCGGCTGGATCGGATCATTGGATTTGACGAAAAAACCGGTGTGGTTGAAGTTGAAGCGGGCGTGCAAATCGGTGATCTGAGCAGTGCTTTTGCTGCAAAGGGTTGGATCCCGCCGGTTATGCCGGGTACCGGGTTTGCAACTATTGGTGGCTGTATCGCCAATGATGTGCATGGCAAGAACCACCATGTGGTTGGCTCATTTGGCCAGCATGTCACCGAAATTACCCTGTACCAGAACGGCAAAAAGAAAACTGCCACACCGACCCGAAATACCGAACTGTTTCGCGCCACCATCGGCGGCATTGGCCAGACCGGCCTTATCGCCAGCGCAAAAATCCAGATGTTGCCCTGCAAGGGCGACATGATGGTATTGACCGAACGCCGGATCGACGGCTGGGAAGAATTCCTAAGCGTATTGGACAGCTCACAGGCCGATTATAACGTCGGCTGGATTGATGCCACCGCCAAAGGCGAACATCTGGGCCGCGGTATTCTGGAAGAGGGTGAAATCACTTCAGGCGTATCGCCGACATCCGGAAAATCCCGCGAAGTCCCGTTCAACGCACCGCACTGGGCACTATCCGCCCCTATTGTGCGCATGTTCAACGCCGCATATTTTCGCCGCGTACCCAAAACTGGGCGCACGACAGTCAAGCCAATCTCAGCCCCGTTTTTCCCGCTGGATAAGATCCACAACTGGAACCGGCTTTATGGCAAACGCGGCTTTCATCAGTTTCAATGTGTGGTCCCGTTGGATCAGGCCCCTGCCCTGCGCGATATGCTGGAAATGATTGCGAATTCTGGACTGGCTTCGCCACTGGCCGTGCTGAAACGCATGGGGCCGGGGCGCGCTGGCTATCTGTCTTTCCCGATGGACGGCTACACACTGGCCGTGGATTTCCCGAACCGCGGTAACGCTGTGGCGCTGATCAGCGTGCTGGAACGCATGACAGCGGATGCGGGTGGGCGGCTCTATTTCGCCAAGGATGCGCTGGCCGGGCCGGAACGGGTGCGTGATATGTACCCGGAACACGGAAAATGGCTAAACGTAGTGAATAAGGCTGACCCTGAGGGTGCCCTAACAACCGATCTTGTACGAAGACTGAACCTGAGGGCCGCAAAATGAACAATACTTGGGTAATTCTGGGCGCAACTTCTTCAATGGCGCGGGCAATGGCGCGCACATTGGCCAGCAATGGTGACGCCGTATTTCTGGCCGGTCGAGACATGGACGATATGAAACACACGGCGGCTGATTGTCTGTCGCGTGGCGCGCGGCTTGCTGAGGTGGTCAGATTTGACGCCCGCAAACCGGAAGGTTTCGCGGCTATCATCAAACGGCTAGGAGCGCAGGAAGGCATGATAAATGCCGCCGTCTTTGTCGGCTCAATGCCGGAACAGGATGATATAGACGCTGATCCATCGCTGATAGATGGCACAATCATCGACAATTACGCTGGCCCGGCAAGGTTTTTGCAAATGCTGGCCCCGGTTATGGAAGAACGCGGTGGTGGCACTGTTGTTGGTGTCGGTTCCGTCGCGGGTGATCGTGGCCGTATTGGTAACTACGTCTATGGATCGGCCAAGGCTGGCTTTCACACCTATCTGGCCGGCTTGCGCAACCGCCTGAACCGCTCTGGCGGGCATGTGGTGACGGTTAAGCCTGGATTTGTGGACACCGGCATGACCTGGGGGATTGAAGGCATGTTCCTTGTCGCCCCGCCCGAAAAGGTGGCCCAAGACATCCTGAAAGCCGTGGCAAAGAAGAAAAACACGATCTACACGCCGTTCTTCTGGCGCTATATCATGCTGATCATCACCCATATCCCGGAATTCATTTTCAA
>CAZRHV010000153.1:0-3839 GCA_964599985.1 uncultured Marinosulfonomonas sp. | reverse complement strand
AGAATGTTGCGCCCAATTCGACCAAAGCCGTTGATGGCTACTTTTACTGTCATGTGAAAATCCTTACGTCGCTAAGTTCCCGTGCAGCGGCTGCAACAGCCACAGGTGTTATACCAAAATGTTCATAAAGCTCGTCCGCCGGGGCAGATGCGCCAAAGCTGTCCATACCGATGAAGGCGCTGTTGTCGCCCAGCAGTTTACCCCAGCCCTGTTCGATAGCGGCCTCAACACCAACGCGCGGCGCGGAACCCAAAACCTGGGCACGGTAAGCGGCATCCTGTTTGGCGAACAGCTCAAAGCATGGCGCGGAAATCACCGCGGCGTTGATGCCCTCGGTGGCCAGGATGTCGGCAGCGGCCAGCGCGATCTCAACCTCGGAGCCGGTGGCAATCAGGGTGACATGGCGTTTGCCATTGGCTTCGCGCAACACGTAAGCCCCGCGCGCAACCATGTTGGCATCGGTGTGCTTGGTGCGCAGGGTTGGCAAGCCCTGACGTGACAGGCACAGGATCGACGGTGTGCTGTCAGACCCGGCAGCCAGTTCCCAGACTTCAGCCGTTTCAACCGCATCAGCTGGGCGATATACGTTTACGTTCGGTATCGCACGAAGCGAGGCGATGGTTTCCACAGGCTGGTGGGTTGGGCCATCTTCGCCAAGGCCAATGCTGTCATGGCTCATCACATAGGTCACCGGCTGGCCCATCAAGGCAGACAGGCGGATCGCCGGGCGGCAATAGTCGGCAAACACCAGAAATGTTCCGCCGTAAGGCACAAAGCCCTTATGTAGCGACAAGCCATTCATCGCTGCCGCCATGCCAAATTCGCGGATGCCGTAATTGATGTAGTTACCTGCGTAGTTGTCGTTTGCAACATTGGTCATCAAAGTAGTTTTCGTCAGGTTTGAGCCGGTCAAATCAGCCGAGCCACCAACCGTGTTGGTCAGTGTGGCATTGATCACTTCCAGCGCCATTTGCGATGCCTTGCGGGTCGCAACCTTGGGTGCGTCCTCTGACAAACGTGCGCGGTATGCCGTCATCGCGTCATGCAGTTTGGTTTTATCAACCGGTGCGATGCTGGTATTAAATGCTTTGGCATTTCCCGAAGCAGCCAAACGGGCCTGCCAGGCTTTGTTCATTGCCTGACCGCGCGCTGTGACAGCGGCCCAGGTACCGTACACTTCTTCCGAGATTTTGAACGGGGCGTGGGGCCAGTTCAAAACTTTACGTGCAGCGGCGATTTCATCATCCCCAAGCGGTGCGCCGTGAGTGGCAGAAGTGCCTTGTTTATTGGGGGCGCCAAAACCGATGATTGTCTTGCAGGCAATCAGGGTTGGGCGTGGATCATTGCGCGCGGCCTCAATTGCCGTCGCGATTTCTTCCGGGGCATGGCCGTCAACAGCCAGAACATGCCAGCCGGCGGCCTTGAAACGGGCCTGTTGGTCGGTGGAAGTGGACAGTTCAGTTGCGCCGTCAATGGTAATACGGTTGTCATCCCACATCACAATCAAACGCCCTAGGCCCAAATGCCCTGCTAAATCAATGGCTTCATGGCTGACGCCTTCCATCAGGCAACCGTCGCCAGCAATGACATAGGTGTAGTGATCTACCAGATCATCACCAAAGCGGGCGTTGTGCATCCGTTCGCCCAAAGCCATGCCAACAGCGGTGGCAACTCCCTGACCAAGCGGGCCAGTTGTGGTTTCGATCCCGGCGGCGTGGCCGTATTCCGGATGACCAGCGGTACGGTAGCCCATTTGGCGGAAATTTCGTATCTGATCCATATCCATATCTGCGTAACCCAGCAGGTGGTGGATCGAATAAAGCAGCATGGAGCCATGCCCGGCACTTAGGACAAAGCGATCCCGATCCGGCCAGTTGGCGTTTGTCGGGTCCACATTCAGGAACCGATTGAACAGCACCGCCGCCACATCAGCCATACCCATTGGCATCCCCGGATGGCCGGAATTAGCGGCCTGAACGGCGTCCATTGTCAGCGCACGGATGGCGTTGGCCATCAAAGTTTCGGTGCCCGGTGTGATGGTTTGCATCTTATTCATGTCTGGTCCCCTCAGGCGCGCTTGGCGGTTTTGATCAGCCGGTCAATCAACGGTGTCAGGATCAGCTGCATTGCCAGATCGGTCTTGCCACCGGGTACTACGATTGAATTGGCACGGCTCATCCAGGAACCATCAATCATGTTGGTCAGGTACTGAAAATCGATACCGCGCGGGTTGGCAAAACGGATCACAACCAGACTTTCATCCAGCGTCGGGATAGCCCGTGCAATGAACGGGTTAGATGTATCAACCACCGGAACGCGCTGAAAATTAAGGTCAGTTTGCGAAAACTGCGGCGTGATACATTTCACATAAGCATCCATCCGGCGCAGGATCACGTCGGTGATGGCTTCGGTTGAATAGCCACGCACATCGCGGTCGCGGTGAATTTTCTGGATCCATTCCAGATTGATGACCGGCACCACGCCAACCTTCAGATCGGCGTAGTCAGCAATCTTGATGTCATCGGTGTTAACCGCTCCATGCAGACCCTCATAGAACAACAGGTCAGAGTCTTTTTCAAAATCAGTCCAGTCGGTGAATTCACCGGAAGGCACGCCAACTTCCGCGGCCTCCGCGTCACTGTGGACGTAAACCCGAGTACGCCCAGCCCCGGTTTCGCCGTATTCGCGGAATACCCGTTCCAGTTCTGAAAGCTCATTAGCTTCCAGGCTGAAGTGGCTAAAGGAATGATCACCTGCCGCCAGCCGTTTTTCCAGCTCGGCCTTCATGTCGGCGCGGTTAAATCGGTGGAAGGCGTCGCCTTCGATCGACACTGATTTCACACCTTCGCGGCGGAAAATTTGGTCAAACGTGGTTTTTACCGTCGATGTACCAGCCCCGGAAGACCCAGTGACTGAAATGATCGGGTGCTTAATGCTCATGTCATTTGGTCCTTAGTTTCTGAACAAGCCCTTCGACCCAAACAGGGCCGAGACTTCGTTTTCGGGAAGATCGTGATAGGCTGCGATGCGGGTTACTTTGTCGGCTGAACCAAAAACGAATGGTGTGCGTCCGTGCAGGGTTTTGGCACTTTGGCTGAGGATGCGGTCATTTCCGTCGGTGGCTTTGCCGCCTGCCTGTTCAATTACCATGGCTACGGGCGCGCATTCATAGATCATACGCAGGCGTCCGTTTTGATAGCCTTCGCGATTGTCAGACGGGTACAGGAACACACCACCACGGGTCAGGATACGGTGCGTTTCAGCTACAAGTGACGCGACCCAACGCATGTTGAAATCCTTGGCGCGTGGCCCTTCGGCACCAGCCAGGCAATCATCGATATAGGCGCGGATTGGCGGCGACCAGTGGCGGTAGTTCGAGGCATTGATCGAATATTCATGCGATTTTGGCGCAATTTTTACCGCGTCGTCCACCAGTGTGAAAGTCCGCGTTGCCGGGTCGAGGATGAAATAGAGCGTACCTGCGCCAAAGGTGATAACCAATGCGGTTTGCGGGCCGTAAATGAAGTATCCAGCTGCGATTTGCTCGTCAGCCGGGCGCAGAAAGCTTTCGTTGGCGTCGTCTTTGGCCTCAAAGATTGAAAATAGCGTACCGATGGAAACATTCACGTCGATATTCGAAGAACCGTCCAGCGGGTCAATCGCCAGCGCGAATGCACCCTTGGCGTCAATTCCTACAACTTCTTCCTGCTCTTCCGAGGCGTACCAGCGAACTGACGTCCCTTTCAAAGCCTCGGCGAATTCTTCGTCGGCCATCACGTCCAGAGCTTTTTGACCGTCACCGTCAGAGTTTATTCCGACGGCGGCACCCAGTGTCTGAC
>CAZRHV010000152.1:0-3906 GCA_964599985.1 uncultured Marinosulfonomonas sp. | reverse complement strand
CGTTAAGTAAGAGTCATTCGGCAGTGATGGGGTTTTGAGCTTTCAGGAAATACTGATCAATTCGTTTACTCTTCGACAATAATGGTTGTTGTCGCTGAGCCACCACCTGACAGTGAAACCTTGACTTTGTACGTGCCTTTTTTATTGCCAACCCGTACCGGCACAGTCAGAAAACTACCGTTACCGCCCACAGTGGTGAGTTCAGGGCTGGGTAGTATCGTGCCATGACTGGTACCTTTGCCTCCCTTGATCTCGATTTCCCCAATAGTGCTATTACCGGTCGCTGTCACCTGAATCAATTTTGCTTTCCAGGGTTTGCTGGTATTGACCACGTATGTAACATTTTCAACACCAGGTTGGTCGATATAGGATGCTGGTGTAAATTGTCCACGAACAGATTGATCCAGCTCTTCGAACAACAGGAACCGTGGTGCATAAGGATATCCGGCAGAGAACGGGGTATGTTTCTGTGCGTTAGTCAACGCTGTGTTTGGTTTCACGCGTTGAAAATCAATCAGCTCGATAGTTTCAACGGCCGGTGAGTCGGCCGGTGTAGTGCGCAGGCCAGCATTGGTATTGTGCAGTTGTCGGCCAACATCGGGTTTGAATTTGACGTTACCGTAACCAGAATGCGTTAACTTATTTTCAGCATCGTAGATGCGGACCATAACCTTGCCTGTTTCGCCAGCATTACCATTAATGAAAGGCGTATTATCCTTGTTGCGGGGGTTTGGTCGTATATGTATTACTTTCATGCCAGTCTCATTAGCACGTGCATTTTCCAGCCCGTTGTCACCATTGCCAGCGTTCGGTGTAATAGTAATCAGGTGATCCCCATCATCACTGACACGCCAGTTACCATGCGCTACAGCAGCGCCTGCGGCAAAAAGAATCGGGTTTTGTGGACCAATTGTTAAAATAATATTGGCACCCGCATTGACAGGTACGGCTTCAGTTGCACCTGTCACTGAATTTATACGGGAATTGCGCGTGAATTCGTCACTAAGCTCAATCTCCATACGACCGCCTGCCGGAATTTGAAAGCCAAATAATTCGGGATCCAACGCATTTTCCAGGCCTTTGCCTTGCGCGTTGAAGATTAGATTAAATTCCGTCGGCTCGTTGGCAACAGTACCGTTCATGACAACGGGTGCACTGATAATACCCGCCACAATATTCGTATGGATATCGACTTTATCTTTATTGCTTGCCAGTAAGGCGCTACTGGTACTCAGGGTAAGCGCCAGAAACAGCATTCCCCATAAGGTTTTCTGTCTTTCCAGATTATATTGCATACTGATTTTTCTCCATTTTAAGTAGTAACTCCCCCGACCAGTCTAAGCTAGTGGACATTTAATGCAAAATTCAGGAGAACTCTGATTTTATTCGTCATACCGGCGGCGCCTGTGTTGGATAAAATGCATTCCCCGCTTAAGGCTGGATTTCGGTATGATCAGGCTGGGGAGCAGGGTTTATCCTCCACAGGGGGAGCCATGCACGATATTCTCACACTGACTAGAACAGCAGGACGGAGGTAATGACTATTTTGTATTCGTGTCTGCGATGCATAGTGTTTTGATCATGAGCAGCGCAGATACACATTCCTCTCGCTATCTGGAGATCCGCAAGGTTACGCTGGTCGGGTCAGTTGTTGACTTCCTGTTAGGCGTAGCGAAAATTTTCGTAGGCTGGCTGGCGCACTCGCAAGCGCTGATTGCCGACGGTGTTCATTCCTTATCTGATTTGGCCACCGATTTCCTGGTCTTGTATGCAGCCAAGCATTCTCATCGTGCTGCGGATGAAGATCACCCCTACGGCCATGGCCGGATTGAAACATTGGCGACGGTAGCCCTGGGTATTTCTCTGATAGGCGTTGCTTCGGGCATAGGTTATGACGCCATGAAGCGCATGAACAGCCCTGATTTATTACTAAATCCAGGCTGGATTGCGCTCGTCGTGGCGGTTATTTCGGTATTTGCCAAGGAAATTATTTACCGTTATACGCGTGACGCTGCCAAGCGATTGCGCTCCAACCTGTTAATGGCCAATGCCTGGCACAGTCGCAGTGGTGCTATATCTTCCATAGTGGTTGTTATCGGCGTGGCCGGCACCATGATGGGGTACGCCTATCTTGATTCGGTTGCTGCCATTGCCGTCGCAGTGATGATTGCAAAAATTGGTTTTAACCTGGTTCGTGACAGTAGTAAGGAATTGATCGATACCGCGCTTGAACCTGAAGTAACCGAGGCTATTCGTCGCGAAGTTTTTAACATAGATGGTGTACGTGCATTGCATATGCTGCGTTCGCGGCGCAGTGGTGGTGATGCGCTGGTCGATTTACACTTGCAGGTCGATCCCCGTATCAGTGTGTCAGAGGGCCATCAGATTGCGGATACGGTACGGCGCCAATTGATTGGTCGCATTGAAGAAGTCACCGATGTTACTGTGCATATCGATCCGGAGGATGACGAGCAAAATTCCCCCTGTGACAAGTTGCCCCTGCGGGGTGATTTGATTAAAGCTCTGGAATCGCGCTGGAAACATCTGCAAGGTATCCAGGCCAATCAGGTTACACTCCACTACCTGGATGGAAAGCTGCAGGTTGAGCTGGGTCTTCCACTGAACGTTCTGGAGCACTACAGTGACGCCAGTCAGTTAGCCGCTGATATTGAAAAAGCTGCAAAAGAGTTGCCGGCAATTGAGGTCGTGCGGGTTAGTTTTTACGCAAATCCGCGCTAATATTGTGCAAATACAGATGGTTGTGCACTAATTTGGTGTTGTTGCATTCGCTGCATGTGTTTAAAAATAGTGCAACTATATGTCTTGAAAGCATTTTCCCCCGTGGCATAATTCGTGCTCTTTCAGTGATCACCCTATATAGACCTAATAATCGCTGTTGACCGTTAGTTTTGCGAGACTGGCAAGTTATGTTGAAAGGAAAGTTGCTGTGTTATTGATTTATACAATGCGCTGCTATGTAAACCTGCCCAACTACGGTTTTAGGTTAAACCCAAAAATTAATCGACTCAGCTTATTATCGGAGGAAGGTACATGAGCGCAGCAAAAGTAAATAAATTGATGAAGGACAACGACGTCAAGTTCGTTGACCTGCGTTTCACAGATACAATTGGTAAGGAACAGCATGTCACCATTCCTACCAGCGAAGTTAATGCCGGATTTTACAAGGACGGCAAAATGTTCGATGGCTCCAGTATCTCTGGCTGGAAGGGCATAAACGAGTCAGATATGGTGCTGATGCCGGATACCACTACGGCTGTGGTCGACCCGTTCTCCGATGAATCCACCATCAATCTACGTTGCGACATTCTCGAGCCGACAACCATGAGCGGTTACGAGCGTGACCCGCGTTCTTTGGCCAAGCGTGCCGAGGCTTATCTGAAATCTACCAAGATCGCTGATACAGCCTATTTTGGTCCGGAAAACGAATTTTTCGTTCTGGATGATGTGCGTTGGGGCTCTGATATGAGCGGCTCTTTTTGCAAAGTGGATTCTGACGAAGCTTCCTGGAATACCGAGCGCGTCTACGAAGATGGCAACATCGGTCACCGCCCAGGCGTTAAAGGTGGTTACTTCCCGGTTCCACCCGTTGATTCTCTGCACGACATGCGTTCCGCTATGTGTTTGGTGCTGGACGAAATGGGTTGTCCAACCGAAGTACATCACCACGAAGTGGCCACTGCCGGACAATGCGAAATTGGTACGGTGTTCAACACCCTGGTACGCAAGTCAGATGAAGTACAGATTTTGAAATATTGTGTACAGAATGTTGCTCATAGCTACGGCAAGACAGCAACTTTTATGCCCAAGCCGCTGGTGGGTGACAACGGTAGTGGCATGCATGTGCACCAGTCTCTGAGCAAGGGAGGCAAGAATCTGTTCAGTGGC
>CAZRHV010000151.1:0-3951 GCA_964599985.1 uncultured Marinosulfonomonas sp. | reverse complement strand
CGCCGTCGCCATCACCATGGCCGGGCGCATGGGCGGCGGGATATTTTCCCCATCCCTGATGGTCGGCGCGTTAACCGGACTGGCATTCGGTTTGATCGCAACACCGCTGTTTCCCGAAGTGTCCGGTTCTGAAACCCTGTACGCACTGGCTGGCATGGGGGCGGTGGCGGCGGCCGTATTGGGCGCGCCAATATCCACCACATTGATCGTGTTTGAGCTGACCGGCGACTGGCAAACCGGCCTCGCGGTAATGGTTGCCGTGTCGCTGTCAACCGCGCTTTCCTCTGCCCTTGTGGATCGCTCATTTTTCCTGACCCTGCTGGAACGGCGCAACATCCATCTGGCCGCCGGACCGCAGGCCTACCTGCTGGCAACTTTTGCCTGCGCCAAAGTGATGCGAGGCAAAGATGAAAAAAACGCAGCCTCCGAAGAAGCCTGTTGGGAGCTGGTGGAGCAGGGCATATATATCGACGGCAACGCCACGCTGGAAAGCGCCATGCCGGTGTTTGAAAAGACCGGTCTGGCGTTCATCCCCGTGGTAACACTGGGCGGCGAAGATCAACCACCCGAACTATGGGGCGCCGTGTTCCACGTCGACGCGCTGAAGTGTTTCAACCACGCACTGTCAGCAACGGCAGCAGAAGAACATTCATGACCTCTGGGAAAGCGAAAATGGATGCCGGTGTCTGGTACAACTGCATTGACGACACGCTGGAGGAATTGCGCATTCGCGCCCGCGCCGCTGTGCATGAACATAACACCATGCACCCGAACCAACGGGGCAGCATTGGCCCGGCGCTACGCCAGTTATTCGCCTCATCCGCCCCTGATGCCATTATAGAAGCCCCGTTCCATTGTTCCTATGGGATGAACATCTCATTAGGTGCTGGTGTTTATCTTAACGCCGGTTGCGTGATCCTGGATTCCGCGCCTGTGAATATCGGGTCACATACGCTGCTGGGTCCATCGGTGCAGATATACTGCGCCGAGCACCACAGCGACCCCGATAAACGAGCCGAGGGTCTGGAAATTGCGCGACCAGTTAGTATTGGTGAGCGCGCCTGGATTGGCGGCGGCGCGATCTTGATGCCGGGGGTCACAATCGGGGCAGGCGCCATTGTTGGTGCAGGCAGTATTGTCACCCGTGATGTAGCAAACGGCGCAACAGTCGTTGGTAACCCGGCAAAACCAATACGTCCGAAAAGTTAGACCAGACTTAAACCTGTTCCACCGTGGCCTTGCCGGGGTAAAAAGCGATGTGGCCTTTGATCGCTTCCACGCCTTCCATCGGCGTCTCATAGGACCAGCCCGCGTCCTTGATCAGCACTGATTTGGTCTGGATCGAATAATAGCTGGCATCCCCCTTATGCGGGCAATGGGATGCGGTGTCCGAGCCTTCCAGCATCGCCATCGCAATATTTTCGAGGGGGAAATAAATCACCGGCGGGTAGTCCCCTTCGGTCAGTTCCAGTGCGTGCGTGGTTTCCCCCAGCACTGCACCGCCGGCGCGCAGTACCCACGTACCGGGTGCTTTGCGGATTTTGATATGGTCGTTCAACGGTTTTCTCCTGTCGCAGAATTCGGGGCAACTTAGCGGTTGCAATTGCCGCGGTACAAGTCAAATGGGCGCGCCGGCCTTTAATAACCAGCCTTTGGCTGCGGTACTGATCCTTGGCGCGATTTTTTCTATGACCTGTGCGTGGTAGGCGTTCAGCCAGTCACGCTCGGCCAAAGCCAATGTATCCACCTCAATCAGGCGGCGCTCAATCGGCGCGAAAGTTATGGTTTCAAAACTCAGCATATCGCGCTTGTCCGCCCCGGTCAGTTCGGGCGCGCCCATCACCACCACCAGATTTTCTGTACGAATACCAAACGCGCCTTCGCGGTAATACCCGGGCTCGTTCGACAGGATCATCCCCGGCTCGAACGGAACCTCGCCACTGCGCGACAGCCGCTGCGGGCCTTCATGCACGCAAAGATAGGTCCCAACGCCATGCCCGGTGCCATGGTCAAAGTCCTGCCCCGCAGCCCAAAGCGGATACCGCGCCAGCGGATCAAGATCACGCCCCGCCAGCCCCCGTGGCCATCGCACCCTCGAAATCGCAATCATGCCTTGCAGCACCCGGGTAAACGCCGCGCGTTCATCCCCCCCCGGATTGCCGACACAAACTGTTCGGGTAATATCAGTGGTCCCGTCAAAATACTGACCACCACTGTCAATGACGATCAAATCGCCGTCTTTTAGCGTGCGGTTACTGCTCTCAGAAACCCGGTAATGCGGCAGCGCACCATTGGCACCAGAACCGCAGATGGTTTCAAAGCTGATATCCAGCAGCATATTGGTGGCGCGCCGAAAGCCTTCCAGCTTGGTGACAATATCGATTTCCGTAAGGCCCGGCTTGTCCTTGGCGCCGTCCAGCCAATACAAAAATTCCACCATTGCCGCCCCGTCACGCAGATGCGCCTCTCGGGTACCAGCGATTTCGGTCGCGTTTTTGCGGGCCTTGGGCAGGATGCAGGGGTCGTCCCGGTAATCAATCTCAATCCCCGCCTCGCGCAATACGTCACTGATATGGATTGGCGCTGACGCCTTATCCACCCGAACCGGGCCTTTCAGCGCCGCCAGCGCCTCCTCAAAAGCATCCCAGTCCAAAACCTCAATATTTGGATCAGGTCCAAGGTCTTTAACTTTTTCCGGGTCGGTGAAAAACTGCATCTTGCCATCGTCCAATAGTATCGCAAATGCGTGGACCACCGGGTTGCGTTCAATGTCCGAGCCACGGATATTCAACAGCCAGCAGA
The DNA here is from genome assembly GCA_964599985.1 of uncultured Marinosulfonomonas sp. Taxonomy (GTDB): domain Bacteria; phylum Pseudomonadota; class Alphaproteobacteria; order Rhodobacterales; family Rhodobacteraceae; genus NVTR01. Next base: position 1,149 of record CAZRHV010000151.1, on the reverse strand, counting down.
TACTGTCAGGCAAGGTCAGCACGGCTGCGCATTGACCTGCCTCGAGCAGAATTTTGGCAATCCGTGTCCGCTTTTCACCAGATTTCTCGCCAGAAAATTCCAACGGGTAGGCGGTGACTTTACCACTGGGGCGCGGCGGTTGATCCACCCAAATCCGATCCACCAGATTTTCGCCCGCAACCAGTTCAATACCACAGCCCTTTAGCCCATCACGATACCCTTCAATCTCGGACAAGGTATGCAACCACGGATCAAACCCGACTTTGCCACCCCGTGGCAACGCCTCCTTCAACCAGTCCCATGGCTTAACTTCCGGCCAATGCACCGGCGTAAAATGATCCAGATCCACCTGTGCCTTGACCTGAACCCGGTAACGCCCGTCGATGAACACCCCGGCGCGGTTCGCCAGCGCGATGCAAAATCCGGCCGAACCGGTAAAGCCTGTCAGCCAGGCCAGACGCGCGTCACGGGGGGCGACATATTCGCCCTGGAATGTGTCCGCCCGTGGGATCAGAAAGCCATCCAGCCCTGCTGCCACCAGTTCTTGTCGTAAATCAGCCAGCCGGGCAGGGCCATCATCCGGGGTTGAGCTTTCAGAAAAACTTTGGAACATCCGTCACCTCATTACTTCTTCTGTTGGTAAATACTCTCACCGAAGGTCAGAAAGTTAAAAAATCTTATCTAAGATTTTTGCCTCCGGCGGAAGTATTTTTGAACAGAAGAAGCCTAAGCCACCTTACTGATCCCCGCAAACCGCGCCCTTGCACGGGGATCATTATCAAACAGACTGGCCAGTTGCTCTGTCATCGCGCCTGCCAGTTGTTCCACATCAGTTATCGTCAGGGCGCGGTCATAATACCGGGTCACGTCATGACCGATGCCGATGGCCAGCAATTCCACCTGACGCCGCCGCTCCACCAGTGCAATCACATCGCGCAGGTGCTTTTCAAGATAATTCGCCGGGTTCACTGACAGGGTGCTGTCATCCACCGGTGCGCCGTCAGAGATCACCATCAGGATTTTGCGCGCTTCCTGTCGAACGCAAATCCGGCGATGCGCCCATTCCAGCGCTTCACCGTCGATGTTTTCCTTTAGCAGACCTTCCTTCATCATCAGCCCCAGATTGGGCCGGGCGCGGCGCCACGGCGT
>CAZRHV010000150.1:0-4025 GCA_964599985.1 uncultured Marinosulfonomonas sp. | reverse complement strand
GCTCAGGCTCAGGCTCAGGCTCAGGCTCAGGCTCAGGCTCAGGCTCAGGCTCAGGAATTGGTGTCACCGGGTCTGGTTCGGGCGCAACCGCTTTTTCTGGTTCGGGTGCTGATAATTCGGCCGTGGCAGGTTCCGGGGCTTCTTCAACGGGGGCTTCTTCAACCAGCTCTTCTTCAATGCCACCATCCTGCACGATCGCGTCCAGGCCTTCGTCAATCTTCTTGGAAGATTTGAACAGGCGGTCTTTGAGCTTCTTGAAAAACGACATCTTGGTCTCCGGTTGCCGTTTTCACTTAATCGGTCTTGTGGGCTAATGAAAGGGTTTCAAATCACGGCCACGCCCACCAGGATCAGCGTTTGGCCAGTGATGTAAAGTACCCAAACCGCCCAGCCCGTGGCACGATACCATTTCGCAACCTCAGTCATACGAAACCGCTGCACCGACAGGATCAGATCCGAGGCAACAAAGGCCCCGGCCCCTAGTGCCGCCAACGCATATTCGGGGGGCAGGTTTAGGGCGGCGAGCATCATCAATCCGATCAGCGCAATGTAGATGCGTACCGGCCAGCGCAGGTTGCCGACATGGGGTGTTAGCCAAAGCTCGGTTGAAAAGGCCAAAGTGAGCATGATGATCGCGAAAAGCGGTGCATTGCTGAAGGCCGCCCAAAGCGGTTGATCGGAAAGGCTGGTAAACAGCAGCGCGTAGAGGATGTGGGCTAAAGCGAAGGAAACGAGGCCATATAGGAACGCTTTTGTGCCGGGGCGCGACAGGGCCATATCACCAAAGGCTGATAAAAGGAGGCCCATGGTTAGGAAAGGATGGGTCTGGGCGCTGAACGCAAAGAATGCGAGGCTTAAAAGAGGTACAGTTTTAATTGCCGTTCGGCCCCAGCTGGGGGATCGGTGCGCAATCGGCAGGTATCCGGCAGTGCAACTTGCGCCAACAAATAAGAAAATTATGCTTAGCTCAATCATCCGGTTTCCTTTTTGGCGCGACATTACTGATCCACCAAACCGCCGCAAGGGACGCAATGGGCTGGAACTTGGTTAAGTTTCGGTAAACACTGGCCGCGAAATCCAAAGGGAGCGTTAAAGTGAAGGCAAATGTTGCCATTTTTTCCATCGCCACGTTGTTGCCACTGCCATTGCTGGTGCTTGGCGGGGTGCAGGGCAGTGTCTGGATTTGGGGCGCGCTGGTTTACCTGACGGTTTTTACATTTGCGTTGGATGAAATGATTGTAACCGGCGCCAACCCCGCCAACCCCGCCGATCCCGAGAGCGAATTTCCCGCGGCAAATGCCCTGTCCGCCTTGCTTGCGCTCGCGCATTTTCCACTGTTGGCACTGGCGGTTTGGGCGGTTTCCGGCGGAAGTGGGTTAAGCGGATTTGAAAGGCTGGGCGCGTTTTTTGCGTTTGGTCTGTTTTTTGGACAGGTATCCAATTCCAACGCGCATGAGCTGATCCACCGGGGCCAGCGCCCATTGTTTGAACTGGGGAAGTGGGTTTTCATCAGCCACCTGTTCGGCCATCACACATCGGCTCATCGTCTGGTTCACCACCAACATGTGGCGACACCGCAGGATCCGAATTCTGCGCGGCAGGGAGAGAGTTTTTATCACTTTGCTCCGCGTGCTTGGGTTGGTTCATTCAAGTCCGGGTTTCTGGCTGAAAATACTCGGCGCAGGGGCGAACATAGCGGGCTGCACCCCTATACAACCTATCTGCTGGGGGGGGTATTCATACTGGCCATTTCGGCGTTGGTGGGCGGGGTTGGCGGGATTTTCACCTACGTTGCTCTGGTGACCTACGTGACGATGCAACTGTTGATGTCGGATTATGTGCAGCATTACGGGCTAAGCCGTGGAATTGATGCGGAGGGGCGTATTGAACCCGTTGGCCCACAGCATTCCTGGAATTCACCGCACTGGTTTTCCAGTCTCTTGATGTTGAACGCGCCGCGCCATTCGGATCACCACGCGCACCCGGCACGACCCTATCCGGCGCTGGGCCTGCCGCAAAAATCACCCACCCTGCCCCGCAGCCTGCCAGTGATGGGCTTTATCGCGCTGCATCCGCGTCGTTGGCGCAAGTTGATGGACCCCCGTGTGGCGGCACTGTCTGGTAAGACCGGGAAATAGCTGCAATAATCACACCATGATCCGTTTGTTAATCTTCTTGATGTTTCTGAGCAGCCCCATCGCCGCGCAATCGGCGTTGACCGGGGAAGAATTTGACGATTACACCCGCGATAAAACGCTGACATTCCTTGAAAGCGGGCAGGTCTATGGGTTTGAACAATACCTGAGTGGGCGGCGTGTAACCTGGGCTTTTGCCGATAATGAATGCAAAGAAGGGTATTGGTACGAACCAGAACCCGCTTTGATTTGCTTTGTTTACGAGGACGCTGAAAATTCACCGCAATGTTGGAATTTCTTCGAAACGAACAGCGGCTTACGGGCTAAATTCGTCGGGCAGGAAGATGGGCGGGAACTGTATGAAGCGCGCAACAGCGAGGAACAATTGCAGTGTATTGGCCCTAAGATTGGCGTCTGACTGTCAGTCTTTTTCGAAGCCAGCACTCAAAAAAGTGAACCCTGATCCGTAGGTTTCTTTGTGGTGGGCTTAACCTTATTAACCGGCGCACGGCCCTGCCCCACCTGCATCCGCCCGTCAGAAAATTCGATTTCCAACGCACCGGATTTTTGGGCGGATTTGGTCGAGGTCACCACGTCGCCGTCTCCCCGCACCACCGCATAACCCCGTTTCAGCGTTTCTGTATAACCAAGGGTCTGACGCATACGTTCAAACGCACCCAGGCGCTGTTTGCGGGTTTCAATTTGCCCTTTAGCTACCGAAATGAACCGTGCCGTTAACTTGGCCAGATCATCCGATTTACGGCTGATGTCGCGGGTTAGAAGTGCGGGCTGCAACCTTGCAGAACGATCCGACAGGCGGCGTTTGGCTTCACTGGTAATCCGGCGCATGGCATCCGGGCGTATCGCAGCACCCACTTCGCTCAGGTGCAGGCGTTTCTTTTGCGCGGCATTACGCAGGGCGACGGGCAGGCGTTCGGCGGCGCGGTCCAGTCGCTGACAGGCGGTTTCAACCAACACCTCCGGCCGTGGCAGGGCACGGGAAAGGTCGCGCAGGCGCTGACCGCGCTGGCTCAGGCCTTGGGTAACCGCGCGTGACAGTCTGGCTTCCTGCTCTCCTGCCCAGGCCAGCAGTTCCAGTCGGACCGGCACTGCCAGTTCGGCGGCGGCGGTCGGGGTTGGCGCGCGCACATCTGAGACATAGTCAATCAGAGTGGTATCGGTTTCGTGGCCCACAGCTGAAATGATCGGGATGTCGCTGGCGGCTGCGGCGCGCACCACAAGCTCTTCGTTGAAACCCCAGAGATCTTCGACCGAACCGCCACCTCGTGCCACGATCAGCAAATCCGGCCGGGGCATCGCGCCGCCCGGTGTCATCGCGTTGAAGCCTTCTATCGCTGCTGCCACCTCGGGCGCACATTTCTGGCCCTGAACGGCCACCGGCCAGATCAGAACCTTGCGGGGGAAACGATCCCGCAAACGGTGCAAAATATCTCGGATAACTGCACCTGAGGGCGACGTCACCACGCCGATAACTTCCGGCAGGTAGGGCAGTGGCTTTTTGCGTCCGGCGACGAACAGCCCCTCGGCTTCCAGCGCTTTTTTGCGCTTTTCCAGCATCGCCATTAGCGCCCCGGCCCCGGCGGGTTCGATATTTTCAACGATCAGCTGGTAACGTGACTGGCCGGGAAAGGTGGTCATCCGACCGGTGGCGATGACTTCCATGCCTTCCTCGGGCTTTACCGCAAGACGGGCGGCCTGCCCTTTCCAGCTGATCGCGGCAATCACCGCGCGATCATCTTTCAGGTCAAAATACAGGTGCCCTGACGCGGGCTGCGATACCCGGCCAATTTCGCCGCGCACCCGGACATGGCCAAATTCGCCCTCAATGATCTTTTTCACCGCCCCCGAGATTTCGGAAACGGTGAATTC
>CAZRHV010000149.1:0-4032 GCA_964599985.1 uncultured Marinosulfonomonas sp. | reverse complement strand
AGGTTCGAGGGTTGAAATGTACGCTTCATAGCGGTGTCTCCGTCTTCTTCGGCCCAAATCCAACACAGATTCGAAGGCCGTAATGTTCGAAGTCCGTCCTTTAGGCTGTCACAGGGGTGCTGTCAATTCGCATCTGTAGCGATTTCTGCAACAATTTGGGTAGTAAAGGGGTGGTTCAATGTTTCAGTTAAGGCCACAAGTCACTTAAATACTGGTAGAAATTCTCACCAATGATCAAGCGCGCGTGATCGGGCTATTTGTACGGGTCAAGCATAGGCATGTTAGCCGCAACCCAGAGGACCCTATGCAGGACAAAAACATGACCGATATATCCCAACAAGAGCAAAAGAGCGCTTTCGTGCGTGCAATCCCGGTGCTGGCCATTCTGATAGTGGCCACCATCGGCTTTTTTACGCTGCGCGATTACATTTCATTTGAGGCCTTGCGCGACAATCGTGAGACATTGATAGCCTTTCGTGACGCGAACTACCTTGGCACCGCTTTGATATTTATGGCTATTTACGTCGGCATTGTCGGTTTTTCGCTGCCCGGTGCAACGATTGCCACGCTGACAGGGGGGTTCCTGTTTGGGGTGTTTCCCGGCGCGCTTTTCAATGTGGTTGCGGCCACGACCGGAGCAACCCTGATCTTTCTGGCCGCAAAATGGGGGTTTGGTGAACGGCTGGCTGCAAAAATGGAAGCTTCAGACGGGGCCGTAAAACGGATCAAAGACGGCATCGATGAAAACCAGTGGTCGGTGCTTTTCCTGATGCGCCTTGTACCGGCGGTCCCGTTTTTTGTGGCAAACCTGATCCCCGCACTGGTTGGCGTCAGCCTGTGGCGTTTCGTGGTCACCACCTTTATTGGAATTATACCGGGCGGTGTGGTCTATACCTCAGTCGGTGCAGGGCTTGGCGAAGTTTTCGAACGCGGTGAGACCCCGAACCTTGGCATTATTTTTGAACCACAGATCCTGTTCCCAATTCTTGGTCTTTCAGCGCTTGCGGCACTACCAATCCTGATCAAAGCATTCCGTAAGAAGGGTACCGAGTAAATGAACCGTATTAAGACCGACATTTGCGTCATTGGCGCAGGATCAGGCGGGCTGTCTGTCGCTGCCGGTGCCTCACAAATGGGGGCATCTGTCGTCTTGCTCGAAGGCCACAAGATGGGCGGTGACTGCCTGAATTTTGGTTGTGTTCCATCCAAGGCGCTGATCGCGGCAGGTAAACATGCGCACGCCATGCAAAGCGGAGCTGATTTTGGCGTTACGCCGGTGAAGCCAAAGGTCGATTATAGCGCGGCCAAAGACCACGTTCAGCGGGTGATCGAAACCATTGCCCCGGCTGACAGTCAGGAACGCTTTGAAGGGTTTGGTGTAAATGTTATCCGCGAATATGGCCGCTTCATTTCCGCAACCGAGGTGCAGGCAGGTGACACAGTGATCACCGCCCGGCGGTTTGTGATCGCGACGGGCTCTTCGCCGCTGGTGCCGCCAATTCCGGGACTGGATAAGGTGCATTATGACACCAACGAAACCATTTTTGATCTGCGCGAAAAACCCAAGCACCTGTTGATTGTTGGCGGCGGTCCGATTGGCATGGAAATGGCGCAGGCACATATCCGCCTCGGCTCTAAGGTGACAGTAATTGAGGGTATGAAAGCCCTTGGCAAAGATGATCCGGAACTGACTGCAATTGTACTGGACCAATTGCGTAGTGAAGGAATTGAAATTGCCGAAGACGCAATGGCCAAAGAAGTCCGCAGCAAAGCCGGGGCAGTTGAAATCGAAGTTCAGGACGGCCGGGTGTTCAAAGGCAGCCACATTCTGATGGCTGTGGGCCGCAAGGCAAATATCAATGACCTTGGATTGGATACTGCCGGCATTGAATTTGACCGAGCGATTGAAGTTGACGCAGGCCTGCGCACCTCCAACAAAAAAGTCTACGCTATTGGCGATGTAGCTGGCAGCCTGCAATTTACCCATGTGGCCGGATACCACGCCGGGGTAATCGCTCGATCAATGCTGTTTGGCTTGCCAGCAAAGGCCAAGACCAGCCACATCCCCTGGGTAACTTACACCGACCCGGAACTGGCACAGATCGGGCTGACCGAAGCCCAGGCACGCGACGTGCATGGTGATCGGCTGGAGGTCGTGCGCTTCGAATACGCAGAAAATGACCGCGCGATTGCCACCGGGCAAACCGCCGGCCTTATCAAGGTGATGATCGTCAAAGGCCGACCCATAGGGGTAAGCATTGTCGGCGCATCAGCGGGCGAGCTAATCGGTGTCTGGGCGCTGGTCATCGCAAACAATCTGAAAATGTCAGCGGTAGCGGCAATGGTTGCGCCCTATCCAACATTAGGAGAAATCAACAAGCGTGCGGCGGGGGCCTATTTCTCACCGCGATTATTTGATAGTTCTATGGTGAAACGGGTTGTCGGGTTTGTGCAAAAAGTGCTGCCTTAACAACCATAGCGACGGGTAAAATATGTTTCTGAACTCACTTTCAGGCAGATTCCTGATTTTGACAGCAGTGTTCGTCATGCTGGCAGAAGTATTGATCTTTGTGCCGTCCGTGGCCCGTTTCCGAGAAGACTACCTACTGCTTCGTTTGGAACGGGCTCAAATCGCATCATTGGCACTGCTTGCAAACGATATGATCGAAGAAGAGCTGGAAATTGAGCTTTTGCAAAACGCAGGTGTATTCAACGTCGTTCTGGTGCGCGATCAGGTACGCCAGCTGATGCTGTCCACCAATATGCCATTTACGATCAGCCAAACCTATGACCTGCGCTACGCCGGGCCGGTGCGACTGATGCAGGACGCGGTGAAGCGCCTTTGGGAACCGGACGACCACGTTATACGCGTTGTTGGCCACCCGATCCAACAGGCTGGCCTATTGATAGAGGTCACGATGGCCACAGGCCCATTGCGTACGGCAATGATAGACTATGGCATTCGTATTCTGGCGCTCTCGGCGGTAATCTCAGTATTGACCGCCTTCCTGCTGTTTTTTGCAGTCCGCTATTTCATCGTGAAACCAATAAAAGGCGTTGTCAGCGCAATGAGCTCTTACGCCCAAGCGCCAGAAGATGCCCGACGAATTATAGAACCCTCTGCCGGTGTGACAGAAATCCGCGAAGCAGAAACAGCTCTGCGTTTGATGCAAACCCAATTGACCAGCGCGCTGAAACAAAAAGAACACCTTGCCCAGCTGGGCGGGGCCGTCGCAAAAATCAGCCACGATTTGCGGAATATTCTAACAACTGCGCAGCTATTCACCGACCGGATGGAACAAAGCGACGATCCATACGTCCAACGGACCGTCCCAAAACTTTTGAAATCCATATCACGGGCGGTAAACCTGTGTGAATCCACCCTGGCGTTCGGCAAAGCCGAAGAAGCACCGCCCGCATTGGATCGGATCAATCTGGCGGAAGTTGTAAATGACGTCGTAGAAAGCGAACGGCTGGCCGCCGGGGACTACGACATCAGTTATTCAGAGGACATTCCTGGCGCAATGGTCGTGCGTGCCGATTCTGAGCAATTATACCGTGTCCTATCAAACCTGATCCGCAACGCCCGTCAGGCTATCGTCGCCAGCGGAGCCCCCGGTGAAATTTCGATAAGCGCTAAAGAAGACGATACGAACTGGTCAATTGTTGTGCAAGACACCGGCCCGGGCCTACCTCCGCGTGCCCTTGACCACCTTTTCAAACCGTTTCAGGGTGGTACACGCAAGGAAGGCACCGGGCTTGGCCTAGCAATCGCCGCCGAACTTGTTCGAGGCCATGGCGGCCGTTTGGAACTATTGGACACCAACGAAGCAGGAACCAGCTTTTCAATCTGCCTGCCAAAAACCGTAATGGTGCTGGACAAAGCAGCAGAATAAATCTGCCCTTGCAAAGGTCGCTAGGTATCGCTACATCCCGCCTGTCCGCGCGCTGGTAGCTCAGCTGGATAGAGTACTTGACTACGAATCAAGGGGTCGGGGGTTCGAATCCTCCCCAGCGCGCCAAATTACCCGC
>CAZRHV010000148.1:0-4069 GCA_964599985.1 uncultured Marinosulfonomonas sp. | reverse complement strand
AAGCTTTCCTTATCGTGATACTCTACCTCCGCCTCAGCCAGCGCGGTCTTTTCCACCGGTGACCACATCACCGGCTTGGAGCCCTGATAAAGCGTGCCGTTCATCAACAGTTTCTGGAATTCCGCCGCGATCACCGCCTCGGCGTGGAAATCCATCGTCAGATACGGATTATCCCAGTTGCCCTGAATACCGAGCCGCTTGAATTCTTCTCGCTGGATATCCACCCAACCGGCCGCGAATTTGCGACATTCCTGACGAAAATCAACGACATCCACCGCGTCCTTGTCACGGCCCTTCTGACGGTATTGTTCTTCGATCTTCCATTCAATCGGCAAGCCGTGGCAATCCCAGCCCGGCACATAACGTGCATCAAACCCCATCATCTGCTGGCTGCGCACCACCATATCTTTCAGGATTTTGTTCAACGCGTGGCCGATATGCAGGTTGCCATTGGCATAGGGCGGGCCGTCATGCAGGGTAAACGGCTCGCGGCCAGTCTTTTCGCGCAAACGGTCATAAACCCCGATCTTGGCCCATTTTTCCAGCCATGCGGGTTCTCGTTTCGGCAGGCCCGCGCGCATTGGGAAATCGGTTTTTGGCAGGTTCAGCGTTGCTTTATAGTCGGTCTTTTCGGCGCACATTTTTGGCGTCCTTTATCGGTATATCTCGGGGAATGATTTTTCGGTTCAGCGCGGTGTCCCATACGCCTTGTCCCGGCAGCCCAATATGTCAGAGCGCCGGGGTGATAATTCGAATAATGATGATGCATATGCGTGTCATTTCGGCACTTATAGGGCGGCAATCGCAGATGGTCTAGGGGCCAGCGGATGCGACAATGCACGCACTTAAATCTAATGTTACGCGCACCTAACTAATGAATTGAATTAATCACAGGCCCCAATCCAATGACAGCCATGCCCCCACGCTTTGCGATCACGCCGCAGCAGATCGACGACCAGATGCGCGTGTTTTACATCGAAATTCGCCGCCACCCGGTGCTTGGGCCTGTGTTTCAGGGCCGCATTGGCACTGATCCCGCTGTCTGGCGCAAACATGAGGCAAAGATCGCCAGTTTCTGGCGCAACGCGATCCTGCATGAACGCAGCTACAATGGCCGCCCGCAACAGGTGCATATGGCCACCAAAAGCATTCAACCCGAACATTTCCCAATCTGGCTGGACCTGTTTGAACAGGTGGCGCGACGCACCCTGCCGGAAACCGCGGCCACCCCTTGGGTAGCGCTGGCGCGGCGCATCGGCGACGGTATGCAGGCAGGTGTCGCAATGGCACGCCAACCCGCAGGCAGCGTGCCGGTGTTGCGTTAATCTTCTTCGCCAGGCTCTTCGCCGGGTTCCTCCGGTACTTCAACCGGATCCCACTGCGCTGCCATCCGACGGTAAAGCCAGCCCAGCCCGGCCAGCGACAGGCCCAGCCCAAGGAACGACGCTACCCGCAACAACCCGGTTAGCCCCGACATATCTATCAGGAACACCTTGGCGATAGTCAGCCCGATGCCAATGGTGGCAATCCGGCGCAGTGGCAGGGATCGACGATTAAACGCAAAGAACAGCAACGCAACCGAGCCTAAAAGCATCGCAATCGTATAGCTGTACAGCTCTGGCGCCGACGCGCCTGAAACGCTCAGATCATTGCCCCGCCACAGGCGTCGTATTTCAAACCCGACATATGTGATCGCAAATATCGCCGACAGGCTGATCAAGGTTTTGCGTAACCAAGGGCGAATATGCGGCAGCTTCCAAACGCCAATGGCCAGAATAAGTGCCGGTATACCAAAGGCGACCAACAAGCTGTCCAAAACCAACGGTCCGATTACCGGATCGTAATTAAAGCCAAACGGGTCGAGCGGATTGAAAACCAGAAAAACAAAAAAGAATAAAAATAGCGACACAATGGCATAAAGTGACGCAAGCCCGATACGCACCCAGCGCAACCAGCCCCCGGCTTGCAGGCGGTATAGCTGCACCAGCATCAGGATCAGCCAGATTGAGGCGAACAGTGAAAAACCCCAATGGCTTTCCACATCGCCGCCCATCCAACGGTACAGCACCAGGCTGGTAAACACGCCCAGTATAGCCCAGATACCACTTTCCACCGTCATCCGGGCCGTACCACGCGCGCGCATAGCCAAAGAGACCCACGCCGCTGCCAACAGACCCGCACTGCCCAGATAGGCCAGCACAAATTCCCATTTCGGCGCGTCGCTGCCCCAGAATACGCCGGGCTCCAGCACCAGTCGCCAACCTACGACAATCACACCGACCTGCACAAAAATGCTTAGCAATGGCAGGTTCAGACGCTTATCAACCAGCGCCGCGCCCAGCACCATCACGGCCAGTGCAAGGGTCAAGGCGGAAGACGACAACATTATCACCAATGCAAAGCTGATCATCGTAAGTGCAGATAACGCGAAATACGCAACGCGACGATGGTCTTCACCATCCCGGCGCGCCACACGTTCGGCGAAAAACACCATGGCCGCGGCAATAATCATCGCATGTGCCGCCCAGCGTCCAGCACCTAATATCGGTTCAGGCCCCCACCAGAATTCCAGTGTGACCAACATCAACGGCGCAAACAACGCCGCCCCTGCGGCCCAAGCCTGCATCCGCGCGCCACCCCAAAGTGTGCGCCAAAATGCCAGCGAAGACCCCGCCAACCCTAATGCGGCCAATACAGAAACAGTATTTGGGGGTGATGTTTCAGGGGGCCGTTCAAGGCCCAGAATGAAGCTGTTATACAACTGACCCCAATCCAACGCCTGAACACCAACGACACCAATCAGTAACACCGCCGGGATTATCGCCAGATCATCCAGCGATGTTGCCCCACGAAACCAGACCACTGCCGCCAGATATAGCACCGACAAAACTGCAATCGACAGCCAGACCTCGGCCGAACCTGCATCCTTCAAGACAACCAGCATTGCTGACACCGCGGCAGCTGCAAATGCCCCCGCTGCCAGCCGGGTTGGAAATTCCGGCCAAATACGCAGCTCATCGCCCTTGCGGCGCAATTGCCCGAATATCGACAGCACCGTCGCGCCGTCATGGCTTGGCCACAGGCTCCGCCGCGGGATCGTGACGGACGCTACCGCCGTGATCAGCGCGAAGGCCAGAAAATGCTCATCTCCAGCACCTTTGCCGAAAACCACAAACGCCGCAATATAGCCAAATACCAGCGCCAATACCGAAACCCAAGCCCATCGCTTGACAGTATCCACCGCCAGTGCGGCCACCACGATTATCGCGAAATAGTAGAAAAACAACTGCGGCGCACTGCTTTCTCCGCCCACCAGAAATGGGGCCGCCAATGATCCAAGAATACCCACAACCGCCAGATACGGCCCGTAATACCAGCCCAGTACAATCGCTATGGCCGACACCATCACCAGATAGATCAGCGCCGTTTCTGAACCGATCAGCCCATACATCTGACGCGCCGACAGCACGGCCGCAAAAAGTGCCACCAACCCAGCCCCGGCGAACGTGGACGGTAAATAGGCCGTGTGGCTTTTGCCCCCGTCACCCCAGCGACGGCGCACAAATTCACCCGCACCAATCAATGCAATGCCAAGGAAAGCTGCGCCCATAACCCGCCAGAACGGCGTGATCAGGCCTTGTTCAACCCCGTATTGCACCATAAACACAGCGGCCAGCGCCAAAGACAGCGCCGCCACCGCCAGAAACCAGTTCTGCGCCAGCCATTTACCCGCTTTGGCCAAGTTATCGGACTTGAAAACAAAGGCTTTGGGCGGCTTGTCGTCCACAAATTCACGCGGCGGCGACACAATTGCAGCTGGTTCATCCTCTGCGTCTTTAACTCTCAATTTTCGCCACGGACCCGTACCCTCAGCCGCCGCCGTTGGCGTTTTCGCCGCTATCTGATCGCTCTCAGGGGCATCATCTGTCCCGGCAACCTGTGGCTCTGCCCCCCAAAGGGCGGCCATCTTAGTTTCCAGATTTTTGACCTTTTTCCTCAACCCAAAGTGGCTAAAAACCAAGAAAATCAAGGCTATACTCAGAATAATTTCCATAAACCGTCCCGGTCC
>CAZRHV010000147.1:0-4147 GCA_964599985.1 uncultured Marinosulfonomonas sp. | reverse complement strand
CATCCAACAGCGGATCAAGCCCGGCGTAAAACGCGGCCTCTGTTATGCCCATTTCCTCCGCCAGATTGCCGGGATCATCCCCCCAGTTCAGCACGCTGGCTCCATCCAGATCACCGGCGGCGGAAACTTCAAACAACTTAGCCAAAAACGCACTGCTTTGCGATACGTTCCCCAGGTCGTCCGGTGTCCAGGTGTAGTAAGCGCCTTCGACATATGCGCCTTCCGCATTCACTGAATCCGCGTCCTGCGCGGAATAGAACCCGCCATCCGGGCCACGTAACTCCCGCAAAACATAGGAAAACAACCGCTCAGCCGCGCGCCGATACGAAAGGTTTCCGGTGCTGCGCCAGGCCCGCACCAGCAACCGCCCGGTCATCGCTTGGGTATACAGCATCTTTTCAAAATGTGGCACCTGCCAGTCAGGATCGATCGCGTAGCGATGAAAACCTCCGCCGACATGGTCATGGATGCCACCCCGGATCATCCCGTCCAGCATACCGGTGACACCGGCCAGCATTTCACCATCACCCGTGCGTTCCGCCTGATCCAGCATGAACAGAAACAGGGATTCGCGCGGGAATTTGCTGGTATCGCCGATGCCTCCGCTGAACGGGTCGGTGGCTTCAAGTACACTTTGCGCCGCTAAATTCACAACTTCAGGCGTCAATTCACGCGCTTCTGCCGTTTGCGTCAAAGCGTTGCGCACGAATTCCGACAATCGCCCACCTTCGGCGATCACCGTGGCCGGTTCGCGTTTCCACCGATCCACCAGCTGCAACAGCAATGTCTGGAACTCAGCCGGCGGAAAATAGGTGCCGCCATGGAACGGATCGCCCCCGGGGCTCAGGAATACGGTGTTCGGCCAGCCACCACTGCCGGTTAACAGCTGCGTGGCCAGCAAATACTGTTCGTCCAGATCCGGGCGGCGTTCGCGGTCAATTTTGATTGATACAAAATGCTCATTAAGAATCTCGGCGATTCCTTCGTTTTCAAAGCTCTCATCCGCCATCACACGGCACCAGTGGCAAGAGGCATAGCCAACCGACACAAAAATCAGCTTGTTTTCAGCGCGCGCCTTTTCAAGCGCCTCTTCGCCCCAGGGGTACCAGTCCACCGGGTTATAGAGGTGCTGCAACAGATAGGGCGAATCTTCGCCCTCCAGATGGTTTTTCTGGCCGGTTTGGGCAAAAGCCGCCGGGGCAAAGAAAAGCAATGCCAGTAAAAGCAGTTTCATAACGCAGTTCCCCCTGATTGACGCTCACAGCTTACGTCGATTCGCCGCTTTCGCCTTGTCACAGTCATGCGAGGTGGCTGCACAACAAAAAAACGGCCAAGCCCAGGGAGGAGGACTTGACCGTTTCTTTCAACGCTTGCTGGTAATCGGGAAGAAAAGCCAGCTGCGTATCTGTCAGGGCACGTAGGCCCCGATTTGGTGCGGCGATTATCGGGAGGAAAAATCGCCGCTTTTCACAATCACCCCCGGGAGAAGGGGTGGATGTTGAAAATTCTTAGTTGTTGTAGGCAGCTTCATAAGCAACCGACTTGATCATTGAACGGCTGATGCCCAGATCGTCCAGCTCACGTGTGGAAAGTGCGGACAGTTCACGAACTGTTTTACGTGCCAGACGGGCGTGGGCGATGTTGGCGAAGATGCCGTTAAATGAAGCAGAAATCCGATCAGCGAGATCGATTTCGATAGTGTTTACAGAATTGATATATGTCATGTTCTCAGCCTTTCAGCTCTGGTTGTTTCGGGGAAGCATCATTGCTTCGTTGACGTCTACATAAGCCGATGCTGCACCTGCACAACACATAGATTTGGCATTCCCGCTATGCAGCTATTGCATGGGTAAAAAAGCCGGATTTTTGCCATATTTCGCCTGTGCGGGTTTATCGCGGGGCGGGGGCTTGTTCTTTGGCCAAATAGAGCCAAAATAAACGACTACATTATGAAAGCGGATTTAATGGCAATCTCGGACAAAGAAATTCTGGCGGAACTGGCGCGCATTGAACTGCCCGGCGGGGGTGATCTGGTGTCACGCGATATGGTGCGTGCGCTAAGCATTAATGGCGACACCGTTCGTTTTGTGATCGAAGCCGCAACCCCCGAAGACGCCCGCCAGATGGAACCGCTTCGCGCCGCCGCTGAACGCGCGGTTGCCGGGCTTGCCGGAGTAACATCCGCTTCGGTGATCCTGACAGCCCACGGCCCCGCCGCCCCGAAAGCCCCGCCGCCCGATCTGAAAATCGGTGGCCATCCGAAGCCGCAGGCCGGACCGATCAAAGTTCCCGGCGTGAAAAAGGTAATAGCGATTGCCTCGGGTAAGGGCGGTGTCGGCAAATCAACCGTATCGTCAAACCTCGCCGTTGCACTGGCGGCGCGGGGGCTGGCGGTTGGATTGCTGGACGCCGATATTTACGGCCCTTCACAACCCCGGATGATGGGGGTGAATGAACGCCCCAAATCCCCCGACGGCAAAATGATCATCCCGCTCACCGCCCACGGCGTCACCATGATGTCGATCGGCCTGATGACCGACCCGGATCAGGCGCTGGTCTGGCGTGGCCCAATGCTGATGGGCGCGTTGCAACAAATGCTGGGGCAGGTGCTGTGGGGTGAACTGGATGTTTTGCTGATCGACCTGCCACCCGGCACCGGCGACGTGCAACTGACGCTTTGCCAAAAAACCGAGCTGGACGGCGCGCTGATCGTCTCCACCCCGCAGGACGTGGCGCTGCTGGATGCCCGCAAGGCGATTGATATGTTCGCCAAGCTGAACACACCTATTCTTGGCCTGATTGAAAACATGTCCAGTTACATCTGCCCGGAATGCGGCCACGAAGACCTGATCTTTGGCCAGGGCGGTGTTCAGGCCGAAGCGAAAAAGCGGGGCTTGCCGTTCTTTGCAGCACTGCCCTTATCGATCGAAGTCCGTCTTGCCGGGGATAACGGAACGCCGATTGCTGTGGGTGAGGGGCCATTGGCGGATGCTTATGCGGATTTGGCGGCGAAATTGGTTGCAGATGGCATCGTCTGACTTGGTGGGGATCGTTACGGTTACTGGTTGAACGCCATCGGTTTGGTGTGATTTTTGCCAGCGAACGAATGACGATTTCAAGCCCCTAACCGCAATATGCCTAAATGGTCGAATGTGTCGTTTCGTGTCGCGGCTATTGAGCCGAATTATGTGTTGGCCTACCATAATGCAGTAAACTCGTTGCAAAACCCAAACTTCCGGCAAAGGAACACGCAGCATGATTGCCTACGTCACCGTCGGCGCTGATGACATCGCGCGCGCGAAACGGTTTTACTCGGCGTTCCTGCCAGCCCTTGATTACCGGCTGAAGCAGGGTCCTGAGGGCCTGAGCTACGCGCTGCCCAACAACCGGGCTGAACAACCGGGTCAGTCTGCCGCTCTGCCGGATTTCTACGTTAAACCAACCTTCGATGGACATCCGGCCTCGGCCGGGAACGGTTCTATGATCGCATTCGAGGCGCGCAGTCAAAAGCAGGTTCGTGACCTTCACGCCGCAGCACTTGCCGCCGGCGGCTTTGACGAGGGCCAGCCGGGCTTTCGCGCATCGTATGGGCCTCATTTTTATGTTGGTTACCTTCGCGACCCTCAAGGCAACAAGATCGCATTGTTCTCCAACGATCTGAACGAACCCGGACGGCCCGGCCCCGTTTGCGAATGATCCGGGAAATCACGGGATAACGCCCAAATCAGCTCGAATCACAGATAATCTCGCTTTTGGGGTGGGTTATCTTAGGTGTTTTCGTGCTATTGGCGTTAAGTATTCAGAAAAACCAAAGATTTTCTGGGATTTTGCGGGATTTTCTGGATTTTT
Organism: uncultured Marinosulfonomonas sp.; assembly: GCA_964599985.1. Lineage (GTDB taxonomy): Bacteria > Pseudomonadota > Alphaproteobacteria > Rhodobacterales > Rhodobacteraceae > NVTR01. Next base: position 298 of record CAZRHV010000147.1, on the reverse strand, counting down.
CACAGAACCACTATATATAGTAGGTATGAAATGGTTTTCCGCCATAATTAGATATATTATGCCGCTTATTATTGGGCCAGCAGCAAATTACCCAGCAATAAATAGGAAAAAATACCAAAACTCTAAAAAAACTTGTTGATTACCATGAATTCCCGTGTATTCCTGTTTGCACGATGTAGACGGGCTAAGGGGCGATAAGACCCCAATGATCTCCCAAGGCAGTTTCATACAGGCACCCGCTTTATCGTAACGAAGAGATCCGGCGCGCGGGCGAGCAGACATCCCCCCAGGTGGCGCG
>CAZRHV010000146.1:0-4219 GCA_964599985.1 uncultured Marinosulfonomonas sp. | reverse complement strand
CAGTTCAACCCTCTGATTGTCCACGTTTCGGGTATGAACACAGCGCAGGAAATCGCGGTATTCGGCGAAGCGGCAGAACGCCTCGCCGCCGCCTTCTGGCCCGGGCCTTTGACCCTCGTGTTACCGCTGAAATCCGGCACTGGTATTTCTCCTCTGGTCAGCGCAGGTCTGGACACGATCGCAATCCGCATACCTGCCCACCCGCTTGCCCACGAATTGCTAGCCCAGTTTGATGGCCCCATAGCCGCCCCATCCGCAAACCCGTCCGGCAAAATAAGCCCGACAACGGCTGATCACGTCCTGTCAGGTCTAAACGGACGGATTGCAGCCATCCTGGACGGCGGCCCCTGCAAAGTCGGGCTGGAAAGCACAATCATAGGTTTCGACCCAGAACCAACCCTGCTGCGCCCCGGCGGACTGCCCGTTGAAGCGATAGAGCAATGCCTCGGTCAGCCACTGGCCGAACCCACTCATTCAAAAACCCCAACCGCCCCCGGCCAGTTGGCGTCGCACTACGCCCCGAACGCCGCCATTCGTCTAAACGTGAATTCAGCAAATCCTGACGAAACCCTCCTCGGTTTCGGCCCCGTTGATTGCGACCTGAACCTCTCAACCGGCGGCGATCTTGTCGAAGCCGCCGCAAAACTGTTCAATGCGCTGCGCGAACTCGACGCCCAAGGCGTCAAAAAAATCGCTGTCTCACCGATTTCAGATCACGGGTTAGGTCGTGCCATCAATGATCGCTTAAAACGCGCCGCGGCCCCCAGACTCTAAGCGCGTCCGGCCGCCGCTGACAGCATCAACGGATCAATCCCAAGCGTCTTTAACGCAGCCGCCCATTTCGCACTGGCATCTGCGCCAAATACAATTTCCGGGGTCGCGTCCGTCACCAGCCAGCCATTGTCGACAATCTCATCTTCCAACTGCCCACCTTCCCAGCCAGCATAACCCAGCATCAGCATCGCAACATCGGGGCCTTCACCCTCGGCAATGGCTTTCAGAACGTCCTGCGTCGCTGTCATGCCGAATTTTTCGTCAATTTCCATCGTTGCATCGCTCGACGAATAGTCGGCGGAATGCAGCACAAACCCGCGCCCATGCTCCACCGGTCCACCAAAATGCACCCGGATTTCACGCTCCCCACTGCCTTTGGGGATTTCCAATTGTTCCAGCAGATCGTCCAATTTCAGCCCCGGCGTCGGTTTGTTGACGATTAGCCCCATCGCCCCCTCGGGTGAATGTGCGCACATAAAAATAACGCTTTTCGCAAAGCGCGGGTCGCCCATTCCGGGCATGGCGATCAAAAGTTTTCCGTTAAGATCAAGGGAATCGTTGCTATCAGTCATCTGCCAAACATGCGCACTCAATGTGCTCACCACAAGGTGCCATTTTGCACTATCACCACCCCGTCGCCGAAATGTGATTTCCTATTGTGCAAGGGATACCTATGTTCGCGCCATGGTTAAACACTTCTTCATGGCCCTGTTGGCCGCCAGCATCTTTGCGTTTTCACCGCTCGCCGCACAGGCACAAGCCCCTGCGCCTTTGTCAGACGTAGCCAAAGTCACTTTGCTCCCGGGATGGCGCACCGAAAACGGCACCCATATGGCCGCGATTCGCATCACATTGGAGGATGGCTGGAAAACCTATTGGCGCTCCCCCGGAGACACCGGGATACCGCCACGTTTTGACTGGCGGGGCTCTGACAATCTGGCCGGTGTGACGCTGCACTGGCCAACCCCCAAAATTTTCTACCAAAACGGCCTGCGCTCCATCGGCTATAGTGGCGACACTGTTATCCCGATTGAATTCACCCCAACCGGATCGGCGCAAGACGTAATTTCTCTGGTCGGTCAAATGGAACTCGGTGTTTGCGCCGAAATATGCGCACCCATGACAGTCAGCTTTCAGGCCGACCTGTTGCCTTCCGGCACACCCGACAAAATGATCCGTGCCAGCCTTGCCGACCGCCCCATTAGCGCCAAACAGGCGGGTGTTGGCGATGTGACATGCAGCGTTGAGCCGATCTCAGACGGGCTACGCCTGAACGCCAGCGTTGAAATCCCAAAACAAGGCCCGGACGAAGTGGTGGTAATAGAACTGCCCGACCAATCCATCTGGGTCGCCCAGACCACATCAACCCGCAAAGGCCGCTTCCTGAATGCAATGACTGAAATGGTTCCCCCCAATGGTGCGCCGTTTCTGCTCAGCCGCTCAGACGTGCGCATCACCGTTTTTGGGGATCAAAAAGCGGTCAATATACAGGGTTGCAGCGCCAGCTAGGCACTGACATCATCCATGGTCTGGAGGATGTGAAAATGAACCTGGACCTGCTCAAAGCTCTGTGTGAAACCCCCGGCGTGCCCGGCCACGAAGATCGCGTGCGTGACCTGATCAAGTTTGAGGTGAAAGACCTGTTTGATGAGGTCAAAACCGACGCCATGGGATCACTTTTATGCCGACGCGACGCAAATTCCGGCAAATCCCCGAAAAAAATCATGCTGCTCTGCCACATGGACGAAATCGGCTTTCTGGTCAGCTACATCTCGAAAGACGGCTACGTTTATCTGCAACCCGTCGGCGGCTTTGATCCGCGCAACCTGTTCTCGCGCCGGGTGCTGATCTGCACCGACAACGGCGATTTCAAAGGCGTAATGAACCCCGGCGGCCGCCCGGTCCATATCGCAACCCCGGAAGATCGCAAAAAAATCCCCGAGATCAGCGAGTTTTTCATTGATACCGGCATGGGCAAGGCCACCAAAGATCACATCAAAGTCGGCGACATGGTGGTGATGGATGAACCGTTTATCGAGATCGGCGACAAGGTCGTCAGCAAGGCGCTGGACAACCGTATCGCCTGCTGGCTCGGCATCGAAACCCTGCGCGGGCTGAAAGACGCCAAGCTAAACGTCGAAATCCACGTCGTATTCACCACGCAGGAAGAGGTCGGGTTGCGAGGCGCGCGCACCGCGTCCTACGCCATCCAGCCCGACATCGGCATTGGCGTTGATACAACGCTCGCCTGCGACACGCCGGGCATCCCGGAACAGGACGCCACGACAACCCATGGCGAAGGCTTTGGCCTGCATGTGCGCGATGGCTCCTTCATCGCCGACAAGGCTCTGGTCGCCGAATTCGACGCGCTGGCCACCAAGCTGAAAATCCCGTTTCAGCGCACCATGCTGCGCTCCGGTGGCCAGGACGGAGCCGCCGCGCAACAAGCCGCCGCCGGTGCGCGCGCAATCGGGATCGTTGTGGGTACGCGCTATATCCACACAGTGACCGAGATGATTCACAAGGGTGATCTGGAGGCTGCGCGAGATATATTGGTGGCGTATCTGAAGCAGGCTTAGGGTGAGCAAACATACGGTTTAATTTGCAGACATTTCTAACAAACCCCATTGAGCGGACGCAGCCCTTTTGGTGAAAACCTACCACTGACAGCAATGAGCCCAAAGCATATGATGCAGCACAGAGTATGGAGGTCGGCTTCCTTGGAACTTGCTCAATATTTATTGAACGAACGGAGGGAGTGAAGATGTCACTGGTCAGGCGGTTTCTAAAGTGGACGGCGGTCGCATTCGGGGTCGTGGTCTTGGTATACACAGTTTGGTTCGCGGTCTTCCTCGTTTGTTTTTATTATGCCTCATCAAAGTATGATCAGATAACTGTCGGAGACACTCGTAATACTATCGAAGCAAGAAAAGGGTTGATGTCTTCGCGTCAGGTGGACCCGACGTCCTTAGGCGGTTACCAATTCGTCTTTCAAGAGTTGGTGGCCGAAGCCGATAATGAAATAGTTGCCTATTCGCTCTTTGGTGCCTTTTTCACGGTGATTTATGACAAAGACGGCAGTGTTTTGGCTTATATTGACAACGGGCTTGATGGCTAAATCCCCTTCTGGCTGTTTCCCCAAAAGCTGCCGTTTGAGCGGACGCGGCGAACGGCAGCTAAGCCCCGCATAACGACGTTTTCTATGATGCTGTTGCGGCAGCACCAAACAAAACCGTCTTATATTAACTGACAAAAAAATTACGCTGCATTTCAATCCTAACACACCTCAGCCCCTCCGCCGCATCGCAAACCCAAGCGCACCAACCACAAACACCCCCAGTGTCAGCGCCGCCGATCCGGCCGCGAACAACCCAAACGCCACCGGCATTCCGGCATCCGTCATCGACAGCAACCCCGCCAGCACAGACCACAACCCGCCGGTAAA
>CAZRHV010000145.1:0-4237 GCA_964599985.1 uncultured Marinosulfonomonas sp. | reverse complement strand
GTGCGTTGCTCAATTCGTTTTTCATGTTGGCCCTGAATGACCCGGTGAACGTAAATGCCAGGCACATGGATCATATCTGGGTCAAGGCTGCCGGTTGGAACTATTTCTTCAACTTCAGCGACACAATGCCGCCCGCACATCGCAGCGGGTGGGTTAAAGTTGCGCGCGGTTTTGCGAAATACCAGATTGCCGGTTTCATCCGCCTTCCACGCCTTAACGATGGACAGGTCGGCGACAATGGCGCGTTCCAGAATGTAGGTTTCACCGTCGAAATCTTTGTGTTCTTTGCCCTCGGCAATCACCGTGCCGACGCCGGTTTTGGTGTAAAAACCGGGGATGCCGCAGCCGCCCGCCCGCATCCGTTCAGCCAGTGTGCCCTGCGGGTTGAACTCCAGTTCCAGTTCACCCGACAGGTATTGGCGCATGAATTCAGCGTTTTCGCCAACATAAGAGCTGATCATCTTTTTGACCTGCCTAGTCTGCAACAGGATACCGATGCCAAAATCATCAATGCCGGCATTGTTGGATGCAAAGGTCAGGTTTTTCGTGCCCGCATTGCGGATCGCGGACAACAGTAATTCGGGGATACCACACAGGCCAAAACCACCGGCGGCGATGAACATACCGTCCTGAAGCAGGCCATCCAGTGCCGCGTCTGCGGTTGCAAAAGTCTTGTTCATAAGTAGGCCCTGCCCGTATCAAATATCGCTTGATATGTGACCGGGGCCTTTGGAAAAGTCAATCATCAAGGGCCCGATTTCAAGCGGGCAACACGGATGCGTCATACTGTTGGGCAAACTCTGCTGTCGATGCGATAGGGGTGATCACATCGATCAGAACCCCATTTGGATCGGCGGTGATAAAGTGGCGTTGCCCAAAGTCTTCGTCGCGTAGTGATTTCACAATCGGCAACCCGCTTGAAACCAAACGCTGGTGCACGGCGTCCACATCTTCCACTTCGAAATTCAGAATAAGTCCGGCTGTGTTGCCCCGGCCCTGTGCCGGAACCGTCGGATGCTCGCCGTCCAGAACTGCCAGATTGATCGCAGTATTGGTTTTGGACTGCAGATGGACATACCAATCCGCTTCGAACTGCGGTTCAAAGCCGAAATAGTCGCAATAAAATGCGGCCGTTTTTGCAACCTCGCGGGTTTGGATGACGGGGTAAAACTGTGTGCATTTCATGTTTGCGATCCCTTTGTGAATAACATACACTATGAATGTAAGTGTAAATAAACATACAAGGTGTATGTATGCAAGGAAAAACTGAATCCGGGCCCAAGCCGCGCCAATCAAATGTGGTCCGCAGTGAGAATATGCGGGTGGGTCTGATGGATGTGGCGCGGAAATTGTTCGCCCAAAAAGGCTTTGCCGACACTGGAACGCCGGAAATAGTCAAACTGGCAAATGTGACGCGGGGCGCTTTGTACCACCATTTTGCCGATAAAACCGATCTGTTCCGGGCGGTGGTGCGGGTCGAAGCGGGGGCCGTGGCGGAAACTATCGCGGCACAATCCAGCACAAGCGAAAGTGCCGCCGCCGCCATACGGGACGGGGCCGGGGCCTATTTTGACGCGATGAAGGTGCCGGGGCGTGCGCGTATTTTGCTGCTGGATGGCCCGGCGATCCTTGGGCCCGCAGAAATGGCCGATATTGACAGGGATACGGGGCTTGCGACCCTAAGGGCCGGGCTGCAGGCGGTTCTGGGCAGGGGTGATTTCCCGCTGAATGCCCTGTCCGAGATAATTTCGGCCGGATTTGAACGCGCAGCCCTTGGCATCGCCCACGGGGCTGATCCAAAGCCCTACGAGGATGCCATCAGCCTGATCATGGAAAATCTTGGCGGCATCCGGCCCCCCGGATAGATCTATTTCTTTGCCGCCGGTTTCTTTTTGGCAGCGGGCTTCTTTTTCGCCGCCGGTTTTTTCTTGGCTGCCGTCTTCTTTTTGGCAGGCGCTTTGCGTTTGCCCTTTTTGGCGGCCCGCTCCGCAATCAACAAAACCGCCATATCCATTGTCACGTCAGCCGGTTCGGTGCCCTTGGGGATTGTCGCGTTGATCTTTTCCCATTTTACGTAGGGGCCGTATTTGCCGTCCATGACATTCACCGGACCACCGCTATCGGGGTGTTCGCCCAGTTCATGCAGCGGTTTCGCGGCCGCGCGACCAGCGCCACGGGTGGCCAGCTTTTTAGCCAGCTCTTCAACCGCGCGGTTCATACCAATTGTGAACACATCGTCAACCTCACCGATATTTGCATAGAGCCGCCCGTGTTTCACGTAGGGTCCATAGCGCCCGATGCTGGCCTCAACCATTTCACCGTCTTCCGGGTGTGGGCCGATTTCGCGGGGCAGGGATAGCAGCATCAACGCTTTTTCCAGATCAATGCCGGCCACTTCCCAGCCCTTAGGAATGCTGGCGCGTGGTGGTTTCGGGGCCTCTTCGGTAGGCTCGCCGCGTTGCACATAGGGGCCAAAACGCCCGGTGCGCAGGGAAATTTCGTCACCCTGATCCTGACCAAGAACCCGGTCGCCGACCATATCACCTTCTTCACCATTTGGTGCTGTCAGCGGACGGGTAAAACGACATTCGGGATAATTTGAACAACCGATGAAAGCCCCGCCGGAACGCGCGGTCTTCAAGCCAAGCCGGCCATTGCCGCATTTTTTACAAACCCGAGGGTCCGAGCCATCTTCATTGGGCGGGAATACATGGGGCTCCAGCACTTCGTCGATTTTATCCAGAACTTCGCGGATGCGCAGCTCAGAGGTTTCGCCGATTGCAGCGGTGAAATCTGTCCAAAAACGCGCCAGCACGTTTTTGTAGTCGCGGTTGCCCGCCGACACATCGTCCAGCTCTTCTTCCAGATTGGCGGTGAATTCGTAGCCAACATATTTGCGAAAATAATTCAGCAGGAAGATCGTGACCAGACGCCCTTTATCTTCGGGGATCAGGCGGTTTTTGTCTTTGCGTACATAGTCGCGATCCTGAATTGTTGTGACCACCGAAGCATAAGTTGACGGGCGGCCAATACCCAGTTCTTCCATGCGTTTGACCAGCGTGGCCTCGGTATAGCGCGGCGGCGGCTGGGTGAAATGCTGCTCGGGGGTAACGGTGCCTTTGTCGGCGGGTTCACCCTCCATCACCTGTGGCAAACGCTTGTCGTCGTCATCCACCACCGCGTCATCGCGGCCCTCTTCATAGACCCGCAGGAAACCGTCAAACTTCACCACTTGCCCGGTGGCGCGTAGTTCCACCTGTCCATCCGCGCTGGCAATATCGACTGTGGTGCGTTCCATCCGGGCGGCTTCCATCTGGCTGGCGATGGTACGCTTCCAGATCAGATCGTACAATTTTCGCTGATCCGCATCGAGAATTTTCAGATCTTGCGCCGCGCGCGCCAGTTCCGTCGGTCGGATACATTCGTGGGCTTCCTGAGCGTTTTTCGCCTTATTTTTATAGACCCGCGGTTTGGCCGGAACATAAGAGTCACCGTAGCGGTCCTTGATCGCATCGCGCGCTGCCGTCACCGCTTCGGGCGCCATATCAATGCCATCGGTCCGCATATAGGTGATATGCCCGGCCTCATAGAGGCGCTGTGCATTGCTCATGGTCTGGCGCGCACCAAAGCCGAATTTGCGGCTGGCTTCCTGTTGCAGGGTGGATGTCATGAACGGCGCCGAAGGGTTGCGGTTGGCCGGTTTGGATTCAACTGATTTGATCGTCAGATCGCGGCTTTGGATCGCGGAAACTGCCAGTTCAGCCTGTGTTGTATTTTCCAGATCAAATTTTTCGAGCTTCTTGCCCGCCAAAACCGTGAGGCGCGCCTCATATGTCTGATTGCGGGGGGTGCCAAGGATTGCCTTCACGCTCCAGTATTCGCGGTTTTTGAAGGCTTCGATTTCCATTTCACGCTCGACGATCAAGCGCAGGGTTACAGACTGCACCCGTCCGGCAGATTTCGCGCCCGGCAATTTACGCCACAGCACTGGCGACAGATTGAAACCCACCAGATAATCCAGTGCCCGGCGCGCCAGATAAGCGTTAACCAGCGGCATATCTACCTGACGCGGATTTTTCATCGCTTCGGTCACGGCTGATTTGGTGATCGCATTAAAAACTACCCGGCTGACAGGGGTGTCTTTATTGATGACTTTGCGTTTGCGCAGCGCCTCTTCCAGATGCCAGCTGATCGCTTCGCCTTCACGGTCCGGGTCGGTTGCGAGGATCAGTTCGTT
>CAZRHV010000144.1:0-4241 GCA_964599985.1 uncultured Marinosulfonomonas sp. | reverse complement strand
AACCATTCCGGGCCGCGGCGCAGGATGGTGGGGACAACGGCGATGCTTTCGACGTTGTTCACCGTGGTTGGGCAACCGTATAGGCCCGCCCCCGCCGGGAACGGCGGTTTCATCCGGGGCATGCCCTTTTTGCCCTCCAGGCTTTCCAGCAGTGCAGTTTCTTCGCCGCAGATATAGGCGCCTGCACCATGGCTGAGATAAAGATCAAAATCCCAGCCGGATTTGGCGGCGTTTTTGCCCAACAAACCAGCGTCATAACATTCGTCAATTGCGACCTGTAGCGCTTCGCGTTCGCGGACATATTCGCCGCGAATGTAGATGTAGCTGGTATGCGCGCCCATGGCGAAGCTTGCGATCAGCGCGCCTTCGATCAGGGTGAACGGGTCATGGCGCATGATCTCGCGGTCTTTGCAGGTCGCGGGTTCACTTTCGTCCGCGTTGATCACCAGATAGCTTGGGCGACCGTCGCTTTCTTTGGGCATGAAGGACCATTTCAGACCGGTTGGAAAACCAGCGCCGCCCCGGCCACGCAGGCCAGAGGCCTTCATCTGGTCGATGATCCAGGCACTGCCCTTTTTGATAATTCCGGCGGTACCATCAAAATGACCCCGCGACATGGCACCCGCCAGCGAGCGGTCGTGCATCCCGTAAAGGTTGGTAAAGATCCGATCCTGATCTTTTAGCATATCGTATTCCTAATTATCCCGGCGCGCGCGCCAAATCTGATAGGTCACCACCAGAGCCCAGAAAAAGCCCGCCAGTGCAGCCAGGTCAAACAGAATGGCGTATCGCCCTGCCAGACCATATTTCTTGCCGATAAATTGGGCCCCAATCCAGAGCAACATGGTCACAGCAATCACGATAGCTACCAAACGTGTTTTCCGCTCAACCAACCTGTCTTCTTCGGGGCCCAATTGTTATTCTCCGTTCTAGTAAACGCCGCCCTTTTTGACGCGTTTGGAAAATTCAGTGGCACCGCCCTTGGTAAGAGTTTTGCACTGCTTGACCCAACCGTCACGCACGATGCGGCCTTTGAATTTCAGGCGGCTGTCCACCCATTCAATTTCTTTTGCGCGCCAACCAGCGACCTGATCAAAGTGGTAAAAGCCCAGCTCATTCAGGGTTTTTTCCAGTCCCGGGCCAACACCTTTGATCAATTTAAGATCATCAGCACCACTTGCGCGGGCCTTTTTCAGTAGCGGCGGTTTGCCGTCTTTGGCCACTGGTTTGCGGGTGGTTTTAGCGTTTTCGGCCTTCTTCGCCGAAACCATCGCATTGCCTGCGTCCCCCATCAAAGATGAAGCCGTCGTCCTGGCGGCGGCTTTGGTTTTTTTGGCAACCGGTTTTTTAGCGGCTGGCTTTTTGCGGGTGCTGGTTGTTTTTGGTTTGGCCGCAGTTTTGCGTGTGGTTGTTGCCTTGGAGGTTCCAGATTTAGCCGCAGTTTTTGATTTGGCCTTCGTGGCGGGCTTTTTGGCTGCTGCCGCCTTTTTCACCGGTGCGGTTTTTATTTCGCTGGTAAGGTTGGCCGCTGTTGTGCTGGCGCCTGATGCAGCGGTGTCAGCTGATTTGGCAGCAGCACTTGTTGCAGCTGCAGCAACTCCCGCAGCGCCGAGCGCCGCACCTCCGGCTACTGTTCCACCGCTTATTCCACCATCATCGGAATCCCGGTAAAATCCAATCCAGAGCAGGATGGCAACCAGAATGGCGATCAGGATTGCCAGTAAAAGCGCTGGCCAGAAAGCATAGGATGCAAAGAATTTCAGTACAAAAAATGCGATCACACCGGCAATCGCTGCCAGTCCCCAGATCTTACCTTTGTTAGTGGTTCCATCGGAATTCATTGGTACTCTCCCCGTTTATATACTTTTTTACGTTGGTGACTCATTGGTATTTAGCGCGTTTGGAAAACTCTGTCGCGCCCCCTTTTGCAAGGATTTTAGCCTGTGAAACCCAGTTGTCACGCCGGGCGCGGCCTTTAAAGCCTTCCAGGTTGTCGTCAACCCAGTTTAGTTCGTCTTTGTTCCAGTTGGCGATCTGATCAAAATGGAAAAACCCAAGTGTATTCAACAGCTTTTCGAGCTTTGGGCCGACGCCCTTGATCATTTTCAAATCATCTGCGCCGGATTTGCGCGGTACTTTCATAGTTTTGGGCTTTTTCGGCTTGCCGGTGGAAACCTTTGCTTTGGCGGGTGCCTTCGCCGTGGTTTTCTTAGGAGCACTGGCTTTTTTCGGTGTTGGTTTTTTGGCGGATTTTCGCCCTGTCCCCAACCATGGTGTCGTTAGCGCAACTTCGGTTCCGTCGATCCGCTTCACCGTATCACCGAAGTCCTGCGCCAGTTGTACGCTGGCATTATATTGGGTCCGCCCACTTTCATGACCCGTCAGGCTGGTCAGCCCAGACAGAGGTTCGGCGGCGTAGCGACCGTTTTGTGGGCCAGGCGTTGGCACACGCCCGGCTGCGAGTTCATCAATGATTTCGGCCAGACGTTCGGTGGTCAGGTCTTCGTAATAATCCTTACCGATCTGTGCCATTGGCGCGTTTGAGCATGAGCCGAGGCATTCGACCTCTTCCCAGCTAAATTTTCCGTCTGCAGAAATTTCGTGCGGGTTGGGCGCGATCTTTTCCTTGCAGACACCGATCAAGTCTTCGGCGCCGCAGATCATACAGGTTGTCGTTCCGCAAACTTGAATATTTGCCACGGAACCAACAGGTTGTAGCTGAAACATAAAGTAAAATGTTGCCACTTCCAGAACCCGGATATGGGCCATACCCAGCATGTCGCCAATATGTTCAATCGCAGGCTGCGACAGCCAACCTTCCTGTTCCTGAGCGCGCCAAAGCAATGGGATGATGGCGCTTGCCTGACGGCCCTCGGGGAATTTAGTGGTCTGCGCTTGCGCCCATTTCTGGTTGGCGGGCGTGAAAGCAAAAGACGCGGGTTGTTCGGAATGTAGGCGACGAAGCATTTAGTTAATTCCCGGTGCGATTGATAAAGCCAAGTGCAAAGAAAAGAACGCAATAGGCAACGGATTTCCGCCTAACAGCGTCGAAATCAATAAAAGACCGGGCAATCCAAAACTCATTGTTATCGATCCACTTCGCCAAAAACGATATCCATCGTACCGATGATCGCGGCGACATCGGCAAGCTGGTGTCCACCGGCGACGTAATCCATTGACGCAAGATGCAAAAACCCCGGCGCGCGTAGTTTGGCGCGGTAGGGTTTGTTGGAACCGTCTGAAACCATGTATACGCCAAATTCGCCCTTTGGGGCTTCAACGGCGGCGTAGATCTCGCCGGCGGGGACATGAAAGCCTTCGGTATATAGTTTGAAGTGGTGGATCAGGCTTTCCATGTTGGATTTCATATCTGCCCGTTTTGGTGGGGTCAGTTTGCCCCGCGCCAGAACGTCACCGGGTTCGTTGCTAAGTTTTTCAACGGCCTGGTGCAAAATTTTCAGGCTTTCACGCATTTCTGCCAAACGCACCAAATAGCGGTCATAGCAGTCACCGTTTTTGCCGACCGGGATTTTGAAATCGAATTCATCGTAACATTCATAGGGCTGTGAGCGGCGCAAATCCCATGCCAGACCAGAACCGCGCACCATCACGCCGGAATAACCCCAGTCCAGAATATCCTGTTCAGTGATAATGCCAATATCAGCGTTGCGTTGTTTGAATACCCTGTTCTCGGTCAACAGGCCTTCGATGTCATCGAGAATTTTTGGAAATCGCAGCGCCCAGGCGTCGATGTCTTCAAGCAGGCCTGCAGGCAAGTCCTGATGCACGCCACCGGGGCGGAAATAGGCGGCGTGGAAACGGGCCCCACTGGCGCGTTCATAAAACTCCATCAGAAGTTCGCGTTCTTCAAAGCCCCAAAGTGTCGGCGTCAGCGCCCCGACATCATTGGCCTGCGTGGTTACGTTCAACAGGTGGTTCAGGATGCGGCCGATTTCACAGAACAACACCCGGATCAGCGAGGCGCGGCGCGGAATTTCAGTGCCGGTCAGACGCTCAATCGCCAGACACCAGGCATGTTCCTGATTCATCGGCGCGACGTAATCCAACCGGTCAAGATAGGGCAGGTTTTGCAGGTATGTCCGGCTTTCCATCAGCTTTTCAGTGCCGCGATGAAGCAAACCGATATGGGGGTCGGCACGTTTTACGATCTCACCGTCCAGTTCCAGCACCATCCGCAAAACACCGTGCGCCGCAGGGTGTTGCGGGCCAAAGTTGATGTT
>CAZRHV010000143.1:0-4258 GCA_964599985.1 uncultured Marinosulfonomonas sp. | reverse complement strand
TCCATTTGGGCAGGTGCTTTTGCGTATAGGCGGCGACATCGGTGATCATGCGCAACGATGGTTCTGGCGGGCAAATATAGGTGCCGCGCGACAGGTACTCTTTGATGATGTCGTTTTGCACAGTGCCTTGCAGGCCAGAGCTGTCTGCGCCCTGCTCCTCGGCCGCGGCAATATAGAGCGCCAGCAACCAGGGTGCCGTCGCATTGATCGTCATCGAAGTGTTCATTTTTTCCAGCGGGATCTGATCAAACAGAGCGCGCATGTCACCCAAATGATTGATCGGAACGCCGACCTTGCCGACTTCACCCCGTGCCAGTTCGTGGTCGCTGTCATAGCCGGTTTGGGTGGGTAGATCAAAGGCAACCGACAGGCCGGTTTGGCCTTTGGCCAGGTTGGCGCGGTAAAGTTCGTTAGATGCTTTTGCGGTAGAATGGCCAGCATAGGTGCGAAACAGCCAAGGGTGGTCTTTTTTGGTTTCGCTCATCCTTGGGTCTCCGGGTGGGTAACAAAATTACGTTTATGGGATCTTTCGCGCAATAAGGTTAGTGGCATGTTTTCTGCACTGCGGCAAGTGGGCGGATGGATTTCGAAGGCAATGAAAAACGCGACGCCTTAACAGGGCCGCGTTTCTCCGAAATCCGAGTTAACGGAGCGCTTAGTTGTAAGTGAACGTCCCAATCTCGCAAATGTTGACATTTTTTTTGATCAACACGTCGCCGTCGTTAAATTCGGCGCGGAAATCGAATTTGCAATAGCCGGTGCCGTCATCAAAGTTGATACTAACGGAAGAATTTGGCCCAAGAACGTCGGAACCAAGGATGTCTTCTTCCCAGGAATCTGAGCCTTTGTTTGAACCGTAAAATCGCACAATCGTAAAATCGGTGTCGTTCACGATCGTTACTCTGCGGTCCTGTGCTGCTGTGGGCAGCGCTGTTGTTGCTAATATTGCCAGTGACGCCATCGACGCCAGTACTTTCCTTCTTAGGGCCATAGTCCCTCCTATAACGCGAAACTGTTCAGTCAAAATTGGCAAGCAGCCGGTAACAGCGAGCGTATTTTCACAATATATTTGGATCACAAACGACCCGATTTGAATTTCCTATCGAAGTTGCTTGGCGAAAATATGGTGTGAATGTGCCTTGATTTATTTTGTGCAGGCAGCGGATTTACCTTAACCGGTTTTCCTGTCACCTTCGTGTGATGTTTCAAACAGTACAACTGCCACTTTGGTTATTGATCCTGATACTCGCGTTTGCGGCGGTTACTGCGGCGTCGCATTTCTTTTTCCCTTCGGTGCGGTGGTTTTTCCGCCGTCGGATGGAGCGTGTTGTCAATCAGTTGAATGAACGGTTGGAGCGCCCGATTGAACCGTTCAAGCTATTGCGCCGCCAGGACATGATTCAGCGGTTGATTTACGATGCCAAGGTTATTGAGGCTGTGGCGGAACACGCGCAGAAAACTGGTGTGCGCGAAGATGTGGCGTTTCAGGAGGCGACGCGATATGCGCGTGAAATTGTACCATCGTTTAGTGCAACCGCCTATTTTGGCTTTGCTATTCGGTTGGCGCGTTGGTTAAGTCAGGCGTTTTACCGGGTGCGACTGGGGTATTTTGACGAAGAGGCGATCAACAAGATCGATCCAGATGCCACTGTAATCTTTATTATGAATCACCGCTCGAACATGGATTATGTATTGGTGACCTATCTGGCGGCCGAGCGTTCGGCGCTGTCTTACGCCGTTGGTGAATGGGCGCGGGTTTGGCCACTGTCGCGATTGATCAAATCCATGGGAGCGTATTTTATTCGCCGCAAATCGCGCAACACTCTCTATCGCCGTGTTCTGGCGCGATATGTGCAGATGGCAACTGCTGCAGGCGTGGCGCAGGCGGTATTCCCAGAAGGTGGGCTAAGCCTGACCGGTGAGGTGCGAGAGCCGAAACTGGGATTGCTGAACTATATCGTGTCGGATTTTACCCCCGGAAAAGGTCGAGATGTGACGTTTATTCCGGTGGCGTTGAATTATGACAGGGTATTTGAGGATCGGGTATTGGTCGCGGCTGCGAACGAAGGTGTACGGAAATTTAGGTTCCGTTGGAGCTCGGCACTGCGATATATGTTCAACCACCTTTACCAGCGGGCCACGGGGAAGTTCCTGCGGTTTGGCTATGCAGCGGTGAGCTTTGGCGAACCAATTTCACTGGAGGCGTTTGCTAAGGGCAGGTCCGGGGATTTGACCAAAGATATTGGCCGGGAACTGATGACGCGCATCCGGGAAATTGTACCGATTTTACCAATTCCGCTGCTTTGCCACTGTCTGCTGGAAGCGGGCGGACGGATGTCGCGTGAAGATTTGATCGCAATGGTCAAAGAGCATTGCGAAAGCCTGGCTAAAAGCGGGGCGCATGTACGGCCCAAAACCGGCGACACGGTGGAAGAGGCGCGGGTGGCCTTGAACCATCTTGTGATGCGTAAAATGGCTACGGAATCGGATGAAGGTGTCTGTATTAACCCGGGAAACCGGGAACTGGTTGAATATTATGCGGCCTCAATAGCACATCTGGTTCACCGGCCTTCGAAGAAGAAGAGCTGAAATTGCTGCGCCTGCTCGGTTATATAATTACAATATAGACCTTAATCTTGTTGCAAAGTTGCTTTAGCAGCGATATTTGACGGGATCAGGCTGATCGCGATTCTGCGATGCGGCGATAATACTGGAGCATGTTGTTGTGAGCGCACTGGATACAAACTCTGCTGATTATGAGGCTGTTGAAAAGGATCTCTATGAGATTGGGGACATCCCGCCCATGGGGTACGTTCCAAAACAGATGTACGCCTGGGCAATCCGGCGCGAGCGCCACGGAGATCCTGACAAGTCGATGCTGGTGGAAGTGGTGGACGTGCCGGTGATCGACAGCCACGACGTGCTGGTATTGGTGATGGCGGCCGGAGTAAATTACAACGGTGTCTGGGCGGGCCTCGGGATACCGATCAGCCCGTTTGACATTCATACGGCCGATTTCCACGTAGCCGGTTCTGATGCCTCAGGCATTGTCTGGGCAGTTGGCGATAAGGTTACGCGCTGGAAGGTTGGCGACCAAGTGGTGATCCACTGCAACCAAGACGACGGCGACGACGAAGAATGCAACGGTGGTGACCCGATGTTTTCCGCCAGCCAGCGAATATGGGGATATGAAACACCAGACGGCTCATTTGCGCAGTTCACCCGGGTTCAGGCGCAGCAGCTTATGCCGCGACCCAAGCACCTGACCTGGGAAGAAAGTGCCTGCTATACGCTGACCTTGGCGACCGCATACCGGATGCTGTTTGGTCATCACCCGCATGACCTGAAACCAGGGCAGAATGTTCTGGTCTGGGGGGCGTCTGGCGGTTTGGGGTCCTTTGCGATCCAGTTGATCAACACCGCGGGTGGTAACGCAATTGGGGTGATCTCGGACGAAGATAAGCGCGAATTCGTTATGGGGCTGGGTGCCAAAGGTGTCATCAACCGCAAGGATTTTAGCTGCTGGGGTCAGATGCCAACAGTGAACACGCCGAAATACAAAGACTGGTTCACCGAAGCGCGCAAGTTTGGCAAGGCGATCTGGGACATTACCGGTAAGGGCAATAATGTTGACATGGTGTTCGAACATCCCGGTGAGGCGACGTTCCCTGTGTCCACGTTTGTCTGCAAAAAAGGCGGCATGGTGGTGATCTGCGCCGGGACAACCGGGTATAATCTGACGCTGGACGCGCGTTATCTGTGGATGCACCAGAAGCGTATTCAGGGCAGCCACTTTGCCCACCTGAAACAGGCGGCGGCCGCGAATAAGCTGATGTTGGAACGTCGGATTGATCCATGTATGTCCGAAGTGTTCCCATGGGATGAAATCCCGCAAGCACACCTGAAAATGCTGCGAAATGAGCATAAACCGGGAAATATGGCGGTACTGGTTCAGGCCCCAAAGACTGGTTTGCGGACATTGGAAGATGTAATCGAGGCCGGTTTGCCCGTCTGATTCGCCAGTTTCTCAGATTTATTAGTAACTGGGAAACTAATGGAGGTTTGTCGTGCAACGGGCTTCCAACATTGAAATCAAGACTTTATTGAACTGCTCCTCCCCATTTATGGGGAGTATAATTTTGCGAATTTCGAAAAATAATAACACATGCTAGGGTTGTGTTCATACTTCGTTAACCTTTCTTAAAGAGACTCACATGGCAAATGACTGGATAATCGACGTACTCGCGGATCTTAAGAC
>CAZRHV010000142.1:0-4324 GCA_964599985.1 uncultured Marinosulfonomonas sp. | reverse complement strand
GGGGCGCCGTATTGTGATACTTTGGGTCATTCAGGGCAGGGGGTACACAATTGCGTGCGGGTTTGCCAAGCGAATTTCAAACAGTTTCTAAATTGCGTGATGCAGGCAGAGCCTCGCCCCGGTTGTGCAGTTCTTTTGTCGATATAGAAAGCTGGCGGCGAAACCGTGGGATATTGACCCGTTTCAGCACCGAGCGGCACATAATTGCAGTCAGGATAGGGCGCTGCGTTGCCTCAACGGAACTAAGAAACATGCGCAGGTAAGGCAGATAATCGCGCCGCGCGCGCAGGCGGGTGTAGAAATCTATTGGCTCCAGGTTTCGCATTGCCGCTATTTCCAGAAGAGGTTTCAACAGGTTCATTCGGCGAAAAAATGTCTCTAGCTGTCCGTCAAGAAAGCGACAAGGGATCTTGGTGACATTTTGTCTGGTATAAAGTGCTGCGTGCATCGCATCTTCGTCGCTGGCAGGGTCAAAAAGCACAAAAGCCCGGTCAGCTGCGTCCAGCATGTCAGGTGCATAACCATAGCGATCTGAAAAACTGGTGCGGCGCATGTGGTGAAAGCGGTCGTCCCAACCCGATATCCGGGGATCAAGTGTCGCCTGTGGAGACAGTGCAATAACACTGGCACCGGGGGAGGTTACGGAATATGCGGCCGCCGCGTAGCCACAGGACTCTGCCCCGTAGAAAATTACGCGGTCATAGTTTTCAAAGAAACCTTCATCCACAAGCCGGTCAAAATAGCTGTAAACAGCCAAATGGCGGAACCAGGTTTCGCCATTGGAAAGCAAACAAAGCTGCGACCAGTTGGTGCCTTCGATCAGCTCCCAGCCCATGGGGGTATCGCAATGGGCGCGTTCGCGGATGCTGTCCATGGTTTCAAACGTCACCACCAGAACCGGGCCGCGATCAATGAATGTAACCGAATGATCGGGGCCAAGCGGTTCGAAATACCCGTGCTCTTCTGCGATGTCTTCCAGAGTGTCGAGCCACTCATTTTCTGGCAGATTTTGCGCGGGGTCGATCAGTTGACTTAAGTTTACCGTTTCCAAAACACCCCCCCGGGTCATACGTTCAACACAACAGCTCCCAGGCGTTTGTAGCGTTCCCGCGCGGGGCTGTGCAATGGGGATGGGAAAGATACCTGGGGATAACTGGCGTAAAAGCTGGTAGAATACCTGGCGGGTATAGGGCAGCTATTTTGTGGCATAATTAAACAGCGAATTAGCGGCTTTAACTGAAAGAGGTTCTGAAGGAGGGGCCATTATTAACTGACCCATGAGAGCGCGGTTTGCTTCCTGCTGCATCAATGTGTCAAAGCGGGCAACCCGCCAGCTGACAGCATTTGCATGGAGATCTGACAGGGTGGGATCATCCATTAGTTTGGCCAGTTCCCGATCGCGGGCTGATCTTATTGAACTGATTGAGGTGTCTTCTTCTACGCTCCAGTTACGTTCAACCCAATAGGACATGCCGGTCGCTGAATCGTCGCGGTTAACCCGGCCCCGGTCACGTTTGATAACATAGCTTTCCATCGCCCCCAATGGATAATGGTTTAGCTGAACCAGTTGATAATTGTCCCGCCCGAAAGGCGAAAATAGTTGCTGGCGTTTGAAACGATCATCCAGCTGGCGGCCACAACCATCGAACCAGCTCGCCTCATGTAGTCGCGTCTTATCCGGACTACGGGGCCGGTGTACGCCGAGTTTTCCGTATATGCCGTTATTTTTGTACAGTGTTTTGAACAACGACGCGCGCCAGGGCCAGTTCATTATTCTGGGCGCGGCCATGGTAAACTGATCGGTGACGGGTTTGTCCTGATAGCGCTGAACACCATCGTTGCCGAAAATCCGCCAGGTCAGAGTTACGGCCGTGGCGTTGGGCAGTGCCTTTAACAGGTCGGGCAGCGTGTGGTTGCCGGTGTGGATATTAACGAATTCATCAATATCCACCGTAAGCAGCCAATCGGCGTTTTTGACCAGTGGATGTTTGTCAGCCAGTTTCAGGGCTGTCCATTGAATACCGCCTTTGTGCGGGCCGTCATTTCGGATGTGGGTTAACAGTTTCAGCGCGGCCAGCCGGTCCAGCATATTGTCAGTGCCATCCTGGCAATCGTTTGAAAACACGAGAAAATCCGTAAAGCCTATGGCAAGGTGATGGGCAAGCCATTCCAGCAGGAACGCGCCTTCATTTCGTACAGTCAAAACCGCAAGAAATCGCGGGCCGGTTTGATTGGCTGGCATCTGTCGATGTCCTCGGACTTTGCCCGGTCTTTGCCAGAGCTTTCAGGCACATCATTGCACAAATGAGAGTTGTGCAAAGGATTATCTTTGCTTAACGGCCAAACATTCGAGCCACCACCGGTGCGAACAGGATCACCACAAAAATACGCAACAGATGATGGCTGACAACAAAGGCCACGTCTGCGCCCGCGACGATTGCGATCATCGACATTTCGGACTGGCCGCCGGGCAGGAAGGCCAACATGACCTCGAGATTGTTGATGTCACTGAAACGGGTGATTGCGGCGATGAACAACAGGCTTATTCCAGCGAGTATTAACGAAAATACAAACCCGGCGAATACGTCGCGCTTAAGTTCTGTTTTGGTGATCCCGCTGTATTTTGCCCCCACGGCGATGCCTATGAAAAACTGGGCAATCCAGATCATTTCAACGGGTGGGCGGGACTGGATAATTCCGGTGACGGAAAGCAGGGCGGTCAGGATCAACGGGCCAAGGATTGAGGCCCCGAACATGCCCAGTTTCGCGGCTATCTTCCAGCCCCCGTAGCCCGCTGCGACCAGAACGGCGATGTCCAGAAGCGCAAAATCTGCCGCTGGTGCACCCGGCGGACGGGTCAGGTCGAGACCAAGATAGGCGGTCAGCAATATCGGCGCGCCAGTGACGATCACCACAACCCGGGTGGCGTGGACCAGCGACATCGCCCGCACATTACCGCCCGCTTCTTCGCCGAAAACCAGCATGTCCTGCAAGCCGCCGGGCATTGCGGAATAATAAGCAGTGGCGTGGTTGTAGCCCATGAATTTGCGAAAAAACGGATAGGCAATCGCCCCGATCGTCAGCACATAAAGCGGCACCAAGGCCAGCGTGGGCAGGTATTTCGGGATGTCGGTGAGCAGGTCGGAAGTAACACTGGAACCAATCGCAACCCCAAGGAAGGTGCGAAAGAAAATGCCAAGCGCGCCCATGGTTTGCAGTTTTGCACCCATTAACGCGAAGGCCAGACAGCCCATTAAGGGGCCGAGCAACAGAGGCAGAGGGAAGCCAAATATCACAAACAGGGCCGCACCGATGCTGGCTGCGATCAGGGTGGTGATGCGGGGGATAGTGACGATCGACATTCCCCCTGATAGGCTTGGTTCCTGTCATCGTTCAATAGCGATGTATCGTATTGATTGATTGGGTGGGTTTGGTTCAGAAAATCCCCTGCGCCGCGGTCATGATAACGCCCATAGCCAACGTATAACCGGCATCCGCCGCCAGCCAGTTCAGATTTGTGAATTCAGATTCTATTTCTCTATTCCCTTCAAACGGATGGCTTTTATGCGTATTCGTCGTGGCGTTTCAACCATGACATGGAAAACGGCAGCCCGTCTTCGTCGCGACCCTTAGGTGTCAGATCGAGGATGTGGTAGGCACCGTTCAGCATGTCCACGCCGCGAGAATACGTCGAATAAGTGTGGTAAACGCGGCCCTTTTTATCTTTGGCAAACACAGAAATACCGGTCATATCGCTCATTCCCATTTGGGTTTTGCGGTAGTTATAGGTGACATTTCCTGCGTCGCGGTCTTCCTGCGGGAAGGTGACTTGGTAGTCTTCGTTAAAATCAGTATTGGCAGAAGAATACCAAGGCAGGGACCAGCCCATGCGGGTTTTGAATTTAAGCAGATTGGCCAGTGGTCCCTTGGATACCATTGCAAGTGCGGTGTCACGGGCGTCCAGATGGGGTGAAATGCCGTTCAGGTTGTCGATCCAGAAGGAGCAGGACGTACAGCCTTCTTCCCAGTCGGTGCCGAACATAAAGTGGTAGATCACCAGCTGGGTTTTGCCCTGAAACAGACCGGCGAGGGACATATGGCCGTCCTCTGCGTCAAACAGATAGTCCTTTTCTACCGGCACCCAGGGTAGTTCGCGCCGGGCAGCGCTCAGGGCGTCGCGCGCTTGGCTGAACTCCTTTTCGCGTGCAAGCAGAGCGGTACGTTTGCTCAGCCAATCGGCGCGGGTTGATGTTAGATGGTCCATGTTATTCTCCTCTTGCGTCGCTTAGGTGACGGCGGTTTCCAGTTTACCAAGTATCGCGAT
>CAZRHV010000141.1:0-4348 GCA_964599985.1 uncultured Marinosulfonomonas sp. | reverse complement strand
ATCAATTCCTGCTCGCACCATCGGGGCAACTTTCCTATAAGGCGTGCAAAGATTACGGAGTCGCTGCCAATGACCGATAACCTGTCCCCGATAGACACCGCCAAATTTGTCGCCGCCAAACGCGCTAGCGAAATGGTTGAGGATGGCATGAAAGTCGGTCTTGGCACCGGATCCACAGCCGCCTGGCTGGTGAAATGTTTGGGCGAACGCGTTCAGCACCAAAGCCTGCGCATTATTGGTGTGCCGACATCCAATCGAACAGCTGAACTGGCGCGTGAAGTTGGCATAAAGGTTGTGACACTGGCAGAGGCGCGCTGGCTTGACATGACAATTGACGGCGCCGATGAATTTGACCCCGATCTGACCCTGATCAAGGGTGCAGGTGGCGCACATTTACAGGAAAAGATCGTGGCAACGGCCAGTGACAGGATGATTGTGATTACAGATGCTTCAAAACGGGTCGATACGCTTGGTGCTTTTCCTTTGCCGATTGAAGTAATTCCTTTTGGCTGGCAGATTACCAAAGTGCTGGTTGAGGAAATGTTGAACGGTCTGCCGGTGCATGGCCACAAATCCATGCTGCGGATGAATGGTGACACGCCTTTTGTGACCGATGAGGGCAATTATATCATCGACATGCACCTTAAAGAAATCGAACAGCCGCGCCAATTGTCGATGGTTTTGAATCAGGTGCCTGGTGTGGTGGAAAACGGCTTGTTCATTGATATTTGCGATCAGGTTGTGATCGGCCACGGGGACGGGCGGGTTGAGATTGTGAATGTTGATCTGGAAGCTGGCGAAATTGAACCTGCCAGCGCCGGTCCCCTTGAAACTGAAGACAGCGAAAATATTTTCCGGGACCCGACCCAAGCGGAATAAACCCAATAAGGGGGGCTTATGGCCTTTGACTATGATCTGTTTGTAATTGGCGGTGGCTCGGGCGGTGTGCGCGCTGGCCGGGTGGCGGCTGAAACCGGCGCGCGCGTTGCGCTTGCAGAAGAATACCGCATGGGCGGCACCTGTGTAATCCGCGGCTGTGTCCCGAAAAAACTGATGGTGTTTGCGTCGGGCTATTCCAGTGCGGCGGAAGAGGCCCGCAGTTATGGCTGGGATTTCACCATTGGCGGTTTTGACTGGCCAAAGTTTCGTAAGAACCTGCATAAAGAACTGGACCGGCTGGAAGCGATTTACCGCACCAATCTGGCGCGCCCCGGTGTTGATATTTATGACCAGCGCGCGGTGTTGGAAGATGCCCATACGGTAAAACTGGCGGACGGCCAGACCTATACCGCCAAGCATATTCTGGTCGCAACCGGCGGCTCGCCGTTTATCCCCGATATTCCGGGGCGGGAACTGGCCTGGACGTCAAACGAAGTCTTCCTGATGAAAGAGCTGCCCAAACGGGCGCTGATCGTTGGTGGTGGTTATATAGCCTGTGAATTTGCCTGTATTCTGAACGGCCTGGGGGTTGAAACCTCGCAATATTATCGCGGTGCGCAAATCCTGCGCGGCTTTGACGGAGAAGCCCGTGGCCATATCGCCGAACTGATACAGGGGCGCGGTATCACGCTGCATGTCGGCACCGATGTTGAGCGGCTGGAAAAACGCGATGATTGTATCTGGGTGAAATCCACCGACGGGCGCGAAGCAAAATTTGACGCGGTAATCTACGCCACCGGGCGCAAACCCAAC
The DNA here is from genome assembly GCA_964599985.1 of uncultured Marinosulfonomonas sp. GTDB lineage: Bacteria > Pseudomonadota > Alphaproteobacteria > Rhodobacterales > Rhodobacteraceae > NVTR01. Next base: position 2,656 of record CAZRHV010000141.1, on the reverse strand, counting down.
AGTGCAGGGCTGGGACTGGAAGAGGCCGGCGTCAAACTGGGCCGCTGGGGCCAGGTAGAGGTGGACGATTATTCGCAAACCTCAGTGCCCTCCATCTACTCGGTCGGCGATGTGACCGACCGGATCAACCTGACACCGGTGGCGATCCGCGAGGGTGCAGCTTTCGTAGAAACCGTATTCAAAGGCAACCCAACCAAGCCGGATCACGAACTGGTGGCATCCGCTGTGTTTACCCAACCGGAATACGCCAGCGTCGGTATGACCGAAGAAGATGCCCGCGTTGAACGCCCTATCGAAGTCTATTCAGCCGCATTTCGCCCGATGCAAAACGCTTTCATCGACAAAAATGAGCGGGTGCTGTTCAAACTGATCGTTTGCACCAAGTCGCGAAAAGTTTTGGGGTGTCATATTATATCGCCCGGAGCCGGTGAAATGATCCAGATGGTGGGTGTTGCGATCAAGATGGGTGCGACCAAAGAAGATTTTGACCGCACAGTTGCAGTTCATCCAACAATGTCGGAAGAAATTGTGTTAATGAAGACCCCGGTAAGAACGGCTTGAATTCTGTCGCACAAATGTACAGATAACATTGGAAGCTAGAGACCTGAGAGGAATGACCAAAAATGGCCAGTAATAACGGCGGACCCTGGGGCGGCGGTGGCGGAAATCGCGGCAACGGCGGTGATAATGGCGACGACGGCGATAAACGCCCCGGCGGACAACGTCCCAATGACCCACAAATCCCGGATATCGACCAGATCGTGAAAAAAGGGCAGGAACAACTGCGCGTCCTGATGGGCGGTCGCGGTGGCGGCGGCACTAATGGTGCTGGCCCGACCGGGCCGCAATTTACCCGTGGCACACTCGGGCTTGGATTGCTCGCGATTGTCGCGCTCTGGCTGTTTGCCTCGTTTTACCGGGTGGATACGTCCGAACAATCGGTTGAACTGCTTTTCGGTAAATATAGCTCCACCGGCGAAGAGGGGCTGAACTTTGCCCCCTGGCCGATTGTAACCCGTGAAATTTTGCCGGTTACGCTGGAAAACCGCGAAGACATTGGCGTTGGCCGTGGCTCACGCCTAGAGGAGGGTCTGATGCTGACCGGCGACGAAAACATCGTCGATATTGATTTTCAGGTGATCTGGAACATCAGTGACGCACGAAAGTTCCTGTTTAATCTGGCCGGCCCCCGCGAAACCATCCGCGCGGTGTCTGAATCGGTTATGCGTGAAATTATCGCCCGCTCACAGCTTGCACCGATCCTGAACCGGGACCGGGGCATCATTGCGCAGGAACTGGAAGAACTGATCCAGCAAACGCTCGACGGCTATAACAGCGGCATCAACATCGTGCGTGTTAACTTCGACAAAGCCGACCCGCCGCGCGAAGTTATTGATGCGTTCCGCGAAGTTCAGGCAGCTGAACAAACCCGCGACACGCTGGAAAAACGCGCTGACCTTTATGCCAACCAGGTTCTGGCCGAAGCCCGTGGTACTGCCGCGCAGCTTTTGGAACAGGCCGAAGGGTACCGTGCGCAAGTGGTCAATCAGGCCGAAGGTGAAGCGTCACGTTTCCTAGCGGTTTATGAAGAATACGCCAAAGCACCGGAAGTCACCCGCAAACGTCTCTATCTGGAAACGATGGAACGCGTACTGGGCAGCGTTGATAAGATCATCATCGATCAAAGCGCAGGCGGGCAGGGTGTTGTGCCCTATCTGCCGCTGAATGAGCTTCGGCCATCTACTTCTACGCAGGGGAACTGATATGAAAAAAACAACCTTTATCGTACCCATCATCGTGGCTCTGGTCGCGCTGGTAATGTCTGCCGTTTACATCGTCGATGAACGCGAAAAGGCGCTGGTCCTGCAATTCGGTGAGGTCAAGGCAGTGAAAAATGACCCCGGCCTTTCCTTCAAAATCCCGTTCATTCAGGAAGTAATCAAATACGATGACCGTATCCTGCCGCTGGACACTCAGCCGCTGGAAATCACCCCGGCTGATGATCGCCGTCTTGTGGTTGATGCGTTCGCGCGCTGGCGCATCGTTGATCCGGTAAAGTTCCGCCGCGCCGTTGGTGCCGGTGGTATCGATACTGCCCTGCCACGACTGGAGCGTATTCTGAACGCCGAATTGCGTGAGGTTCTTGGTAGTGTGGATTCCGGTGCAGTTCTGTCGTCAGACCGGGTTGGCCTGATGACCCGTATCCGCGACCAGGCCCGCGCTCAGGCGAATTCGTTAGGGGTTGAAATCCTCGATGTGCGGATCAAACGCGCCGACCTGCCAGAACAAAACCTGGCCGCAACGTTTGAGCGGATGCGCGCAGAACGTGAACGTGAAGCAGCGGATGAGATCGCGCGCGGTAACGAAGCCGCGCAAAGGGTTCGCGCTCAGGCGGACCGTACCGTGGTTGAAACCGTATCCGAGGCGCAAAAGAACTCAGATATTGTTCGCGGTGAAGCAGATGCGAAACGTAACGCCGTATTTGCCGAAGCGTTCGGAAGAGACCCTGAATTCTTTGCGTTCTATCGTTCACTTTCGGCCTATGAACGCGCCTTACAGGGCTCAAACTCGTCATTGGTGATCTCACCGGACAGCGAATTTTTTGATTACTTCAAAACTGACAAAATAGAGTAATGGCAACCATCATCCTGGCCAT
>CAZRHV010000140.1:0-4353 GCA_964599985.1 uncultured Marinosulfonomonas sp. | reverse complement strand
GGCATGTTGGCGACGCAGTAATGCATGATGCCATCAACTTCGTAGATCGGGTCCTGATGCGTTGTGGCGTGGCTGGTTTCAAAGCACCCGCCCTGATCAATGGCGACATCTACAAGGGCCGCACCCGGTTTCATTTCTGAAAGCTGCGCACGCGAGATAAGTTTCGGCGCAGCGGCACCTGGGATCAGGACGGCGCCGATGACCATGTCGGCCTCGCGCACCAGATCAATAGTGTTACCTGCAGAGGAATAGCTGTTTTTGAACTGACCGCCGAATACATCATCAAGATAGCGCAAGCGCGGCAGTGAGCGATCCAGCACAGTGACATCTGCCCCCATGCCAGCGGCGATTTTGGCGGCGTGGGTGCCGACGACGCCGCCACCGATAACGACAACGCGGGCCGGGCCGACGCCGGGGACGCCGCCCATCAGTACACCGCGGCCACCGTTGGCTTTTTGCAAGGTCCATGCACCCACTTGTGGGGCAAGGCGTCCGGCGACTTCGGACATAGGGGCCAGTAGGGGCAGGCCGCCATTGGCGTCGGTTACGGTTTCATAGGCAATTGCCGTACAGCCCGAAGCCAGCAGATCGTTGGTCTGGTCCGGGTCGGGGGCAAGGTGCAGGTAAGTGAACAACACCTGACCCTCACGCAACATTTTACGCTCACCGGGCTGGGGTTCTTTGACCTTCACAATCATGTCGGCCCATTCAAATATTTCAGCCGCAGTTTCAGCTATGCGCGCACCGGCATCGATATAGTCCTGATCCGGAAAGCCCGCCCCGGCACCGCCCTGTTTTTCCACCAGCACTTCGTGGCCGTGGCTGATTGCTTCGCGGGCGGCATTTGGCGTCAGGCCAGTGCGAAATTCCTGTGGCTTGATTTCTTTAGGGCATCCGATTTTCATGGGGTATCTCCGATTGATTTGAACAAGGTATCGCGCAGGTCCGGCGCAATTGCTTTGAAAAGAGCACTGGTATCGGGTGGGATGCAGTGTCATATAGTGCGTGAAATCCACGAATCTTCGAAGATTATTCGCACATGCAAGAACTTGATAGTATAGATCGCCGAATTCTGGAGGTTCTGCAAAAGAACGGCCGGGTGACCAACGCCGAGTTGTCCGAACGGGTGAACCTGTCCCCCTCGGCGTGCCATCGCCGGGTTCAGCAACTGGAAAAATCCGGCTATATTAAGAATTATGTGGCGTTGCTGGACCCGAAATTGCTGGGTCGCCCGACCACCGTATTTGTGGAAATCACCCTGTCAGGGCAAGCGGATGAAGTGCTGGAAGCGTTTGAGCACGGCGTCGCCAAAATACCGGATGTGCTGGAATGCCATCTGATGGCTGGGCAGGCGGACTATCTGCTGAAAGTGGTGGTATTTGATACCGAGCATTTTGCACAGATTCATCGGCGCTATTTGGCGAAATTGCCCGGTGTCGCGCAGATGCACTCATCATTTGCTTTGAAGACGGTGTTCAAGACCACGGCACTGCCGGTGTAGTTGAAATTCATTCAGAGCGATTTTTGCAAGAGATTTTAGAAAGCTCTTGCGGGTCAGAGGGGCGTGCGGTGCTTGACTATTGTGGTTGCAACCCGTGGTATACCCACACACGCGAACGGGGATTTGGCAACGGGGAACCAGTAATATGTCGGACAAAACCGAGAAGAAAATCAACAATGGCGTCTACGAAAAAGAACTGGCGCAGATGCAGATTGAATTGGTCAAGTTACAGGAATGGGTAAAGGTTACCGGCCATAAGGTTGCGATTATTTTTGAGGGCCGCGATGCCGCCGGTAAGGGCGGCACGATCAAACGGATAACCGAGGCGCTGAACCCGCGGATTTGTCAGGTGGTGGCGCTGCCGGCACCGACCGAGCGCGAGAAAACACAGTGGTATTTCCAGCGCTATGTGCAGCATTTGCCTGCCGCCGGTGAAATCGTGATCTTTGACCGAAGCTGGTACAACCGCGCAGGGGTTGAGCGGGTGATGGGGTTTTGCAGCGAGACCGAGTATCAGGAATTTATGCGCACCTGCCCGGAATTTGAGCGGATGCTGGTACGCTCGGGTATTCAACTTATCAAATATTGGTTTTCAGTGTCGGACGAAGAGCAGGAACGCCGCTTCCAAAAGCGTCTGACTGACCCGACGAAACGCTGGAAGCTGTCGCCAATGGATTTGGAGAGCCGCAAGAAGTGGGCGGATTATTCCCGTGCCAAGGATATGATGTTTGCCCATACGGACATCAAACAGGCCCCCTGGTGGGTGGTAAATTCGGATGTGAAGAAACATGCGCGGATCAATTGTATCGGTCACCTTTTGTCGCTGATCCCTTATGAGGATCTGACGCCAGAGCCGATTGAGCTGGATGATCGCCCGCCGCAAGCCGGATACGTGCGCCCGCCGATGGAAGACCAGACCTTCGTACCTGATCTGCATAAGACGTTGTAACAGGGCGGCGCTGGCGCGCCATTATCTTTGTTTTCGCCCCTGACGGGGCGGGCCTTCGGCGAGGATATTTGTACAAAAAAGAAGCTAAACCACGCGATCTATTGAAATAACATCTTTAGAATTAGGTTCACGAACGCCGCATGGTTTCAGTCGAACTTCCGAATTGCCGCTGACATCAAATCGAGGAATTCTTTTTCCTTTCCGGGGGTGACGGTTTCATGGGAGACAGCAATGATTCTGAGATTTCCGGGTTTTCGGATATTTGGCGCGTGCGGCATTTTCCGGCCAAATTGCGCTAGTTCGAACAATAGCTGATCTGTTTTTTCGCCCCGTGGGGTCAGGGAAAACAGCGATGTGCCGTATTGCGACTGGTTCTTCTGAATTAGACCACTTGTTTCAAGTGTTTGAAGGCGGTCTGATAACAAGTTTGATGCGATCGCCAGACAGTCCAAGATGCTGAATGGCGAAAGCGACGGTCATCAGATGGTCTTGGTGATTGGATTTCCTTCTATGGACGTGCACGACAATTGGCATAGTTCGCCCGATTATCGGGCGTTGATCCCACTGCACGAAGAAGGCTCGGTTCAGCGCATGATGGCTTATGAGGGGGGGCATGCCGGGGTGATAGTACCCTTTAAAACAACAAACCCCCGGGCTTTCACTCGGGGGTTGTCAACGGCGGGTTGCCCCGCCCAGTGATAAGGCGATGTAACTACATCCCCTCGCGCTGTGCCTTTTTACGAGCGAGCTTGCGGGCGCGTCTGATTGCTTCTGCTTTCTGACGTGCTTTTTTCTCGGACGGCTTTTCGAAATGCTGCTTGAGCTTCATTTCGCGAAAGACACCCTCACGCTGTAGCTTTTTCTTCAGGGCACGAAGCGCCTGATCGACATTGTTGTCGCGAACACTGACCTGCATGTGGTTTTCACCACCTCTCTAAGTTAAAGTTGCATAAATTACAGGAATGCGCCGTATAGCAGGGCGTATCTTTCTTGTCTACTGCAACAAATCTATCTGAGGAGCCGGTGAAATGCCTAATGAATTAAGGGATAAACTGCTGGGTGCAGCATTAAACCATGTGCCGTTTGATGGCTGGAGTGGGGCGACTCTGTTGACTGCTGCCAATGAAATAGGAGTAAGTGAAGCAGACGCGCGCGCTGCGTTCCCACGCGGCGCGGTTGAAATGGCGGCCGCATTTCATACGCGTGGAGATGACGCGATGGTGGCGCGGATGTGCGGCAAAGAATTTGAAGCCTTGCGCTATAGTGAAAAAGTCGCGGCTGCGGTGCGGTACCGGCTGGAAGTCGTTGAAGATAAAGAACTGGTACGCCGGGGGACAACGCTGTTTTCTCTGCCGCTGAACGCGACTGAGGGTGCGCGTCTGATCTGGGGGACGGCGGATCGGATCTGGGTTGCGCTGGGTGATACATCTGACGACATCAACTGGTATTCCAAACGCACGATCCTGTCGGGGGTGTATGGTTCCAGTGTGCTGTTCTGGCTGGGGGATAAGTCCGAGGGTCACGCGGCGTCATGGGCATTTGTGGACCGGCGTATTGCCAATGTGATGCAGTTTGAAAAACTCAAAGCCAAGGTTCAAAAAAACAAGGTTCTAAGCGGTTTGTTTGCGATCCCAAATTCGTTTCTAAGCGGTATCAAAGCGCCGTCCAATTTAGTGCGTGACGATCTGCCGGGGCGCTGGACACCAAATCAGGAAAACCCATGAGCCTTCCCGATAGGATGCGCGCCGTTGAGATTTCAGAATCTGGCGGGCCAGAAGTGTTGCAAGTGGTCGAGCGCCCGGTGCCGGTTCCCGCCCATGGTCAGATCGTGATCAAGGTGGCCTATGCCGGGGTAAACCGACCCGATCTGTTGCAACGCGCCGGGGCCTATGCGCCGCCACCG
>CAZRHV010000139.1:0-4362 GCA_964599985.1 uncultured Marinosulfonomonas sp. | reverse complement strand
ATCTGGCGTGAAGGCAAAGAACATGTGGCCCGATTTGAACACGGCGACACGGTGGAACATTTGAAAGTGGTGGGCGACGCCAACGGTAAAAAAGGCACCGAGGTGAAATTCCTTGCCACGCTGGACACGTTCTCTGATCGTGATTTTGTCTTCAAAACGCTGGAAAACCGACTGCGGGAACTGGCGTTCCTGAATTCCGGTGTGCGCATCATCCTGCGCGATGAGCGCCCGGTTGAGCCGCTGGAAACCAATCTGTTTTACGATGGTGGCGTAAAGGAATTTGTGCGCTACCTTGACCGATCAAAAGTGCCGATGCTGGAGGAACCTATATTTTTCACCGGCGAAAAAGATGGCATCACCGTCGAAGTGGCAATGTGGTGGAACGACAGCTACCACGAAAACGTGCTGCCCTTCACCAACAACATCCCGCAACGCGACGGTGGCACCCACTTGGCCGGTTTTCGTGGTGCCCTGACCCGCACGATGAACCTTTATGCTGGCTCATCCGGGCTGGCCAAAAAGGAAAAGGTAAACTTCACCGGCGACGATGCCCGCGAAGGATTGACCTGTGTGTTGTCGGTAAAAGTGCCCGACCCAAAGTTTTCCAGTCAGACCAAAGACAAGTTGGTCAGCTCCGAAGTCCGCCCGGCTGTTGAGGGTCTGGTGAACGAAAAGCTGGGGGAATGGTTCGAAGAACACCCAACTGAGGCCCGGATGATTGTCGGCAAAATGGTCGAGGCCGCACTGGCGCGCGAAGCCGCGCGCAAGGCCCGGGAAATGACCCGCAAAAAATCGGCACTCGATATTGCCTCCTTGCCGGGGAAACTCGCCGATTGTCAGGAACGCGATCCGGCCAAACGTGAAATCTTTCTGGTGGAAGGGGATTCGGCTGGCGGCTCTGCCAAGCAGGGCCGTGCGCGGCTTAATCAGGCCGTACTGCCCTTGCGGGGTAAAATCCTGAATGTTGAGCGCGCCCGCTTTGACCGGATGCTCGGTTCTGCCGAGATTGGCACACTGATTACAGCCTTAGGCACAGGTATTGGGCGCGACGAATTCGACATCGGAAAACTGCGTTACCACAAGGTTGTGATTATGACCGACGCTGATGTTGATGGGGCCCACATTCGCACACTTCTGCTGACCTTCTTTTTCCGCCAGATGCCGGAATTGATCGAAGGTGGGTACCTCTATATTGCCCAGCCACCGCTTTACAAAGTGTCCCGCGGCAAGTCCGAGGTCTACCTGAAAGATCAGGGAGCGCTGGACGATCACCTGATTGAAATGGGTATTGAGGGCGCGGTTCTGCGCCTGCCGTCAGGCGAAGAAATTGCCGGGGCGGACTTGGCCCGTGTGATCGAGGGTTCACGCAATTTCAAACGCATTCTCGATGCCTTCCCAACCCATTATCCACGTCACGTTCTGGAACAGGCAGCCCTTGCCGGCGCGTTTGATCCGGGCAAGGCCGACAGCGACCTGCAAGCTGTGGCCGACGATGTCGCCAAACGGCTCGATTCAGTGGCGGTTGAATATGAAAAAGGCTGGGCCGGTCGTATCACCCAGGACCACGGCATCCGCCTGACCCGCATCCTGCGCGGTGTGGAAGAAATCCGTACTCTGGACGGTGCAGTCCTGCGCTCTGGCGAAGCACGCCGCCTGTCGCAGGTCAGTGCTGATACCCGCGATTTTTTTAGCGCCCCTGCCAGCTTGCTGCGCAAAGACCGTGGCACGCCGATACATGGGCCATCTGATCTGCTAAGAGCCATTCTTTCCGAGGGCGAGAAAGGGCTTTCATTGCAGCGTTACAAGGGGTTAGGTGAAATGAACCCGGACCAACTGTGGGAAACGACGCTGGACCCGGAGGCGCGAACTTTTCTTCAAGTTAAGATCGAAGACATGGCCGACGCCGACGACATTTTCACTAAGCTGATGGGCGACGTGGTTGAGCCGCGCCGGGAGTTTATCCAACAAAACGCGTTAAGCGTCGAGAATTTGGATTTTTGAAACTGAACCAGGTACAGCATTTTCTACGCGGTTTTAGATGTATGCAAAGCATATGCTAACAGTTTGCTTTGCGTATGGAAGTGTTGGCAAAGGGCGAACTCTACGGCTTGCTTCTCAAATCACAGACAGTAAGGAGGATGGGTTGCCACCCTCCCTACTTGGTACAGTTAGCCGCGCCGGCCAAAATCTTCGACAGTTACAACACCGTCACCATTTTTGTCGAGAAGCGCGAACCAATCGACTGAACGGGACAGGAATTCTTCCCGGCTTACAAATCCGTCACCATCAACATCATTGAAGACCATCTCCATGCCAACTGAAGCGCGCTGCTGGTTGCCTTGGTCGCTATTTCCGTTCCCTCGACCACCTTGCATACCGAATTCTAGACCTTCGTGGTCAGCGGCGCGCGCCGCGTCAAAGGCTGTGTAATCCTGTGCAGACAACATTCCGTCGTCGTTTTCGTCAAAAGTGTAAAAGATGTCACCGCGACGTTCGGTTGCTTCTTCCAACGTGACCTGACCGTCTTCGTTCATGTCCCAGCTTTCAAGAAAGTGGGCACCTGGCTGGCCGTTAGCTGCATATGCAGTGGTTCCAAGGGCAAGAGCGGCGGCGAGAATTACAATACGTTTCATGGAGCATTCCTTTTCATATTCAATTGTTCATATGTATAGAACGGCGCAACTTGCAGTTTCCGTCGGGAAATTTCCAAAAAAAATTATACAGTTAAAACAAGCAAATACTACGGCTTTCGGGCGTGGAAAATGAAACCAAGTGTGTTGAGCAGCAACTGCGCAGCCAGAATTGCTGTGGAATCTGTAGTGTCATAGGCCGGGGCGACCTCGACCAGATCAATGCCAACAATGTCATGGGAACGGGCAACACCCTGCATTAACTCCAATACTTCGTAATACAAAAACCCGCCATGGCTGGGTGTACCGGTGCCTGGCGCGATGGAGGGGCAAAACGCATCGATGTCGATCGTGATATAGAGCCGCGCTCCTTTGGGGATACGTTCAAGCACGGAATTGTTGCCAAGCTCGCGCACTTGGCGCACTGAAAGAATATCCGAACCCATAGCGCGTGCGGCTTCATATCCTTCGCGCGCAGTCGAAGATACGTTTCGGATTCCAAGTTGGGTCAGTCCGGTCACATAGGATTTTTCAGCAGCCCGGCGCATTGGGTTGCCGTGGCCGAACTTAACACCGTGACGTTCATCGACAAAATCGAGATGGGCATCGATTTGCAGAATGTGTATGTCCCCGGCCCCTTCAAAAGCATTGATACATGGAATGTTGATCGAATGGTCACCACCAATCACAACCGGCAGCGCTTTCGCTGCCAATATGGCGCGAACCCCGGTTTCGATGTTGGCGTGGCTTTGTATCGTGTCGGTATGGATTATGTCGGCGTCACCAATATCAACCATGCGAACATCTTCGCCCAGATAGGTGGCATCGTCTTCATGGTCGTATGCGCCTGCGTGACCGAAGGCAAAAAGGGTTGATGCTTCACGAACTGCACGGGGGCCAAAGCGCGCGCCAGGTCGCCACTGAGTTCCAAAGTCAAACGGTGCGCCGAATACAGCCACGTCTGCGTCGATAGCTGCCCAGTCTTCGACATAGGGCTTCTTGGCGAACGTCGAGATGCCAACAAATGGCAGATTTAGCCGACCCTGTTCGTATCCGTGTGAGCCCATAATTGTCCCCTGACGTTAGCATTTGAAACACTTTGAGTGCGGTATAGTGCTTTTGCAAGGGATTGAATGTTGCACTGGTCAGGGGGTTTGCTAAAACTGGCGACCACGCAACATCCTTGGGAGGGGATAGCCTTGCATCTCAAAACAAAACTATGGCGCCAATTGCCACCAGCGATTTTCCCCGTCTGTCTGGGTTTTATGTCTTTGGCTCTAGGATGGCGAAATGCAGCGGATGTGATGCCAGGGATTTCACAGGACATCGGTAACCTTTTGCTGGGTCTGTCCACCGGGTATTTCATCTGGTTCCTAATGATTTATTTTGCAAAAGTTGCTGCGCGCCCCTTGGTAATTCTCGACGATATGCGAACGCCTCCTGCTCGGGCGGGTATGGCTGCGGCCGCAATGAGCATGATGTTACTGGCAGCGGCGTTAATTCCTTTAAACTTAAGAGTACCCGAAGTCTGGTGGACAGGTGTTGCGATGCAAATTTTCGCTAGCGCCGTGGTGTTGTATTCGATCTGGAAAGACCCGCCCGAGGCGCGCCACTTTTCGACCTTTCAGTATCTGACGTTCGTTGGCCCGGTTGTTGGCCCAATTGCGGGTGTTCAGCTGGGCTATGCAAAAGAAAGCTTTGTGCTGATAATTGCTGCGTTGATTGCATATGT
>CAZRHV010000138.1:0-4510 GCA_964599985.1 uncultured Marinosulfonomonas sp. | reverse complement strand
AACTTACGGGTGTTACCAAAGCGTTTGGCGAAAATAACGTCCTGCGCGGGATAGACCTTGAGCTGATGGCAGGTCAGGTAACCGTTCTGATGGGTGCCAATGGCGCCGGAAAATCCACACTTGTCAAAGTCTTGTGCGGTGTTCACCCGGCAAACGCCGGGGTGATCGAACTGTATGGCGAGGCCTTTAGCCCAACCACCCCATCAGAGGCTATCAAGGCCGGGGTGGTGACTGTTCACCAAAGCATTAACGACGGGGTGATTCCTGATCTGGATGTCGCGTCAAACCTGATGCTGGACAACCTGGCCAAGCCCGGCAGTGGGTTTTTCCTGAACAAACGAACGAACCGTACCGAGGCGCGCAAGATTGCAGCCGCCATGGCGCTGGACGTTGATGTAACGCAGTTGGTGAGCGAACTGAACCTGGCGGATCGTCAACTGGTGGCGATTGCGCGTGCGATGGCGCATGAACCTAAGCTGCTTATACTGGATGAACCGACATCGTCGCTGTCCACTGCCGAGGCCAAACGCTTGTTTGAGCTGCTGGATCGGTTGCGCGATTCTGGCGTGGCGATATTGTACATCTCGCACCGCATGTCCGACATCCGCCGTATCGCGGATCGGATCGTCAGTATGCGTGACGGCAGAATTTCAGGCGTGTTTGAAGAAACACCGCTGGATTTCGAAGGTGCAGTAAACGCGATGCTGGGCCACAGTATGACGGATTCTCAGATTACCATACCCGATGCGGGCGCTCCGGTTATAAAGCTGAAAAACGTCCGTTTGCACAGTGGTTCCAAGCCGTTTTCGCTCGATCTGAATGAAAACGAAGTGGTGGCGATTACTGGCCTTGTTGGGAGTGGAAAGACCGAACTGGCGCAGATATTCTTTGGCCTTTCAACGCCGTTTGCGGGCGAAATCAGCCTGCAAGGTAAGCCCTATAGCCCAGCTACACAACGGGACGCAATTGAACAGGGGGTTTTTCTTTGCCCCAAGGATCGCGCGAATAATTCGGTTGTACAGGAATTCGATATTACCAAAAATATCACCCTGCCGTTTCTTAACCGCCACTCACGGTTATCATTTTTAAACACGCGCTCGGAACACGCGACTGCGCAGCGCATAATTTCCGAACTGGGGATAATTTGCCAAAGCGACACGGACGATATTGGTGACCTTTCCGGGGGTAATCAGCAAAAGGTCATGGTCGGTCGCTGGCTGGCAGAGACCAGTAAACTGCTGGTGTTGGATGAGCCGTTTCAGGGAGTTGATATCAAAGCACGCCGAGATATTGGCTTGAAAATTCGCGCGACCGCCAAAGGGCGGGCCACAGTTGTGATGGTCGCTGAAATGGATGAGGCGCTGGAAATCGCTGACCGGATAGTCGTGATGAACGACCAGACAATCGTCGGCGACCACAGAAATAAAGACATCGACCTTAGGTCAGTTCTGGCGCAAGTCGCCGGAAACCTGAACGAACTGACAGGTAACGCAACACATGCAAACTGAAGCCGAAAATACTACAGCCTCAGAACCGACGAGACCCAAGAGGACACCTGTTGAATTGGCAATACGTTATGGTTTTCTGGTTTTGATGGTTGGATTGGTTTTATTCTTTTCAATCGTCGCCGAAGGCTTCGCCAGCCCCTATAGTGCTGTGTTTATTTTTCAATCCGTCGCCATAACCGGCATTCTGGCACTTGGTGTCACCGCGACTTTGGTGGTGGACGGGTTCGATCTGTCAATCGGCTCGACCGCCACATCGGCGCTCATGCTGTCGGCATATGTTCTTGTGGTGCTGGAAATGAGCGCCTTTACAGCCGTGGTTGCCTGTCTGGTTATGGGCGCACTTGTGGGCCTGATAAACGGGCTGCTTATTGTGAAAATGCGTGTGCCTGACCTGCTGGCGACACTGGGTATGATGTTCCTGCTGATTGGCTTGCAGCGTATTCCGACGCAGGGGCGTTCGATTGCAACAGGCATGGTATTGCCGGACGGGCGCGTAGCAGAGGGCACATTTTCACCGGCATTTCTGGCCTTGGGGCGGCATCGGTTTGATTTTTTCATTGAAAACCTGATCCCGGTATCTGTGATCGTTTTGCTGGTTATTGGCTTTCTGGTCTGGGTGTTCATGGAACTAACCCGCCATGGGAGATTGATGTATGCGATCGGGTCCAACGCGCGCGCCGCCAGTTTGGCGGGCACAAATGTAAACCGCTACAAAATACTGGCCTACATGATTTCTGGCGTACTCGCGTCAGTTGGCGGCATCCTGCTGGCCGCCCGTCTGGGGCGCGGCGACATCGCGTCCGGGAACAACCTGCTGCTTGACTCAGTAGCAGCGGCGTTAATTGGGTTTGCGGTTCTGGGGGCTGCAAAACCAAACGCATTCGGCACCATCATTGGCGCGCTTTTCATCGGCATTCTGTTGCAGGGGCTGACTATGATGAACGCGCCTTACTACACCCAGGATTTCGTCAAGGGCGCGGTTCTTGTCGTAGCACTTGTCTTTACCTTCGCGCTGTCTCGGCGCGGGGGGGCCCATTAGGGCCAATCATTTTAACCACTAACGGGAGACTAGGAAATGAAACTAACACGTCGACTATTTACTACACTGGCTGGCAGCGCCATCGCGCTGACGGCTGGTCTGACACCGGCACTGGCACAGGACATGCCTGCACCGTTTGACAACGCGGGCGACGTTAAAATTGCGCTGGTACGCTACCTGTCAACGGGCGATTTCTTTCAGGCATATCTGTCTGGCGTTGAATCTCAGGCGGCTGCTATTGGCGTTGACCTGCGTATCTTTGACAGCCGTCAGGACGCTGCCCTTCAGGCGGATATGGTTGATCAGGCCATCGCTTTGGGTGTTGACGGAATCATAATCCAGCACGGCCTGACAGAATCTATGCAAGCCGCTGCACAGCGCGCAATTGATGCGGGCATCAAAGTTGTTGCATTCGACGTTAACGTCGAAAACGACGCCATTCCGCAAGTTGAGCAATCTGACTATTTGTTGGGTAAACTGGCGCTGGAGCAGGCCATCGCAGATAATGGCGATACTTGGAAAGCCGGATATGTATACGTTGCAGGCATCGCGCCGCTTGATCGTCGTGATGTTGCCTGGCAGGATGTCAAAGCCGAAAACCCCGGCATCGAAGAACTTGCGATGTTCGGTACACTTGATAACCCGATCGCGAACTCGGTCGCCAATCAGGCACGTTCGGTATTGCAGGCAAATCCGGACATCACCGTAATGTTTGCCCCATACGATGAATTCGCCAAAGGTGTTAAAATCGCTGTGGACGAAGCCGGTATGACTGATCAGGTCGATATCTATTCAGCGGACGTTTCGACCGCTGATATCTCGGCAATGCGCGAACCAGGAAGTGCCTGGGCGGCAACTGTGGCAACCAACCCCGCCGTTGTTGGCGAGGTTTCGGTTCGTACACTTGCAATGCTGCTGGCCGGCGAAGATCCGGGTCAAAATGTTGTTGTTCCGCCAACTCTGATTACCCAGGCTTTCCTGAACGACAACGACATCAAAAACATGAAAGATCTGAGCGCCAACATGCCTCAGTTCGCACATGCTGATGTATCGGTTCCGGCGTGGATGCCGCTGCCAGCACGTTAAGCTAAAATCACCGGGTTGCCGGTTGGGGCTGCGGGGGGAAACCTTCGCAGCCCTTTTTCTATGCCGGGTCTGTGGGCGCGTTTGATTGTGCAATACCTGTCAGGCATTGCAACAATGTCTGCCTTCTACATTGTGGCGGTGTGGCCAGCATGATCCGCCGAACGGGGGCGGGCGCGGTCAGTGGCAGGCATCGCAATGTGTCCTGCAAAGGGGCAGCCAGCAGGCGTTGTGGAACAATTGACACGCCAAACCCACGGGTCACCAGATGCTCAATTGCGTCGATGGAATCCAGTTCAATCGCCGGTTCGATCAGCAGCCCACGCTGTATCAGATGGCTGGCAATCTGCTCGCCCAGCCAGGTGTTCCGGCTAAACGCAATATAGGGGTTCTGGCGTAGAATGTCGGATTCTTTGGCACGGGTTTTGTTGGTTTTCTCGGTGATCAGAAATAGCGGCTCAGAGCCAATTTCGTGCAGCCGTACCATCGGGCTGGCTGATACCGGGGCGGACAGGAACGCGAAGTCAAGCTCGTGGTTTTCCACCGCTATAGCCAGATCACCAGACAAGCCGGAACGCACGGTTACCTGTAGTTTAGGGAAGTCGTTGCGCAGGCGTTCCAGCACCACTGGCAGCAGTGTTTGCAAGGTGGTCGGGATAAAGCCGAGGTTCACCTTGCCACCCAGATCATCGGCGTCTACCAAAGATTTCAGACTATCCAGACGTTCAATAATATCACGGGCTTTTTCAACGATCTCTTCGCCAAGCGGTGTCAGCGTCGCCGGGCGTCGCCCCTTGACAAACAGCGGCGCGCCCAGTTGCTGTTCAAGCTGTTTCATCTGGATGCTAATAGCGGAATGGCTAAGGTGAACGATCGCCGC
>CAZRHV010000137.1:0-4555 GCA_964599985.1 uncultured Marinosulfonomonas sp. | reverse complement strand
GATTGATGATGGTGGCGCCGTATTTTTCTTTCCATTCCCAGGTCTTGGCGATGAACGCCTCGCGGCCCATTTCGGCGCGGCTTTCATTGCCTTCGGCCGCCAGCATTTTTTCCACCTGTAGCTGTGTCGCGATACCGGCATGATCGGTGCCGGGTTGCCAGAGCGTGTCAAACCCCTGCATCCGGTGCCAGCGGATCAGGATGTCTTGCAGCGTGTTGTTGAAGGCGTGGCCGACATGCAATGCGCCGGTGACGTTGGGGGGCGGAATCATGATGCTGAAAGTCTCGGCATCGGGTGCAGCGTTGGCCCCGGCTTTGAACGCGCCCGCGTCTTCCCACGCCTGATAAATACGTTTTTCGGCCTCAGATGCGTCGAATGTTTTTTCCATAGCCATGCTGGGCTTCCCGTGCGGTGTTTGGTGTCGGGATCGTCTAGCGAAAAGGCAGGCGAAGGGAAAGGGGTGGGCGCGCCCAGCCAATGATAAAAAGCAGTGACGCCGTAAGGCGTTGCCTTTGGGTCAGACAGCGCGGTCGAACTTGGTGGTCAGGTGGATCAGGCTTTCTGAGCCTTTGACGCCGGGGATCATGCCGATACGATCCAGTATTTCGTCGAGAATTGCGGTGGTTTCAGCGGCGATTTGCAGGATCAGATCGAAGCGCCCGGTGGTGGTGTGGGCAACCTCTATTTCCGGGATGGCGTTCAGGCGCTGGACCACGGCGGCGTTGGAACGGGGTTCAATTTGTACGAGGGCTGTCGCTTTGATCCGGCGTGCGAGAGCGACGTTGCCGAGCTTGATTGTGTAGCCCGCGATTACGCCTGTGTTTTCAAGGCGTTCTATGCGGGCCTGCACGGTGGAGCGTGCCACATCAAAGCGGCGTGCCAGTTGTGACGTGGGCGTGCTGCTGTTAGCGGCGAGGGCGGTCAGAATTTTTTGGTCGAGGTCATTCATGTGAAATTGTCCGTTTTGTGGGTATTTTAACGAAAAATACCAGCAAAACAACAGATATTATGGGTGAAATCACCGGTATTTAGCGATGGAATAGGGAAAACAAGCGTAAATACATGAGGTGAGTTGATGAGAATTGAGAAAACGCTGTGGGCCAGCCCATCGGAATTTTTGCAGGTGCATCAGCCGGATTTGCCAGTGGTTTTCTTTTCTCCGGCGGCGTTGCAAGCCAAAGCTGCGCGGTTTTCGCAGGGTTTTCCGGGATTAGTAACCTATGCAGTCAAATCCAACCCGGATGAGGTGGTGTTGTCCAACCTTGTGGCGGCGGGAATAAATGCGTTTGATGTGGCTTCGCCTGTGGAAATGGATTTGGTGGCGCGTGTCGCTCCAAATGCGGTGATGCATTACAATAATCCGGTGCGTTCGGTGACGGAAATTGCCCATGCGGTGGCGCTGGGGGTCAAGTCCTATTCGGTGGATAGTCTGAGCGAGCTGGACAAACTGGTGGCACAGGTGCCGGCGGCGGGGTGCGAGATTGCCGTGCGGTTTAAGTTGCCGGTAAAGGGTGCGGCCTATGATTTTGGTGAAAAATTTGGCGCGGATAAGGTTGCGGCGGGCGTTTTGCTGGGGCGGGTGAAATCATTTGGTTACACGCCGTCGCTGACATTTCATCCGGGAACACAGTGCCATGATCCCGCCGTGTGGGACGCCTATATCCGCGCGGCGGCCGAGATTGCGGCGGGTGCCGGCGTTCGTATTTCCAGGCTGAATGTGGGCGGGGGGTTTCCTTCGCATCGTTTGGCGGCGGCGGAACCAGCACTGGAGCAGATTTTTGCGTTGATTGATCGGGTAACGGAAGAAGCCTTTGGTGACGATGTGCCAAGACTGCTATGTGAGCCGGGGCGTGGCATGGTGGGGGACAGTTTTTCGCTTGCCACCCGGGTCAAAGCGATCCGCGATGGGGTCCATGTGTTTTTGAATGATGGTTTATATGGCGGGTTAGCCGAGCATCCGGTTGTCGGGCCGATTGACCGGATTGATGTGATTGCCGCTGATAGGCGTGTGATGTCAGGTGATTTGCGCCCGCGCGTGGTTTTTGGACCGACCTGCGACAGCCTTGATTGCCTGCCTGAAGAGGTAAACCTGCCAGATGATCTGGCCGAGGGGGATTATGTGATATTCCACGGCCTCGGGGCCTATTCGGCCAGTTTGGCCACCCGGTTTAATGGCTACGGCAATTTAAGCGTCGAAACGGTGGCCGAATTGATGCTCTGACACTGGACACCCGCGCGATCGCCGCTAGATTTACCAAAATGGCCTAGCGGAGTGTATTTTGGAAAAGTTTGGTAAAAGTCAGCCGGTTAAGCGGGTTGAAGATGTTCGCTTTCTGACTGGTCAGGGTCGGTATGTTGACGACATCACGCCCAAAGGTGCTCTTTATGCATACTTTTTTCGCTCACCGGTGGCACACGCGGAGATAAGCGGCCTTGATCTTGAGGCGGCGCGCGCTTCGGACGGGGTGCATCTGATTGTAACCATGGATGATCTGAAATCGGCTGGGATGGTCACAGATATTCAGTCGATGCAGGTGAAAAACCAAGATGGCACTATGGGGGCCGCGCCGTTACGCCCTATGTTGGCTGATGGCCGTGTGCGTTTTGTAGGCGAGGCGATTGCCTGCATTGTCGCTGACAGCATGGGCCAGGCATTGGACGCCGCCGAGCTGATTGAGTTTGATTTTATTGAGCTGACACCGCATGTGACGCCAGTTCCCGGTGGGCCGGAAATTCACCCGGTTGCCCCTGAAAACGTGGCATTTGACTGGGCGGTTGGCGATCAGGCCGCGACCGAGGCGGCGTTTGCGACGGCCAAACATCATATCACCATGGAAATTGAAGATAACCGGTTGATTGTGAATTCACTGGAGCCGCGGGGATGTTTTGCCAAATGGTCGGATGGGCGGGTGCATCTGTCTTTTGGTGGCCAGGGTGTTTGGGATATGAAGACCCGGATGGCACGGGCTTTTGGGTTTGATGAAGACAGGGTGCGGGTTACCAACCCGGATGTTGGTGGCGGTTTTGGCATGAAGGGGATGCCCTACCCGGAATATTTTGTGGTGGCAGAAGCGGCGCGGGTTCTGGATCGTCCGGTGCGCTGGATGTCTGAGCGCGGCGAGGCGATGCAGACCGATAATGGCGCGCGTGATCTGGTTTCAGTATGTGAGCTGGCGTTTGATTCTGATTTTAGAATAACCGGTTATCGGGTGAACACGCTTAGTAATCTGGGCGCATATAATTCGATTTTTGCGCAGGCAATCCAGACTGAGCTGTTCTACAAAGTGCTAAGCGGCACCTATGATATTCCGACTGTATGGCTGGCGGTGAAGGGGATTTTCACCAACACGGTTTGTGTTGACGCCTACCGCGGTGCGGGGCGGCCAGAGGCGATATATGTTCTGGAACGGATGATGGATTTTGCTGCCCGTAAGCTGGGCGTGGACCCGCTGGAACTGCGACGGCGAAATTTTATCCCGGTATCGGCGTTTCCTTACCGGGCGGTAACCGGTGAGCTGTATGATGTTGGCGATTTCAACAAAGTGCTGGATCGCGGCGTGCTTGAGGCTGATTATAACGGGTTTGCGGGACGTAAGGCGGCAAGTGAGTCGGAGGGTAAGCTGCGTGGGATCGGGCTTTGTTATTATCTTGAGGCGATATTGGGCGATGCCTCTGAGGGTGCAGAGGTCGAATTCAGGGATGACGGGAATGTTTTGCTATACGTTGGCACCCAATCAAACGGGCAGGGGCATGAAACGGTATTTGCGCAGTTTTTGGCGGATCAAAGCGGTATTCCGGCTGATATGATCACCGTAATTCAGGGCGATAGTGATCGGATTGCCAGGGGCGGCGGCACTGGCGGGTCGCGTTCTGCCACCACGCAAAATAATGCGACACTGGCGACTGTGGCGTCGATTGTGAAGGGGTTTACCGGGTTTCTGGCAAAGGAACTGGGGGTACCTGAGGATAAGATTTCATTTGATGATGAGACGTTCCGCGCCGAAGGATCGAACCTGACGCCTACCATGCTGGAAGTGGCCGATATGGCCCGCGCCAAGGGGCGTGAGGATTTGCTGCTTGTGCATGAAAGGGCGGAATTGCCGGGGCGGTCATATCCGAACGGGGCGCATATTGCGGAAGTTGAAATTGACCCGGGTACCGGTGAAGTGACAGTTGAAAAATACACTGTTGCGGACGATTTTGGTAATCTTATCAATCCGATGCTGGCCGAAGGTCAGGTGCATGGCGGCGTGGCGCAGGGCATTGGTCAGGCGATATGTGAGCGCGCGGTTTATGACGATGAAGGCCAGTTGCTAAGCGGCACATTCATGGATTACGCAATGCCGAGGGCTGCTGATATACCGTGGATGAAATTCGTCAGTGAACCGGTGCCTTCAACCGCGAATATTATGGGGATGAAAGGCTGTGGAGAGGCCGGAACGGTGGGCGCGCTGGCGGCTGTCGCAAACGCAGTGCAGGACGCGGTTTGGGCGCGCGGCATTGAGAAAGTGGACATGCCGTTTACGCCATTGCGGATCTGGCAAATGTTGAATGA
>CAZRHV010000136.1:0-4570 GCA_964599985.1 uncultured Marinosulfonomonas sp. | reverse complement strand
TGGTGACAGGTGAGGCCGAGGTTGAGGAAATTGACATGCTGCTGGACGTGTCCAAGCAGATTGAAGGCCATACGATTTGCGCATTGGGCGACGCGGCGGCCTGGCCGATCCAAGGGTTGATCCGGCATTTTCGCGGGGAAATTGAGGATCGGATCAAGGCGAAGCGGACCGGTCGGGTGAGTGCTGTGGCTGCGGAGTAGAGGAAGAAGAAAAAATGATTACCGGAAAATCATCAATGGATTTACAGGCCATCGCTAGGGCTGGTGGTTCACTCGAAATTGAGGGAGGTCACTTTTCTAGTATGGACCTCCAAGCAATTGCACGCCCTGGAAATAAACACGGTGCGAGACTTGAAGTTGTCGGATGTGGACATCTCTCTTCAATGGATATGCGGGCGATTTCAAGGGCCTCCAAGGGGAACGTGACTTTTCGGTAGCGAGAAACCTACTACGTGTTTCTTTAATTACGGAGCTAGCATGTCCAACTCAACCCACCACCTCGCTGAACTCAACATCGGCCGTCTGACTGCCCCGACAGACGATCCGCGCGTCGCCGAATTCATGAACGCGCTGGATAAGATCAACGGCATGGGCAAGCGGATGCCGGGGTTTGTCTGGATGATGGAAGGCTCGGGTGAGCCGGGGACCGGCAACACCGAAAACGCCATTGGGGATGACCCGCTGCATGTCACCAACCTGACCGTCTGGGAAGACGTTGCCAGCCTGGAACAATTCGTCTGGAACACGGTGCATCGCCAGTTTTATGAGCGCAGGCACGAATGGTTTGAGCTGAAGTTCAAGATGGATTTTGTCATGTGGTGGGTGCCAAACGGGCATAGACCGTCACAACATGAAGCGCTGGAACGTCTCGAACACCTGCGTGAAAACGGGGACACCGACCATGCTTTTGGCTGGAAACACCTGCCAGACGCCAAACTTTGGCAGCAGAATAACTGCAAAGAAAGGGCAGCTGAATAAATGACCACCATCCTGTTTACGATTTTTCCTGTAGCCGTCAGTTTCCTCTTTTTGATGGTATTCAAAAAGGCCGGATTTAGCGGCGCTGTTCTGGCGCTTAGCTTTGCACCACTTGCTGGGGCGCTATTGTCCAATGGCGCAATTTATCTTTTGCAGTCCGGCCTTCTCAACATGATCCCACTTGGCCTCGAATTTGATTTCCAAATTCCAATGTTCATGGTCTCGTCATTGTTGGGGCAATTGCTGGGAATACTACCGGTCATTGTTCTTGCATTCGTGACCTGGCCAGCCCATTCACGTTAATCGATGACCTTCCTGCGCCATATATGGGACAGCTTTCTAAGCCTCGTTGCTGCAATATTGGCCGCGGCGGTCTCGTTTTTGCCTGCGTGGTATGCCTATATGGCCATAGACGCAGGGCTGGCGTCGCAGTGGATCTATCTGGCAATTGCAGGTCTGATATTCGTCGGTTGCGTGGTGACATTCGCATTCCTGCGCAAAGCCAAGGATGGTATTTCCCCATTTCGCGAACGAAGGAGGCGCTGACATGAAAAACGGACCGGAATATGTAGCCAAAGCGCGCGCTGATATCCAGAATACCGGCACGGCTGTTATCCCCGATTTTTTCTCACCTGACGCCATAAACACCATGCTGGCAGAGGTGGAACCAAGCCTCGATCAGGCATTCTCAAAACTGAAAACCCATAATGTGTATCTGCTGTCGGACGATGATAATTTCCCGCCCGATCATCCGCGCAACGCCAAGGTCACAACGTCTTCGGCTACCTTAGCCCATGATCTT
Source organism: uncultured Marinosulfonomonas sp. (assembly GCA_964599985.1). GTDB lineage: Bacteria > Pseudomonadota > Alphaproteobacteria > Rhodobacterales > Rhodobacteraceae > NVTR01. The sequence goes on along the minus strand of CAZRHV010000136.1, from coordinate 2,791 downwards.
GTTCCAGCTGGCGGATTACGAGACCTGTACGCATCTAGTGAATTCCAAAAAATGCTCTGCGAAATTCTTGATCTTGACGGGTTGTTTCCCTACGCCGATCCGCTCGCCGGTCTGAACGTATTGAATTACCCGCCCGGCGCGCAAACCGGCTGGCATTTTGACAACGCTAACTTTGTGGTCACTCTGCTGTTGCGTCAGGCAGAGAAGGGCGGCGGATTTGAATTTATTCCAAACTTGCGCAGTGTAGATGATGAAGGTTACGCCGCAGTTGCAGCACTGCATACTGGCGACACAAGCCGCGTTCAGTCTTTGCATCAGCAGGCCGGTGATCTGGTGGTTTTTCAGGGTAAGAATACCATCCATCAGGTGACAACTGTGCAAGGATCCGCCACCCGCGTCATTGCGGTCTTTAGCTATGACACCAAGCCCGGTACAATGCTGCATGAAGACACGAGGCAAAAGTTTTTTGGCCGAACAGGGTAGGATGATGCGGTGCAGGTTTTCGGTTGGCGCGATGATTTTCAGCTCACTGCCCGTAAGCGCCCAAACCGAACTGCCGCCTGCACCGCAATACTATCTGGACGCGGTCATATCGATGTCTCTGGCAGATCAATACGCCGCAAATTGCCCGCAGGTCGCAGTGAACCATACCGCGATTGGCTATATCTATCAGGGTGTACAGGCGCAGTTGGCAACAGACGGCTTTCCCGCCAGCAACCCGGTTAAGCATATGCAACTACCGTCACAGTCTGAAACCGACGCGATAATTTTTGAAATGCTGGAAAGAAGCCAATCAACCGACAACCCCGAGGCCAGTTTCTGTACCGAGGCGCTTGGTGAAATTGACAAACAATCCCTAATCGGATCGATGATGGAGAAAGTTATACAGTGAAATACATTCCGACATTCATAGCACTTACTCTGCCGACCCTTGCGGTTGCTCAGGTCGATGAATTGCCTGCCTACGCCTATGACGTGGTCGCCGAAGTAACCATGGCCACAACCGCCGACACCGCCTGTGACAAGATTAGTGCCCGCCCGAAAAAAGTGCAGGATCATATAGTGGACCTGTATGTCAGGTTAGCGGTGGATGGCGTATCCTCGAACGATGCGGCCGAGCATTTTCAGGGTGAATTCGCGCTGGAACAGATTGCCGCCCGCGAAGTTTCCCTGCGCGAAAAACACGGCGTTGCGCCCGAAGGGTCGGATGCACTTTGTGCCGCAATCCGCGCCGAGGCCATAGATAACGACGTGCTTAAGGGTTTGATGCGTATTCGATAGGCATCCATGCGCCAAAGGGGCGTTCACAAAACTGTTCATGGGCTTATACTGTGGCAATATGATACTAGCTTTGAATAACAAGAAGGCCCGACAAAAATGATCCGGCCCATACTACTATCTGAGGCGACAGTTTGCCTTGAAATGCTGGGCGTAAAAGGGCCAACGTCAGGGGCCTTTGATTTTGGCTGGTCGTGTGTCATCACGCAACCAGTGGAGATACGCAGATGAAGAGTACAACAGTTTACCATTTTCTAAGACCAAATTTTATTGTGTTGGGGATAAGCCTGAGCCTGATATTATTCAGCTTCAGCAGCCCTTTACGCGCGCTGCCTGCATTAGCGGATGACCAACATATTACCCTTTCGCTGATGTCTGCCGGGGTAGGAGACAGCATACGCAACAAATGTCCGACAATTTCAGCACGGATATTTGTAGCTCTGCGTAAGGTAAAAGAACTCGAGAAATACGCGAAAAAGCTGGGGTATTCCGAAGCGCAGATCAAAGCATTCATTTCCTCAAAACCCGAACGAGAGCGTATCCGGGGCCTCGTGCGGGCCTATATGGTTGAAAATGGCGTTGTGGAAGGCAAGAAAGAGACATATTGCTCACTTGGACGCGCCGAAATTGCCAAGGGTTCGTTGATCGGCCAGCTAATATGGTCGTGGAAATGATGCGGGCAGTTTAAGCGACGCAAAAGCAGAATAGCGGGTGAATAGATGTCAGACCTGAAAAAAATCATCATCGACGGGCAAGAAATCGAAGTCGATGGCGCAATGACACTGATCCAGGCTTGCGAAATTGCAGGGGTCGAAGTCCCCCGGTTCTGTTACCACGAGCGCCTGAGCATCGCCGGCAACTGCCGGATGTGTCTGGTGGAAGTGGTGGGTGGTCCGCCAAAACCCGCCGCCTCCTGCGCCATGCAGGTCCGCGATCTGCGCCCCGGCCCGGAAGGTCAGCCGCCCGTGGTAAAAACCAATTCCCCCATGGTTAAGAAAGCCCGTGAAGGGGTGATGGAATTTCTGCTGATCAACCACCCGCTGGATTGCCCGATTTGTGATCAGGGCGGCGAATGTGATTTGCAGGATCAGGCGATGGCCTATGGCGTCGATTTTTCGCGCTACCGTGAAACTAAACGCGCCTCGGAAGATCTCGATCTTGGCCCACTTGTTGAAACCCACATGACGCGCTGCATTTCCTGCACCCGTTGCGTGCGTTTCACGTCCGAGGTCGCAGGTATCAATGTGATGGGCCAGACCGGTCGCGGTGAAGATGCTGAAATCACCAGCTATCTCGGGGCCGGGCTGAATTCCAACCTGCAAGGCAACATCATTGATCTTTGCCCTGTTGGCGCGCTGGTTAGCAAACCCTATGCCTTCACCGCCCGCCCATGGGAATTGTCCAAGACAGAAACCATCGATGTGATGGACGCGCTTGGCAGTAATATTCGCGTCGATACCAAAGGGCGCGAAGTCATGCGCATCCTGCCGCGCAACCATGACGGCGTGAACGA
>CAZRHV010000135.1:0-4593 GCA_964599985.1 uncultured Marinosulfonomonas sp. | reverse complement strand
GCCAAATGATTTATGGACGTTCTGAAGCTCTATCATGCCGAAAACAATATTGAGGTGAGAAGGAAATTTACAGCCAGTATCAGCACCGCCGCCGCTTCCACCGAAGACTTGGTAGCCTTGCCAACGCCCTGCGCGCCGCGCCCCGAATTCATGCCAAAGTAACACCCCATCAGAGCCGAGATAAATCCAAAGGCCGCGCCCTTGATAAGGCTGGAAGAAATGTCAGCGAATTCAAGGAAATTCACGGTGTTGTTAAGGTAGGTCGCCTTATTAAACCCAAGCTGAACTGTACCCACCAAATAGCCGCCATAAATGCCGATAATATCCCCGATCCCGACCAGCAACGGGACAACCAGTGTCGCCGCAAGAACCCTTGGAACGGTCAGGTATTTGACCGGATTCGTGGACAAGGTCACAAGTGCGTCGATCTGTTCGGTGACTTTCATCGTCGCGATCTCTGCGGCGATGGATGACGTCACCCGAGCCGCGATCATCAAGCCAACCAGCACCGGGCCAAGTTCACGCACAATACCGATGGCCACGATTTGTGGCACCACTGCTTCAGCAGAAAACCGAGCCCCGCCTGCGAAAATCTGCAAAGCAAGTGCCGCACCGGTGAAAAACGCTGTCAGCCCGACAACTGGAAGACTGAAATAACCAATGGTTAGAATAGAATGCAGGAACTCTTTAAAGTAAAATGGCGGGCGGAATACGTGGCTGATCGCCTGAAAAGCAAACAGGGAAACCCGCCCGATTGCCGCCAAAAAAGACGACACAGATCGGCCAATGGCCGCGAGGGGGAACAGGATGCTCATGCGGTCTTGTAACGGCGCTTGTACCGGGGGCCAAGGGAGGTCAGGATTTCATAACCAATGGTGCCGCCAAGCGTTGCAAGTTGGTCAATATTTTGCTGTTCACACAGGATTTCCAGCGTATCCGGGGCATGTTTCAGATGGCTCACGTCAACGGTTATCAGATCCATCGAAACCCGTCCGACAATCGGGCAGGCAGTTCCGGCGGCAAATAGCTGTCCGCTATTGCTTAATGAACGCAGCAACCCGTCGGCGTATCCGGCTGCAATGGTAGCAATTTTGGCTTTATTGCGGGCCGTCCATGTGTTGCCATAACCGACCGTATCGCCGGGCTGTAAATCGCGAATTTGCACCACGGGCAGTGACAGTTCCACCACCGGGCGGCCACCCTCGAATGGCAATCCCCCATATAGCCCGATGCCGGGGCGGGTCAGGTCGAAATGATAGTCTGGACCCAGTAAGATGCCTCCGGTGGCAGAAAGCGATCGTTGATAGCCCAATCCGTCGGTGAGTTCTTTGAAAACGCTCAGTTGTTGCGCGTTCATCGGGTGATCCGGTTCGTCCGAGCACGCAAGATGTGACATGACAAGTGAAGGGCGCAACTGCTCATGGTTCAGGGCAAGCCAATCCAATGGCTGCATCCCCAACCTCCCCATTCCAGTGTCAATCTGGATGCCAAACGGGTGCAATTTGCCCATTTCCTGATGACGCAGCAGCTGTTCTGGCGAATTCAATATTGGCGTCAATTTGTGGCGCGATATAAGATCAGTATCGCCCTGCATATGCCCGGAAAATATGTTGATTTCCGCAGCAGGCCCAAGAACCGCACGCAGTTCAGCACCTTCGCTGGCAAGGGCCACAAAAAACCGCGATGCCCCAGCATTTGCCAACCGCTTGGCAACCGGTCCGACCCCCAACCCATAGGCATCGGCCTTGACGACAGCCCCGGTTTGAACTGTGTCACCAGACAATGTTCCAAGGGCCTGCCAGTTGGCGGCGATGGCATCGATGTTGATGGTCAGGATCGGGTTGCTCATGGGCCTGTGTTTGCAGGCGCGTGCCGAGGGGTCAAGGGAAATCATGGCGCCGGATTTCAAAGGCCCATTGGTAGATGGGGCTGATGAAGGTGTTGCCTGGTTTCATTGTGGACAGGCGCGATTCCGGGCAAGTGCGTGGCAACTTAAAAAACGCCGCTCAGACCGCAGGCATTTGTTGGGTCGCGCAATGAATGCCGCCGCCAACTTCGCCCAGTGGATCGACGTTTAAGGCGATGATTTCGCGATCGGGGAAATGCTTTCGGAGCGTTTTTTGCGCCAATATGTCGGTTTTCGGTTCACCAAACTGGGCGGTGATCACGGCACCATTACAGACATAGTAGTTGGCGTAAGAGGCTACAAAATCCAGTGATTTAATGCGTGGGTTCGCAGGTTCGGGGATCACGTCAACCGATAGCCCCGCCGCCGTTAGCGTATCGTAGGTATCCAGCGCCGCCCTGTGAAAGGGGTCGGTCATGTCAGGGCTGTCGGGCAGGTTTATCAATACCCGGCCGGGGCCGGTAAACCGGGCCAGACTGTCAATGTGGTAGTCGGTGATGTCCTGGCCCTTCAGTCCCGCGGACCAGATCATGCGCTCGGCACCATAGGCGGCCAACAGGCGGGTTTCGATTTGCAGGAGTGATTGTCCGGGGTTGCGATTGGCGTTTATCCAGCTGCTTTCATGGGCCATCAGCATCCCGTGGCCGTCATGTTCGACACCACCGGCTTCGCCGATCAGGCCGCTGTCGATCAGTGGAACCCCCAGCCGTTCGGCCACGGCACGGGCGATATCGGCGTCGCGGGTATGTACCTGTTTGCCGCCCCAGCCATTGAATTTCAGATGGCTGACCACAAGGTTGCCACTGGTGTCCTGGGCAAAAAGCGGACCACTGTCGCGGCACCACAGATCTTCGGTCGGGATGTCCCAAAGGGTGACACCTGAACCCAGCAATTTTCGAGCGTTGGCGTGGTGGTCGGGGTGGGCCAGCATGGTGACCGGTTCAAATTGGGCAATCGTGTTGGCGATGGTGGCGATAGTGTCCTGCAACATGCGCAAAAAGACCGGATCGGGGTGGACCTTTTGGCTGATTGGCCATTGCATGAAAGTCAGTTCATGGGGGGATTCTTCCGGGGGCACCGAGATTGTACGACTTTGATCTGCCATGGCCATTTTCCCCCAGTATCCAGCAGTCAGGGCAAGCGTGGCACCTGAAAGGACGGTGCGGCGCGAACAGTGGGTTTGCCTAAAATTCCTGGTCATTACCTTGCTGCCAGGCCTTCACAAGATTGCCGAAACGGGTGAATTGACCCTCGAATGACAGTTCTACATGGCCAATCGGGCCGTGTCGCTGCTTACCGATGACGATTTCTGCCTTGCCGTGCAGGGCTTCCATTTCGGCTTGCCAGGCGGCCATTTTGTCCAGTTCATGGTCGCCCGGCTTTTCGCGTTCTTTGTAATATTCTTCACGATACACGAACATCACCACATCTGCGTCCTGCTCAATTGAGCCGGATTCACGCAGGTCTGACAGTTGCGGGCGTTTATCATCGCGGTTTTCAACCTGACGCGATAGCTGCGACAGGGCCACCACCGGGATGTCGAGTTCCTTGGCGATGGCTTTCAGCCCTTGGGTGATTTCGCTGACTTCGTTTACCCGGCTATCCTTGGCGGTCGCCGGACGCACCAGTTGCAAATAATCCACGAACAAAGCGTCCAGCCCGTGGGTGCGTTTCAGCCGTCGGGCGCGCGCCGCAAGCTGGCTGATCGGCAGGGCCGGGGTGTCGTCAATGTAAAGCGGGCAGGCCTCCAGTGTTTTGGCCGCTTCGACAAAACGGCGAAACTCGGCTTCGGTCATGTCGCCGCGCCGGATCTGTTCACTGGGCACTTCCGAGGCTTCCGAAAGTATCCGTGTGGCGAGCTGTTCGGCGGACATCTCAAGGCTGTAGAAACCCACCACGCCGCCATCAATTGCGCCTTCAGTGCCGTCCTGACGTTTGCCCTTTTTGTAGGCTTTGGCGATGTTGAACGCGATGTTGGTGGCAAGCGCGGTTTTGCCCATGGATGGGCGACCAGCCAGAATCAACAGGTCCGAGCGGTGTAGACCGCCCAGTTTTTTGTCCATATCTGTCAGGCCGGTTGATACGCCCGACATGCCACCGTCGCGCTGATAGGCGGCATTGGCGACATTCACTGCGTCGGTAACGGCGCGTAAGAAAGATTGAAATCCGCTGTCAGTCTGGCCCTGCTCGCCTAATGCATAAAGTGCCTGTTCGGCTTCGACGATTTGTTCTTTGGGTTCTGACGCCACATCGACGCGGCCAGCTTTGTCGGCGATGTCCTGACCCAGTGACATTAATTCGCGCCGTATCGCCAGATCATAGATCATCTGGGCATAGTCGCGCGCCGCAAAGGAAGAGATTGCCGCACCGGCAAGACGTGCGAGGTAAGCCGGTCCGCCTAGCTCTTTCAGGCCTTCGTCATCTTCCATGAACGCCTTGAGCGTCACCGGTGAGGCAAGGGCATTTTTTGCGATACGGGTCTGGGCGATTTCATAGATGCGGCCATGGACCGGGTCGTAAAAATGATGCGGTTTGATGATTGGCGCGACGCGGTCATAGATGTCGTTATTGGTCAGTATCGCGCCAAGGAGCTGTTGTTCGGCTTCGATATTGTGTGGCTGCGCGCCGTCTGAACTGCCCTCTGGCAGCCCCGGATTTATCGCCCGAACTTCGTTCATTTCTGTCCC
>CAZRHV010000134.1:0-4666 GCA_964599985.1 uncultured Marinosulfonomonas sp. | reverse complement strand
GACCTTCGCTCCAGTCTTCCAGATTGTTCAAATGGCCTTTTTCATTGGTCTCAATTGTATTTCCATCAAATTCGTATGACATTGCGCGCTCCTGAAGTTCCGATCCTTGTCAGTTACATTCACGTATCACTATATGACACACGTTGCAAACCTTGATCGCCGGCTACTCTGCAACCATGCCTACGCTTACGTTGCCAAATCCGTCTATGAATTGCACACGCTGCCCGGGCCAGACCATGTCATCGCCTGCCAGTCCTGGCCATGGGCCTCACCAGCAAAACCCGCCAGTATCAACGCAAATAGCCGCACCACTGCCCTCGCCTCCTTGTTGTCAGCGCACGCTCAGTCTACACCCGCGCCAACAGCACTTAAATCAAAAGGCCGCGACATGATCCCCCGCTATTCCCGCCCTGAAATGGTGAAAATCTGGTCACCCGAGACCAAATTCCGCATCTGGTTTGAAATAGAGGCCCATGCCTGTGACGCCCTAGCTGATCTGGGCGTGATCCCCGCGGAAAATGCGGCGGCTGTATGGAAGGCCAAAGACGTTGAATTTGATGTGGCGCGGATAGATGAAATCGAAGCCGTCACCAAGCACGATGTCATCGCATTCCTGACCCATTTGGCGGAAATCATCGGCAATGATCAGGCGCGCTTTGTGCATCAGGGTATGACCAGCTCGGACGTTCTGGACACCTGTTTCAACCTGCAACTGGTGCGCGCCGCCGACATATTGATCGAAGACATGGTGCAACTGCTGGCCGCCCTGAAACGCCGCGCCTATGAGCACAAAGACACCATCCGCATCGGCCGCAGCCATGCCATCCATGCCGAGCCCACGACCATGGGTCTGACATTCGCGCGGTTCTACGCGGAAATGGACCGTAATCTTGACCGCCTAAAAACAGCGCGCAAGGAAATTGCCACCGGCGCAATATCGGGCGCAGTTGGTACATTCGCCAATATCGACCCAGCGGTAGAAGCCCACGTTTGCAAGGCCTTAGGGCTCGAAGTTGAACCAATCTCAACCCAGGTAATACCGCGCGACCGCCATGCCGCTTTCTTCGCTGCCCTCGGTGTGGTCGCCTGTTCAATCGAAAATATCGCGATTGAGGTCCGCCACATGCAGCGCACCGAAGTTCTGGAAGCTGAAGAATTCTTTTCCAAGGGTCAAAAAGGCTCCAGCGCCATGCCGCACAAACGAAACCCCGTGCTTTCGGAAAACCTGACCGGTCTGGCACGTCTGGTGCGCATGGCGGTGGTCCCGGCAATGGAGAACGTCGCACTTTGGCACGAACGCGATATTTCCCACAGCTCGGTTGAACGCAACATCGGCCCGGACGCCACCATCACGCTAGACTTTGCCCTGGCCCGTCTTACCGGAATGATCGATAAACTGGTGATTTACCCTGACAATATGATGAACAATCTCAATCAGTTCCGAGGCTTAGTTCATTCTCAACGGGTGCTTCTGGCGTTGACCCAAAAAGGTGTTTCACGCGAAGATTCCTATCGTCTGGTCCAGCGCAATGCGATGCGGGTCTGGGAAGAAGGCAAAGATTTTATGACCGAACTTTTGGGCGACCCAGAGGTCACCGCCGCGATGAGCGAGGCCGAGATTAAGGACAAATTCGACCTCGGCTACCACACCAAACATGTCGATACGATTTTCGCGCGGGTTTTTAAATAAGCGCGGCAAAAGTAGCCCCCTGTTAATCCATTTGTGACAATCTGAAATCCGTCGCAAACGCAGGAGCAACGTGTGTCCACGGCTTTATCCATGCCCCCGGCGCAGGTCGGCTCAACCTCACCTGTGCGTATCACCGGTCTTAGTGGTCAGGAAAAGGCAGCAATTATTGTGCGCCTGTTGATTTCCGAAGGCGCTGAATTGCCGCTTGCGGGCCTGACGGGCAATTCCCAAAGCAATCTGGTCCATCAGATGGCGAAGCTCCACCATGTAGATCAGCCCACCGTCACAGCGGTGGTAGAAGAATTCCTGACGCTGTTTGATGCAACCGGCCTGTCCTTCCCCGGCGCGCTGGAAGACGCGTTATCCCTGATGGAAAGCCACGTAAGCAATGAAACCTCCAGCCAAATTCGCAAGCAGGCCGGGCTGGTGGCTCATGCCGATCCATGGGCAATGATCGATGGGCTGGAAATTGAAGAATTGCTGCCAATACTGGAACGCGAAAGCAATGAAATCGGTGCGGTCATCCTTTCTAAACTAAAAGTTGCCAAGGCTGCTGAACTCCTTGGTCGCATCCCCGGCGAACAGGCGCGCCGGATCACCTATACGGTGTCGTTGATCAACGATATTTCGCCAGTTGTTGTTAATACAATCGGCCAATCTATCGCTGATCAACTTGAGGTTTCCGTTGAACGGGAGTTTGAGGGTGACGCCGTTGAACGGGTCGGCGAAATTTTGAATTTCTCCCCCGCCACGACACGCGATGATGTACTCGCAGGTTTGGAGCAAACCGACGCCGATTTCGCCGAACGGGTGCGTAAGGCAATATTCACCTTTGCGAACATCCCCGAACGTGTCGGCCCGCTTGATGTGCCAAAATTCACCCGCGATGTTGACCCGGAACAGCTGATCACAGCATTGGCCGGGGCAAAAGGCGAAAACGAGGTTGTTGTTGAATTCATCCTGTCCAACATGTCCAAACGCATGGCCGAAACCCTGCGCGAAGAAATGCAGGAACGCGGCGCGGTGAAAGAAAAAGACGCTGAAAATGCGATGACGGCGGTGGTTATAGCAATCCGCGAGTTGGTGGACAGCGGTGATATTAGCCTTATCGTTGAGGAAGAAGTTGATGAAGAGTAGCAAAAATATCGACGGAAACACGCGGCCATCCTGTAAATAATTTACCGGGGGCAAAGTGTGGGAAGTAATAAACGCAAATTTTAACTATATCCCTCCCCGAAGTATAAGTTTTTGCTACCGTTTTCCTAATCACCGCCCTACCTGCGAACACCTTGTCGGCTGCGTCTTTGAACAAATCCAGCTAGAGGGTGGGAACTTTCGCACCAATACCAGATTATCAGAAGTAAAAACGTGACATCACCAATGCAATTGACAGTTTCCTTGCCAGAGTAACTGCACGGTAGGTACAAAAACCAAACCAGAGCTTCGCTTGTGGTTTGGCCACACGGACATTATGAACTTGCTGCAACAAAGGCGCTATTGTCGCCACCTACCAGAGCAGCCAAAACCCTATGTCAAAGAAGAATAACACCGGGAACAACCCCGCCGACTGGTTAAGCAATCTGGCATTGCGCACAATCATTGGTACGATGCTGCTGCTGCCATATCGTGCCCGCGTCGCCGCTATGGGCTGGATCATGCGCAAGGTTTTGGCACCGGTTTTTGGCTACAATCAGCGCAGTTCCGAAAATTTGGATTATGTTTACCCCGACATGCCAATTGAACGCCGGCAGGAAATTATCGCTGGTGTTGCGGACAACATGGGTCGCACGTTCATCGAAAACTACTCAACCAAAAAATTCATGGCCCAAGTTGCGCTAAACGAACCCAAAGGCCCCGGCCTGAGCGCCATGGAAGAAGCCAAAATAACAGGCCAGCCAGTAATTCTGGTTACCGGACACTTTGGCAATTATGAAGCCCCGCGCGCCGCCCTGGTTGCCCGTGGCTATAATGTCGGCGGGCTCTATCGCCCGGCCCGCAACAAATTCTTCAACGCCCATTACGCCCAGACGATGCTCGCCTATGGTGGCCCGGTTTTTGAACAGGGACGCCGGGGAACAACGGGTTTTGTACGCCACCTGAAACAGGGTGGTCTGTTGGTGTTATTGTTCGATCAAAACGTCGTGCGGGGGGAAAACCTGCCGTTTCTTGGCAAACCAGCCGCCACCGCTATTTCGGCGGCGCAGCTTGCCCTGCGTTACAATGCACTACTAATCCCCTTCTATGGTATCCGGCGTGAAAACGGGCTGGATTTTGACATAGAATTTGAAGCGCCAATCCCACATTCAGACCCAATAACCATGACCCGCGCCATGAATTCCAGCCTCGAGGCCCGCATTCAGGCGCACCCCGAACAGTGGCTATGGATACACCGGCGCTGGAAGGTCGATCGCAGTAATAGAATACCCGTCAGGGGGTAAACTGGTGAACCTCGCAATTCTCCATCTCATACCCGGACATTTCCAGAAACGTATTTCCGTGGCCAACGATAGCCAGCGGCCTAAAGGTTACCCGGGCCAGTGAGGAAACAAATTCGGCGATCCGTTTTTGAAAAACATCAGCGGGTTCGACACTTATTCCATCGGCGTTCTTTGGTCCCTGATGCCACCAGTTGTCGCCCAGATGCTCAAAAGACAGATTTGCAAATTCACCCTGTAATTCCGCAGGCGACCGCCCAACATCACAGCTGTGAACCAGTTTTTCCCGAGGCTCAGCCATGACTTGCATCTTCGTCGCTTCGCCAAAAATATAGGTGGCAGTCTGCAAGGCGCGCGTCAGAGGTGTGACGATAACATGCCTGATCCCAAGATCTGCAACCGCCCGACGCGCGTCCTTGGCCTGCTGAATACCCTTTTGAGTCAATCGCGCATCAAATATCATCGGATCCGGGTTGCCACTTTTATGGGCCGCATTAAATTCGGACTGGCCGTGGCGGATCAGGTATATTGGCATTTTGGG
>CAZRHV010000133.1:0-4756 GCA_964599985.1 uncultured Marinosulfonomonas sp. | reverse complement strand
ATATTTTATTTTCACATCCGGGTTTTGCGCCTGAAACCTGGCCAGCACCGGCGTCAGAATTCCGGAAAACCCACTAAGTGTGGTCAATATCAGTTCCCCGGTCACGGCACTGCTACGCCCCTTGATCCGCCCCACCAACTGGCCCAGCTGTTCCTCGGTCACGCTGGCCACCTGCAACAGGTCTTCCCCGGCCTCGGTAGGTTTATAACCACGGGCATGGCGCTGGAACAGCTTGACCCCCAGCCGATCCTCCAGCGCGTCCACATGCCGGATCACCGTTGCATGGTGAACCCCCAGCACATCCGCCGCGCCACTCACCGTGCCAATCCGCGCTACTTCCAGCGCCGTACGAAATTCATCCCAGTTATCAGCCACCAAGCCCAACTCCCACTGTATGTGCGTATACGCACATAACTTGTTCTTCATTCTACATTGTGTTATTTTTTGCAATGCTCAAATTAGCAGGGAACATGAAACAAAGGAATAACCCTATGACCCATACAATCCTGCGCATTGACGCCTCCGCCCGCAAAACCGATTCCGTTTCCCGCGGCCTTAGCGATCGTATCGTCGCCCGGTTTAACGACGCCAAAGTCATCACACGCGACCTGGCCAACCCCCTGCAGCTGCTGGATCAGGATTGGGTCGGGGCCAACTTCACACCTGCCGATGACCGCAGCCTTGAACAAAATGAAAAGCTGAAACTCTCCGACCAACTGATCGATGAACTGCGCGCCGCCGACACCATTGTGATCGGTGTACCGATCTACAACTTCGGCGTCCCAGCCGCCCTGAAATCCTGGATTGATCTGATTTCCCGCGTCGGTGAGACATTCCAATACACCGAAACCGGCCCCGTCGGCCTGCTGGAAGGCAAGCGCGCGATCATCGCAGTGGCTTCAGGCGGCACCCCGGTCGGCTCTGACATGGATTTCGCCTCCGGCTACCTGCGCCACTTGTTGGGCTTCATCGGCATTAGCGACGTCACTTTTATCGCTGCCGATCAGCTTGCCATCGACGCCGAAACTACCATGAACGCTGCCCACAAAGCGATCGAAGACCTCGAGTTGGCAGCATGAATATCACTCAGCCCAAAGGAAATTCAACGATGGAATCCAACCTGAAGAAATACTCCGTTCTGGCCGCGAAAGCGCTCATTACCCTCGCCTTTGTCGCCGCTGGCCTCGCCAAACTGGCAGGCGTTGACATGATGGTCGCCACCTTTGATGCCATCGGTGTTGGCCAGTGGTTCCGCTATGTGACGGGCAGCATCGAAATAGGCGCCGCAATCCTCCTCTGGCTGCCCGGCAGGCAATTCATCGGCGCGGGTCTGTTGACGGCCACCATGATCGGCGCGACTCTCGCACATATCATGATCCTCGGCACCGACACCATGCTCCCGGCGATTGTACTGGGCATCCTCTCGGCATTCATCGCCTACAACCACCGCGACCAGATGAAACCCACCTGACCACATTCTTTGCGCTTCCCCCGGCGCAACCATAAAATCGCGCACATGAATGTAACCCGCGACACCGCCGATCAGCTCATCGTGTAAGAACGCCCATGGCTGATCGGCCTTGTACTTGTTACCTTCGTACTGGTCTTCGCGGGCTTCGGCCGCTCAATGATTACAGCCGGTGAATTCTGGGGCATCGTGTTTCTGGGCGGAGCAGCCACAGTTTTCCTGTTCATCCGCGTCTTCGTGCGCCAGGTACAGGTGGTCTTCAGCCGCACACAAGGCTGGATCGAAATTCGCCGCCGCTCAATGTCCCGCCAGTCAAACATCCGGCATGACCTGACAGAAATCACCCACGCCGAGGTTGAAACTTCCAACTCAGGTGACGGCGGCCAAAGCCATCAATGATTGGCTTAGCCCTTCTTCTGTTCAAAAATACTCGCGCCGCAGGCAAATCGCCCGCAGGGCTTATAAAAATGCGCCCCTCGGGGCGCTCTATATGGCAATTATTGACAGCCCAGTCATTTCCCTATAGCAGCGCCAACAACACCCGGAAGTCACATTACTTCCGGTCCCGGGCCTGACCCGGGATCGCCACCAGTCAGCGCGTTGCGCCCACTGGTGCGTTTGTCGTTTGAACCGCTCCCACCTATGTTGGGGGCACCTGAAATAACCGGCGAAGGGGCCGCACGATGTTCGAGAACCTTTCAGACCGCCTTGGCGGCGTCTTTGATCGCCTGACCAAACAGGGCGCGCTTTCCGAAGACGACATCAAAACCGCGCTGCGCGAAGTCCGCGTCGCCCTGCTGGAAGCCGACGTATCCCTGCCCGTGGCGCGCGATTTCATCAAAGCCATTCAGGAAAAGGCCACCGGCCAGAACGTCACCAAATCCGTCACCCCGGGCCAGCAGGTCGTTAAAATCGTCCACGATGAACTGATCCACGTCCTCGCAGGTGACAACAAAGACCCCGGCGAACTTAAGATCGACAATCCGCCCGCGCCGATCCTGATGGTTGGCCTGCAGGGCGGCGGTAAAACCACCACCACCGCAAAGCTCGCCAAACGCCTAAAGGAAAAATCCGGCAAACGGGTTCTAATGGCCTCACTCGATACCAACCGCCCTGCGGCGATGGAACAGCTCGCGATCCTCGGCACCCAGATCGGCGTCGACACTCTGCCGATCGTCAAAGGCGAAAACGCGGTAAAAATCGCAAAACGCGCCAAACAACAGGCCCTGCTCGGCGGCTATGACGTCTACATGCTCGACACCGCAGGCCGGCTGCACATTGACGAAGTCCTCATGGACGAAGTGCAAGCGGTGCGCGACGTCGCCAAACCCCGCGAAACCCTGCTGGTGGTCGATGGCCTGACCGGTCAGGACGCGGTGAACGTGGCGGCCGATTTTGACGCCAAAGTCGGCATCACCGGCGTGGTCCTGACCCGGATGGACGGTGACGGTCGCGGCGGTGCCGCGCTTTCGATGCGCGCGGTCACCGGCCAGCCAATCAAATTCGTCGGTCTTGGTGAAAAGCTCGACGATCTGGATGAATTCCACCCCGAACGGGTTGCCGGCCGCATCCTTGGCATGGGCGATATCGTCAGCCTCGTTGAAAAAGCTCAGGAAACCGTAGAGGCCGCGCAGGCCGAGCGGATGATGAAACGCTTCCAAAAAGGTCAGTTCAACATGAACGACCTGCGCCAGCAGCTTGAACAGATGCAAAAGATGGGCGGCATGGAAAGCATCATGGGCATGATGCCCGGCATGAAGAAAATGGCCGCGCAGATCGAAAAATCCGGCTTTGACGACAGCATCATCAAACGTCAGGTCGCGCTGATCCAGTCGATGACCAAACGCGAACGCGCCAACCCACAGCTTTTGCAGGCATCGCGAAAAAAACGGATCGCCAAAGGTGCCGGACTTGAGGTTCGTGAGTTGAACCAGTTGATGAAGATGCACCGCCAAATGTCTGACATGATGAAGAAAATGGGCAAAATGGGCAAAGGCGGCATGCTGAAACAAGCGATGAAAGGCATGATGGGCAAGGGCGGAATGCCCGGTGGTATGGGCGACATGGACCCGGCGCAAATGGAAGCGGCCGCCAAAGCGCTCGGCAACAAAATGCCCGGCGGATTACCGGGGCTTGGTGGAGGTTCCCTGCCCCCCGGGCTTTCTGGTTTTGGGAAGAAAAAGTAGCCCAATGGACTTCTCTATCCCAACCTTAACCACCAAGCGGCTGACTTTGCGCGCCCCGACTAAGGCTGATTTTGTGCCCTACGCCAAAATCTTCGCCTCTGACCGTTCCATCTATATGGACGGCCCGCTGGACCATGACGCCGCATGGCGTGGTTTTGCGGCGGACATCGTTGGCTGGCAGATTCTGGGCTTTGGCTATTGGACAGTCGCTGAAAATGCGTCCCATGACATTGTAGGCTTCGTCGGCCTTGCCAAACCTCCGGTTTACCCGGAACGCGAACTTGGCTGGATGGTTACATCGAAACACGAGGGGCGCGGCTACGCCTATGAGGCCGCCATCGCCGCCCGCAACTACGCCTATGAAACCTTGGGCTGGAACACACTGGTCAGCTATATCGACCATAAAAACGCCCGCTCAATTAAGCTGGCCGAACGAATGGGATGCACCCGCGACGACGCTGCTGTACAACTTGAACCCCATACCTATGTCTACCGCCACCCAGCACCCGAGGCTTTGCAATGAGCCTCGACATTCCCACGATCACCACCGAGCGTTTGACTTTGCGGGCGCCGACCGTCGGCGATTTGGATGCCTATTCCGCCTTCAACGATGTGTCTGAATTGGTGGTCGGCAAATATCGCGGCGGCAAATCTGCGGATGAAATCAAAGATGTGCTGCAAGGCGACATCGAGCATTGGCAGAAGGGTTTCGGCATGTGGCTTATCACTCTGGCCGATAATCAAGTCATTGGCGGCGCCGGGCTGGTGCATCCGGATGACTGGCCCAGCCATGAACTTACATGGTGGCTGATGCCAGAGCATCGTCGCCACGGCTACGCAACCGAGGCCAGCCGCGCGGTGATCGAATTTGGCTATGCGGTTCTGGGGTGGCCCCAGGTTGAAACCCACATGCGCGACGAAAACCTGCCCGCCCGCCATTTGGCACAAAGGCTTGGCGGAAAAATTGACCGGCGTGTTACGTTCCCCGACGGCGTGGCCCGCGATGTATTCGCCCTGCCCCGGCAAAAAACCAAGGCAGCAGCATGACCCCGACGCTCAACATCCCCACCATCACCACCGACCGCCTCACCTTGCGCGGCCC
>CAZRHV010000132.1:0-4821 GCA_964599985.1 uncultured Marinosulfonomonas sp. | reverse complement strand
CCGCCCTGCAAACTTGCCAAAATAAACAGAAATACTGCGCCGCTGGCCAGCCGGATCAGCGCAAACGCCGCCGGGCCCGTGCCATCCCCGACCAGCGCCATCCGGTTCAGAACAGAATCTGCCGCGAAGGCGAACAAGGCTAAAACTGTTAGCAAGATCAAACGCATGGTCAGAGCCTAGTACCAAAGCGGGCACTGTCCAACGGCCCCGGTGCTCACAACCTGGTCAGGGGCAAAATAGGCGCCCCTTTTGGCAAGTGATACCGGTTGTTTTTATGGTGATACGCCGATCTCTGGTGTACGGGACAATACGGTCAGCCACTTCGGCCCAAAACTAAGACTTATAATCTTGCTCAAACGCCTGAACGGCACATTGAATGCGCTGGATGTCGGTCAAAATTATGTCATCCGGGAGTGCTGCACAATCAAAGCTTGCAACCCCGTCGCCAGGATCACGTATAGTCGAAAAATGCACCATGGAAATCTCCCGACCGCGCGCAATCTGATCATAGAAAGACTCCACAAATCTGGGCGTAGAAATACCCTCTATTTCGGTTAATTCAGATGTTATCAGCCTTTTGAATATTGCGTCCAGACTCTTGTCCGACGCCAGCATGATCTTTCCCGGCGGGTGTAGCAGGCCCGCATAATGACTATCATTGGCATCGCGTCGGGTGAGGTATACGCGTGTTTTGTTACCGCGTTTGAAAAGTGGAATAAGCACAAAGGTTGGTGTGACAACAAGCCGGGCAACGGCCTCAAAAACAGCCTTGGGAAGAAACCCCGGCTCAAACCGGGCAAGTTGCTTTGCAACCAGTGATACATCTTCTTGTTTCACCACCGTCCCTACCTCACCGCTCACAAGGCCATACGCTAAGCTCGCGAAATCTCGCAGAGCTGATAGCCAATGGCAAGGACCACTTGGTCTCAGAACGGACATTCACTCGAATGTAAAAAGGGCCCGCCAAAGCGAGCCCCAATTAGTTTCTTAGGTGCCAGGCGTGGCTTACATCATGCCGCCCATGCCGCCCATGCCACCCATGTCGGGCATGCCGCCACCAGCGCCAGCGCCTTCTTTGGCAGGCTTGTCGGCAATCATTGCTTCGGTTGTGATCAACAGACCAGCGATTGAAGCCGCATCTTCCAGCGCTGTACGAACAACCTTGGCCGGATCAATGACACCGGCTTTGAACAGGTCGCCATATTCCTCGGTCTGAGCATTGAAACCGAAGGCCGGATCATCGCTTTCGCGAACCTTGCCAGCAACAACCGCACCGTCAACACCCGCATTTTCAGCGATCTGACGCAGCGGCGCTTCCAGCGCACGACGAACAATACCAACGCCTGCGTCCTGGTCAGCGTTTTCACCCTTAACCTTGGCCAGTGCCTTGGCACCCTGCATCAGGGCAACACCGCCGCCAACTACAACACCTTCTTGCACGGCCGCACGGGTCGCGTTCAGGGCGTCATCAACACGGTCTTTGCGTTCCTTGACTTCGATCTCGGTCATGCCGCCAACGCGGATAACAGCAACACCGCCAGCCAGCTTGGCCACACGTTCCTGCAGTTTTTCGCGGTCGTAATCGGATGTGGTTTCTTCGATCTGCTGACGGATTTGTGTAACCCGTGCTTCGATCTCAGCCTTTTCGCCATTGCCGTCGATGACAGTTGTTTCATCTTTGGTGATGGTGATTTTCTTGGCAGTCCCCAGCATGTCCATTGTGACATTTTCCAGCTTCATACCCAGATCTTCGCTGATCACCTGACCACCGGTCAGAATTCCCAGATCCTGCAACATTGCCTTGCGGCGATCGCCAAAACCAGGGGCCTTGACTGCCGCGATTTTTAAGCCGCCACGCAGCTTGTTCACAACCAAAGTCGCCAGGGCTTCACCCTCAACGTCTTCCGCAATGATCAGCAAAGGCTTACCAGACTGGATAACAGTTTCCAGCAGCGGCACCATTGGCTGCAAGCTGGACAGTTTCTTTTCGTGCAGCAAAACCAGGCAATCTTCCATTTCGGCCAGCATCTTGTCCGGGTTGGTCACAAAGTATGGTGACAGGTAACCACGGTCAAACTGCATGCCTTCGACAACTTCGGTTTCAGTGACCAGACCTTTGTTTTCCTCAACAGTGATCACACCTTCGTTGCCAACTTTCTGCATTGCGTCGGCAATCTGCTCACCAATATCGCTTTCGCCATTGGCCGAGATTGTGCCAACCTGCGCAACTTCGGCGCTGTCTTTGACTTCGCGCGAGGCTTTTTTGATGGTCTCAACAACTTTCAGTGTGGCAAGATCAATACCACGCTTCAGGTCCATTGGGTTCATACCCGCCGCAACAGACTTCATGCCTTCTTTTACGATAGCCTGAGCCAGGATCGTTGCAGTGGTTGTGCCGTCGCCGGCTTCGTCATTGGTGCGGTTGGCGACTTCTTTCACCATCTGCGCACCCATGTTTTCGAACTTGTCTTCCAGTTCGATTTCCTTGGCAACTGTTACACCATCTTTGGTGATACGCGGTGCGCCAAAAGATTTATCAAGTACCACATTGCGACCCTTAGGGCCCAAAGTGACTTTTACAGCGTCGGCCAGAATGTTCACGCCGTTCAACATACGATTGCGTGCGCTTGTACCGAATTGGACGTCTTTAGCAGCCATTATGCTTGCTCCTTGTCGTCTGAATTAAAATTAGCAAAAGTGACCTAGGCAATAATGCCCATAATGTCGCTTTCTTTCATGATCAGCAGCTCTTCACCGTCAAGGGTGATTTCAGTGCCAGACCATTTGCCGAACAGGATCTTATCCCCGGCTTTGACGTCCATCGAGACGCGCTTGCCATCTTCGTCACGTGCACCAGCACCAACAGAGATAATTTCGCCCTCGGCAGGCTTTTCTTTTGCGCTATCGGGAATAATCAGCCCGCCAGCAGTTTTTTCGTCGCCTTCAGTGCGGCGAACCACGACACGGTCATGCAATGGTGTGAATGCCATTTGTGAGCGCTCCTCGTTCAGGGTTACATTTGCTGTTAGCACTCAAGTCAGTTGAGTGACAACGAAACGGATTTAGGGATGTTGAACGTGTTAGTCAACCGCCCCTATCAGCAAATTTAATCCAACCCTTGCCACGAATTCGCCTACAAATACCTGCATAGAGTTCCGAACAACTTTTTCAGGTGGTTAAATTGGTCCGTTTCCTACTTTCAGCATTGCTGATTTCCTTCGCATCCACCGCAAGCGCGGAATGCATTGGCGAAAATATCCTCAACACCATGCCTAAAGAGGATCGTGAACTGGTTGAGGCTTTGGCCGCTAATACCCCCTACCCCGAGGGCAACCTTTGGCTGGCGAAAAAAGGCAACAGCGCGCTGCACGTGATCGGGACGATCCACATCTACACCCCCGGAATGAACAACCTGGTGGCGCACGCAACCCCTCTGGTGGAAAATGCTGACGGCGTGTTTTTCGAAATTCTAGCCGCCGAAGAAGACCGGATGAAGCAAATGATGCTGAGTGATCCGGAAATCGGGTTCATCGTTGATGGTCCCACACTGCCGCAATTGCTGAACAAAGACGAATGGGATTTATTGTCGTCCGAAATGAAAGCCCGCGGCGTTCCCGGGTTTTTGACGGCTAAAATGAAACCCTGGCAAATCGCGCTGACCCTGGGCGTGCCACCCTGCGCCATGGCTGATGTGGTCGAACAAAACGGCGTTGACTACCAATTACGCCGCTCGGCGCTGGCAGCTGATACCCCGATGTTCGCGCTGGATAACCTTGATGACCTGATGGAACTGCTGGCCGGCGGCACCATGGAAGAACAACTGGAAGACCTGCGCCTCGCTCTGCCAATGTTGCAGGATTCAACGCCGATGTTCGTCACGACGCTTGAAACATTTGTCAGCGAACGCAACGCCCTTGCATGGGAACTTGGCAAACATCTGGCCATTCAAAACGCAGGCGAAGCGGGTGAACGCCTGAAATCCGAATTTGAAGAGATGGAAGTCGAACTGTTGATAAACCGCAACTTGAAATGGATGGAAAAACTGCTCCCGGCAATCAGCGACGGCTCCTATGTCATCGCAGTAGGAGCGGCGCATCTGCCGGGGGAACAGGGCATCCTTAAGCTATTGGAAAATAACGGCTATACCCTGACCCCGGTGGTACACTAGTTTATTGGCCGATACGCCAGCAACCCTTCGCACCCCTTCGGTGTCACCTGATAAACACCAACCGACACCCGCTCAAACCAGCCATAATGGTCACTGGCCATGATCCTTGTGGCCACTTTCACACCTGTCGCATCCGCCACAACCGACCCCTTGCTGGCCCCGTTTTCCATCAGATACTCTGCGCACAATATTGCGTCTTGCCGATAAGCCGTTACCAACCCAACACGGGTCTGGCCGCCTGAATTCGGATCGCCCACACGACGCTGAAATTCCCGCAACAGACGACCCTTGCGCTTGGCTGATTTTACCGGCCGGTAAGGTGCCGGATCACAATGCGCCTCAACAAACCCATCCCGCAACCTGACACTCATCAACCCGATCCCAAGCCGGCGACACAGACGGGTATTGTCCTTCAGCGCCTTGGCAAACACCGCCCCCGTACTGCGCGGTACACAGATATAAACGTCGTCCGTCACGCCCTTGCGATCCACCGCCTGATGGAACAGCGACAGCGAAAACCCGACCTTTAGCTCGACGATCACCGGATTATCGCCGCCGCGCACCGCCATCACATCCACTGCACCTATCTCGGCCTTAACCTCATATCCCTGCCCTTCAAGGAAAGCCTTCACAGGGGGGTAAAGATCGGTTTC
>CAZRHV010000131.1:0-4857 GCA_964599985.1 uncultured Marinosulfonomonas sp. | reverse complement strand
ACGCAAGGTTAAGCAGGCTGATCGAAGGAAAATCTGAATCCGTCATGCCACGATCTGGTGCAGACACAATCCCAACCGAAGCCGCACGATCAGCAGGCATCAGCGGCTGAACCCACTCCAAAAAATCAGACACATCTCCGTCCGGACGAAAAGTCAGATTAGCGCGTTCAGGATGGGAAAGCGTGATTTCCCTGTTCGCCTCATCCAGTTGCGCGTTGATAGCCTGCAAGGCTGCAACCTTCGCGCCTCTGGTAAAGTTTGCGCAATGCGCCCATTCGGACCCGTCCGCCTTGGTTTGTTCATGGGTTACAGCCCAGACCCGATCCCAGGGCAAAGTACGCCCCTCTGTCAGATCGACCTGTTGCAACGGTTCCCGGCCATGAGCTTTGATCGGGTGCCGCCATATCTCGGCGACACGGCCGGTCATTTGGGCTCGCTTTTTTTACGCTTAAAGCCCTTTAAAATATTGCCGAACACATCCGGCTTGGCACCATGACTGCGCATAATCACGTATTGCTGGATAAACGTAATTGTGTTGTTGGCAATCCAGTACAGCACCAAGCCACTGGCAAACCGTCCCAGCATGAACATGAATACCCAAGGCATCCACGCGAATATCATCGCCTGAGTTGCATCGGTTGGTGTTGGGTTCAGCTTTTGCTGCAACCACATCGAGATACCCAAAATGATTGGCATTACCCCAAGTGACAGGATGAACAGGAATGAACTTGGATCCGGCGTGTTATATGGCAATAGGCCAAACAGGTTCAGAATTGAGGATGGGTCCGGCGCCGAGAGATCTTTGATCCAGCCGATCCAAGGGGCGTGGCGCAATTCCAGGGTGACAAAGATCACCTTATACAGCGAGAAAAATATCGGAATCTGCATCAAGATCGGCAAACAACCAGCAGCCGGATTCACCTTTTTATCCTTGTATAACTGCATCATTTCTTTTTGCAGTTTCTGCTTATCTTCGCCCGCCTTTTCCTTGAGCTTCTCCATCTCAGGCTGCAGCTCTTTCATCCGCGCCATTGAGACGTAAGATTTATACGCCAGCGGGAACAGGATAGCCTTGATGATCAGTGTTAAGGCTATGATCGACCAGCCCATATTTCCAATAATACCACTTAACCAATGCAAGACAGCAAAAATTGGCTTGGTCAGGAAAAAGAACCAACCCCAGTCGATAGAATTCAGAAAATCCGGGATACCGCTTTCATTTTCATAATTTCGGATGGTTTCCCATTCCTTCGCCCCGGCAAATAGTTGCGTTGAAAACGAAACTGACTGACCAGGCTGGATATCCAGGGGCTGATATCTTGTAATAGATTTATAAACATCGTCAGCTGCCCCATAGAGCAGGACAGATGTAAAAGGAACATCCGGCGCCGGGATAAGCGTTGTCATCCAATAATGGTCGGTAAACCCGGTCCAGCCATTGCTTTGCACATCAAACACGTTGGCGTTTGCGCTCCAACCACTGGCAGGATCAAAGCCGCGGATTTTCTTGTAATTAAACTCTTCTCGTTCTTCGCCATTATTTCTGATGGCGCCCTCATGAATTATGAAGAACCCTTTTTGATCACTTGGCTCGCCTTCGCGGACGATCTCAGCAAAGGGTGCCATTCTGACGGTGGCCGCCGAAGAGTTTTGGATTTCCTGAAGCACAGTGAAAAGATAGTTTTCGTCAATTGAGATTGTGCGCTTGAACATCAGTCCAGCACCATTGTCCCAAGTCAGAAATACCGGTGTCGTGGCGGTTAGCACCTGTCCGCCAGCGATTTGCCATATGGTGTTCGCGTCCGGGACGTCGGTATAGGCCAGATCACCACCCGGGGCCCAGCCAAATAGGGTATAATATGCTTCTTTTTCTCCAACCGGTTTTAGCAAGGTGACGTTGTCACTGCCCGGCTCAAGGGTATCTTGGTAGCCTTTCAAAGACAAATCGTCGATCCGCCCACCTGCCAGTGAAATACTTCCAGACAAGCGCGCAGTTTCAATTTGTACACGCGGAGCCGACGCCACAGGAGTTTCTGCAACAGGCGCTGAATTGATAGGAGTGGTCGGCGCTTGATTTGGTTGAAGTGTAGCAGCAGGGGTTGTTTGTATGGCTGTGCCGTTTGCGTTTGGATCAACTACTTGCTGCTCAGGTGGGAACAGAACAAACCAGACCAGAATAACCAGGAAACTTAGCACGGTAGCCAGAATTAGGTTCTTATTTTGATCGTCCATTTAGGCCTACCACCTGTCCGTTTTAGGGTCAGGGTGTTCAACATTGCAGGGCGGGGAATGTCAACAGGCATTGGGGTTCAAACGCTGCGTTCGGTCTGTTTATCCGGCCTTTTGTTTGAGCTTTGAAGCGCTGGCTAATTTGGAATTGTGCCTAGTCATCCAATCTGCTGTTTCAGCAATGGGCATCGGCTTGGCGATGCTAAAACCCTGAACATGGTCGCAACCAAGTTCGGTAAGCATGGCATGCTCATTTATTGTCTCGACGCCTTCTGCCAGCGTTTCGATTTCCAGCCGCTCTGCCATAGTCAGTATTGCCGCAACCATGCTTTTCTGTTCAGAATCTCGATCTATTCGAGTGATAAATGAGCGGTCGATTTTGATCCTATGCACTGAAAAACGACGAATACTCGCAATTGAGGCATGGCCAGTTCCGAAATCGTCCAAGTCTATTCTACACCCAATTTCCGCCAGTTTCTGGATGGAGCGCACAATCACGTCGTCCTGAGAATCAGCCACAACATTTTCAAGAATTTCGACACAAAGCCGCTCAGGCGTTAGTTCGTAGCGGTCCAATTCCCAACTGATTTTTTCGTAAAGCTTAGGGTTTGAGAGCTCTTCACTTGAGAAATTTACAGCGACGGCTGGGACCCCGTAATCTGATTTATCCCAGTTTCTAAGCGCAGAAAGGCTGCCGGAAAGGATTACTTCACAAAGACGTTCCTGCAGGCCCATCTCTTCGATAGCGGGTAAAAATGCACCCGGTAGAATAATTCCCCGATCGGGATGCTCCCATCTGGCCAATGCCTCAAAACCGGTGATTTTGCCAGTTTTTGTCGAAACCTGTGGTTGGAACCAAGGTGTTATCTGTCCGTTATCAAGTGCGCCCTGAATCTCTCTATGAATCATCGATTTATCTTTGGATTGCCGAATTGAATCTGGAGAATATGAACGAATTGACCCGTTTCCATTTATCTGGGCCGTTTCCAGCGCGCGTTCAGCAGATTCCAACATAGAAGCACCTGACAATATTGGTGCGCGTCCTGACAGGCAAAAGCCAACAGAAGCGGTAACAAACACGCGGGTTGCATCAATTGAAAACGGCTCCGCTATGGCAGCCTGCAGGCGGGCTGATAGTTGAATAAGTGTTTCAAGGTCAGCCCGTCGCACCGGCCCCAATGCAACACCGAAGCAGGACCCATCCAAGCGAACAACTTTGTCAATTTCCCTTAAGGTATTTGTCAGTCTTTCAGCCGATTGCTTCAAAATCATTGCCGTCGCTTTTGTCCCATATTGGCGCTCAATTGTGCTAAATTCGTCCAGTGCAATTACGACGGCGGCCGTTGTCTTGCCGGTGCTATTTTCGGTGGCAAGTATTTCACTAATTGCTTTTTCTGCGGCTCCACGAAGGTGGAGCTCGGTGTCGCGATCTCTGGCCGCTGACCACGCCGGGCCGGTTCCCGAAAACAACCCGGCAACAGCAAATGCGGCTGGAAAAGACAGGGCAAAAAACAGCAATATACCTTCGCCACCAAACCAGTATCCGCCAAGAGTAAGCAAAGGCAGGAATGCGATTATTTGTGGACCGGTAAGGGCGCTGCGCAGATGCTTTTGATGTTCCCGAATTCTAGATAATATTCTGATCGACATGTATATCGCCTTTGATTTACGTGCGGCGCTTCCGCGGAAGTTCATCAAAGATAGTGCGGCTCAGATATTTGTGACGTTAATAGAGTAAAGGAAACTACTCTGCATTTGCCTCAAATAATCGCGTTTATCGGACGGGATTATTTGTCGTTTTCTTCGCAACGCTCTGGCACAGGGTCATAACCGTCGCTGCCCATGGGATGACAGCGGCCAACACGCCGTGCCGCCAGCCAGCTGCCTTTAATCGCGCCGTGTTTTTCTAGCGCTTCCAAAGCATAGGCCGAGCAAGTCGGCTGGTACCGGCAGCTGTTTCCAACCCAAGGGGAAAACAGCAAACGATAGGCGCGCACGGGTAGGGCGACAATATGTGCAAATGGGGTCATGGTCAGCCCTGATGTAGTTTCGCCAGCGCCTTTTGCAAGTCTACGCACATGTCATCGAATGGATGGATCGCAGTGATACTGGCGCGGCCTATCAATACATAATCCCAACCCGCGCGACCCTGTGTTGGTAAAACCTGACGCGCAACTTCACGTAACCTTCGTTTAGCGCGATTACGAGCAACGGCGTTGCCGACCTTTTTAGAGCAGGTGTAGCCAATACGGATGGCATCCGGTGCTTCATCGCTGTTACGTTTCCGTGCCTGAACAACAAAACCACGAGTTGGCTGATGACCTGCTTTGGCCGCTTTCAGAAAATCTGCGCGTTTGCGTAAAACCTCCAGACAAACGGAAACCGCCGGTGGCGCTGCTGCACTGGCTGAATTGCCTGCTACAGATGCCCCCGGCGGTTTCATTTCCTATTGCCTTTCGGCGAGCGTTTAGGCGCTAAGTTTTTTACGACCCTTTGCGCGACGCGCGTTCAGGATATTGCGTCCGGCTTTAGTTGCCATACGCGAACGAAAACCATGGCGCCGCTTACGGACTAGGTTCGAGGGTTGAAATGTACGCTTCATAGCGGTGTCTCCGTCTTCTTCGGCCC
>CAZRHV010000130.1:0-4878 GCA_964599985.1 uncultured Marinosulfonomonas sp. | reverse complement strand
TCCGTATGCGCCATGAAAAACTGCGCGATTCATCGCGTCAGCGCGCCGAAGGCCGGCTGCTGGTGCTGGGCGCGTTCTTTGTGTTCGCCTTCGTAACGGTTGGTATTCGCATGGGTGTTTTGGCCTCGGCTGAGCCAATTGAACCCCGCTCCAATGCCAGTGGCACCTCGATTATCGCACAGCGCGGCGATATTGTGGATCGCAACGGGCGCATACTTGCGACCAACCTTGTGACCAATTCCCTATATGCCCAACCGCCGATTATGATCGACAAGGCCGGCGCGGCGCGTGAACTGGCGCGGATATTCCCTGACCTGGAAGAAACGGAGCTGTTAGAAACATTCAACAGTGATCGTAAGTTCCTGTGGATAAAGAAAAAAATCAGCCCCGAGCAGCAACAGTTGGTGCATGACATTGGTGATCCCGGCTTGTTGTTTGGCCCTCGCGAAATGCGGCTGTACCCCAATGGCCGGTTGGCAGCCCATGTGTTGGGCGGGTCATCTTTTGGCCGCGAAGGGGTGCATTCAGCCGAAGTAATCGGCGTGGCTGGCGTAGAAAAGACCTTTGACAGCTACCTGCGTGACCCGGCCACCGGCGATGAACCACTGCGCTTGTCAATAGATATGACCATCCAAACCGCGGCTGAGCGTGTACTTTACGGCGGCATGAAGCTGATGAATGCGCGCGGTGCCGCATCGGTTCTGCTGGACGTTGAAACCGGCGAGATCATCAGCCTGGTTTCCCTGCCGGATTTTGATCCAAACACCCGCCCAGCCCCACCTACCAAAGGTAGCCCCGCGGATAGCCCCCTATTCAATCGTGCCGTTCAGGGGGTGTATGAGCTTGGTTCAGTGTTTAAAATATTTACTGCCGCACAGGCATTGGAAACCAAAATGTTCAGCCCTGATACAATGCTGGATATCAAAGGCCCGTTGAAATGGGGACGTTTCAGAATCCGGGATTTCCGAAACTATGGGAACAGCCTTTCGGTTACCGATACGATTGTCAAAAGCTCCAACATCGGAACAGCGCGCATGGCAATGGCAATCGGCGCCGAAAAACAGCAGTTGTTTTTCCGCAGCCTCGGCCTTTTTGAGCCAACAGCGCTTGAACTGGTGGAAGCGTCGCATTCGCGGCCAATTATCCAAAAGAACTGGTCTGAAATCACAACTATTACCGCCGCTTACGGTCAGGGAATTGCCGTTAGCCCGGTTCATCTGGCAGCGGCATACGCGACACTCGTCAACGGTGGTACGCTGGTTACACCGACCTTGATTGCACAAGATTCAGTACCCCTTGGCCCACGGGTAATATCCCGTGAAACCTCGCAGGAATTGCGCTCGATGCTACGCGCCGTGGTCACCCGAGGCACAGCCAGCTTTGGTGAGGTCGAAGGTTACGCCGTGGGCGGTAAAACCGGCACCGCTGACAAACCAAAAGAACGCGGCGGCGGCTATTACGATGACAAAGTAATCGCCACCTTCGCCAGCGTCTTCCCGGCCTATAATCCGCGTTATGTTCTGATTGTTACACTGGACGAACCGGTGGAAACCTCGGGCAAGGAACCAAGGCGCACAGCCGGCTGGACAGCCGTACCGGTTGCCGCAGAAATGATCCGCCGCATGGCACCATTGTTGGGCCTGCGACCAGAGATTGAACCCGGGCAAGAAGATCGGTTAATACTCACCTCAAACTGATCTCAAAAGAGCACGTTATGGCAGAGCAGGCAAAGACAAGAACACTGGCCGCACTGGGCCTGACGGCAATAGCCGGGTTTGAGGCGACGGTGACAGGCCTGTCAGTGGACAGTCGCGATGTAAAACCTGGGCATTTGTTTGCAGCACTTCCGGGCAGCAAGGTACATGGTGGTGAATTTATTCAATACGCCCTGCGCATGGGTGCTGCGGCAATTCTGACCGACCGGCAGGGCGCAGAAATTGCCAAAGAAGAACTGGCCTTGGCGGATGTCGCCGTTGTGTTGGCTGAAGACCCAAGGCAGGCGCTGGCCTATGCCGCCGCGCTTTGGTTTGGCGCGCAGCCCAAGGTGCTGGTGGCAATCACGGGAACCAATGGCAAAACATCTGTCGCGACATTTACCCGGCAAATTTGGATGTCTTTGGGCATTCAGGCGGTTAATCTGGGAACCACCGGCGTTGAAGGCGATTTTGAAGCGCCACTGGCCCGCACTACGCCCGAACCGATTACGTTACACCGCATGTTGGCGGAAATCGCCCGCGCCGGGGTTGGCCATGCCGCGATGGAAGCATCATCCCACGGGCTGGCGCAGCGCCGCCTTGACGGGGTGCAGTTGAGCGCGGCGGCGTTTACGAACTTTAGTCAGGACCATCTGGATTACCACGCCAGCTTTGAAGAATATTTTCAGGCCAAAGCGGGCCTGTTCCTGCGGGTATTGCCAGAAGACGCGGCGGCCGTTGTCAACATTGATGATCCGCGCGGGGTCGAAGTGGTGAATATCGCAGGTGTTCGTGGGCAGGATCTGATCACAGTGGGTCGGGACCAGGCCGCAAATCTGCGCATCACCGGCCAGCGGTTTGACGCGACCGGGCAAGAATTGCTGTACACTTGGAACGACGAAGCACGTCAGGTTCGCCTGGCGCTGATCGGAGGTTTTCAGGCGGAAAATGTGTTGCTGGCCGCAGGGCTGGTTATTGCGTGCGGTGCCAAACCTGCGGAAGTATTTGCCACCTTGCCCGGGCTGGAAACCGTGCGCGGGCGGATGCAACTGGCGGCAGTTCGTGAAAACGGCGCCTCGGTCTTTGTTGATTATTCACATACGCCGGATGCGGTAAAAACCGCGCTGAAAGCCATGCGCCCCCATGTGATGGGGCGTATTATCGTGGTGCTTGGGGCAGGCGGCGACCGTGACCCCGGCAAACGGATACTGATGGGCCGCGCCGCGGCGGAATATGCGGACGTGGTGTTTGTCACCGACGACAATCCCCGCTCGGAAGACCCCGCATCGATCCGCCAAATGGTGATGCAAGGCTGCCCGCAAGCCTCCGAAGTTGGGGACCGGGCCGAAGCAATCCTGCGCGCAGTTGATGCGCTGCAACCCGGTGACGCGCTGTTGATCGCAGGTAAAGGCCACGAAAGCGGGCAGACCATTGGTGACGATGTATTTCCATTCGACGATGTCGAACAGGCCAGCGTCGCGGTGGCCGCCCTTGACGGGCACCCGGCATGAGCGTGCTTTGGACTTCAGATGACGCTGTCCGCGCGACGGGTGGTAAATCTGCGCAAAAATGGCAAACCACCGGGGTTTCAATTGACACGCGTACCCTGCAACACGGCGATCTGTTCGTAGCCCTAAGTGACATCCGAGACGGCCATGATTTTGTAGCGCAGGCGTTGGACAATGGCGCGGCGGCTGCGCTGGTGTCCCGCATACCCGAAGGTGTTGCTTCTGATGCACCCCTGTTGATTGTCAACGACGTTCTGGTGGCTCTGGGCGCACTGGGCCGCGCTGCGCGCACCCGCTGTGACGCGCAAGTGGTGGCGGTCACAGGTTCAGTCGGCAAAACCTCTACCAAGGAAATGTTGCTGACCATGCTGGCCGCGCAGGGACAGGTCCACGCCGCAGTGGACAGCTATAACAACCATTGGGGTGTGCCGCTTACACTGGCGAGAATGCCCGAGGATACAGATTTTGCAATCATAGAAATCGGCATGAACCACCCCGGAGAAATCGCCCCCCTGGCTGAAATGACCCGCCCCCATGTGGCGCTGATTACCAATGTAGCACCGGTTCATATGGAAGCGTTTGACGACGTTCAGGGCATAGCGCACGAAAAGGCGGCGATATTTGGCGGGCTGGAAAAAGGCGGCGTGGCGGTGATAAACGCGGATCTGGATACCACGGCACTGTTGCTGAAAATCGCCCAGAAACACCGCGTGGAAACGGTTACTTTCGGTGAAGCGACAGGCGCTGACATCCAATTGGATCAAGTCCAGCTTTCCGGCGACACAACCGTAATACAGGCCTCGGCCGAAGGCGAAACCCTGCTGTTCAAACTAAATGCCTCTGGCAAACACTTTGCGATGAATGCTCTTGGCGCGCTCGCAGCAGTGCGGGCAATCGGCGCGGACATGGCCCTTGCAGCCCTCGATCTGGCCAACTGGACCCCGCCGCCGGGGCGCGGTGCAAAAGAAACCATCGTGCTGGATGTGGTTGACGACCACCTGACCCTGACCTTGCTCGATGACGCTTTTAACGCCAGCCCGATCTCAATGGCGGCTGCGCTGGACGTGCTGGCCGCCAGCAATACCGAGAAGGGCCGACGGGTAGCAATCCTCGGGGATATGCTGGAGCTAGGCCCAAGCGAGCTACAGCTTCACCTCGACATCGCGGACCTGCCAGCAATGGACCGGATCGACTTGGTGCATTGCGTAGGCCCGCTGATGCAGGCGCTGCACGGCGCATTGCCAGAATACAAACGCGGTGAATACCAGGATACCGCCCCGGAAATGGCGACGCGCGCACCGGGGTTGCTACGGGCAGGCGACATCATACTTGTGAAGGGCTCAAAAGGCTCGAAAGTCAGCCTGGTTGTTGACGCGATCAAAAAACTGGGCCATCCGCATATTCAACAGAAAAAAGGGGCAATTTAGATGCTTTACTGGCTCAGCGAGCTTTCAGACGGCGGCGATTTATTCAACCTGTTTCGCTATATTACTTTCCGAGCAGGAGGCGCGTTTTTTACCGCCCTGATATTTGGTTTCATTTTCGGCAAACCGCTGATCAACCTGCTGCGCCGTAAACAGGGCAAGGGCCAGCCGATCCGCGAAGACGGCCCGCAAAACCACATTCTGGAAAAATCCGGCACCCCCACCATGGGCGGCGCGCTGATCCTTGGGGCG
>CAZRHV010000129.1:0-4984 GCA_964599985.1 uncultured Marinosulfonomonas sp. | reverse complement strand
GAAGAAGCCGAACACATGATGGCGACGCGGCTGTGGCAGAATACTGCGCGGGTGCATTTTGATGCCACAGCGCACCCCGACGGGCAGCGGTTGATCTATGGCGGGCATGTGATTTCACTGGCCCGGAGCCTGAGTTTTAACGGACTGGCGAACGCGCAGATGATTGCCGGGCTGAACGGTGGCGCGCATGTGAACCCGTGTTTCGCCGGTGACACGGTTCGGGCATGGTCTGAGGTGCTGGATAAGGCTGAGACCAGTTCACCGGGCGTTGGCGCAATTCGGTTGCGTTTGGTTGCAACCAAAGGTGACACGTTTGAGCTGCGCGAAGGGGATGGGCGGTATCTGCCGGATGTGCTGCTTGATCTGGATTACTGGGCGCTCATGCCTTTGTGATTCTGCTCGCTGCGGATTTTCAGGTTAGAATACGGAGGTGCCTTTCGGCACCACGTTGATTTTTTCGCGCCCTATCGGGCGCAATGCCTTCGGCGAGGATATTTTTGCAAAAAAGAAGCAGTTGGGTAAGGTTAATTGTTCTGTTGCGCATCCCTGTGGGAGCTGCGTCTATCTATCTTGGTTTTGTTTTTCCGGCGTTGGCCGCCTGTGAGTTGGCGCTGGCATTGGCGGTGGATGTATCCGGTTCGGTTGATTCAAAAGAATACCGCATTCAGATGCGGGGATTGGCCGAAGGCTTACGCGATGGTGTGGTGGCTGAGGCTCTGGTGAAAGCGCAGGCCGAGGTGGCTTTGGTACAGTGGACCGGGTCTTCGCGTCAGATACTGGCGATCCCCTGGACCAAGATACATACATTTGAGGACATAGATCGGTTCGCTGATCTGGTGGACGCGACACCGAGAGAATGGCGGAACTTTTCAACCGCAATTGGGGAAGCATTGCAGTTCGCCTTAGAAGAAATCAAACTGGTACCGGGTTGCAGGCGGTTGGTGATTGATGTGTCGGGGGACGGATTGTCCAACGAAGGAATAGCACCGCATCTGGTCTTGCCCGAAATGCGCCGGGCCGGGGTGACGGTGAATGCACTGGTCATCCAGGGGGCAGACGATGATCTGACCGGATATTATTGGGAAAACGTGATCACAGGTGAGGGGAGTTTTGTTGTCAGCGCAAATGGTTTCGCCGACTATGCCGCAAAGATGCGGATAAAATTGCGACGCGAAACGACTATTCAGCTGTCAGGGCTTGAATTTAGGAATGATTAGTTAGGCTTGCGGTCTTGAGGTATGCGCCGGTATACATTTTTGTGATCACGCTTCGAATTACTGTGATCACGATAGCAAAAAATGATGCCGGTTTACAGTTAATATTGGCTGTTAACGCCTCACCCACTATTAGTCGGCTAGAATTATCGTTAAGATTTATCAAAAGTTTTCGCAACGTGCTTGTGCAAAGGGAATTCTATGGCTGACGAAACTCAAGTAAACCGCCCGCTTTCCCCGCATCTGACGATTTACCGGCCACAGATGACATCAATGAGCTCAATCCTGACCCGGATCACCGGGATTGCTTTGTTGCTCGGGGCGCTATTGGTCGTCGCCTGGTTTTTGGCTGCTGCATCGTCGCCAGAAAGTTTCGCCAAAATGGACGGCTTGATGACAAGTTGGCTTGGTGATCTGGTGATGACCGGGTCACTTTGGGCGCTTTGGTATCATGCACTGGCGGGTCTGCGGCATCTGTACTGGGATACCGGGCGCGGGCTGGAACTGGCAACGGCCAATATGCTTGGCTGGGGCCTGATCGTCGGCTCGGTGGTCCTGACGATACTAACAATTGTGATCATATAGGGGGCCGGGGCATGTCATATCTTACAGATCGCAAACGCGCAGTTGGATTGGGAGCATCCGGAACCGGAACCGGGCATCATTGGAACATGACCGTTAGTGCCGTCGGCCTGCTTTTTCTGGTGCCGCTGTTTATCTTTACCTTTGGCCCGATGCTGGGGCGTCCGCATGCGGAGGTGGTGGAATATTTCGCGCGTCCATTCCCGGCAATCATAGCGGCGCTGACCCTGATTGTTGGTTTCATGCACTTCAAAAACGGTGTGCAGATCGCGATTGAGGATTATGTCCACGGGTTTGCGCGCAAGATTTTGATAATTTCAATGATTTGCGTCAGTTACGGCGCGGCGGCAGCTGGCGTATTCGCCATACTGAAAATAGCGCTTTAAGGGGTCTGGGAATATGGCTGCATACGAATATGAGACCCATGAATATGATGTGATTGTAATCGGTGCCGGTGGTGCCGGATTGCGGGCGACTTTGGGCATGGCCGAGCAGGGATTACGTACTGCCTGCATTACCAAGGTATTTCCGACCCGCTCGCATACTGTTGCGGCGCAGGGTGGTATCGCCGCAAGCCTGTCAAACATGGGGCCGGACCATTGGCAGTGGCACATGTATGACACGATCAAGGGGTCGGACTGGCTGGGTGATACCGATGCGATGGAATATCTGGTGCGTGAGGCGCCCAAGGCGGTTTACGAGCTGGAGCATTACGGGGTGCCGTTTTCACGCACTGAAGAGGGTAACATTTATCAGCGCCCGTTTGGTGGCCACACAACTGAGTTTGGCGAAGGCCCGCCGGTACAGCGTACCTGCGCCGCCGCGGACCGCACCGGCCACGCGATATTGCACACGCTTTATGGCCAGTCGCTAAAGCACAACGCTGAATTTTATATCGAATATTTCGCGATTGATCTGATCATGGCCGAAGACGGCACCTGTCAGGGTGTGGTTTGCTGGAAGCTGGATGACGGCACGATCCATGTATTCAACGCCAAGATGACAGTGCTGGCGACGGGCGGATATGGTCGGGCGTTCTTTAGCGCCACGTCCGCGCATACCTGTACTGGTGACGGCAATGGTATGGTATCGCGGGCTGGACTAGCTTTGCAGGATATGGAGTTTGTGCAGTTCCACCCGACCGGGATTTACGGTGCGGGGACGCTGATCACCGAAGGCGCACGAGGTGAGGGCGGTTACCTGACCAATTCGGAAGGCGAGCGGTTTATGGAACGCTACGCCCCGACCTATAAAGACCTGGCGTCGCGTGATGTGGTTTCCCGCTGCATGACGCTGGAAATCCGTGAGGGGCGTGGCGTAGGGCCGGATAAGGACCATATTTATCTGCACCTGAATCATTTGCCACCGGAAACTCTGGCGCTGCGGCTGCCAGGTATTTCCGAAAGTGCGCGTATCTTTGCAGGCGTTGACCTGACACGAGAGCCGATCCCCGTACTGCCAACTGTTCATTATAATATGGGCGGTATTCCGACGAATTACTGGGGTGAGGTTTTGAAACCAACCGCCAAGGATCACGACGCGATTTCGCCGGGGCTGATGGCTGTGGGTGAAGCGGGTTGTGCGAGCGTGCATGGCGCTAACCGGTTAGGGTCAAACAGCCTGATTGATCTGGTGGTGTTTGGTCGCGCGGCGGCTATTCGGGCGGCTGAAGTTGTGGATGCAGCGGCGGCCACCCCGGAACTGAACATGGCGTCCGTGGATGCCGCTTTGGGGCGTTTTGACGGGCTGCGCCATGCAAATGGGAGCGTACCAACGGCAGAGCTGCGCCTTGAGATGCAGAAAACCATGCAGGAAGACGCGGCTGTTTTCCGCACCGATAAAACTCTGGCTGAGGGCTGCGAAAAAATGGCAGTGGTGGCGGCGAAGATTGATGATCTTAGCGTCACCGACCGCTCGCTGGTGTGGAACACTGATCTGATGGAAACGCTGGAACTGACCAATCTGATGCCGAACGCGTTGGCGACCATTGTTGGTGCTGAGGCGCGCAAGGAAAGCCGGGGTGCGCACGCGCATGAGGATTACCCGGATCGTGACGACAAGAACTGGCGCAAGCATTCACTGGCGTGGGTTAAGGGGAATAACGTCAAGCTGACCTACCGCGATGTGCATGTGAAACCGCTGACGGCGGAAAAAGACGGCGGGATTGATCTGAAAAAGATCGCACCGAAAAAGCGGGTGTATTGAATGAAAAATATTCTGATTTCAGGGTTCTTCTTGCTGCTGATCGCGGGTTGTGACACTTCGAATATCTTAGTTGAACAAACCAGTCGAGAGCTAGCCAAGGGCGTCGTTAATTCTGCGGTACAACAGCAGTTTCCCGGCGTGAATGCGACCCCTTATACAAATTGTATTATCGACAATTCTTCAACCGACGAATTATTCCGGCTCGCGCAGTCGGCTTTGGACAGGACCAGTGACGCCGCTGTTTCTCTGGTTCTGGAAATCGCGAGCCGACCGGCAACATCACAGTGCATAGCCCAAAATGCGCTTGGTTCAATACTGGGATAGAGGTTGTTGGTGTCGAAAATAACAGCTTTCAGCGAGGGATTGAAAACATGACCTCGACGGGATATTCCGCCACACCTTTGCCCAGGAAACTTGGCCTTAAAGACGGGCAGGAGGTAGCGTTTATCGCACTGCCTGCCAGCCAAAAGGCGTTGCTGAACGCGCGTCAATTTGGCTCTGTCGAACAGATTTCTGACTGGGCGGAACTAAAAGCTAACCAATTGGATTATATCCACCTTTTCACGGATAGCGCTGCCACGGTAGATGCGGCAACACCCGCGCTCCGGGATCGGATCAAGCCTGATGGAATGATCTGGATGTCCTGGCCCAAGAAAGCCTCAAAGGTGCCAACGGATGTCACCGAAGACGTGATCCGGGATCGGGCGTTAAGGGATGTTCTGGTGGATGTGAAAGTCTGCGCGGTGGATGAAATCTGGTCTGGTTTGAAACTGGTGGTGCGCAAGGAAAACCGTGCGGCCCATATTAACGCAAGTAAAGAAGGGTTATAGCATGGTCGAACTGACGCTCCCTAAAAACAGCCGTGTTCGTGTTGGGAAAATCTGGCCGAAACCGGCCGGGGCCAGCAACCTACGCAAGTTTTCGATCTATCGCTGGACACCGGATGATGGCGAAAACCCGCGGGTGGATACCTATTTCGTTGA
>CAZRHV010000128.1:0-5017 GCA_964599985.1 uncultured Marinosulfonomonas sp. | reverse complement strand
TCGACACCCTAAAGGCGCGCGAATATGGCAAAATGAAACACCGCCTGATGCCCCGCGTGTTAGACAGTTTTCATCGGTTGGCACAGGGCGTTGATCTGGTGCTTGTTGAAGGGGCCGGCAGCCCGGCGGAAACCAACCTGCGACGCGGCGACATCGCCAATATGGGCTTTGCCGAGGCCGCAAATATCCCTGTCATCCTGACCGGGGATATTGATCGCGGCGGGGTAATTGCACAATTGGTCGGCACCCACACCGTACTGCCAACAGAAGACCGTGACCGGATTAAAGCGTTCATAATAAACAAATTTCGCGGCGATATTAACTTATTTAGCGAAGGCCTGACTGAAATTACCACCCACACTAGCTGGCAATCTCTTGGTGTATTGCCCTGGTTCGATGACGCCTGGCGTTTGCCCGGCGAAGACGTGATGGATGTAGCCAGCCACCCCGGCGGTGCG
Source organism: uncultured Marinosulfonomonas sp. (assembly GCA_964599985.1). Lineage (GTDB taxonomy): Bacteria > Pseudomonadota > Alphaproteobacteria > Rhodobacterales > Rhodobacteraceae > NVTR01. The sequence continues at coordinate 4,559 of CAZRHV010000128.1, read as the reverse complement.
TTGAAAATTGCTGTGCCACGACTGGGTCGGATCGCGAATTTCGACGACCTCGATCCGCTGTCAGCCGAACCCAATGTCAGCGTCGAAATCATTGAGCCCGGTCACCCCTTGCCCGGCGACGCCACCCTGATCCTGATCCCCGGCACAAAAAGCACCATCTGCGATCTGGCAGCCTTCCGAGCCAACGGCTGGGATATTGATCTGATGGCCCATGTGCGGCGTGGCGGTCATGTGTTGGGAATTTGCGGCGGTTATCAGATACTTGGCCAAAGCATATCCGATCCCGAAGGTATCGAAGGCACATCCTGCACTGTACCCGGGCTTGGGCTTCTGGATGTCAAAACGGTGATGAAACCGGAAAAACGTCTGTCTATCACCAAAGCAATCTACCTAAATACCAACGACCCGGTTGCGGGCTATGAAATCCATATCGGCGACACAACCGGGCCAGATAACACGCGGGCTTGGCTGTCAGTTGAGGGCCAACTCCATGGCGCGGCTTCGGATAATGGCCGGGTGCGTGGGTGTTATTTGCATGGGCTTTTTGCTTCTGACGGTTTTCGGCAAGCGTATCTTGGCGAACTGGGTATGGCCCAATCAACAACAAACTACTCGGCTCAGGTCGAAAACACATTGGACCAGCTTGCTCAACACCTGGAAACCCACCTTGATCTCGATGCAATACTAGCCCTCACCAGGCCCATAGGACGCCCCTGATGTCTGAGCGCCCACGAGTTTGATTGCAACAGATATTTGACGGTTCGTGCGGCGTTGGAACTAGCCCGCGAAACCCTTGCTGCGGGCGGCACCGGTCCCGTGATACTGGCAGTTTATTCCGACAATCCGGGTGCCGGGGCCTATTGCAATGCACAGATCTGCAATTATTCGGTCACATCGGCATTGATCCTCGCACCAAAGACTTGGTTGCCGTTAAATCCATGCACCATTTCCGCGCGCCATTTGCCCCGATTGCACGGCAGGTTCAGGTTGCGAATTCCGCTGGTATAGTTGCCCCGCTTGCCGCCCCACATTACGAAAGGGTGCGTGTCAGTCGGCCAGGCTGAATATGTTTCTTATTCAGGATCTTTCGGCAGCAATGCAACTTCGATTTCCTGACGTACCATGCGGCGCAAATTGCGGGTGATGCTTTCACCCATATTGCCACGCAGTTCTTCACGAACAACGTCACTGATCATCGAGCGCAGCGCCTCAACATCTAAAAACACGTCATCATTATCCACTATCGCGGATGCGGAGGTCGCAGGTTCAGCTTCAACAGGTGAAACATGGCGAAATTCTGGGTTCTTATCACGATCCGAAGAACGATTTCCGCCGGTGTTGGGTACAATCTGAGACAGTAAATAGGGCTCACCTGAACGTTCAGTTGAATGGGTGAACATCGGGGTTACGTTGTCACTATTTTCAACGGCCCCGTCGAGTTCTTCAGCTTCTTCGTCTGCGGTGGCCTCATCTTCTTCGCCCTCATCCTCAACCAGATCATTATCTGCCTCACTGGCAATCTCATCCAGCTCTCGATCAAGATCGTCTGTTTCGTCCTGCTCATCCTGCGCTACCAGTTCGGCTTCCGGTGCCTTGGTATTATCCACCACTTCAAATATGTGGTGCCTTGGCGGGTTGACAACTTCTGGCTCTATGCCGTCCGGCTCCCACTCATCCGCTGTTTGCGAAACTGCCTCTTCCAGTTCGGCAATCCGCATTTCCAGCGATACGTCAGGTCTTGGCAATCCTTCCGTCTGCCCGTCTTCACCTGGCTCCTGCTGATCCGAAGAAACGCGGGCTAGCTCTTCAGTCCAGGCCTCTGCCATGGCGGTGAATTCAGGGGATTGTGGCACCTTGGGTTCTTCGACTTCCACCACTGCCTCGCCCAGCTGTAGTGGCTCAGGCGCTTCTTCACGCCCAGAAATAAATTCCAAATCCGTTACATCATCCGCGTCAACGATTGGCGTCAGGTCGTCCAAAACACGCAAAGCTGGCGTCAGAACAAAGCGATCATTGTCCCTGTTAACCGTTTCGGCATCTTCTGAAGAATTATCTGACACAAGCCGCCTTATGGATGACAGAACATCATCGAATTCGGTATTTATTACATTTCCCGACATCACAGTTCACTTCCGCCCCATACCCGGAGTTGTAGCCAAGTCAGACCACGCACACAACAGATAGCTGGAACCATTATTTTTTACCGATGCTTTTTAGCAAGCCGTCCAAACGCTGGCCCTGTTCGCTGACCCCGTGGGTTGGCGCAGATTTCACAGCGTTGTAATAGGCCGCCGGGTCATAGGTTGCGATGCCAAGGCGCAAATGATCCGCCGTCAATAGCCCCATGGCGCTTAGCAACCGATATACAGCCACGTAGCGCTCGGTCTGGGCCGTAATGCGTCCCGATTCAGCGTCCAGCAGTTCCTGCTCGGCATTCAGTACATCCAGCGTGGTGCGCGCGCCCAGAGAGGCCTCTTCTTTCACGCCGCGAAAAGCAACGCGGGCCGCCCGTATTTGCTGATCAGTGGCCGCAAGGCTGGCATTTGCCACCGCCAGTTGCGCCCAGGTGTTACCAACATTCTGATCCACGCCCAATCCGGCCAGATGTAAACCGGCACGCGACGAATCCCGTTGCGCCGCCGCCTTACGATGCGCCGACGCCAGCGCCCCGCCCTGATAGATCGGGCCAGACAGTGACAGCCCAATTGAACTGCTGTCATTTCCATCCTGATCAATGCCTGCCACCGCGTTACCAGTCAGCGACGGCATAACCCCGGCTGCAGCAATTGCCACATTCAGATCCGCAATCCTAACCGAGCGTTTCGCCTGAGCAATATCAGGATGGTTCTGACGTGCCACAGCACGCGCACTGTCCAATGAGCTGGCCGTTGCCGGTAAGCTGGGTAGCCCGGCCAGATTGCCCGGATACCGCCCAACCGCCGCGCGGTATTCCTCACGCGAGATCGCCAGGTTGCCCCTTGCCGCCGCCAATGCGCTATTGGAAGACGCGAGCCGCGCCTCGGCGATGGCCACGTCAGTGCGGGTGATCTCACCCACTTCAAAGCGATCCTTAGCAGCCTGCAATTCCTGGGCTATCAGGCGTACATTGTTTTCGCGCAGACCACGGATGGAAATATCGCGCTGCACATTTACGTAGGCAGTGACCGCACGCAGCAAGATGCTCTGCTCTACGCCGACCAGCGCGTCGCGCAGCACCAGCACATTCTCTTTAGCGACATCCACCCGCAGTTTTGAGCGGCCAAAATCGTACAGCATCATATTTGCCGACAACTGGAAATTGCTGGTGGTGGTGTCAAAAACCGAAGAATAATTGGTGCTTAGCGCATAATTCAATACCGGGCGCAGGCTAGCAACCGACTGGGCAACCCCTTCATCCGCAGCCCGCAGCAACGCGCGGTTTTGTTCCAGTAGCCCAGAATTTTTGTAGGCTGAAATCATCGCATCCGTCAGCGATTCGGCCCTAGCAGCCATACCAGAGACCATCGACACGATGACCACAGTGATCAAAACACTAAACTTCCTACGGATCACATTCTTGCCCTCCTGGCGTGGGCAAGTAGCCCATATTTTCTATTGTATACCTGATTGTGTACTCAGAGAACAAAAGCATCCTGTCTCTCAAATCCCGGCAATACCGGCGCACCGGCGTTAAACGAAAAACGCCACGACACCTGTCCTCTTATCTTGTGACCAATGCGGCAAATTCCAAGGGCGTTTTCCATAAAGATCGCCCCGATCCGCCCGCCATCTTTCAACTGATCAATTATAGCGTCTGGAATTTGCTCAACTCCGCCTTCAATAATGATAGCGTCATAGGGGCCATGCTTGGCTGCCCCTTGGGTCAAAACCCCTTCGATCACCGCTACATTATCTGAATCATTTTCACCCAGCCTCCGCTCGGCCTCACTGGCCATATCGGGATCTTGCTCCAGCGCAACGACGGCTTCCGCCAGACAGGCAATCACTGCGCTGGAATAGCCTAGACCACAGCCCACATCCAGCACCATATCGTCCGTTGACACATCCAGCGCATCCAGCAACTTGGCCAATGTACGCGCTTCCAACACCACACGCCCGGCCCCCAAATCTATATTTTCGCCCACATATGCGGCCTCGCGCAGCGCATCAGGCACATAGGCTTCGCGCGGCACCTGCAGCATCGCCTCAATGATCGGGTACTTAGTCACATCCGAAGGGCGGACCTGGGTATCAACCATCGTGTTTCGACGGGCGGGATAGTCAGCCATTGTGTTTGTCTCTTTGATTCAGAATCTGTCTTGTGGTTTTGCCACAAATACGTTGGCCCGGCAATGCGGCGCAGAACACTAGGGCAGTTCATTTTCAAACAAATTGCGGCCAACCCGCTATTCCCGGACTAAGACGCTTGCACGCGCAAATAGCCTGTTATAAACCGCGCTACGGCTTCGGCGAGTTGGCGGAGTGGTTACGCAGCGGATTGCAAATCCGTGTACACCGGTTCGATTCCGGTACTCGCCTCCAAATCTTTTTCATTTTTTTCTGCGTCAAACAAATGCGAC
>CAZRHV010000127.1:0-5020 GCA_964599985.1 uncultured Marinosulfonomonas sp. | reverse complement strand
CGGCTGTTCAGCAGCGGCACCAGCATCCAGTTGAACAACTTGCTTAGCATTGCCGCCTGGCGATGTTCTTTATTCTGCGCCTTGGCCAATTGCTTCATTGACGGGCGAATGCGCTGTGCCAGCCAAGGAGTAAAAACAAACGCGGCAATCAGTGACAGCAACATGGCAACCGAACCAAGTGCCGGGATCGGTGCCATATAGGGGCCCATCATGCCCGAAACCATGCCCATTGGAAGCAAGGCCGCAATCACTGTGAAGGTCGCCAGAATTGTCGGGTTGCCGACTTCTCGCACCGCATCGACATTGCATTCAGCGGTACATTCGCCATCTTCCAGCCAACGTCGATAGATGTTTTCCACCACCACAATTGCGTCATCCACCAGAATGCCGATGGAAAAGATCAGTGCAAACAGGCTAACACGGTCGATTGTAAAGCCGAGGAGATATGCGAAGAACACGGTCAGCAGGATCACCACAGGAATAACGATCAGCACAACAATCGCGGCCCGCAGACCCAGAGCAAACCAGATCAGTAGCGTCACTGCGCCGGTCACAACAAACAGCTTGAAGATCAGCTCATTTACTTTTTCGTTGGCAGTTTCGCCATAGTTCCGGGTTACTTCCACATGGACGTTATCCGGGATCAGGCTGCCCTCTAACCGGTCAACATAGGCCAGGATTTCATTCGCCACTGTCACCCCGTTTGAGCCACCCTTTTTCGCTACAGCAATAGTGATCGCCGGGGCGCCGATCGGGGCAAGTTCTGGGCTTTTTTCTGCGCCTGCATCCTCTTTGCTATGTGCCCCATAAGACGGACCAGTGTAGTAGGTGACCAGATCAGTTGCATCGTCCGTGCCTTCGGTAACCAAAGCCACATCGCGCACATAGGTCGGCTGGCCGGCACTGACACCAATCATCAGGTTTTCAATGTCCTGCGCCGATCTCAGGAACGACCCGGTATATAGCGTAAAGGTATTCTGGCCGGCCTCGATTGAGCCCACGCCACGTTCAGAATTGGCGGTACGAATGGTTTGCGCCAGCTGGTCCAGCGTGATGCCAAAACCCGCCAGACGCTCGGGGAATACTTCGACGCGGATCGAATCCGAACGCCCGCCGACGATAAAGCTCTGCGAAGTATTCGGGATTTCCTTCAGACGCTGCATCACGTCCAGGCCAAGCGAGCGCAGTGCCGCTTCGTCAACTTCATGCGACCACATGGTCAGGGTCACAACCGGCACATCATCAACGCCCTTTGGGCGGATCAGCGGCTGTGAAACACCCGGCGGGATGCGGTTCAGGTTGGATTGTATCTTGTCGTTCAGCTTAACCAGCGATGGCCCCAACTCTTCGCCCACTTCGAACTGAACCGTAACCATGGCCCCGTCACGCTGTGACACCGAATAGACGTGCTTTACACCCTGAATTTCGGACATCAGACGCTCCAGCGGATCGGTTGCGATAGAAGCCACCTGATTAGCGGATGAACCGTCGTAAGAGAAAAAGATGTCAACCATTGGCACAGAAATCTGCGGGTCTTCCTGACGTGGTGTCAGAACCAGCCCCATCAGACCAAGTGCCAGACAGGCGATCAGCAGCAGCGGAGATAGTGGCGAATTGATAAACATCCGCGCAAGGTTGCCCGCGACACCAAGACCTTCGCCATGGGGCGCCTGAGCTTCCTGCTCTATGTTGTTGTTATCGGTCATATTTCTCTCCCATCTACTGACCTGTTTCCGCTATTCGCCAGAAACCAGATTAGCTGGTGGGTTAAGAATGACTTGCTCACCGCCAACAAGACCCGAGATCACAGAGATCCGGCCATCAGGCGTTGGATAGCCAACACGAACGAGCCGCAGTGACGGCTTGCCATCTATTAGAACAAACACCGATGGAAGGCTGCCACGCCAGACAAGTGCTTCAACAGGGACAGCTGCCTGAACCCGGGATGGAACCGAACTGTCCGGCACTGTCACCTCAACATACATGCCCGGACCACCGGGGGTGTCGCTTGGCAGATCAAATTTGACTTTTACAGTGTGGCGTTCCGGGTCTGCGACAGGGAAAATCTGTGCGACTTTGGCCTCGACCACCGCGCCACCGGCGTCCAGACGCGCGGGAACCAACATTCCCTCAGTCAGGCCTGCGGCCAAGCGAACGGGGACGTCCGCTTCGATGCGTAGAAAACGGATATAAGCGTAGGTTATCAGGGGCATACCGGGTTGAACGGTGTCGCCAACTTCAACCATCTTTTGAATTACGACACCTTCAAATGGGGCAACTGAACGCGAATCGCGAACCCGCGTGTCCAGCGCTTCCAGATTGGCCTGAGCTTGCGCCAACGCGCTTTGCGCCTGATTGATAGCTACACCTTGGGCGTAAAGGTCGGCCTGTCGTTCAAGCCCGGAATTCGTTTGCCCGATTGAGTCTGTAAATCCTCGCGTAAAGAACTGATCGAACGTTGTTGGAATACCCATACCCGGGAAGTTGGAAATTGAATCAGTGCGCGGCGCATAAAGCTCGCGTGTATATTGCATCTGTGAATTGCGTAGTGCGGCCTCTGCCTGAAAAATCTGCGCCGACGCTGCCCGGCGTTGCGCCTGAATGCTGTCGTCGTCCACCTGAACCAGTATTTCACCCTCAGCGGCGTTAAACCCTTCGGCACCCGCCAAAAAGGTTATGCGCCCGGGCACCTGAGCGGTCAGCGTGACTTCTTTAAAAGGTATTACGGTTCCACCAACCGTTGCATTGCCACCAATCTGTGTGGTGATAACCGGGGCTGTCTGAAACTGTTGTTCAGCTTGTTGCGCTGTCGCGCTAGCAACAAATACGAGACCCAGTGTCACCGAGATTATTGACATGCAAACCGCAATTACTAGACGTCCCGGCTTTTGCATAACGCTTCCCAATTGGTATATTTTTTTTACTACAAAACACTTTTGCAGACCCTTTAATACAAAATCTTGTACCATGGGGGTTGAAATTCTCAAAGGATTATATTCTAATATTCGAATATCTATAAATTTAGAATCTACGCTCGCCTAGATTTTGTTCTTTCCCGAGGCATTAACCATTGTTATTAGAATGTTTTTTCCCAAGGTAAATTTTGGCAGGTCTCCGGCTAATACTGTTAAGAATGTTACGCAACAATACTACATGTAGCGTCTTTAGCCCAACGCCACCTATAAAGACATATTGGGTATTGCCTTAGATATGGAGTCGATTCGCTCTATTTTGCTAGAATTCAACCCGTCAAAATCCAAACGGCGTATTAAACATATAGGACATCGGTTGCGAAAACGCATAGGTCGCTTTTGATATGTCATAAGTCATTCGGCTCATGTTTGCGTTCATGCTCTTGATTGAGCCACTCAGCACCGCGACATCTTCACCTATACCGGTGATATTCTGGTTCATCAGAATAATGTTTTGGCTCATCGTATCTATGTTTCCGCTCATGCTGTGAATGTCGGACGCCATGCCCTCCTGCAACACAACCATATGGCTGAAATCTTTGCCCAGCGTTACCATCACGTCCGTCATGGTATTCACTTGCTGTGCCATGCCATACATTACCCACGTAAATATCGCCATGATTATTACGATCCCGGCGGTAGTTGCGACGATGAAACGCCCGCTATTTACGCGTCGATACATGAACTGCTCCTATTTATTCGACCACCAAAACCCCAGCCAACCAAATTTTAAACTAAGATTCCGGTTTGCGAATAGTAGTGGATACAATCAAATAATCATATAACTAATTACGTTACCGGCCAGGCGACCGGTTTCCACCCTGAGATCAAGCAATTATAGCTAATCTCGTATGCAATCGCATTGATGAAATCAGCGGCTGGCAATTCGGCGACGTGGCGTTAGTCTGGTCGTAGGAGGACGGTAGATGCGAAACAGGTTTTGGATGGTTTTGGTGCTAGGCATATCGGGCGCCGCATTGGCAGGATGCGCCCCGGTTTTAATCGGCGCGGCAGGTGCAGTGGTTGTGGATGAAGTGATGGAGCGGGAACGGGGCGGCGACGGGTTATTTTAAGCCGAAAGCACAGTTAAGCCGTTGTAAACACAGGAAAAGGCGCCAGGTGTTTCAGGCCGAAGCCCTACGCATGTGCCGTTGCCGACACCCCTGACGCCTTACCTGAATCTTTCCCCCCAGAGGGTTTCGGACCCATGTCGTGATGCTCCTTGCGGCTCACCACTGCCAGATCAGCTTTCAATAAAGATTGCTGTCCTGACCTGCTCAGACCCTTGTTCCGATGCCGTCCCGCTAAGGTTCTGAGAACCTTACCTTTTTTGCACTTTCCCAATTACTTTCGCTTGGTAAAACCGATCCGAAGACCTTCTTTACTTTGCTCTGGCTACTAGGGGCCTTTCGCGTCCCGTCTCCGGTTCCGAAGAACTTTCTCGGTAGGGGTAGATTGCGCTTGTTAGTCGAGTCGGGCAAGGAAAAAATGTCGCCGGGGCGAAATTTCTTGTGGGTAAGTCGTTGGTTTAATTGTGTAAAACCCGGTGGATAAGTCGAATTGTTGTTGTAGGGGGCGGGGTTAGCGGCTGAACCGGCAAGAAGGTGCGGGCAAAAATACGGGTTGTGCGTTTCGGGTGACCGGGTTTGTACGGTTCGTACGCCCACGCATGACCGCGTTTGTACGAAACGTACGGGGACAAACGGGGGCAAATTCGGGAAAATATTTCATAAACCGTTAACTTTGTTTGGCGAGGTTGGGCGCGATGTCGAATTACATTCGCCCCAAAGCACCCGGTGCCGTCGTGTTCTTTACGGTGGCTTTGGCCGAGCGTGGATCACGGTTGTTGGTGGATGAGATTGGGGTGTTGCGAAGGGCGGTTTCACGGACCAAGGCCGAGCGGCCGTTTGAGATTGATGCGTGGGGTTCGCGGCTTCCCGGAAACGATCCGGGGGATCGTTTCTGCCGCGAACGGGCGGAGCCCCGGGTGTGTTGCCGGACCATTTGCATTGCGTTTGGACATTGCCGGACGGGGACGCGGATTTTTC
>CAZRHV010000126.1:0-5058 GCA_964599985.1 uncultured Marinosulfonomonas sp. | reverse complement strand
GTATAGACTCTTCTCCGAACAGGAGGACACTATACATGACAGCTAAATCTACACCTGCAGGCAACAGTGCCAAAGCGCCGGTTGAACCCGCAGATGAATTCCCAACCGTGGAACCAGCGGCTATTCGTGCGGCGTTTGAAACCGGCGATTATCCGTATGAATCCAAACTGTCCAAGAAAGATTATGATACGCAAAAGGCTTTGCTACAGGCGGAATTGTTAAAAGTTCAGCACTGGGCACAGGAGACCGGGCAAAAGTTTGTACTATTATTTGAGGGCCGCGATGCTGCCGGTAAAGGCGGCACGATCAAGCGGTATATGGAGCATCTGAACCCACGGACCGCCCGTGTCGTTGCTCTGAACAAACCAACAGATCGCGAGCGTGGCCAGTGGTTTTTTCAGCGCTACGTAGAGCACCTGCCCACAACAGGTGAAATGGTGTTTTATGACCGCAGTTGGTACAACCGCGCAGGTGTTGAACGGGTGATGGGGTTTTGCACCCCAAACGATTATCTGGAATTCATGCGACAGACCCCGGAAGTGGAGCGGATGTTGGTACGCTCAGGCATCCGGTTGTACAAATACTGGTTTTCGGTGACCCAGGACATGCAATTGTCGCGCTTTACATCGCGCGAGACCGATCCGCTGAAACGCTGGAAGCTAAGCCCGATTGATAAGGCATCGCTGGATAAGTGGGACGATTATACCGAAGCGAAAGAGGCGATGTTCTTCTATACCGATACCGCCGATGCCCCCTGGACGATTATCAAATCGAACGACAAGAAACGTGCGCGACTGAACTGCATGTTGCATTTTCTGGATAGCGTCGATTATCCGGGCAAAAACCCGAAAGTTGTCCACGCCCCTGACCCGTTGATTGTGGGGCGGGCGGAACATGTGGTGCATCGTGCAGACCATGTGCTGGGGGCGTCACTACACCCCGATCAGCGGCGCGGGAAATAAAAGTAGCCCCCGGATTGCCGATCGCGCAACCGGGGGCTAATTGATTTGTTACGGGTCGGTTTAGCCGTAGAGTTTTGGCTCACCCATTTGCTCGTGGATTGCGTTTGCATCGCGGGCACCGATATTCAGAGCCTGCGCCAGTTCATGCAAATAGTTCGCTTCGTTTTTACTATCCAGATCAATTGCCAGCAGCGACATGGAATAAACCTGACTAGCCATTGAAGCCGGGGTGTCGTTTGCCAACGCTTTCACATCAACAGGGCGGGCCAGTTCTTCGTTGATATAGGCCATTTCATCCTTAGAAATGTCACCAACCTGTCCCAGCAAGTTCTTTTTTTCATCTTCATCAATGCGCCCGTCGCTTTTGGCGGCTTGTAGCATCGCACGCAGCAATATTTTAGCTGCATCTTCCTGATCCGGTGTCGGGGCTGTGTCCGGCTCGCCAAACTGATTAAGCGACTGGTTCAGCAACTCACCAAGGCTGCCGCCACTTGGGGCCTGGCCACCGGTTGGGCGCGAAGATTGTGACAAACCGTCGAGCATGCCGCCCAATCCACCGCCAGAACCGCTTTTGCCTGAAAGGATCGAACCCAATCCACCAAGCCCGCCAGCGCCACCGCCGCTCAGGTCTTTCAGGATGTCGCCCAGACCACCGGCACCACCGCCCTGTGAGGCGGACCCAGATCCGCCAGGGGACAATAAGTCACCAAATATGCTGCCGGTACCGGCACCCCCGCTGCTGGGGCGTGTCGCGCCTCCGCCTGAGCGCCCCGCAGCCATGCTGCTTGCGCCTTTTGCCATTGCAACGCCGATTGCGACCTTTGCCAATGTGCCCATTAAACTCATATTACCACTCCAATTTTAAAATTTCACAGCTAAACATAGCGCATGAAACAGCTAAGCCTAGGGGAAAATATTGTTCCCGCGGACTATTACACAATGAAGCTGTGGATATGTTTGCCAAATATCGTTTCAGCCCGCTTGTCGCCCCTTTGAAAAAACCCTAAGCCGGAACCATGACAACTCCGCTATCCTACAAACAACACACCCGCGCGGTGTTGACCCTTGGGCTGCCATTGATTGGTAGTCACCTGGCGCAGTTTGCGATCCATATTACCGACACGATCATGCTGGGCTGGTACAGTGTCGATGCCTTGGCCGGTGTGGTTCTGGGCGGGTCATTTTTCTTTATTTTCTTCATTGTAGGTTCTGGATTTGGCTTTGCTGTATTGCCGGTAGTCGCTTCGGCTGCCGCGTCCGGTCAGGTTCAGCAGGTGCGCCGTGTTACCCGTATGGCGATGTGGATCTCGGTGCTGTTTGGTCTCATTATTATGCCAGTATTTTTGTTTTCTGAGCCAATGTTTTTGCTTATCGGGCAGGATCCGGAAATTGCAAAAATTGCAGCCGGGTATCTGATAATTGCGGGCTGGGGCGTGTTTCCGGCTTTACAGGTGATGGTGCTGAAATCCTATCTGGCTGCACTGGAACGCACGGGCGTAGTACTATGGGTGACAGTTATTGCTGCAATTGCGAACGGGATGCTGAATTATGCGCTGATTTTCGGCAACTGGGGCGCGCCTGAACTTGGTGTTCAGGGTGGGGCCATTGCCTCGGTGGTTATTCACTTTGCGTCGCTGATTTCCCTGATGATCTATGCTAAATTCCGCACCCCAGAACACGCACTGTTCCAACGCTTCTGGCGCCCGGATTGGCCCGCTTTTCGCAGCAATTTTTCGCTTGGCTGGCCGATAGGGCTGACCAGCCTGGCGGAAACCGGGTTGTTCACCGCCACGGCTGTTATGATGGGCTGGGTCGGTACGATTGAGCTGGCCGCCCACGGCATTGCCCTGCAATTGGTTGGCCTGACCTTCATGGTCCAGGTGGGGCTGTCAAACGTCGCCACAATCCGGGTCGGCAAGGCCTATGGGCGCAAAGATCAAAATGAGTTACGCCGTGGTGCGCATGCGGTCGTGGCTATATCATTTGCCTTTGCCCTGTTGACGGTGTTGGTATTCCTGACCTTCCCAGAATTCCTGCTTGGCCTGTTCCTTGACCCCAATGATCCGGTGCGCCCGCAGGTATTGGCCGCCGGGGTGGGACTGGTCGCAGTGGCAGCATTATTCCAGATGGCCGACGCCGGACAGGTGGTGGCCCTTGGCCTGCTGCGCGGCGTGCAGGATACCAAAACCCCGATGATCTACGCGGCCGTCAGCTATTGGCTGATCGGGATGCCGATGGGCTATGTCCTTGGCTTTAGTATGGGGCTGGAAGGTATCGGTATTTGGCTGGGGCTGGTCATTGGCCTGACACTTGCCTGGATCACCATGTCGCTGCGTTTCTGGCGCCGCGGTGTGAATATCTCTGGCTAATCTACATTCTTCTTTTCAACACAAATATCCCCCGAGCGGAGCGGATATCGCCCGCAGGGCTAAAAATAATGGCTCCGTAAGGAGCCTCAATTGGGTTTTTTTCGCACCAGCACGCTACGCAGATCGTGCATCGCCAGTAACAGATCATCACTGATCTCTTCCAGCTGCGCCGCACTGGCGCGTGAATTTGCCCAATGGGTCGTCAGGTTCAATTGCTCAACAGTGCGCCGGATATTATCCATATCCCGCTCTGTCAACACGGTCTTTCGCGCCGCCATCCAATCGGAAATTGCCGCCATATCGGTGTCGGACAAAACACGTTCGCCATTTGGCTTTACTTCGCCGTTTTTCACATTAACGCTGGCAATCTGGTCCATCTCGATGCGCCTTTGTCGGTTCTCGGTATCAATGCGAAACACGAAAGCCCCGTTTTCACGGACACGAAAATAATACTCAGGCAGTTCTGTGGCCATATCTGTATCCTATCTCAACCCGGCGCAAAAACGCTGTATTCGCTCGCAAGCCTCTTCCAGAGCCTCATCAGAGGTAGCGTAGCTGACGCGAAAGTTTGGCGATAGCCCAAAGGCCGCACCAAAGACCACCGCAACGCCGGTTTCTTCCAGCAGAGCCGTTGCAAACACTTCGTCATCGCTAATCAGCGTCCCGGCCTTGGTTGTCTTGCCGATACACCCGACAATAGAGGGGTAAACATAAAACGCACCTTCAGGTCGCGCGCAAGTGATGCCCTTGGCTTGATTTAACATTGATACTACCAGATCTCGTCGGCGCTGAAACAACACCTTGTTATTTTCCAGAAAACCCTGCGGCCCGTTCAGTGCCTCAACCGCCGCCCATTGTGAAATCGATGAAGGGTTCGAAGTGCTTTGCGACTGGATTTTACGCATCGCTGAAATCAATTCGACCGGTCCGCCGGCAAACCCGATCCGCCAGCCAGTCATCGCATAGGCCTTGCTCACCCCATTGCAGGTCAGCGTGCGTTCATACAGACGCGGTTCCACCTCTGCCGGGCTACAAAATTTGAAATCGTCAAATATCAGATGCTCGTACATGTCATCCGTCATCACCCACACTTGCGGGTGGCGCATCAACACATCCGTCAACGCTTTTAACTCATCCCAGCTATACCCGGCCCCGGTGGGGTTGGACGGTGAATTGAAGATCAGCCATTTGGTGCGTGGTGTAATCGCCGCCTCCAACTGCTCTGGCGTGATTTTGAAATCGGTTTCAATACTTGCCTCAACCGGTACTGGCGTGCCGCCGCCCAGCAACACCATATCCGGGTAGCTGACCCAGTAGGGGGCGGGGATTATCACTTCATCACCGGGGTTCAGCGTCGCCATAAGCGCGTTAAACAGGATCTGCTTGCCCCCGGTCGCCACACTGATCTGGTTGCCTGTATATTCCAGCCCGTTATCGCGTTTGAACTTGGCAATGATCGCGTCTTTCAACTCAACGATGCCATCAACAGCAGTGTATTTCGTGCGCCCCTGATCAATCGCCAGCTTGGCGGCCTCTTTGATGTTCTTCGGCGTATCAAAGTCCGGTTCACCCGCCCCAAGGCCAATCACGTCCTGACCAGCCGCTTTCAGATCGGCCGCCATGTTGGACACGGCAATCGTTGGCGAGGGTTTTACACGAGACAGCGTGTCGGAAAGAAACGGCATTTCGGCGCACTCCGGTTTGTATGTCAAACGCGCTTGTTTTAG
>CAZRHV010000125.1:1210-5121 GCA_964599985.1 uncultured Marinosulfonomonas sp. | reverse complement strand
GGCTTCCCTATATTGCGTCGCTTGGTGTGGACGCAGTGTGGATTTCGCCGTTTTTCAAGTCCCCGATGAAAGATTTTGGCTACGATGTTTCGGATTACCGCGATGTTGATCCGATGTTTGGCTCGCTATCTGATTTTGATGCCGTAATTGATACAGCTCACGATCTTGGTCTGAAGGTAATGATTGATCTGGTGCTAAGCCACACCTCGGATCAGCACCCTTGGTTTAAGGAAAGCCGCCAGTCAAAGGATAATCCCAAATCCAACTGGTATGTCTGGGCCGACGCAAAACCGGATGGCACGCCGCCCAATAACTGGTTGTCCATTTTTGGGGGCTCGGCCTGGCACTGGGACGCGCGCCGTTGTCAGTATTACCTGCATAACTTTCTGGCCTCGCAACCCGATCTGAACTTCCATGAACCTCAAGTGCAGGAAAGCCTGCTGGATGTTGCACGTTTCTGGCTGGAGCGTGGTGTCGATGGTTTCCGTCTGGACACTATTAACTTCTATTTTGCCGACAAACAGCTGCGCGATAACCCGGCCCTTGCGCCTGAATTGCGCAATCAGACAATCGCACCAGCCGTGAACCCCTATAATCATCAGGAACATATTTATTCCAAAAACCAGCCGGAAAACCTTGAATTCCTGCGCCGGCTTCGGGCCGTGATGGAACCCTATAACGCCGCCGCCGTTGGCGAAATTGGTGATGCACAGCGCGGTCTGGAATTGCTGGGGGAATACACTGCCGGCGATGATCTGATGCAGATGTGTTATGCGTTTGAATTGCTGTCGGGCGAAATGCCAACAGCACAAGTGATCGCTGACGTGTTCGCCCATGTGGACGAAGTAGCCGCCGATGGCTGGGCCTGTTGGGCCTATTCGAACCACGATGTCGAACGCCATGCCACCCGCTGGTCGCTGACACCATCAGCCGAGCGTCTTTTTTTGACAATGTTGATGTGCTTACGTGGATCGGCCTGCATCTATCAGGGCGAAGAGCTTGGGTTGCAGCAGGCCGAAGTTCCATTTGAGGATCTGCAAGACCCCTACGGCATCGAATTTTGGCCGGAATATAAGGGCAGGGATGGCTGCCGCACACCGATGGTCTGGACCCAGTCAAACCAAAATGGCGGGTTTTCTACATCCGGGCGGACTTGGTTGCCGGTGCCAAGTGAGCATCTGCACAGCTCTGTCGCGGCGTCAGAGGCTAACCCGACCTCGATCTTGCACCATTACCGGCGAGCAATCAGTTTCCGGCGCGCACACCAAGCGTTAATTCGCGGCGAACAATCAGCGATGTCCGTTGATGGAAATGTCTTGCGGTTCATCCGGACACTTGGAAGTGAAACCGTTTTTTGTGCGTTCAACATTAGTGATGAGCCAGGGTATGCCCGTCTGCCTGCGGGTAAATGGGCGCAAATCGGGCAAGAACTGAATAGCGCCCATGCAGGGGCCGATAGAATTGTAAATTTGGGGCCATGGCAACCATGCCTGGCATTGAAAATTGGATAGAGGAGGGCGGCAATGGCCGATCTGAAATTTACTGGTATTGCCAAATCCTACGGTGACATTGAGGTTCTCAAAGACATCAACCTTGACATCCAAACCGGTGAGCTGGTCGTCTTTGTTGGCCCTTCTGGTTGCGGTAAGTCTACGCTGTTGCGGATGGTGGCGGGGTTGGAAAAAATTACCAGTGGCACCTTGGAAATCGATGGTGAGGTGGTGAACAATATACCACCGTCTGAACGCGGGATTGCGATGGTTTTCCAATCCTACGCCCTTTATCCACACATGAGCGTGCGGGATAACATGTCGTTCGCATTGAAAATCGCCAAGAAACCAAAAGATGAAATTGACGCCGCAATAAACAAGGTGGCGAAAATTTTGCAGCTGGAAGATTATTTGGATCGCTTGCCCAAGGCGCTTTCGGGCGGGCAGCGTCAACGTGTGGCCATTGGGCGCTCTATCGTGCGTGATCCAAAGGTTTATTTGTTTGATGAGCCGCTTTCCAATCTGGATGCAGCCCTGCGCGTGGCAACCCGGATTGAGATTGCCCAACTTAAGGAATCGATGCCCGAAAGTACGATGATTTACGTGACCCATGATCAGGTCGAAGCAATGACCCTTGCCAGCCGTATCGTGGTATTGGCAAACAAAGGCATAGCGCAGGTTGGCACACCACTGGACCTGTACGAGCGCCCGGAAAATGAGTTCGTGGCGCAATTTATCGGCTCACCAGCGATGAATCTTTTACCCGGGAAAATCACCAAAACCGGTGCGCAGACCCATATTGATCTGGGTGGAGGCGGCAAAGCTGTGTCCGATATTGCAACACAGGCCGGCGATATGGGCATGGCAGTTAATATCGGAGTTCGCCCGGAAGACTTTCGGGTCAGCAAAGGCACGCCGATTTTCGTAGGCAAGGTTAATTTCACCGAATTGCTGGGCGAAGTGACGCAAATCTATTTTGACCCAATTGGGGATGCAGCGCCGGTAATCGCCAAACTTCCCGGCATCGTCCATGATCTGCGCGGCAACGAAGTTTCGCTAACGGCAAATCCGGCTAAAGTACATATATTTGCGGCTGGGCTGTCTCTGTTTTATCGGTAACGCAACGATCGGTCTAACCAATCAAATCTGGTGGATTTATTGCCCCTGTTTGGTTAAACTGCTGCTCCAGCTCTATCAGCTTTTGTTTGCGCCACAGCCCGCCACCATAGCCGGTCAATGAACCATCCGCGCCAATGACCCGGTGACAGGGGATGACAATGGCAATCTGGTTTGCACCATTAGCGCGCGCCACTGCACGCGCCGCAGTTGGACGGCCCAATTCACGGGCGATATCGCCGTAGCTGCGGGTTTGGCCAGCAGGAATATCACGCAATACCCGCCAGACTTCACAGGTGAATTGTGGCCCATGCAAGGCCAGAGGTACATCAAACCGTTCGCTTCTAGCGGCAAAAAAATCAGTCAGCTCTGCTTCAACCTGATCAGTTGGGGCATGGCGCCCGAACCCAATTTGCCCCTTAGCTTGTGCGCGCAATTTATTCAGCTCGCGCGGTAATGCTTTGCGGTCTGCGAACTCCAGCAGGTGCAACGCTGATTTATCGCTTACAGCGATCATTGCCCCAAGCGGGGTGTCGATCCAGTCTGCCAGTAAATGACCAGAGTTGGAAAAACTGGCAGGCGTGGTTCCCAGCATCTTCGCAAAAGCCGCCCGAAAAGCACTGGGTGACGAAAACCCGGCATCCAGTTGCGCATCTATGACACGCCCGCCGTTTTTCATTGCCTGCAATCCATCACGCATCCGCGCAGCCCGCGCCATTTCTAGAAATGTAAAGCCGTACTGGCGTTTGAAATTGCGTCGCACGGTTGATGGGTCAAAGCCCATGGAAATAATATCACCCTCCGACCAACGCCGCGCCGGGTTGCTTTCCAGCGCTTTCAGCAATGTTTGGATCGCCGGATCAGAGTCTGCCGCCGGAGCCAGCGGGTGGCAGCGTTTGCAGGGTCTTAACCCGGCCTGAATACACTCGGCAACGGTTTCATAAAATACGCAGTTTTTCGACAAGGGATTACGCGCCGGGCAGGTTAGTCGGCAAAATATCCCGGTTGTTTTGACCCCGACATAGATCCGCCCCTCATAGGACGCATCCCGAGCAACGAGGGCGGTATAAAGAGTGTCGTGATCAGGTAATTGGAACAGCATGAAATAGATATAGAGGATCTCGCGATACATGTCCGTCTGAGATCGGGCAGTTATTGAAGAAATAGTTGGTAAATTATGTTGCCTTTAGCTGAGGCTTGCTTTGGGCGAACTTATGCGTATTCTTGCATGTGAGGCGCGCAGATCAATTCGCAGATCAATTCATTGCCAGATTTATTGAACGAGGATCATCCAAATGCAATCCA
>CAZRHV010000125.1:0-1110 GCA_964599985.1 uncultured Marinosulfonomonas sp. | reverse complement strand
CGCAGATCAATTCATTGCCAGATTTATTGAACGAGGATCATCCAAATGCAATCCAAACCCGGCCTTTGGCGGCAAACGCCGCCTGCGATATTTCCGCCAATTTTAGGCTTGCTAGGGCTTGGTCTTGCGTGGCGCCGCGCGACTGAGGTGTTTGCAATTCCACGCGACATTGGCGAAGCCATGCTGGGTGCTGTTTCACTGCTATTCCTGTTCGCTGTAGTGGCTTACCTTGCAAAATTCCTGCGCCGTCCTTCGGCGCTGGTGGATGATCTGCGGATCATGCCGGGTCGCGCCGGGATTTCAGCGGGCTCAATGGCGGCAATGCTGCTGGCGGCTGCGATGGTTCCCTATTCAACCTACTTAGCCAAGTGGACGTTTTTTGCTGCTCTGGCAGCGCACACAGTTGTTGCGGTAATTATAATCTCGGTGCTGTGGGGGGCTCCGTTGGCAAAACGTCGGATGACACCGGTTTGGCATTTGACTTTTGTTGGCTTCATTGTCGCACCTCTGGCGGGTATTCCACTGGGTTGGACAGCAACCTCGCAGTTGATATTTGTGCTAAGCATCGCCGCCGCCCTTACGATCTGGCTGGGCAGTCTGGTGCTGGTTGTGCGCAATCCGACACCTCCACCGCTGCGCCCACCTTTGGCGATACACCTGTCACCGATGGTGCTGTTGGGAATCGTTGCCGCATTGCTGGGCCATGACACGCTTGCGCTGATATTTGGCTGGCTGGCAATTCTGGGTATGGCAATACTTGTGCTTGGAACACGCTACCTGACGGCCGCCGGGTTCAGCCCGTTCTGGGGTGCGTTTACATTTCCACTGGCGGCGTTTGTAAACCTGATGTTGATCTTGGCGGTAACTGAGGGTGGGATATTCAGATTGCTGGGCGGGCTTTCATTGATAGCAGCGACCTTAATCATTCCGGTCATTGCGTATAAAATTCTCAAGATGTGGGTCGCCGGGCCATTGGCCGCAAAATCCAACGCCTCGAAGGTCTGAACCGGGAATAGCCCTTTTCATTCCGCCCGACCCGTGAAATAGGGAAGCGTCAAACGAACACCTCCAAGGAGACTGATATGGAGATTCGCGAGGCTCTTACATTCG
>CAZRHV010000124.1:0-5142 GCA_964599985.1 uncultured Marinosulfonomonas sp. | reverse complement strand
CCGCAATTTTACCGGACCGTGACCGGCTGGTCTGAGTATCCAGAAACAAAAGATGGCCGCCGATTGTACAAGGCTCGATGAACCCGAGAAGTCCAAGCCCGATTGGCAACAATATTACCGTTTGTAGCGTGAGATCCATGGTTTTCCAGATGCTTTCCCGAAAAGATAAGGGATCCAGCAACAGGAAAGTAAAATGAATTCGCCGTTATGTTGGTTTTTGATGCAACCTTCGTCAAACACTTGTCAGATAGATTCAATCGCTTGGATGTGGAAAATGTGTCCAGGGTGTACCGCGGCAAGAGTTGTGTTGGGCGCCAAGTTCGATTTCGCTCGTTGAATATTTGCCTGTTACAGTTCGTTACAAAGTTTTTTAGCGGGCGTTGGTTTTTCCGGGTATTTATTGCCCATGGAGAATTTCACCGATAGTCCCTTGGGCCATCTTCTGGTGGTGGATGACGATCGCGAAATACGCGATCTTCTGAATCGCTTTTTTTCGAAACAGGGGTTTCGCGTATCGACCGCAACTGACGGCGTCGCAATGCGACGGGTTCTGTCCGACTGGAAAATTGATCTGGTTGTTCTGGATCTGATGCTGCCGGGCGAGGACGGCCTGTCTATCTGCCGCGATCTCAGAGAGCGATCTCAGGTGCCGATCGTCATGTTAACGGTCATCGGTGAAGAAAGCGACCGCATCCTCGGACTTGAAGGTGGTGCCGACGACTATATTGCCAAGCCGTTTAATCCGCACGAGCTGTTGGCGCGAATAAAAGCTGTTCTGCGCCGAACGCAAGCGGTGCCGCCACTATCGGCCGGCCGGCATGGCGGCGTGCTGGTGTTTAATAACTGGCGCATCGATATGGGTATGCGTCGCTTACTATCGCCCAACAATGCGCTGGTTGATCTCAGCACCGCCGAATTTGACTTGCTCATTGCTTTTGCCGAACACCCGCAACAGGTTCTGTCGCGTGATCAACTGCTCGATCTGGCCTACGGAAAATCCGAAAACCCGTTTGATCGAAGCATTGATATGCAGGTCAGTCGGTTGCGCCAAAAAATCGAACCCGATCCAAAAAGTCCCACGCTGATCCAGACGGTTCGCGGTGACGGGTACGTGTTTACAGCCAATGTGAGGTTGCATGAAAAACCTGCTGCCTGATACCCTGGCCGCCCGGGCGATGATATTGCTGGTGCTTGGCCTGGCGGTCACGCATTTTATCAGCACGATATTTTACGCAACGGACCGCGATAACGCCCTTATAAGCGCTGGCGGCGGGCATGCTATTCAATGGGTTGCCACCGCTGGCGCACTGACAGAAACCCTGTCACCAGAAGAGTGGCCCAATATCGTAGATGCCGCAGAAGCCGGGTTCATCTACGCCACCCTGACCGATGCGCCGGTTGTCCCGCCAGCGACAGCCTCTGACTGGCGCGAGGCGGCGCTGCAAAGAGAACTTGATCAGCACGTTGAGCCAGATCAGATTGGCAATTACCGAATATCGTATGCCAAAACCGACCTGGACACACCGGAACTGGCCTATTGGCGGGCCTATCTGACAGAGGTTGACATGTCATTGCCAGCCGAGCTGGTTCTGGTGTCGCTGCGGCTGAGCAATGGTAGCTGGATCAACACAGCAACCCCAATCCAGTCACCTGCGCGGTTCTTTTCGATGCAACTGGGTTTTTCAATGGCGGTGATGCTGATCGCGGTGGTCGGGTTTTCCGCGCTGATCGTTGGCCGGATGACTGACCCGCTGAAAAAGCTGTCGCGCGCCGCCGAACAGTTGGGCACCGATGTGCGGGCGCCGGCAATCCCGGAAGTTGGCCCGGTTGAGGTGCGCCGCACCGCGCGCGCGTTCAACGAGATGCAAAACCGCATCCGGCGGTTCGTCGAGGACCGTACCCAGATGCTGGCGGCCATCGCCCATGATCTGGGTACACCGGTTACCCGGCTGCGACTGCGCGCCGAATTTGTCGAAGACGATGAATTGCGCGAAAAAATGCTGCGCGATCTGGATGATATGCAGCATATGGTGGCCTCAACGCTTTCGTTCATTCGCGAAGATACCACCTCTGAGACCCAGGAAACCGTCGAGCTGGGTTCGCTGCTTGCGCGGGTTTGCGACGATATTCAGGACACCGGTTCCGACGTGACGCTAAATGAATTGCCGCGTTGGGTCTTGCTGGAATGCCGCCCTGCTGCCCTGCGCCGCGCGATTGCAAATCTGGTCGAAAATGCAGTGAAATATGGTACGTTGGCTCGGGTAACGCTGCATCTGGAGGCGGACACGATTGTTATTCGTGTTGACGACGAAGGTCCGGGAATTCCCGAGTCTTTTCAGGAAGACGCCTTTCAACCTTTTCATCGGCTGGATGCGTCACGCAACCTTGACACTGGTGGCACCGGGCTGGGCCTGGCAGTCGCACGCACTATTGCCCGTGCCCATGGCGGCGACATCATATTGAGCAATCTTCCCCAAGTTGGTCTGCGCGCAGAACTGCGATTGCCCCGATTGATCCGGGATGAGAAATCCGCGCCATCGCCGAACGAACTGAAAAATATTTCAGAATCAAATCAACACCCCGAAGCAATTAGCCGGGGCGAATATCATAAAAAGCAGGTCAACTGCACTTAATATCAGAAGGGACAAGTTAATGGAACAAGCACTAAGCTTGGAGGGCGGGCAAACGACGTTAATCGCGATCACCATCGCATTGACGGTACTGGGATTGGCAGCACTGGCAATGGCAGTGTTCTGGAAGCCCCGTTGGCGGGTCGGATATGGGTTGATGTACATGTTTGTGCTCGGGTTGTTCGTGATGGCATGGTATGCCGACTGGAACAGTACCCGTACCTATACGGCGTATCAGGGCGAATTCGCCACTGAAGGCGCGGTTTCAGGATCCGAAGTCACCGACACCGAGACGAATTTTGATCGCACCCTGACAGTGGTGGCGTTCCAGTGGGGCTTTGCCTTTATCACCGACGAAAATGAAATCAGCCGCAACGCCGCAGTCGTTAAGCCCGGCGAAAAAGTTCTTTTCAAGATTGTCAGCAATGACGTGATCCACGGTTTCAACATCCCGGTGGCCTCGATCACCGCCGAGATTGACCCTGTTGAGCTGCGCCAGGTCTGGATACGAGCCCCGGATGAGCCGGGCAAATATCTGATTCAATGCGTGAACTATTGTGGTGTCGGCCATGCCCAGATGAAAGCCTGGCTGGTTGTCGAAGATGAGGAAGAAGAAACCGCAGAGCTGACAGTTGGGGAGAGCAGCGATGACACATGAACATGACGAAATACGCACGGGCAACAGCCCACACTGGACGCCCGAGGATATTATCGGCAAGATGACCTTGCGCGACCTGCTTTTTTCCAATGATCACCGACACATCGCCCTGAAGGGCGTGCTGACCTCGCTGGTCATGCTGGCCATTGGCGGTGTTTTTGCGATAATTTTCCGCACTGAGCTAATGGTGCCGGATGTGCAGTTTCTTGGCGCACGGGTCTACATGACACTGATGACACTGCACGGCATGTTCATGGTGTTTGGCTTTTTGATCCCTCTGACCATATCAATTCTATATTTCATGCTGCCCAAGGTTCTTGGGCTGGATGGGCTGGTCTGGGCCAAGGGGGCGCAGTACAGCTACTGGACCCTGATCATAGCGGCCGTGCTGCTTATCATTGGACGGCCTGACTTCACCTGGACAGCCTACGCGCCGATGTCGCTGCGGGTTGGCGGCGAATTGTTGTGGATGGGCCATCTTGCCATTTTGATGGTCGCAATCTCCGAATTCCTGGCGGGTGTGGTGCTGTTGCGCACCGCCCTGGCTGGCGCGCGCGTTAGCGGCTGGAGCAAACTGTCGATGATGGGCTGGGGCGCATTTTCGGTTGGCGTGCTGCTTGTCGTTTCGACGATCCCGCTTGGTTTTGTCGGCTGGGGGCTGTTTTCTGACTGGATGATGTTTGGCGACTCTGCCTATTTCGATCCGGCCCGGGGCGGCAGCATAGAGTTTTTCCTCTATGTGTTCTGGACCTACGGTCACCCTGCGGTGTACCTGCCGTTCATCCCTGCCATTGCCGTGCTCTACACCCTGATGCCCCGCATTCTGGGTCGTCCAATGTGGAGCTATTGGTCCGGTGTGGTCGCGTTTTTGTTGCTGATGGTTTTTGCGTTGCCAATCGGCCCGCACCATTTTCAGCCCGCATTTACCATTTCGGGCTGGTATCAGCGAATGGTGCAGATATTGACGCTGTTGGTGTTTATCCCCAGTGTTTTGCACGTTTTCAACTGGATCGCGACGCTGTGGGGCAACCGCATTCCGTCCTCGGCAATGCGAAGTGTTCCGTTCAAATTTCTGCTCGCCTCAATTGCGTTCCTGATCTATGGCGGCGCTACGGCGTACCTGAACGCGCAAATCTCAATCGACACCGATTTCATCCACAACACCTATTGGATACCGGCGCATTTCCACGCCATGTTCCTAGGGTTCGTGGCACAGATGGCGATGTCGGGGGTTTACTATCTCTACCCGTATTTCACAGGGAGAATGTTCAATCAGGCATTGGGTAACGCACATTTCTGGCTTTGGCAGATCGGCATATTCACACAGGTGACAATGATGTTTGTCGCCGGATACGCCTATTTCCCACGCTGGGTCTTTGATTACCTGCCGTTACCTGAATGGAACATGCCGCAGTATTGGATCACCATGGGCGGCTATGCCGTCGGTACCGGGTTTATCGTCTTTATCATCAACTTCGCCTGGAGCGCGCGATATGGCAAAGCGGCACCTGACGAACCATGGCCGGTCGAAGACGATAACGCCATTGCAACCGCCACACCGGCAGAATGAAGGGAGAAATAAGATGATTAGACTTTTCGTTCTGATTGGACTGATTGGCGGAACAGCTATTGCTTATCTGGCCACCTATGGCGTTGGACAGGAGCGGCAGTTACCCCCGCTTGTCAGCCAGCTTGAAAAATTCGAGGCCGAAGGCATCGTGCCCGGTGCCAACGACATGCTTGAAAACGAAGAGGTCGAGCACGGGATTTTCGAGGTGCCGGATGAAGACGAAGTACAGCTCGAAATCGCGCTGGAGGCGTTTGGCGACATGCCCGGAATGGACATGAGCGGCG
>CAZRHV010000123.1:0-5157 GCA_964599985.1 uncultured Marinosulfonomonas sp. | reverse complement strand
CCAAAGGGCGCGAAGTCATGCGCATCCTGCCGCGCAACCATGACGGCGTGAACGAAGAATGGATTTCCGACAAAACCCGGTTCGTCTGGGATGGTTTGCGCCGCCAGCGCCTGGACACGCCCTACATCCGCAAAAATGGCAAATTGGTTAAAGCCGGCTGGGACGAAGCCCTGACTGCTGCTGCTACTGCAATGAAAAGCAAGAAAGTTGCGGGCCTGATCGGTGATCTGGTTCCGGTTGAAGCCGCATTCGCGCTGAAACAACTGATTGAAGGACTGGGCGGCAGTGTTGAATGCCGCACCGATAATGTGAAATTACCCGCGGGTAACCGCTCGGCCTATGTTGGTACGGCGACAATCGAGGACATTGACAGCGCCCAGATGATCCAGTTTATCGGCACCAATCCGGCTGTCGAGGCACCAGTGCTGAACGCGCGCATCCGCAAAGCCTGGATCAATGGCTGCAACGTCGGGCTGGTGGGTGAAGCCGTTGATCTGACTTACGATTACCATCATGTTGGCACCGACCGCGCTGCCCTGACTGGCCTGTTGGATCACAAATTCGGCGCCGTATTGAAATTAAATTCGATCGTCATCGTCGGGCAGGGCGCTTTGCAGGAAGCTGACGGAGAAGCGGTACTGGCACAGGCAATGAAGCTGGCCGAGCTGACCAAATCCAAATTTATGGTTCTGCACACTGCCGCGGCGCGTGTTGGCGCGATGGACATTGGTGCGACAACAGATGGCGGTATGAAATCCGCGCTGAAAGACGCTGAAACAGTTTACAACCTCGGTGCAGACGAAGTGGAAATCGCTGCCGGTGCGTTTGTGATCTATCAGGGCAGCCATGGTGATCGCGGCGCACACCGCGCTGATGTGATCCTGCCGGGTGCGGCTTATACCGAAGAAAACGGGCTATTTGTAAATACGGAAGGCCGCCCGCAACTTGCACAACGCGCGGGCTTTGCCCCCGGTGAAGCCAAAGAAAACTGGGCCATTCTGCGCGCGTTAAGTGCCGAACTTGGCGCAACCCTCCCTTACGACTCACTGGCCACCCTTCGCACTGCTTTGATCGAAACCGTGCCACATCTGGCGCAGATAGATCAGGTGCCCGAAAATGACTGGTCCGCGCTGGAAATTCGCAAACCCGGTAAGGCGACATTCCGCAACGCGGTAACAGACTTCTACCAGAGCAACCCAATTGCTCGCGCTTCGACCCTGATGGGCGAACTTTCTGCGAATGAAAAAACGCGCACCGGGGCCCAAATCGCGGCGCAATAAGTGGTATCCGGATGTCCATATCGCCTGGCAGTCACATTGGCCTGTGGCGTACTTGCCGCATGTGAGTCCGGTACACCTGATCCAAACGCTGAATTTACCCCTGTTTACAACGGGATAGAGAGAAATCTTATGGACGTTGACCTGGTCAATCTAAACGCGACCATGACCGGTGCGCGCGACGAAAGTGACATCACCGCCTACACCGATTGCGCCATCGCACAATATGCCCTGAACCGGGGCTATGGATTTGCGCGACATGTGCGGACAAATATGGCTTTTGAGGCTGGTGTTTGGCGCGCAGATGCGGTTTACACAATCTCGCAATCTCTGCCGCCGGGGTTACGCACACTAGACGCCGAAGTCACCGTGCAAAACTGTGAAGCAGAAGGCATACCGACGGTCTGAGGGCATGGGACACAATGGCTGAGTTTTTAGCAACACCTTTCGGCATTTTCGTTCTGATACTGGCGCAAAGCCTGCTGGTTGTCGGCTTCGTCATGATCTCACTTTTGTTTCTGGTATATGGCGACCGCAAAATCTGGGCCGCTGTCCAGATGCGTCGTGGTCCAAACGTGGTGGGGGCTTACGGCATTCTGCAATCCGTCGCAGATGCGCTGAAATATGTAGTCAAAGAAGTGGTTATTCCGGCCGGTGCCGACAAACCGGTGTTTATACTTGCCCCATTGGTGTCCTTCGTGCTTGCGATTATCGCCTGGGCTGTAATCCCGTTCAACGATGGCTGGGTGCTGGCCGAACTGAACGTCGCAATCCTTTATGTTTTCGCTGTATCTTCACTGGAAGTTTACGGCGTGATCATGGGCGGCTGGGCGTCAAACTCAAAATACCCGTTCCTCGGCGCGCTGCGCTCAGCTTCACAGATGGTGTCCTATGAGGTCTCAATTGGCCTGATCATCATCGGTGTGATTCTGACCACCGGCTCGATGAATTTTGGTGACATCGTGCGCGCGCAGGACGGCGATCTGGGCTTGCTGAACTGGTACTGGCTGCCACACTTCCCGATGGTCATCCTGTTTTTCATCAGCGCATTGGCAGAAACCAACCGACCTCCGTTTGATCTGCCCGAAGCAGAAAGTGAACTGGTCGCCGGCTATCAGGTTGAATACTCCTCCACTATGTTCCTGCTCTATATGGCCGGTGAATATATCTCGATCTTCCTGATGTGCGCGCTGACGTCGCTCTTGTTCTTCGGCGGCTGGCTGTCCCCGATCCCGGGCCTGCCCGACGGGGTGCTGTGGATGATCGGCAAAATGGCATTTTTCTTCTTTATTTTCGCAATGGTAAAAGCCATCACACCGCGCTACCGCTATGACCAGTTGATGCGGATCGGCTGGAAAGTATTCCTGCCGCTGTCACTGGCATGGGTGGTTCTGGTAGCGTTTTTCGCGCAATATGGATTGTTCGGCGGGGCCTATGCACGCTGGGCGATAGGGGGCTAAGACATGGCACAGTTTGACTACGTCCGCAGCGCTAAATACTTCCTGCTGTTTGATTTCATCAAAGGCTTCCAGCTGGGGTTCAAGTACTTCTTCTCCCCCAAGGCGACTATAAACTACCCCCACGAAAAAGGCCCGCTATCCCCGCGTTTCCGCGGTGAACATGTGTTGCGCCGCTATCCAAACGGCGAAGAACGCTGCATTGCCTGTAAACTGTGTGAAGCCATTTGCCCGGCGCAAGCAATCACCATTGACGCCGAACCCCGGATCGACGGTTCGCGCCGCACCACCCGCTATGACATCGACATGACCAAGTGCATCTATTGCGGTTTCTGTCAGGAAGCCTGCCCGGTGGATGCCATCGTTGAAGGGCCGAATTTCGAATACGCCACTGAAACCCGCGAAGAGCTGTTCTACGACAAGGAAAAACTGCTGGCCAACGGTGACAGATGGGAAGCAGAAATTGCCCGTAATCTGGAACTGGATGCGCCGTACCGATGAGCAACGATTTCACCAAACTCTTTGAGCAAATGATGGAGCAGGGCCAGAAAATGGTCGCTGAATTCAATCCTGAACTGGAGAAGTTCCAGGCCAAGGGCTTTGAAAACATGATGCCAAAAATGCCCAAGGAAATGATGGATATGTTCTGGGGCAAGTCGATGAATCCCGACGGGCTGGATGCCAAAACCCGGCTTCTGGCAATGCTTGCCGGCATGACCGTGCAGGGCGCGCCGGTTGAGCCGATGTTCAAATCCACCGTGTCCCATGCGTTGGAAGCAGGTGCATCCGAGCAGGAAATCGCGGAAACCATCACCCAGATGTCCGTCCTTGGTGGCTTGCCCGCGATGACCCGCGCGCTGGAATTCGCGCAATCCGTTTTCGCCGATGATAAGGAGACCAGCGCATGAGCGTGGCCGATTTCGCCTTTTATCTCTTTGCCATCACCGTTGTTACCGGCGGGATGATGACTGTGATCAGCAAAAACCCGGTGCATTCGGTGCTGTGGCTGATCCTGACCTTCATATCTTCCGCCGGGTTGTTCGTGCTGCTGGGGGCTGAATTCGTCGCCATGTTGCTGGTTATCGTTTATGTCGGCGCGGTCGCGGTGCTGTTCATGTTCGTCACCATGATGCTCGACATTGATTTTTCCGAACTGCGCGGCGAAATGGCGAAATACCTGCCCATTGGCCTGCTGATCGGCGTGGTTATTCTGATGCAACTGTCGCTGGCACTTGGGGTCTGGCAGTTCTCGGATGATGCGCAATCCCTGCGCGCCGCTGTCACCCCTGATCTGAACGAAGTCCACAACACCGCCGCCCTTGGCCGCCTGATCTACGGCGAATACATCCTGCTGTTTCAACTGTCCGGGCTGATCCTGCTGGTAGCAATGATCGGCGCGATTCTGCTGACCATGCGCCACCGCACCGGCATCAAACGCCAGAACGTCATGGCCCAGATGCACCGCGATCCTTTGAAAGCAATGGAACTGATCGACGTGAAACCGGGGCAGGGGTTGTGAACAACCTGTTCAGCCTCCTGCCTTTAGCGATGCTGATCTCGCTGCTGGTGGTCGCCGTTCAGCGACGCCGGGAAAAGAAGAAAAGATTTGAGGACAAAAATGGTCGGACTTGAACATTACCTTGCGGTGGCTGCCGCACTTTTTGTGATCGGCATCTTCGGGCTTTTCCTGAACCGCAAGAACGTCATCATCCTGCTGATGTCGATTGAGCTGATGCTGCTGGCCGTCAACATCAATCTGGTGGCGTTTTCCAGCTATCTAGGGGATCTGGTCGGGCAGGTGTTCACCATGTTCGTGCTGACCGTCGCCGCCGCCGAGGCCGCAATCGGTCTGGCGATCCTTGTTTGTTTCTTCCGTAACCGCGGCACCATCGACGTTGAAGACGTCAATGTGATGAAGGGCTAAGTAATGCTAACCACGATACTCTTTGCCCCTCTGATTGGCGCGCTGATTGCTGGCTTTGGCTGGCGCATCATCGGTGAAAACGCGGCGCAGTGGCTGACCACCGGCCTGTTGTTCCTGTCGGCGCTGCTGAGCTGGGTCGTGTTTATCACGTTTGACGGCACTACAGAACATATTCAGATTATGCGCTGGATCGAAAGTGGTAGCCTGTCTACCGACTGGGGCATTCGTCTGGACAGGGTGACGGCGGTCATGCTGATCGTAGTAACAACCGTGTCCAGTCTCGTGCATATGTATTCGTTCGGCTACATGGCCCATGATGAAAACTTCGGCGAAAAGGCCCATTACCGCGCAAGATTTTTCGCCTACCTGTCGTTCTTCACCTTCGCCATGTTGATGCTGGTGACGGCGGATAATCTGGTTCAGATGTTCTTTGGCTGGGAAGGTGTGGGTGTCGCATCCTACCTGTTGATCGGGTTCTATTACAAAAAACCAAGCGCCA
>CAZRHV010000122.1:0-5199 GCA_964599985.1 uncultured Marinosulfonomonas sp. | reverse complement strand
ATCCCAGCCCGCAGGTTTTCATTGAAACGCCGGTATATTCCGACCAGCGCCCCGGCCTGATCGCTGCTTGCGTCGGGGGTGGAAAGGAAGCGGTATTCGCCCAGAATATCCCACTTTGGCCGCAGCTTGATGTCCGCGCGGATAATCGCAAGAAACGTGCTGGAAGCAGTTAGGGTGATCCGCCTATAAATGGTCGTTGCTATGAATTTATTCGTGGCCAAATACAGCGAAATCTGGCGTGCACCCAGTTCAATCACAACTTGTTTTATTAAATCTGGTGCGGTCGAGAAGACTCGAACTTCCACGGGTGTTACCCCACAGCGACCTCAACGCTGCGCGTCTACCAATTCCGCCACGACCGCACGTTGACCTGACAGGGCGCTACATAACGAAGCTGTATCCCCTTGTGAAGTGCAAAAACCGGCTGGTTTTGACAAGGCCGCATCCAAATGCGATGGCGGGGTTGAGATAGGAGAAACCAATGGTTGAATGGCGAATTTCAGGTGGTTTAACGGGGTATTGCGATGCCGTCACTTTGATGGAAGAACGCGTTGAAGCGATTGCAACAGGTGCGGCGGATGAGCTGATCTGGCTGGTCGAACACCCCCCCCTTTACACAGCCGGAACCAGCGCCAAACGAAACGACTTGTTAGATCCTGATCGCTTTCCGGTATTTGAGGCAAAACGCGGTGGTCAATACACCTACCACGGGCCAGGTCAGCGGGTGGTTTATGCGATGCTTGATGTTGGCGCGCGCGGGCGCGATGTGCGGGCATTTGTGAATCAGATGGAAAGCTGGGTGATTACAACGCTGGCAGAATTTGATGTGACAGCCGAGCGGCGCGCGGGGCGCATTGGCGTCTGGGTCACGCGCAATGATCAGCCCGTTAACCCGGATGGAACCCTGCGCGAGGATAAAATCGCTGCTATCGGCATCCGGCTGCGTAAATGGATCAGTTTCCACGGATTATCAATAAATGTTGACCCCGACTTAAGCCATTACACCGGCATCATCCCCTGCGGGATCAATGAACATGGTGTAACCAGTCTCGTTGATCTGGGCTTACCGGTAACAATGGCGGATGTGGATGTGGCGTTAAAGAAGTCCTTCAGGAAAACACTTGGCTAGCGGGCAACGCGGCATGCTTGACATGTTTTAAGTTAGTTATTACTCACTATTTTAAAATCAACATTCGGGAGCCCTACTACTATGAATAAAGGTTGTAAATTTTGCTGGTTCGTAAGTCTCGTGCTTGCTGCTGTTCTGGCAACCGGAGCATATATGTTCATCGTGCGCGGGAGTGTGGTTGAGGCCGATGACGGGCGTACCGCGATCCTGCTCAGCGCCGGGGAACGAGACCACGTATTAGGTGAAATGCGCGGATTACTGGAAGCCGTTCAGGCAATCACCGAGGGGCTTGTTGCCGATGATATGGAAGCCGTCGCCGCCAGCGCAACATCTGTCGGCATGGTTCTGGCACGGGGTGAAAACCCGGCAACGATCGCCAAGCTGCCGCTTGAATTCAAGAAAAACGGTTTTGCTGCCCACTCGGCTTTTGATTCGCTGGCTGAAAACGCGCGGGATTTTGGCGACAAAGATATGGTTCTGGAAGAACTTTCGGTGATCCTTGGTGCCTGTACTTCTTGCCACGCAGGCTACAGGCTGGCGTTAGAAGAAGACTAAGAATTTGCGCAACACCGGCTGCTTCGGTTAACTTTCCGGGGGCCGGTACCAATGCAGGGCAATCCAGAATGAACGTGCACAAACGCAAAAGCGCGCCAGAGCGCAAAAAAGAGATCGTTGAAACCGCGATCCGTCTTGCGGGCGAAATTGGGCCTGATCGGCTAACGACACAGCATTTAGCGGATGCCATAGGCATCTCACAGCCGGCGATTTTTCGTCACTTCGCCACTAAAGACGCGATCTGGGAAGCTGTGGGTGAGCAAATTGCCAGCACAATGCGGGCAAACACCAAACGGCTTTTCGATAAAAAATCGACGCCAGTTGATCAGTTGCGGAAAATGATTCAAGCCCAGTTGAGTTTTATACAATCCAATCCGGCCGTCCCCGCCATTTTGTTTTCCCGCGAACTTCACGCTGAAAACGACAGCCTGCGGGTTTTATTTTCCAACCTTATGTCCGGGCGACACAGCACGTTTTCAAAACTTATCACCGCGGAAATACAATCCGGTAATTTCCGAGCGGACCTGAGCGCTAATGACGCTGCATACCTTGTGCTTGGCTTCGTACAGGGTCAGGCCATGCGCTGGTCACTTAGTGCGCGCAGTTTTGATCTGGTCAAAGAAGGTGCGCGGTTGTTTGATTTACAGTTGCAGGCATTTCGCTGACCAAACGGCTGCTCGCTGCCCGATCTGACAGTCTCTATGCGCCGTCGCCCTGTTGGCAATCATTATTTTTCAAGCCGCGTAACAATTCGCCTTTCACACATCCGCAAAGATATTCTATTATGGCCGTCATGAAATTCCCTGAAGCCACATGTAGGATTAAGTAAATGAAATCACTTATACTGACCGCAACCGCACTGACCATTTCCCTTTCGGGGAGCGCATTTGCAGAAGGCGATGTCGCCAAAGGCGAAAAGGCCTTTAAAAAATGCCGGGCTTGCCACGCGATTGTTAATGGTGACGACGTTATCCAAAAAGGCGGTAAAACTGGCCCGAACCTTTATGGCGTGATTGGCCGCGTCATCGGCGGTGAAGACTTCAAATATGGCAGTTCGCTTGCCTCAATCGCTGAGAGCGGTCAGGTTTGGGACGAAGAACAAATGGCAATTTATGTCACCAACCCAACTACCTGGTTAAAAGACATCAGTGGTGATTCCGGTGCTAAATCCAAAATGACTTTCAAGCTTAAAACCGGTGGCGAAGATGTTGCGGCATATCTGGCCAGTGTCAGCCCGGCTATGGAAGACGATGACGATGATTCTGAAGAAGAATCCTCCGAAAGTGACGATTCCTGACCCCTGCGGCATCTGGGGCGGTTGAGCCGCCTCAGATCATCGGCTAAACGGAACCAGAACGCCTGCAATGGGATACCCGGCAGGCCAAGACGCGACAGGAGAGTATCTAAATGGCCGACGCCGCAACCCACAGCCATGAACACCACGATGAGCGGAGCTTTTTCACCCGCTGGTTCATGTCAACCAACCACAAAGACATTGGTATTCTATACCTGTTCACTGCCGCCATAGTCGGCTTTATCTCGGTTAGTTTCACCGTCTACATGCGGATGGAACTGATGGAACCCGGGGTACAATACATGTGCTTGGAGGGCGCGCGCGTCTTTGCTGCCGGCCCCGGTGACGTCTGTACACCCAACGGCCACCTCTGGAATGTCATGATCACCTACCACGGTGTTTTGATGATGTTCTTTGTGGTTATTCCGGCGCTTTTCGGTGGATTTGGTAACTATTTCATGCCGTTACACATTGGCGCGCCTGATATGGCGTTCCCGCGGATGAACAACCTTTCCTACTGGATGTACGTGGCGGGGGTATCGCTTGGCGTCGCATCCTTGTTGGCACCGGGCGGTAATGATCAACTTGGTTCGGGCGTTGGCTGGGTGCTCTACCCGCCGCTGTCCACATCCGAAGCGGGCATGTCGATGGATCTTGCGATCTTCGCTGTTCACCTTTCTGGTGCCTCGTCTATCCTTGGTGCGATTAACATGATCACGACCTTCCTGAACATGCGTGCGCCGGGTATGACATTGTTCAAAGTGCCGCTGTTCCCGTGGTCGATCTTTGTTACTGCATGGCTGATTCTCTTGTCCTTGCCGGTTCTGGCGGGCGCGATCACCATGTTGCTGACAGACCGCAACTTTGGCACGACGTTCTTTGATCCGGCCGGTGGAGGCGATCCGGTGCTTTACCAGCACATCCTGTGGTTTTTTGGACACCCGGAGGTGTATATCATCATCCTGCCGGGCTTTGGCATTATCAGCCACGTCATTTCGACATTCGCCAAAAAACCGCTGTTTGGCTACCTGCCGATGGTCTGGGCGCTAATTGCGATTGGCTTTCTGGGCTTTGTTGTCTGGGCGCACCACATGTACACCGTAGGCCTGAGCCTGACCCAGCAAAGCTACTTTATGCTGGCGACGATGGTTATCGCGGTGCCGACGGGCGTGAAAGTGTTTAGTTGGATTGCCACGCTTTGGGGTGGTTCAATTGAATTCAAAACCCCGATGCTATGGGCCTTTGGGTTCCTGTTCCTGTTCACCGTTGGTGGTGTTACCGGTGTGGTACTGTCACAGGCCCCGCTGGACCGGGCATATCACGACACTTACTACGTCGTGGCACACTTCCACTACGTGATGTCGCTTGGTGCGGTGTTCTGTATTTTCGCCGGTATCTATTACTGGATCGGTAAAATGTCCGGACGCCAATATCCCGAATGGGCGGGTAAACTGCACTTTTGGACGATGTTCATTGGTGCCAACCTGACTTTCTTCCCACAGCACTTTCTGGGCCGTCAGGGTATGCCACGGCGCTACATCGACTACCCGGAAGCCTTCGCCTACTGGAACTACGTTTCCAGCATAGGGGCCTTCCTGTCGTTCGCGTCGTTCCTGTTTTTCATCGGTGTGGTGATCTATACTCTGAAATGGGGCAAGAAGATCACCGAAAATAACTATTGGGGCGTTGGAGCTGACACGTTGGAATGGACGCTGCCTTCGCCTCCGCCCGAGCACACGTTCGAAATCCTGCCAAAGCAGTCAGACTGGGATAAGGGCACCAGCCATTAGGGCGCGTTTTACATGCCCCTGAAATGGGAAACATTTTCCGAAGAGGCCCTGGCAAACACCGGGGCCTTTTCATTTGACGCAGGCAACGGCCCTGCCCGGCAACTGACCCTCTGGCCACACCGCTCGCTACCCAAGCGTGGCTTTGTGTGGTTCATCGGCCTGACCTTCGCGATGTTCCTGCTGCCCCTGCTCGCCTTGCTTGGCACAATGGCACTTTGGGGGCTGCTGCCGTTCCTGCTGGGTGCGCTGGCCCTGATCTGGTACTTCCTGCAACGCAGTTATCGGGATGGCGAATTACGCGAAGTCCTGAGCCTCTGGGATGACCGGGTTGAGCTGATCCGCCACAATCCCCGTGGCCCGGATCAGGACTGGCACGCCAATCCCCACTGGGTAGAGGTCAAGATACGCCCTGAGGGTGGCCCGGTGGAAAA
>CAZRHV010000121.1:0-5360 GCA_964599985.1 uncultured Marinosulfonomonas sp. | reverse complement strand
CTGGTGGCCGGAATTGATGCGGGTCGCGGCTATACTGACTGGCCGTTGATGGCGGGGCGGTTTTTCCCGGAAGGGGCGCTGGATATCGTGCCGATCTGGCGCAACTTCTTTGAGGATGCCGGGCTGGTACAATTTATGCACCGGATGTCGGGGTATCTGTTGCTGGGCTTTGGGCTGTTTGTCTGGGGACGTTCGCGGTCTTCGGGGAATGTAGCGACCAGGCGGGCGTTTGACTGGATGGCGACAATCCTGTTTGGCCAGATGGTGCTGGGCATTGTGACAGTGATGTATTCCGCACCGGCCAGTATCGCGATCATCCACCAGCTAGGGGCGGTTGCCCTTTGGGTACTGGTGATCCGTTCGCGGTTTCTGGCGCATTACCCAATGGCACAATCAATACAAGGGGCCCGCACATGAGTGCATATGATGATCTGATGACCTTCCAGCGGGAAACTGAAGCACTGGCGCAGATTGCAGGGCGGCTTGGCTGGGATCAGGAAACCATGATGCCGCGCGGGGCGATGGCTCAGCGTGGTGAAGAAATGGGTGCGATGGAGAGTGTTATGCACGCCCGCCGGGTTGATCCGAAGATTGGCGACTGGCTGAGTTCGATTGATCCGGGTACGCTGGATGAAGTCGGGCGGGCGAATATTCGTCACATCACCCGTTCGTTTGAGCGCAATTCCAAAGTACCGGCAGCGCTGGCGGCAGAGATTGCGCGGGTCACCAGTGTAGCGCAGGGGGTTTGGGCCGAGGCACGCGGGGCCGAGGATTTCGCCGGGTTTGCGCCGACCTTGGAAAAAGTTGTGTCTTTGCGTCGCGAAGAGGCGCAGGCGCTGGCCGGCGGCGGCGATATGTATGACGCGCTGCTGGATGATTATGAACCCGGCGCGACAGGGCCCGAGGTGGAAGCCATGTTCAGCGCCTTGCGCCCACGCCTTGTGGCGCTGCGCGAACGGGTACTGGGGGCGCAAAAGCAGCCCAAGGCACTGGATCGTGAGTTTGATGAGGCCGGGCAAATGGCGCTGAGCCGCGCGTTGGCGGGCGCATTTGGGTATGACTTTGAGCGGGGCCGTATTGATAAGGCGGTGCATCCGTTTTCAAGCGGCTCGGGGCAGGATGTACGGATCACCACCCGCACCAGCCCGCGTGATCCGTTCAACTGCTTTTATTCCACAATCCATGAAGTGGGCCATGCAGCCTATGAGCAGGGCATAGATGGTGCCTATCTGCTGAGCCCGCTTGGCGCGGGTGTTTCCATGGGGGTGCATGAAAGCCAAAGCCGGATTTATGAAAACCAGATCGGGCGGGGCCGTGCGTTTAGCGGGCATTTGTTCGGGCTGATGCAGGAACAATTTGGTGATTTCGGCGTGGCTTCCGCGGATGATTTCTATGCCACGGTCAACCGCGTTCAGCCGGGATATATCCGCACTGAGGCCGATGAGGTACATTACAACCTGCATATCCTGATGCGCTTTGATCTGGAGCGGGCTTTAATCTCGGGTGATCTGGCGGTGGCTGATCTGCCGGAGGCATGGAACGCGCGGTTCTTGTCAGACTTTGGCGTGGTGGTGGACAAGCCATCAAACGGCTGTTTACAGGATGTGCATTGGTCGGTCGGGTTGTTTGGCTATTTCCCGACTTATACATTGGGCAACGTTTATGCGGGTTGTCTGAACAAGGCGATGCGTGCAGCGGTGCCGGATCTGGAGGATCAGCTGGCGCGCGGCGACACATCTGCGGCGACCGCTTGGTTGCGCGAGAACTTGCAACGGCACGGCGGGCTGTATGAGCCACGCGAAGTCGTGAAACGCGCCTGTGGATTTGAGCCATCTGAAGCGCCGCTGCTGGATTATCTGGATGAGAAATTCGGGGCGATTTACGGGGTTTAGTATAACGCCACAAATTTTATGCCTTCCGGTCGATCTGGTCGCTCGCCGGACCTGATTGGCGGTGGATTTGGAAATGTGGAACTGACCACTGAAAGCCAGCGCCGGCCAGTGCGACTATTGCACCGGGACTAGGATTTTGTAGTGTATTACGATATCCGATAGGATCAATGGACCATCCTCTGCGCGGAATTCGATGAGGAGGCTGCCAATGGGTTCACCGATTGAATCGTTAGTTGCAGATACGATTGCGTCAAGATTGAATGCTTCTTGATGCATCCTGGTGTGGCTTTTTGAAAAAGTCCGTCGGTTCATGATGGATGTCGGTCCAGAGCCGATGGCACCTACTGTCAAACGCCCGCTTGCCGCGGGGCGAATGTTAAACGTCAAAAGGCCGTGATTTCGTAGCGCCGTCGAATAATGGAAAGCGTTCTGCATATCAAAACTCAGTTGTTGGCGTTCGCCATCGTTTAGTCTGAGTTCGCTGTCGCGTAAGACCTGATAATCTGAAGCAATAATATTGACCATAATTGGCTCCTTAAATGGTTCTAGACTATGGGGCCCGGCATTATATGTCCATCCAACCAACAGAATGCCCTGCCTTCCCGAATTTTCGTTTGAATTCGCCGAGCCAAACAGTTTCGCCCCCAACATGCGGGGTTGTCAGCCGGTGGTCTGGGTAAAGATGTCGTTCAGGATGCGGGCTTGGGGATGGCAGTGAGGGCGGTTTTTACGTCGCTCATTGGGTCCAATCGGGATTGCGTTTTTCGATGAAAGCGCTGATGCCCTCAGATGTGTCGTCGTCCATCATGTTTTCAGCCATCACAGCACCTGTGAAAGCATAGGCCTGATCCAGCGGCATGTGCAGTTGTTCATAAAACGCCTGTTTGCCAATCCGCACGGCGGAACCAAGTTTGGCGGCAACGGTTTCGGCCAGCGTTTGGGTTTCGGCGACCAGATCGTCGGGAGCAACCACACGGTTCACCAGCCCCAGTTCGCAGGCGCGGCTGGCGTCGATGAATTCGCCGGTGGTCAGCATTTCAAACGCCTGTTTGCGCGGGATGTTGCGGGTTAGCGCCACCATCGGGGTAGAGCAAAATAGCCCGATGTTCACACCGTTTACGCCGAACCGGGTGCCGGTCGCAGCTACTGCCATATCGCAGCTGGCCACCAGCTGGCATCCCGCCGCCGTGGCGATGCCGTGAACTTGCGCAATCACCGGCTGGGGCAGCGTGGGGATCAGTTGCATCAGATCGCCGCAGCGTTTGAACAGGTCGGCAAAATAGGCGCCGCCGCCATCTTCTGCTTGGCGTCCGGCAGTCATTTCTTTCAGGTCGTGACCGGCGCAAAATGCTTTGCCGGCACCGGAAAGGATGATGGCGCGGATCGATGTATCCGTTTTCAGACGGCTGAGTTCAGCTGTAAGGGCGGCCAGCATCGCGTCGGACAGGGCGTTCAGTCGCTCGGGTGCGTTCATGGTCAAGTGGGATATGCCGCCGGTGTCGCTGCGTTCCAGAATTGCCATCTTGTATCCTTTGTGCGGTTGCGCGAAGTCTAGGGCGATAAACGCGCAGGGAAAAGACATGAAACTGAAAATGACCGTTGATGAGTTAAACAGTTTTATGGCGCGGGTGTTTGAAGAGGTGGCGGACGGGTTTCAGGTCGAAGAGCTTGACCCCGGAACTGTAACAGTGCGCATGGATATTGCTGAACAACACCTGCGCCCCGGTGGCACGGTATCGGGGCCAACAATGTTCGCACTGGCCGATGTGTCGATGTATCTGGCAATCCTCGGGCTGGTCGGGCCAAAAGCCCTGGCGGTGACGACGAATTGTTCAATCGATTTCATGCGCAAACCTGCGGCGGGGGTTGATCTGATTGGCAAGGCGAGAGTGCTAAAGCTGGGGCGGGTTCTGGCTGTGGGGGATGTGTTGATATATTCCGAAGGGCAGGATGAGCCAGTGGCGCGCGCCGGGTTGACCTATTCAATCCCCCCGAATACCCCGCCCGGCACCGGCAAGTTGACCTAATTGTGAGCGCTAGGACCTTGAACAACACCCCGAAACCGGCCTAATCGTGCGGTGGCAAAATTCAGTAAGGATACCCAAAGATGAAGATGAATCGTCGAATGTTGGTTGACTGGAAATTCCGGCACATTTCTGCAATGGCGCTCACCGCGTTGCTGGTTTGGGCATTCTGGGCATGGCGACCGGAATGGTCGCCGATGCACCGCTGGAACCGCGCGTTCGCAGATGCTTCATTCATGGTCATTGCAGGGGTGATGGTTCTGGGGCCCATGTCGCGGCTATGGCGACGGACGACGCCAATATTGACCTGGCGCCGGGAACTGGGTGTTTGGGGATTTGTCGCCGGGCTTGTGCATGCTGGGTTTATCCTGTTCGGCTGGGTTGAACTGGAATGGCAACGCCTGTTCGGCTTGCAATTTCATCCGCAGCTGCAACAATATGTCATGTTTGACAAGGGCCTGGGGCTAGGCAACGTAGTCGGAATGCTTGCACTGATTTACGGCCTGGCGCTTGCGCTGATGTCCAACGATATGTCACAACGCTTCATGAGCATGACGATCTGGAAATTTTTCCAACAGGGGGCCTATATTCTCTGGGCACTGATTGTAACCCACACCGCCTATTTCCTGTTTATGCATTTTCTGGATTTCCATCGCCAGATTCCCGAGCCCAATCCGGCGCGCTGGCCATTCGTTCTGGTGGTGGGTGCGGTGCTACTGGTCCAGACAGTGGCATCGGTACGTACTTGGCGTCTGCGGCGACGTGTTGCAAACGCCTGAGCCAGTGCCGGAATTCGGCATTACGTATTGGGGTATCATAATACCCTAATTGTAAGCCTTTGTAAAACAACAGTTAATGTAAGGTAATAGACCTTGACCCGCGGGGAAATTGCTCTAAAACACCCCAATCCAATCCCACTATGGTGAGAGACATGAAAACATTTTCTGCGACTCCGGCAGATATTGATAAAAAATGGATACTGATCGACGCTGAAGGTGTTGTTCTGGGCCGTTTGGCATCAATTATCGCCATGCGCTTGCGCGGCAAGCACAAAGCAACCTTCACCCCGTCGATGGACATGGGTGACAACGTCATCGTTATTAACGCCGAGAAAATCCAACTGACCGGCAAAAAACGTACCGACAAAATCCATTACTGGCACACCGGCCACCCCGGCGGCATCAAGCAACGTACTGCTGAACAGATCCTTGAGGGTAAATTTCCTGAACGCATGGTCACCAAGGCCGTTAAGCGCATGTTGCCCGGCGGACCGCTGTCGCGCAAACAGATGACCAACCTGCGTGTCTATGCAGGTGGTGAACATCCACATGAGGCGCAAGAGCCAACAGTTCTGGACGTAAAATCTATGAACCCCAAGAACACGAGGGACGCATAAGATGGTAGATGAAGTAAAATCGCTTGAGGAACTGAACACAGTTGCTGA
>CAZRHV010000120.1:0-5389 GCA_964599985.1 uncultured Marinosulfonomonas sp. | reverse complement strand
AGGCCGGATCAGGGGGCCATGCTGGTGGATGGGGCTGAGGTCACAAAGTTTGATCCGCCGGGGCTACTGGCCGCAGGTGTCGGGCGCATTCCCGAAGATCGCCACCATGACGGGATGATCGGTGCGATGAGCGTGGCGGAGAACCTGATTATGGAGCGGCTGGGCGACGGGGACGTTCAGAAAAACGGGTTTCTGCGACAGGAATCCATCCGCACCCATGCCGAAAAACTAACGCAGGATTACGATGTACGCGGGCCGGGAATTGATGCCGAGGCGCGGTTGTTATCTGGCGGTAATATCCAGAAACTTATCCTGGCGCGGGTGTTTGAATGCAGTCCGCGTTTGATCCTTGCCAATCAGCCGACCCGGGGTCTTGATCTTGGCGCGGCGAATGAGGTTGGGCGGCGATTGCTAGAGGCGCGAAAACGCGGGGCCGGCGTGCTGTTGATTTCCGAAGATCTGGATGAAGTGTTGGCCCTGTCGGACCGGATTGTCGTCATCCATGACGGGCGATTGGTTGAGGCGTCCAGCCAAAACCGCGCCGCCATTGGCCTGATGATGGCAGGAGAAGCCGCATGATCCGTATTGAACCCCGTGATACACAATCGCGCGCGCTGTCGGTCGGCGTGCCGGTGATGTCGGCGGTGATTGCCTTGCTGCTGGCGGCGATACCGTTAACTTTTGCCGGGGCCAATCTGATCGAGGCTTACGGGCAAATGTATAAGGGTATTTTCGGTTCGATGTTTGCGTTCACTGAAATGCTGACCCGTGCCACGCCGCTGATATTCACCGGGCTGGCGGCGACTTTGGCGTTTCGTGCAAAGCTGTGGAATATAGGGGCTGAGGGGCAGTTATACCTTGGCGCCATGGCAGCGGTGGCCGTGGGAACCGGGCTGATCGATGCGCCTGCCTTCATCATGATCCCGATTATTCTGATTGCCGGGATGGCCGCCGGGGCCGCCGGTATGGCTGGGCCCGCATATTTGAAAACCCGGTTTGGAGCGGACGAAGTTGTGACGACTTTGCTGCTGAATTTCATCATCCTGATATTCCTGCAAATGATGCTGGAAGGGCCGCTGCAAGACCCCATGGGTCTGGGCTGGCCGCAATCAGCACCAATTGTGGACGAGGGGATATTGCCGCAACTGATGCCAAAGATGCGGATACATTCCGGGCTGATCATCGCGCTGATTGCCGCAGTTGTGGCCCACATAATGCTGTCTAAAAGCGTCTGGGGTTTCAAGCTGCGTGCGGTCGGTGAAAACGCGGCTGCGGCACTGCATGCAGGAATTGGCGTTAAGCGAACTCTGATGGGGGCGGCGATTGTATCGGGCGCTTTGGCCGGGCTGGCGGGTGTGAGCGAAGTCGCCGGATTGAAGGGATATTTGACGGCAGACCTGTCCCCTGGGTTTGGCTTTACCGGCATTGTCGTGGCGATGCTGGCCGGGTTGTCGCCAATTGGGGTGGTTATATCTGCGGTGTTCATCGCCTCGGTCTTTGTCGGGGCGGACACCATGAGCCGCGCCATGGGAGTTTCCAGCTTTCTGGCCGATCTTGTTGTGGCCCTGTCGCTGATCTCGGTGTTGATCGGCGGTTTTATCGCTAAGTTCCGCATCACCCGCGTTAAAGCGGGGACGGCGTAATGGACATTCTGCAAATCCTGATCAGTGACAGTTTCTGGGCCGCTACCTTGCGTATTGCTACGCCGTTGATCTTTGGGGTTCTGGGTGCATTGATCTGCGAAAAATCCGGGGTTCTGAATCTTGGGATTGAAGGAATATTCGTCGCCGGCGCAATGACCGGCTGGATGGCGGTTTATCTGGGTGCAGGCCTGTGGGGCGGGCTTGTCGTGGCCGCGATAGCTGGCGGTTTTCTTGGCCTGATCCACGCCATTCTGACCGTGCCACTGGGTCTGTCGCAGCATGTATCCGGGCTTGGAATCACGATGCTGGCGACGTCATTGGCGTCCTTTACCTAT
This sequence comes from uncultured Marinosulfonomonas sp., assembly GCA_964599985.1. GTDB lineage: Bacteria > Pseudomonadota > Alphaproteobacteria > Rhodobacterales > Rhodobacteraceae > NVTR01. The sequence continues at coordinate 3,411 of CAZRHV010000120.1, read as the reverse complement.
CGCACGGCGCTGCCCGACGTAACTTCGCCACCCCGTATCGTTCCGTTTCAACCGCTGGATTTGCCGATTCTGTCTGATTTGCCGTTTCTGGGGCCAGTGTTGTTTCAGCAAACCGCCATGACCTGGCTGGCAATATTTATGGTCGGGCTGGTCTGGTGGGTGCTGGAAAAAACGCCCCTTGGCATGGCGATCCGCGCGGTCGGTGACAATCCGGACGCCGCAGATGCCCAAGGCCTGTCGGTCTATGGATTGCGGATCGGGGCCATTGTGGCGGGGTCGGCGATCATGGCGCTTGGCGGCGCGTTTCTGACCATGTCGGCGTTTGACGCGTTCTTCTTTGGTATGGTCAACGGGCGTGGCTGGATTTGCATTGCACTGGTAATCTTCGCCAGCTGGCGACCGGGTAAGGCGTTGTTGGGGGCGATATTGTTCGGGGCGTTTGATGCGTTTCAGGTGCGCCTGCAAACCGAAGTTGGAGCATTTGTACCGTCACAGATATTCCTGATGGCGCCCTACGTGTTGTCGATTTTCGCGCTTGTGATCGTTGCCCGGCGGGCCGAATATCCACGGGCATTGTTAAAGCCATGGTTCAAGGGACAACGGGGATGAGCTTTGATCTGATCGTTAAGAATGCCAGCCTGCCGGACGGGCGGACGGGCGTTGATATAGCCTGTGCTGACGGGATTATTGCGGCGGTCGAACCTGGGATTACGGCTGAGGCTGGGCAGATCATCGACGCGGGCGGTCTTCTGGTGGCCCCGCCGTTTGTTGATCCGCATTTCCACATGGATGCGACCCTGTCACTGGGCAATCCCCGGATGAATGTTTCGGGGACGTTGCTGGAAGGCATCGCCCTGTGGGGCGAGTTGAAGCCACTGCAAAGTGTCGATGAAATCATAGAGCGGGCGCTGCGGTATTGTGATCTGGCAGTGGCTATGGGGATCGGAGCAATCCGCAGTCATGTGGATATTTGCGACGATGAATTGAAGGGTGTCGAAGCCCTGATCGAGGTGCGTAGGCAGGTCGCGCCCTATCTGGATTTGCAACTGGTGGCCTTCCCGCAAGACGGTTTTTTTCGTGATCCTACGGCCAAGGCCAACTTACTGCGTGCACTCGATATGGGTGTCGGTGTGGTCGGTGGCATTCCGCATTTTGAGCGCACAATGGCGGATGGGGCCGCATCGGTGACATATCTGTGCGAACTGGCGGCAGAGCGTGGATTGCGCGTCGATATGCACTGTGACGAGAGCGATGATCCGTTGAGCCGCCATGTCGAAACACTGGCCTATGAAACCACTCGGCTGGGGTTGCAGGGGCAGGTTGCAGGGTCGCATCTGACTTCGATGCACTCGATGGATAACTACTATGTCTCTAAGCTGATCCCGTTGATGGCCGAGGCTGAACTGCATGTCATTCCGAACCCGCTGATCAACATCATGTTGCAAGGGCGCCATGACAGTTACCCAAAAAGGCGCGGCCAGACTCGGGTGCCGGAACTAAAGGCGGCGGGAATGAATATCGGGTTTGGCTCGGATTGTATGATGGATCCGTGGTATTCCATGGGGCGTGCTGACATGCTGGAAGTGGCCAGCATGGGGTTGCATGTCGGGCAGCTTTCCAGCCGCGCAGATATGGCGTGGTGTTTTGACGCCGTGACGGTGAATTCGGCCGCGATTATGGGGTTGCAAGGATATGGGCTGGAAAAGGGCTGTCAGGCAAACATGGTAATGTTACAGGCGACGGACCCGATTGAGGCCATTCGGCTTTGCGCAACCCGGTTGCATGTGATTCGGGGTAGCAAGGTTATCTCAAGCACTCCGGCCAGCATTGCCAAGCTGGACCTTGAAGGGCGCCCCGAACAGGTTGACCCGGCGAGCTATGCGCCAAAAAGCGTCGGGTAAGATCGTTTCCTCAGCTATACCAGTCGCCCATTTTCACCTCGACCGCGCTATCGACCAGTTTGGCAAATTCAGCCGGATCCTGGGTGCCGCCTGCCCGACCGCGATAGTGGTAGGGGTAGACAAATTTCGGTTGGAAATCTGCAATCGCGGAAGCGGCGGCTTTAACATCCATGGTAAAGGGCAGGTTCATGCAAAGAAACGCCAGATCAATACCTTCAAGCGTACGCATTTCAGGGATGTCTTCGGTGTCGCCGGAAATGTAAACACGAAATCCCGTAAAACCCAGAACATAGCCGTTGTCTCGGCCCTGTGGGTGAAATTTCTTGCGGTCTTCGGCGATATTATAGGCTGGGATTGCCTCGATACTAAGGGAGCCGAATTTAGATGAGTCACCGTTGGACAACTGGCTGGCTTTGTCCTTGAGCGAGGCTGGCAACATTGCGAATACTGCCGGGTTGGCGATGATCTGGGTGTTGGGGCCAACAAGTGCCGCGAGCGTTTCAGCATTGTAGTGATCGCCATGTTCATGGGTGACAAGGATCAGGTCAGGCGTCGGAAAACCAGCATATGCAGAAGCGTCACCGACCGGATCGGTGTAGATTGTACCAATCGGTGTTTCCATGACGAAAGACGCATGGTTGACCGGGTGCACCGTAATATCGCCCCCTGACGTGGCGAATACGTCGCTGTTATGACTGGCGGCGCGGGTTGTAAAGGGGAGCAAGGTAATTCCACCGGCGGCGGCAGCGGTGGCAATGAAAAAACGACGGGTCTGTTCCATGGGGGCTCCTATCAGTTGGAATATTGAATTGGGTTGGGGCGGATGTTGGTAAAACTAGCAGGCCGCTGCGAAATATCAAATTCCTTACCGGCAAAGTGGCATTGATCGACCGATAGCAGGCGGTTGGCACCTGGAAAGTCATGCGGTTTGTCAGGGAATGATAGGATGTTTGGTGGAGCCAGGGGGGCTCGAACCCCCGACCTCTTGCATGCCATGCAAGCGCTCTCCCAGCTGAGCTATGGCCCCGATTGGTATGACATTAATGCCATACGCCTAGTGTATTTATGGAACGGCGCGGGGCAGATCAAGCGAAAACCCCCGCGCGATTTTGTTAGCTGTCGTCGTCGTTCGCTGCGACGTCCGCGATCTCATCCAGAGAAACCGTATCGTCGTCGTCGTCGTCAAGCAGATCGTCGCTGGATTCGCTGTCACTGCTATCGTCGTCATCCAGAAGAATTTCTTCTTCTTTTTCCGCCTCTTTTTCTTTCGCGGTGACTTTTTCTACCGCAACCGAAGTTTTGGTATTGGCATCTAGCGTCACCGTTTCACCGGTGTAGGGGCTGATAATTGGTTTTTTGTTCAGGTCATAAAACCGCTGGCCGGTTGTCGGGCAGATATGCTTTACGCCCCATTCTTCTTTGGGCATGTCTGGCCCCTTTCCGTTGCGATAATTTATCGGGATTTCATGCCATTTGGCACAACAAATGCGGGGTGTCAAAGGCTTTTGAA
>CAZRHV010000119.1:0-5458 GCA_964599985.1 uncultured Marinosulfonomonas sp. | reverse complement strand
TTTACCGTCATTGCCACCAGCGTTGCAATACCTTGAGCCACAACAAATGTAACCAACCCGCCGGTAAACAGCACTGCCAATACGGCCATATGCACCAGCACGCCAAACGCCCCGACCATGGAAAACATGATGAATTTGGTTGGAATCCAACGGCCAATAGTACGGGCGATCAGCAGCTCAACGAATTCCAGGATAACACGGTTATCGAGCTTACTTTCCCCCACCTTTCGGGTTCTGAATTCGTATGGTACTTCACGGATCGTTAATTGCTCACCTCGGGATGAAAGTATATCGAGCAGGATTTTGTACCCGACCCCGGTTAAATCCCCAACCCGCGCGCGAAAACTGTCGGTGCGCAGCATGAAAAATCCGCTCATCGGATCACTAAGCACAACACCGGTCAGGCGTTTTGACATGGTTGTGGCAATTTCTGACATCTTGCGCCGGCGCGCTGACCAGTCGCCAAATCCGCCACCTTCCACATAGCGCGAACCGACAACCATATCGACATCTTCGCTGATCAGCGTTTCCAGCATCTTTGGCAGCAGCGTTTCATCATGTTGCAAATCACCGTCAATCACCGCCGCAACCGGTGCGCTGGTGGCAAGGAAACCTTCGATCACCGCGCTTGAAAGTCCGCGCCGCCCGACCCGCTGAATGCAACGTATATGCGGGTGTTCTGCCGCCAGTGAACGCACAACATCCGAGGTACCATCGGGGCTGTTATCATCGACAAATATAATCTCATATTTCAGGTGGCCAAGGGTTTCACGCAAAGCCTCGGCAATTTTCGGGGCGTTTTCGACCTCGTTGAATGTCGGGACAATCACCGCCAGATCAAGCCCGCCGGTCTGTGTCTTGATCCCCGCAACTGGATTATTTTGCATCATTCGATTGCCCTAAAACTGGTCATACAATTTGAGCCCACGTATCTGCTCTAGCGCAGCGCTTCGCAACCAAATAGGTTTCAGTGGTCCGACGGGGCACCGTTAGCGCCAAATGTGACAATGATGCACAGGTCCGGGACTTGCCCGATTGCCGGGGGCAACATAAACAACCGGGGAATAAGGGAGACAGCATACAGTGGCATACAGTGAGGTTTACGCGCATTGGAAATCTGATCCTGAGGACTTTTGGATGAAAGCTGCAACAGGGATTGACTGGGATAAGATGCCCAGCAAGGCGCTGTTTGATAAAAATGCGCCACTGTATGAATGGTTTTCCGACGGGATGGTAAACACCTGTTTCAACGCCGTCGATCGACACGTAGAAGCCGGGCTCGGAGATCAGACAGCGATCATCTATGACAGTCCGGTTACTGGCACCAAGTCGAAGATTAGTTTTGCGGAGCTGTTGGAAAAGGTGGCCAGCCTTGCCGGGGCGCTGCTGGCAAAGGGCGTTGAAAAGGGCGACAGGGTCGTCATCTATATGCCGATGGTTCCCGAGGCTTTGATTGCGATGTTAGCCGTAACCCGCATTGGCGCAGTTCATGCGGTTGTTTTTGGCGGGTTCGCCGCGAATGAGCTGGCGATCAGGATTGATGATACCACCCCCAAAGCGATAATCGCCGGATCCTGCGGGATTGAGCCGGGGCGGATCGTAGCCTACAAACCGCTATTGGACCGCGCCATTGAACTGGCCAGCCATAAACCGGATTTTTGCGTGATTTATCAACGCGATGAGCAACCGGGTGAGCTGGTGGATGGGCGCGATTTTGACTGGGGCGAGGTCCAGGCGGGCGTGACCCCTGCCCCATGCGTCCCGGTTGAAGGCAATCACCCGGCCTACATCATCCACACCTCTGGCACCACAGGCCAGCCCAAGGGTGTAATCCGCCACACCGGCGGTCATCTGGTGGCGCTGAACTGGACGATGAAAGCGATTTACGGGATGGATCCGGGGGATGTATTCTGGGCCGCGTCGGACGTCGGATGGGTCGTAGGGCACAGCTATATTTGTTACGGGCCGCTGATCCACGGCAATACGGCTGTGGTGTTTGAGGGCAAACCAGTTGGCACCCCGGATGCGGCGACGTTCTGGCGAATGATCGAAGAATATAAGATCAAAGCCCTGTTCACCGCACCAACTGCATTTCGCGCAATTAAGCGAGAAGACCCAAAGGGTGAGCTGGTGAAGAAATACGACCTTTCTTCACTTGATACACTGTTTCTGGCCGGTGAAAGATCGGACGCCGCTACAATTAAGTGGGCGCAGAAAAAGCTGGGCGTGCCGGTGATTGACCACTGGTGGCAGACGGAAACTGGCTGGCCAATTGCGGCGAACCCTGTTGGGTTGGGGATATTGCCGGTGAAAATCGGCTCTCCTTCCGTCGCTATGCCGGGCTATGACGTGCAGGTGCTGGATGATGGCGGTCATCCGGTTGCACCCGGAACAATGGGGGCGATTGTGATCAAACTGCCATTACCGCCGGGGACTTTACCGACATTGTGGAATGCCGAGGACCGTTTTCGGTCCAGCTATCTGGAGCATTTCCCCGGCTTCTACGAAACCGGAGACGCCGGGTATATCGACGAGGATGGCTATCTATACATCATGGCCCGCACTGATGACGTGATCAATGTGGCCGGGCACCGGTTGTCGACGGGCGCCATGGAAGAGGTTCTGGCGGGGCACCCGGATGTGGCAGAATGCGCAGTGATTGGGGTTACGGATCAGCTAAAGGGGCAGTTGCCACTTGGGTTTTTATGTCTGAATGCGGGTGCCGGGCGTGAACACGCGGATGTTGTGGGCGAAATAGTGAAGCTGGTTCGTGAAAAAATCGGCCCCGTGGCGGCGTTTAAGCTGGCTGTCGTCGTGGATCGGTTGCCAAAGACCCGGTCGGGCAAAATACTGCGCGCGACCATGGTTAGTATTGCAGATGGCAAGCAGTACAAAATGCCTGCAACCATTGATGATCCGGCAATTCTGGGTGAAGTTGAGGCGGCGTTAAAAACACTAGGCTACGCTGGCGGCTAAGATAAAATCATTCAAAATGATTTTGCCAAGAGTTTTTTGAAAACTCTTGCGGCGGGCTCAGGTGAATTGTTCCATCGTCAGGCGTTCTTCCAGTCCGTGACCCGGATCGAACAGGATGCAGTGAACAACATCTGTTGAGCTGGAAATCTCGACCCAGATCACATCCTTAACGGATCGGCTGTCGGCGTCGGCCATAACAGGGCGTTTTTCTGCCTCTAACACGTCAAAACGCACTTTCGCGGCCTTTGGCACTAATGCACCACGCCATCTGCGGGGGCGAAATGGAGCAATTGCAGTGAGGGCCAAAACTTCCGATCCTATTGGCAGGATCGGGCCGTGGGCGGAATAGTTGTAAGCGGTTGAACCGGCGGGCGTAGACAACAGCGCCCCGTCGCAAACCAGTTCTTCCATACGGACTTTGCCGTCGATGCTGATCTGTAACTTGGCGGCCTGCGGACCCGCGCGCAGTACGGAAACTTCGTTGATTGCCAGAGATTCGTGGCGCGTGCCGTCACTGCATTCGGCCAGCATTGCCAGCGGGTTGATCTTTTCTTCTTCCGCAGAATTCAGCCGTTCCAATAGGTCGACTTCGTTGAATTCATTCATCAAAAATCCGATAGTTCCACAATTCATCCCATAAACCGGCGCCTCAAGATGGGTGGAACCATGCAGGGTTTGCAGCATGAAACCGTCACCGCCAAGGGCTACGATGACATCTGCATCCTCTAGCGGGACCGATCCATAACGCTTGATCAGGCTGCTCGCTGCATCCTGGGCAACCGTTGTATCACTTGATGCGATATGGATATTTTGGAACTTATTAATAGACATGCACCTTCGGCCTTAACAGAGTATGCGAGTGAAACCCGAAACTTTAAACAGACTCAAGCAATTTGTCGCAGTTGCCGGAAGTTGAATTTGTAATTCCCCTACCCACATGATCCAGATCATAACACTACGCTGCATTTAACTTTACGTCAGACCAAACATACAAGGAATTGAATATGAAACCGAGCCCCTTTGATCTGTCCCGCCGCGCATTGTTGAAAACGGGTGCTGCCAGCCTTGGGCTTGCTGCTATTGCCCCAATGGCCGCGTTTGCCGGTTCACATAGCTCTCGCCAACCCCTGCGCATTCCACCACTGGACCCGGGCCAAATGGTTGACGGCCAGCGCAAATTTGATCTGACGGTTGGCCACGGTGAAATGGCGTTTTTTGCCGATCTCAAAACCAAAACCATGGGCATTAACGGCGATTATCTGGGGCCGGTTCTGCGTTTTCGTGCCGGCGAGAAGGTTCAGTTGAACGTGTCAAACACGATGGAAGAAGCCACAACCCTGCATTGGCACGGCTTTAACCTGCCTGCCGCCGCTGACGGAGGCCCGCACCAGGTGGTCGCACCGGGTGGCGACTGGACAGCAGAATTTGAGGTGCGTGAAAAGGCCTCAACCATGTGGTATCATTCGCATCTTATGGGTAAAACGGCTGATCAGGTCTGGGCAGGTGTTGCCGGAATGATCTTAATTGATGATGAAGAGGCCGACGCGTTGAATTTGCCGAACAATTACGGCGTCGACGATTTTCCGGTTGTCTTGCAGGATCGCGCGTTCAATTCCTATGGCCAAATGCCCTACAGGCTGAACATGCATTCCCGAAATATGGGCATGTCCGGCGATGTGGCGCTGGTGAACGGTACCGTTTCGCCCTATCTGGAGGTCACGACCAGCCTTGTTCGTCTGCGGCTTTTAAACGGGTCCAACGGCAGCATTTACGCGCTTGGTTTTGAAGATGGCCGGACATTCTCACAAATCGCTTCGGATGGCGGTCTGCTGGCTGCGCCAGCACAAACCACTATGATCCTGCTTGCACCGGGTGAGCGGGCAGAAATTGTGGTGGACATGTCCGACCAAGCCCCGGCAATGCTGCGCAGTTTCGCCCAGACTGGTGGTAGTGGCGGTATGATGGGTGGTATGGGTGGCATGATGCGAGGTAACAGCCCAAATCATGATTTCCTAGAACTTCGCCCAGCCACAAGTGTCAGCACATCACCCGCATTACCTGCCACGTTGGCTGATCTTCCAACGCCAGATCAAAATGCGGCCACCAATTCCCGCCAGTTCACCCTGCAAATGAACGGTATGGGGATGATGAATGCCTTTACGGGTGGCGGATTCAGCATCAACGGCAAATCAATGGACCCTACCTATATCAATGAAGTGGTCAAAATGGGTGAAACCGAGGTCTGGCAGATTTCCAATGCTTCGATGATGGCGCATCCGTTCCACATCCATAATACACAGTTCCGCATTCTGGCGCGCAACGGTGCAACCCCCGCTGCTGGCGAAGCGGGGCGCAAGGACACTGTGCTGGTGAGTCCCGGCGAAACGGTCCACATCCTGATCCGCTTTGATCATTACAGCGATGACTCCCTGCCCTACATGTATCACTGCCATATTCTGGAGCACGAAGATGCGGGCATGAT
>CAZRHV010000118.1:0-5551 GCA_964599985.1 uncultured Marinosulfonomonas sp. | reverse complement strand
TCAACGTCTTCCGCCCCGGCACCCGACCAGACAACCGACACTGAAACGCTGTCGATAACAATATCCGGGAAAAACTGTGACCGCATCCGAGGCGTCGCTGCCAGACCGGCGGCAATCATGATCACCAGCAACAGGTTTGCCACAGTGCGGTGGCGGGTGAAATAGGACAGTGTGTTATCAATTACACCTGACACGCGTCCCGCCATCCGCTACCCCCCGATCCGTTCTTCGATCCGCGTCACCACCGCCGCAGGCACCTGTTCCTGATTGAGTTGACCCAAAATACGTTCCTTCGCCTCTGCGGGCATCCGATTGTTACCCTCGACGAATGCCACCAGTTTGGCGCGCCGCTCGGGCGACAATACAATCGTTTCGGGTTCTTCCGCAGCGCTCGCAACCGCATCCCCATCCTCCCCGACCGGGCGGATCGGACGTACTTTGATCCCCGCACCAAGTAAGGGCGAGCGTTGCGCCACAACCTCGCGGCCATCCAGCCCGGGCGCCTGTACAATCACATCGTCCCCCTGTCGGCGCAGCAGTTGCACGTCGATTACTTCAAGGCGATCCTCTTCGCCAATCGCCAGCACACTGGGTCGCGAATCCACAGCCCCCGATGGTAGCAATACCACACGTTCCAGCGGCGGCTCTTCCACTTGTACGGTCACGAAATCACCGGGTCGAAAGCCCTTGGCATCCTCTATCCGTGCAAATAGCAACCGCCCGGTTTGCCCTTGCCCGACAGTCGCACTTTCGCGGTTGATGGTGCCTTTGGTGACCAGATCGACACCGAATATATCCAGCGAGATAGCAACATCCGTCAGCAATAGGCGACCATCACTGTCAAGCAATCGGGAATATTGTGGCGTTGATACACGAAACGCCACTTCCAGTGCGGTTGCATCCACAATCTGCGCCAGCTTTTCGTTGTTGGTGACCAGCCCGCCGACAACCACACCGACCTCTGCCAATGTCCCGCTAAAACCGGCATAAATTTCGGTCTCGCTCAAAGCGCGTTCCGCTTCTGCCAGATTTATCTGACGCCGCGCCAGAGTAGTATTCGCTTGATCAGTTTTCGCCTGTGAATTCGCCAGCGACTGCCGCCGTGACAGTACCGCCTGCTTGGCGCTTGATACCGCCAGTTCCGCATTTTCAACCGCCGCAGTCGTCCCGGCCCCGCGCCCCAACAAATCTTCTTGACGTGCCAAAGCCTGTTGCCGCAGCCTCACCTGATCCTGCGCCGACAACAGCTCATCCCCGGCCAGCGCCAAACCCCGTTCTGCGTCGCGCAATCCTGCCTCGGCCTCTTGCAAATCAGTGCGCGCCAGAACCAGTGCCGTTTCCGCGTCCGACGGATCAATCCGCGCCAGCAACTGCCCGGCCGTCACGTTGCCGCCCTCTTCAAACCCGTCCGCCAGTTCAACAACCATCCCACTGGTGGTCGTCCGCAGGTCCAATGTTCGCCGACTTCGCACCTCGCCAAAACTGGTCAGCACCGGCACAATCGTCTGGGTTTCTGCCCGTATCACATTCGCAGCAAACACCCGTTCACGCGCCGGACGGGCGCGGTCTTCCTGTTCTTGGCGGACCTGCATAGCCCGATAAAATGTATTCCCCGCCCAGGCCAACAGCCCAACCGTCAGGGACAGCAGAAATATACCAACAAGGCTTCGACGCAAAAATCGCATTCAATGGGGCCTTACTCAATTTTCTTCAGACAAGGCTAAATATAGCCTTTGGGCCAGATGTGTCCAATTCTCAAGGGTTTAAACGCGCGCAGGCGTCATTTCCGTCGTTTATGCTCATCCAATCGCGGAAGTATTTCCACAAAGTTACAAGGCTTATGTCGGTAATCAAACTGCTGTTCCAGTATCTCATCCCAGGCATCCTTGCACGCCCCCGGGCTACCCGGCAGGGCAAACAGATACGTCCCGTTTGAAACACCTCCCGTGGCCCGGCTTTGAACCGCAGAGGTACCGATTTTCTTCATTGAAACGATGGTGAAAACAGTGGCAAACGCTTCAATCTCTTTCTCGTAAACATCGCGATGCGCCTCGACCGTAATATCGCGCCCGGTTAACCCGGTACCCCCTGTTGAAATGATCACGTCAATCTCGGGGTCGGCGCACCAAGCCCGCAATTGATCCGAAATCTCGCCCCGCTCATCCCGCAGTATCATCCGCGCAGCCACCGAATGCCCCGCTGCTTCAATCCGATCCACCAATATCTGGCCCGAGCGGTCTTCGCCAAGAGCCCGCGTATCCGACAGGGTCAGCACCGCAATCCGCACTGGGATGAATTCTTTGTCTGTCGTAGACATTCTAGCCCTCATATCTCAAACCAATTTACTGTTGGCCCCAAATTGTGGACCTGGCTATTTCCCAACAACCCCGACTGACCCCAACAATCGTGGACATGTCCGCAAAATACCAACCGGGGATTCATCCGCACAATGGCATCCCTGAGGCTGGTTGATCCGATCGACCCAGCACTGGCGTGTAGGTCAACAACTCCTTTAGGTGGCGAGTGGGAAATCAGAATATCAGGCGCACCACCAAGCGAAAACAGTGCTTCAGCTTCGTCTTCGCTCAAATCAAACGACCCCCAAGGCAATGGCGGCAACGGCGGGATCGCTGCACCAATTCCAAAAATATTCACGCGCCCAACTTCACATCTATCACCATGCAATACTGTCGCGGTAGTAACGGCACAAAGCTCTGTAAATGTTTCGTTGTTGCCGGGAACATAAATCGACTTGGCTGCCAAAGGTGCCAGCACTTCCATCACCGCAGCCAAGCCCTCGCGGCGCTGCGCAAAATCTCCTGCACCGATTACCAGATCGGCATCGTTACCAGCGGCAACAATCTGTTCGCAGGCCGCCAGGTCCGTGTGTACATCCGAAAATGCCAGTATTCTCATACCTCGTCCCCCAATCGTGCCTGCAACATTAACAAATCATGCCAAGCCTCGCGTTTGGCCGCCGGATTACGCAGCAAATACGCCGGGTGGAACATCGGCAACGCAGGCAGACCCAAGGCCGACACCCAGTTGCCCCGCAGCCGGGTAATTCCCTTACGCCCCAACATAGCCTGACAGGAAGTATTCCCCATCAGCACCAACATATCTGGCTTCACAAATTCAACATGTTTCTTCACAAACGGCAGTAGCATCGCAATCTCATCGGGCGTCGGTTCACGGTTCTGCGGCGGACGCCACGGCAAAATATTGGTAATATAAATACAAGCCGCCGAATCCGGTGCATCCCGGCTCAGACCAATCGCGCCGAACATCTTGTCCAGCAACTGCCCGGCGCGCCCGACAAACGGCAGGCCCTGAATATCCTCATCCCGCCCCGGCGCTTCGCCGATGATCATAACCCGTGCATCCGGGTTGCCGTCAGCAAACACCGTCGATTTTGCGCCGCGCTTCAGCTCGCATAGCTCAAAATCTTCCAAAGCCTGCTTTAATGCGCCCAGATCACCTACACCCCCGGCAATCTGACGCGCCAGCGCCGCGGCATCCACACCAGCATCCGCAGGTACATCCGCAACCGCCGCCACCTTCGCCACGCGCTTTTTCACCACCGTATCCGGCAATTCATACCGGTTCACCGGCTGCTCGCAGATCGCCTCATCTGCGCCCAGCTCAACCTGCCATTCCAGCAACGCTTTCGCGCTATGAAAATCCAACTCTGATTCCATGCGCCACAGGGTAAACCCCGCCCCGGCCATATGAAACCCAATTCATCGGCAAAATCCCGCGACACCCACGCTTGTCTGCCCCCCCGACACCCCCTATAAGCCAGAAAAATCGGACAACAGGATCATTATGACATTCCGACAGAAGCACCTCCTTGGAATAGCCGAGCTTCACGTCGATGAAATCCGTACTATCCTCGATCTGGCCGACAAATACGCCGACCAGAACCGCCGCCACGATCCCCAGGAAAAAGTGCTGGCGGGCCTTACTCAGGTCAACATGTTCTTCGAAAACTCCACCCGCACCCAGGCCAGCTTTGAGATCGCCGGTAAACGGCTGGGCGCCAATGTAATGAACATGGCAATGCAGGCCAGTTCGATAAAAAAGGGCGAAACCCTGATCGATACGGCGCTGACCCTGAACGCCATGCACCCCGACCTGATCGTGGTACGTCACCCCCATTCGGGTGCGGTGAACCTGCTGGCGGAAAAGGTGAATTGCGCTGTACTGAACGCCGGTGACGGTCGCCACGAACACCCGACACAGGCGCTGCTGGACGGGTTGACGATCCGACGCGAAAAGGGTCGCCTGCACCGCCTGACCATCGCAATCTGCGGCGACATCGCTCATTCCCGCGTCGCGCGTTCCAACATCCACCTGCTCGGAAAAATGGAAAACCGCGTGCGCCTGATTGGCCCGCCCACCCTGATCCCCGCCGGGGCAGAGGATTGGGGTGTGGAAGTCTATGACGACATGGCCGAAGGGCTAAAAGACGCCGACGTGGTGATGATGCTACGCCTGCAAAAAGAACGCATGGACGGCGCGTTCATCCCCTCAACCCGCGAATACTACCACCGCTTCGGCCTGGACGCCGCCAAGCTGGCCTACGCCAAACCCGACGCCATCGTCATGCACCCCGGCCCGATGAACCGCGGCGTTGAAATTGACGGCACACTGGCTGACGACATCCACCGCTCGGTGATACAGGAGCAGGTGGAAATGGGGGTCGCAGTACGCATGGCAGCGATGGAGCTGCTGGCCCGGAACTTGCAGTCGGATGAAGTGCAGGGGGTGATGGTGTGACTACCCTCTTCACCAACGCCCAACTAATCGACCCCGAGGCCGGAACCGTCACCCTTGGCGCGGTTCTGGTCGAGGGGGGGCGTATTAAGGAAATATTAACGCAAGATATTGATTTAACACAGGAAAAGTTGACAGCTGTCAACTCGGTTGATTGCGGTGGTAAGTGCCTTGCCCCCGGCATCGTTGATATTGGCGTGAAAGTCAGCGAACCCGGTGAGCGCCACAAGGAAAGTTTCCGCTCGGCTGGCCGCGCTGCCGCCGCCGGGGGTGTCACCACAATGGTCACCCGCCCCGATACATTGCCCGCCATCGACACCCCGGAAGTGCTGGAATACGTCACCCGGCGCGCCAACCAAGACGCCCCGGTTCGGGTGCGCCCGATGTCCGCCCTGACCCGTGGCCGACAGGGCCGCGAAATGGTCGAAATCGGCTTTATGCTGGATGCCGGTGCAGCCGCATTTACCGACTGTGACAACGTGGTCGCGAACAACAAAACCCTGTCGCGCTGCATGACCTACGCCCGATCACTTGGCGCCTTGGTCATAGGCCACCCACAAGACCCTGACCTGTCCAAAGACGGGGCTACAACCTCCGGCAAATTCGCCTCTCTGCTCGGCCTGCCATCGGTTTCACCCATGGCCGAACGCATGGGGCTGGACCGCGATCTGGCGCTGGTGGAAATGACGCGCGTGCGCTACCACGCCGACCAGATCACCTCCGCGCGTTCCCTGCCACCACTGCAACGCGCCAAGGCCAACGGACTGGATGTCAC
>CAZRHV010000117.1:0-5599 GCA_964599985.1 uncultured Marinosulfonomonas sp. | reverse complement strand
AAATGTCGGAGGTTTGAGCAAATGTTGACCAGAAAACAACTGGATCTGTTGGAATTTATCCACAAGCGCGTGCAGCGCGACGGAGTGCCGCCTTCGTTTGATGAAATGAAGGAAGCGCTTAGCCTGCGCTCCAAATCCGGCATCCACCGCCTGATCACAGCACTTGAGGAACGCGGCTTTATACGGCGCCTTGCGCACCGAGCGCGCGCCATTGAGATCATCAAATTGCCGGATGCGATGTCGAAACCAACAGGTTTCCACCCCCGCGTTATTGAGGGTGACAAGGTCGACCCGCCCCGCGACGCGCTGCCAATTGAAAATATTCACGCGCTGGAAATCCCGATCATGGGGCGCATTGCCGCCGGTTTACCGATCGAAGCAATTCCTGACGGGGCTGAAAATGTGGCTGTCCCTGGCACTATGTTGCAGGGCAACGGGCATCACTATGCGCTCGAGGTTAAGGGCGACTCAATGATCGACGCCGGCATCAATGATGGCGATGTGGTGGTGATCCGCGAAGGGCATACGGCCGAAAATGGTGACATCGTTGTGGCCATTGTTGAAAACAACGAAGCCACCCTGAAACGCTTTCGCCGCAAGGGCAATATGATCGCGCTCGAGGCAGCGAATGAGGCCTATGAAACCCGCATGCTGCGCGATGATCAGGTTAAGGTGCAAGGCAAACTGGTGGGGTTGATCCGTACCTATTGAGCGGCTGATTTCCAGGCCAGAATAATATCTGAAAGCTCAGACAGGCGCATATCCTGCGCCTGTTTTCTTATGTCGCGCGAATTCCACAACCGTTGCCCGGCCACTTCGCGCGCGCTTACCATTTCCAGATCACCATCGGTCACAATGAATGCCAGCGCCCCGGTTTGGCGCAGGCGTTTTGGATCAAACACCTGACAAGGGAAATCATCGGCATCGACCTTAGCCGTTACAATCACAATTGCTGCTTGAGCGCAGGCCTGCGCCACGCGCTCACTGGAACCACGCCCGCTCAGATGCACAAACCCCTGCCCGGCAATACGAAACTCCAGCGCGCCCTTTGTCCCGCCAAACCCGGCCCGCGCAAAGGCATCCGCCTGCTCGACCCCGTCGCCATCGTTCTCCAGCCAGCTTTTGGCCGCAAAGCCGCTGCCCTTGGGTTTGCTCAGCACACGGCCCTGATCGCTAAGCACGCCCACCAGACCGCCGGTATCTGAAATCAGCACGGCGGGCCGTTCAACACTGGCCCACAGGGTAAAACCGGCCAACACCGGCACAATGCCGACAACCCGCACCAAGCGCCGCCCCTGCCACAGAACCGCCCACAAAATCCCCAGTGCAATCAGCGGCAACACATATCCCCCCGGCGACGGCACATGGGTCAGCGCCCCGTCCAGCCCGGCCACCCAATGCGCTACCCCCAGTATCCATTCAATCGCCGGACGCATCATCGCCAGCCCGATCCATGCCAGCCCTAGTGGTGCCAGAACGGCCGTCAGCACCGCGCCGGGCATCACAATCAGCCCCATCAGCGGCACCGACAAAAGGTTGGCAAGCAAGCCAAAATCCGCAATCCGGTTGAAATGTGCCGCCGCTACCGGCGCCGTCGCCAGCCCGGCTACGGCGGATGAAATCAGCACCGCCATCACCGGGCGCATCGCCTTGGGCAACACCGGCCCACGCCATTTACGCAACACCCCAAACACCGCCACCAGCGCCGTCGTGGCGGCAAATGACATCTGAAACCCCGGCTGTGGCAGCACTTCGGGGCGCAGCACCAGCACAATCACCGCCGCCACCGCGACAGCGCGTAATGTGACGGCGCGCCGGTCCAGCAGCACGGCGACAAACATCACTGCCACCATGATAAACGCCCGTTCAGTCGCGACATTGCCCCCCGACAGCGCCAGATACCCCGCGCCAACAACCAATGCCACAGTGGCGGCAATTTTCTTGGTGGGCCAGCGCAGTGCCAACGGCGGGATGGCAGCAAATATGTATCGCACAATCGAAAAGATAAACCCGGTCAACAGCCCCATATGCAACCCGGATATTGCCAGCAGATGCGACAGGTTTGAAGCGCGCAGATCTTCCACCACATCGGCGTCCATCCCGGAACGATCCCCGGTCATCACCGCCGCTGCAAATGCCCCGGCAGGTCCGGGCATTTCACCCTGAACCCAGGCCGAAATCGACATCCGCAACCGATACAACCGCAGCGCCAACCCGCCCTTTTCAGCCGCTGCAAACGCCAGAACCGGGGTGCGGGTATAGCCAACCGCCCCCAATCCCTGGAACCATGCCTGCCGCTGAAAATCGAAACCACCGGGTTCTACCGGCCCGGAAGGTGGTGACAAATGCCCGGTCAGGATTACAGTCAATCCCGGCTCAGGCTCAATAAACCCCTGTTGCCCATGCAACGACACCCGCACAAAACTTGGCGTCTTAAGCGGCGACATCCGCTTTAACACCACCCGGTCCAGCGTCAGGCGCACTGCATCGGATTGCGAGCGGTCGATCTTGACGATCCGCCCCTCAATAGGTCCGTAATAGCGAAACCCAAGCACCGGCTCCGCCACCCGGTGCGCGCGCATCCCAGCCAGCATACCGCCGATCAATACCAGCAGCAGTGCTGCCAGCAATGGCCGCCAGTCCTCGGCCAGCCAGCGCGCGCCAAGCCCCAAAACGGCCACAACACAGCCCGCCCACAGGTACAACCCGACCACAGGTTCAACATCCAGCGAAAAATATCCGCCAATGCCAAACGCCAGAAAAATCGGCGCCCAGCACATCAACGTACCCCGTTGCGCCGCAATACCGCGACGAATGTTTGAGAACAGCACTACACTTGTCCTTACCTAAGCGATTGATTAGACCCACACAGTGCTATTCCCACCATGGTTTCCAAAAGGTTAATGCTCCCATGTCAGATCAACAGGTTGTCACCCGTTTTGCCCCCTCCCCAACCGGGGATTTGCATATAGGCGGGGCCCGCACAGCACTGTTCAACTGGTTGTTCGCCCGTGGCCATGGCGGTAAATTCCTGCTGCGGATTGAAGACACCGACCGAGCCCGCTCAACCCCCGAGGCAACACAGGCCATTCTGGACGGGATGAACTGGCTAGGCTTAGACTGGGACGGCGAAGCCACCAGCCAGTTTGACGCCGCCACCCGCCACGCAGAGGTCGCCCATGAAATGCTGGCGTCAGGTCACGCCTACAAATGCTTTTCCACACAGGAAGAAATCCAAGCCTTCCGCGACGCGGCACGCACCGAAAAGCGTTCAACCCTGTTTCGCTCACCTTGGCGCGACACCGATCATAGCAACCACCCAAATGAACCCTTCACCATCCGCATCAAAGCCCCTTCAAGCGGCGAAACCGTTGTGAATGACCGCGTGCAGGGCCGGGTTATCTGGCAAAATGATCAACTCGACGACATGATTTGTTTACGTTCTGACGGTACCCCCACCTACATGCTGGCTGTAGTTGTTGATGACCATGATATGGGCGTGACCCATGTGATCCGGGGTGACGACCATCTGGCCAACGCCGCGCGTCAGACGCTGGTTTATAATGCCATGGGCTGGGATGTACCGGTCTGGGCACATATCCCACTGATCCATGGGCCGGATGGCAAAAAAATGTCGAAACGCCATGGCGCAACCGGGGTAAAAGAATACCAAAGGCTGGGCTACCCGGCGGCGGGCATGCGCAACTATCTGACCCGGCTTGGATGGTCCCATGGTGATGATGAGTTTTTCACCGACGAACAGGCGCTTGAATGGTTCAATCTGGATAATATCGGCAAATCCCCTTCGCGGTTTGACACCAAGAAACTGGAAAATATCTGCGGTCAGCATATGGCCGTTGCAGACAATGCTGCACTGCAATCAGAACTCGTGGCCTTTTTGGCCGCAACTGGTCAGAAAAAATTGAGCGAGCCGCAGAAAAACGCAATGGTGTTGGCGATGCCCGCCCTGAAAGAACGCACCAAAACTTTCCACCAACTGATTGAAAAGGCACATTTTATTCTGACGAACCGGCCAATTGAGCAAGACGAAAAGTCAACCCAGTCACTTGATGTTGTATCCATTGGTATACTGAAAGAATTGACGCCGCATCTGCAAACTGTTAGCTGGGAACGTGACACGCTGGAAACCGTCGTGGCCGACTTTGCTGCGACCAACGACATCAAGCTAGGCAAGATTGCACAGCCCCTTAGGGCAGCACTCGCCGGGCGCACTAAAACACCCAGTGTTTTTGATATGATGCTCGTGCTGGGCCGCGATGAAACGCTGGCCCGGATTGGCGACGTGCAGGGCTAACCAGCCTGAAAATTTGAACGGGTCAGGTCACTTTGGGCCGACCATCCGAAAAGGGGAAAACACTATGGCTGACAAAACACCAACTGCTACGCTTACATTCGGCGATCAAATAATTGAGCTGCCAATCTATTCCCCAAGCGTTGGTCCGGACGTGTTGGATATTCGTAAACTCTATGCTCAGGGCCATGTCTTCACGTTTGATCCCGGCTATACCTCGACCGCAAGCTGCGAAAGTTCGATCACTTATATCGACGGTGACAAAGGCGAATTGCTGCACCGTGGTTATCCAATCGATCAACTGGCAGAAAAATCCCACTATCTGGAAGTATGTTATCTGCTGCTTTACGGTGAGTTGCCCTCAGGCGCGCAGTTGGAAATCTTTGAAAACCACGTCACCAGCCATACCATGCTGCACGAACAGATGATGTTTTTCTTTCGTGGTTTCCGCCGCGACGCCCACCCTATGGCGGTAATGAACGGCGTGGTTGGCGCGATGTCAGCGTTTTATCACGATTCCACCGACATAGCTGATGCGCATCAACGCGAAGTTGCTACAATCCGCATGATCGCCAAAATGCCCACAATCGCAGCGATGGCTTATAAGTTTACAATCGGCCAGCCCTTCGTCTACCCGCGCAATGATCTGGATTATGCCTCGAATTTCCTGCGTATGTGCTTTTCAGTGCCCGCCGAGGAATATGAAGTAGATCCAATTTTGTCGCGTGCTATGGACCGGATATTCACCCTGCACGCTGATCACGAACAAAACGCCTCGACCTCAACGGTGCGCCTTGCGTCCAGCTCGGGTGCAAATCCCTTCGCTTGTATCGCGGCGGGCATTGCCTGTCTCTGGGGGCCAGCCCACGGTGGTGCCAATCAGGCTGCCCTTGAAATGCTGAAAGAAATCGGCACGGTTGATCGCATCCCCGAATATATAGCCCGCGCCAAGGACCGCGACGATCCATTCCGCCTGATGGGTTTTGGCCACCGGGTTTACAAAAACTTCGACCCGCGCGCAGTGGTGCTGAAACAATCGGCCGACGAGGTGCTCGCCCTGCTGGGCATTGAAAACAACCCGATCCTGCAAGTCGCCAAGGAACTGGAAACCCAGGCGCTGAGTGACCCGTATTTCGCCGAGAAAAAGCTGTTCCCGAACGTGGATTTCTATTCTGGCATCATCCTTGAGGCCATGGGCTTTCCAACGTCGATGTTCACCCCAATATTTGCGGTGTCGCGCACCGTTGGCTGGATTTCGCAGTGGAAAGAAATGATCGAAGACCCGGC
>CAZRHV010000116.1:0-5654 GCA_964599985.1 uncultured Marinosulfonomonas sp. | reverse complement strand
AAAGAAACGGCATTTCGGCGCACTCCGGTTTGTATGTCAAACGCGCTTGTTTTAGGATGTGGGCTCGAACCAAGCAAGCGCGAAAGGTCTGTGCAGTGAACGACGATAAATCCACAACTGGCTGGTACTCGGAAGATGCCGCGACATTTGGTGATCGACTGGCCGGGGCACGAGAAGCACTTGGGTTTAGCCAACACGATTTAGCCCGACATCTTGGGGTGAAGGACAAGACCGTTTTGGCCTGGGAACAGGACATGGCCGAGCCACGCGCAAATAAATTGCAGATGATGTCCGGGGTGCTGAATGTATCCATGCGCTGGTTGTTGACCGGCGAAGGCGTGGGTCTGGCAGAACCGGATACCGTGGAACTGCCGGGCGACATCAAAGAACTACTGGCTGATATGCGTGAAGTAAGCAGTCAGGTTTCACAACTGGGCCAACGGCTTAGCCGGATCGAAAAACGGCTGCGGGCGGCATTGAAAGAACAGATTTAATGCCTGAAACGGCTGAAGCCCGTCTTAAACGCCTGAAGATGCGTTCATGGCGCCGTGGCATGAAAGAAATGGACTTGATTTTAGGCCCCTATGCAGATCGGTATCTGGCTGAGATGGGTGCGGTAGATCTGGAAAATTATGACCAGTTGCTCGACGAAAACGATCAGGAGCTATACCGCTGGATCACCGGGCAGGGGACACCGCCGGATGCGCTGACAGGATTGCTGGAAAAGATTGCAGCCCACGCCGGAACCTGCTGATCAATAATATTTGTAACTGATTTTTGTCGGTTTAACCGAATATTTGGGAATCTCGCCCAGTGTCCGCCTCAGGCAAATAGGCGGAGAAAATTATGAGCATGTTATCCCAAGTCGGAATGAAAACTGAAACCAGTTTCATGACGCAATATCTGGAATCCCTCGCACTGGTTGAACGGCTGCACAGGTTACTGCTGGATGTGATCAAGGACGAATTTGAGCGTGTTGGCACGCTGGAAATCAATGCGGTTCAGGCGTTGTTGTTGTTTAACATCGGCGAAAACGAAGTTACCGCAGGTGAGCTGAAGACCCGCGGTTACTATCAGGGGTCCAACGTCAGCTATAACCTTAAGAAACTGGTTGAAATGGACTTTATGCACCACCAACGCTGTGAAATGGATCGCCGTTCGGTTCGTGTTCGTTTGACTGAAAAGGGCCGCGTAGTGCGTAAGATCGTCGAAGACCTGTTTGAACGCCACGCGGATGGGTTACAGTCCCGCAAAGTTCTGGACAAGACCGGTATCGAAGACATCAACACATCGCTGCGCCGGGTTGAGCGTTACTGGACTGATCAGATCCGCTATATCTATTGATATTCCGGCGTCAGCGCGCCGACCGCGCGGGTTTGCAGTTCTTTTAGCAGCTTGCGCGCCATAGCCTCCTTAAAGGCGATGAATTCAATCGCGGTTTCGACGAATGCGTCGGGGCCTCGAATGACGTCTGATTTGAAATACGAACTGAGGGCGGCGATTTCACTTTGGCTTATGTCCGAATAGGGCGGGGCGTCGGCACCGATGACAAGCGCGTTAATGGTTACATTGCGCAACAGGATGTTGTTTTTCATGTCACTGGGCAGCGGTCCAATATTGGATTCTCCGTCCCCCGACAGATCAATCGTCAAGCGCCAGCAATCGCTCTGATCCACCATCGCCAAGCCACCATAGCGCATCGCCCGCCCAAGCGAAGTTGCCGGGTCATGGGGTTGGCGTGTCGTTGAAAGCAACACCCGGGCAATGCTGTTTAGAACATTTGCGTCGTTGATGTCGGTCCAGGGGACTATTGGCCGCTGCGTATTGTATCCAGCCCATTCATAAACGAACAAACGTACGCTCGCGTCGGGCATTGCCAGAAACGCTTTTTGCACATCCGTGTCGAGCAAGGCTCCGGCCAGACCGTCAAGTTGCAAGCGGTATTCGCTTTCATCAACTGAGCCAGAAATATCCAGCCCAATGGCCAGCGCCTGACGGCACTGCGCATTTGCAGGATTGGATATGATGGTCGCTGCTGCAATCGTCAGGCCACGCAAAATCACGCGCATTGAGTTTAGCATTTTGGCCGCTCTAAGCACTTTCCGGCAGAGTTTGTAGCCAGTGCG
This sequence comes from uncultured Marinosulfonomonas sp., assembly GCA_964599985.1. Lineage (GTDB taxonomy): Bacteria > Pseudomonadota > Alphaproteobacteria > Rhodobacterales > Rhodobacteraceae > NVTR01. The sequence continues at coordinate 3,528 of CAZRHV010000116.1, read as the reverse complement.
AAATTGCAGTTCCAAGGGTGCTATGGCTTTCACTGTCCAGATGGATTGGGTCCTCATTTGATCCGGAAACCACTTTATCCGCATCAAAGACAGCGACACCAATCACCTTAGCGAGATCGGACATTTCACCGGCCAGTGCCTGCGACGCCGCGCGACCACCACGCCACTCCGCCGCCCGGTCCCAGTTTGGGTCATCCACGTCGGCGGGCAGGATTGGCGGGATGATGACCGCAATGCGCGGCACGTTTATGTCTCCCCAGGGGCCGACACCACCGCCAACTTCGCGTACACATTCCACCAACCTCGCGATATTTCCGGCAATTCCGGTGCCCGACGGCTCAAACCGCGCCTTGAAATCATTTGTCCCCAGCATGATCACCACGAGGTCCAGTGGGCTGTTACTGCGTAAAGCCACGGGCAGGTGTTTAAGCCCATTCATTACCGGGCCGAGCATTTCCGGGTCATCATGGGCGGTTGTACGACCGGGCAGGGCCTCCTCAATCAATACTGCGCCCAGTTGTTTGGCCATGATACAAGGCCAACGTGTACTTTCATCAAAGCGTAGATCACTACCGTCAGGCGGCGTACCCCAACTGTTGGAATCGCCGAAAACCATCACCCGCATCAGTTTTCTACCCTACCAGTGTCCGGTACTTTTCATACTGACCCAAGGTTCTGCCGGGGCCAGCGCTTCGCCCATTTGCAGCAATTCCACCGAAATATTATCGGGGCTGCGCACAAACGCCATCCGCCCGTCATGGGGTGCGCGATTGATCATTACGCCGTTGTCCTGCAGGTGTTGGCACATCGTGTAAATGTTTTCCACGTCGTAAGCCAGATGTCCAAAATGCCGCCCGTCAGAGGGCAGGCCATCATCACCATCCCAGTTGTAAGTCAGCTCAACCGGGCATTCTTCCTGACCTTCGGGGGCCATGAAAACAAGGGTGAAACGGCCTCCCTCGCTTTCGTGGCGGCGGGTTTCTTTCAAGCCAAGCAACGCAAAGAACGCCATGGATTTTTCAAGGTCTTTTACGCGAACCATGGTGTGCAGATAACGAATTTTCATGTCATTCTCCTGATTTATTCAGGGCTGGTTTGCCCGGCCCGGTATTTGAAATCACGAAACCCGACCAACGGGCGGGGCGCAAGGATTAAAGCCGCGCGCCTCTAAAATGTCGACTGAACCCCAAAGCGCAGTGCGGCTGATTCACGATCGAACAAGTCAACATTCGAGTTCGTCTTGGTGGTTTCCAGACTAATTGACGGGGAAAATCCAAAATAGGACAGGTTCAGCAATAAAAAACTGGCTCCGGCTGTAACAGTCAGATCATGGCGGCCATCGACAGAATAAACCGAAAGATCGAAATCACGCTGCTCGGCCGATAGGTTTAAGGAAATCTGTGTACCAAAGAGAGGTTTGGCAAATCCATAGTTTACAAGCGCACGTATGGTTGTGTTTTCACTGGTTACATCGATTGAATTCGTCTTCTGTTGCTGTAACTGGAACCCAAGTAAGTCCTGATTGCCAAGGCGATGGGTGATTCCGGCGGCAAGTGTAAATATATCCGACCGCACCCCGCTACTAATCAGTTCCTGTTGCTCATATCCAAATGTCAGATCAATCCCGGTTAGGTCAGAGATTTGAAATTTCTGACCCAGTGTGGCGCGGCCATAACTGGTATAGGGATCGCCGCCATACCAGTTTTTCCCGAATGTCAGATCAAATGTAGTCGGCCCGGTTAGACCAGTGAAATTTCGGGTATGGGTCAGGGAAAGTTCCGCCAAACTAAAGGCATAGTCCGAGCCACTGACATTTGGCGCAGCGCGCGCGGTCTCTGGCGACAGTTTATATGCCCGGCTAAACAGTGTCAGTCCAACATCCGTGGCAAAGTTGGTAGATTGGGAAAGCCGATAACTAAGGTCAACACTGCCGGATACCTCATACCCCGACAAAGCCCGCGCATCGGCACTTAGGATGAAAGGCAGATTCCAGATGAGTATAAATTCGCTGCTGGACCCGTTGTTGATATTGCTGTTTGGGGCGGCGGAAAAATTTAGCCTCACTGTCAGCGGGTTAGCCTGGCGGACCTGTGCAAAATCCTGGCGAACTGCATCCCGCGCCGGACCAACCGGGGCTTTGTTAAATGCGCGCCGCAACCAAATTTCCGAGCGCGTATATTGCTTTGCCCGAAAATGTGCCGAGGCCACCAATCGCGCAGCATTTACACGCTGAATATCACTTTGCGCCACCCGAAAAGCGCGCTTTGCTGCGTCGGCTGCGCCATCCCAGCGCCCCAGCGCAATTTCCGCTGAAGCCAGCAACATCAACCCATCAAAATCGCCCGGGTTTACTTGCAAAAGCGCCAGCGCGATTGAGCCGGCAATCTCTGGGTTTCCCTCTTGCAGTTGAACCTGAGCAATATTTATTGCCTGATCCCGTGTCAGCTCCAATGGCTGCGCGAGGGCGGGCGCTACAAAACCCCAGCCAACCAGAACGCAAAGCAGAAAAATTCGAGCCATTTTACCACGCGAAATCAATTTCAATGCGGGTCAATGCCGCCCGAATTAGCGCCTAGAAATGCGCTATGATGCGCCGCAAGTCAACGACGCCCGCTGATTTTTGGCCAGAAACCGCCCGACCTGGTGCGGTTCACTATTTTTTCGCGAATATACCGCATTCAGCGGTGTTTTTCTTTGGACCCCTAGATATAGTGTGCTTCGTCCCTTAACCCCGCGAAGGATTCGTCCCATGCCGCTATCACCCGAACAACTGGCCGAAATCGAAGACCAGCGCAGCGCACCCCGCCAGACCCTGCGCGCGGTTTCCGAGGGCATGGAAAACCACCTGTACCGGGCTTACGACGTGCTGGATCACGGCTTTATCCGGGTGATTGACTACATGGGCGACGACGCCGCGATCTGTCAGGCGGCGCGGGTAAGCTATGGCAAGGGCACCAAAACGGTGCAAAACGACGCCGGGTTGATCCGCTATCTGATGCGCCACTGGCATTCGACCCCGTTTGAGATGTGCGAGATTAAGCTGCACGTCAAACTGCCGGTCTTTGTGGCGCGCCAGTGGATCCGGCACCGCACCGCCAACGTCAACGAATACTCGGCCCGTTATTCGATTATGGACCGCGAGTTCTACATACCGGCGCCGGAACAGCTGGCGGCGCAATCGGTGGTGAACAATCAGGGGCGCGGGGAGGCGTTAACGGCGGACGAAAGTGCCCGTGTGCTCGACATCCTGAAATCGGACGCGGCGCAGTGTTATGACCACTACGCGGAAATGATCTCGGATAACGGCAAACAGGGGCTGGCACGGGAACTCGCCCGGATGAACCTGCCCGCCAATATCTATACGCAGTGGTACTGGAAGGTTGACCTGCACAACCTGTTCCATTTCCTGCGCCTTCGCGCCGACATGCACGCGCAATACGAAATCCGGGTCTATGCGGATGCGATTGCCAAGGTCGTGGCGGATTGGGTGCCAGCGGCTTACGGGGCGTTTGAGGATTACCGGATGGG
>CAZRHV010000115.1:4278-5724 GCA_964599985.1 uncultured Marinosulfonomonas sp. | reverse complement strand
TGCGCCCCGATCTGTTGCCGGGATTGCTGGCGGCGGCGGCGCGCAATCAGGCGCGTGGTATCATGGATTTGGCGCTGTTTGAGGTTGGTCCGGTATTCAGTGGTGGGGAACCGGATGAATATCAGGTGCAGGTTGCCGGGCTGCTGATCGGACAGAACCATGGGCGCGACCCCCATGGTGATCGGCGCGGTGTTGATGTGTATGACGCCAAGGCGGATGCGCAGGCGGTGTTGTCGGCGATTGGTGCACCAGCCAAGGCGCAGGTATTGCGCGAGGCACCTGATTGGTGGCATCCGGGGCGATCGGGGCGCATTGGTCTGGGGCCAAAGAAGATACTGGCGGTGTTTGGTGAGGTCCACCCCCGTGTGTTGACGGCTATGGATGTCAAAGGCCCGGCGGTGGCATTCACGATTTATCCGCAGGAAGTACCGTTCCCGCGTACCAATTCTTCAACCCGTCCGGCACTGGCGATCAATGATCTGCAAGCGGTGGAGCGGGATTTTGCCTTTGAGGTGGACGCGGATCTGGAGGCCTTGAAGCTGGTGAATGCGGCTGCAGGGGCAGATAAGGCTTTGATCGAGAGCGTCGCGGTATTCGATGAGTTCAAAGGCGCGAAGGCCGAGGCGCAGATGGGGGCGGGCAAAAAATCGCTGGCGATTTCTGTGCGGTTGCAGCCTAAGGAAAAGACGCTGACGGATAAGGATATTGAGACCGTGTCGGCGAAAATAATTGCCGGGGTTGCGAAAGCCACGGGCGGCGTACTGCGCGGCTGAGGCTGATCTGGATGCGGCCCTGCGGGCCATTTCTTTTGTCTCGCCCCGGATTAAATCCGGGGCTCGGGTGTGCCTCCGGCGGGAGTATTTAGGAACAGAAGAAGGGGGGCAGCCGGGTGGAATGTTTGGCTCTGCCCTAATGCTGGTGGCGCATATAGGAGTTTGTTCAGGCAGCCGCTTCGACAAGAGGATCAATGCCGTTCCAGGTGCCACGGCTGTCCAGCAAGTGCAATCGAGTGAATGAACTACGGTCAATAAGTGGCGACAGTCGGTGACGTTCAAGCATGTCGGAATGGGTGCCATCCTTGTAGGCGCTTTTCAATATTTCGGGTGTGCCGCGCCAGATGGAGAATGTGCAGCCGTCCGGTGTCTCGGGCGGGTTGAAAATCTGGCGCATGGCATTGGCGGGCAGCGAAGTGTAATAATCCCGAACCTGTTCGACACCCTGTAGAAATTCTTTGTAGCGCCCGAGATCCGCCTCTGACATGTCATTGTAACCGGCGGAGGTGATGACCGCGAGAACACCGTCGGGAACTGCAGGGTGCGGTGTGAATGCAGGGTGGGGCTCGGTTGTGGTTGACAGGTCAATCTCTCCCCGGTGTGTGACGACAGCGGCCAGCGCGTGCCAGGATTCAGTCGCCCGCCCCGCGAAAGGCAGCGCGTCCTGATCCTG
>CAZRHV010000115.1:0-4178 GCA_964599985.1 uncultured Marinosulfonomonas sp. | reverse complement strand
TCCTGATCCTGCGCCATCGTCGTCTGAGCGTCCTGTTGATTTTCCTAAAACCCAATGCCACCCCAGATGTTGGAATCGGGTGAGCGGAAACCATCGGACATCAATGCGCTGTCAGGGCCACAGCGCCAGGCATCAGCAGTCGGCGGTCCGGGAAAGGTTGTATCGGTTGTGATCGGTTCGTCATTGAATCTGGCAAAATGAATGGTGATCCAGTTATGTGTTTTCGCTTGCATGAATTCTCTCCTGCGCGATATCCAAAAAAGTAGACTACGGGGTAGAATGTCGGTCAAGCTCGTGGCCGGAGGTCGGGGCAATAGAATTGCAAACTGCTGAAGGGGAGGATAGATGTTGGGTTGCAAAATTGGGGACCGAAAATGGCGTTGAAGATTTACTTATCCGGCGAAATCCACACCGATTGGCGTGATCAGATTATTGATGGGGCGAAAGGTCTGGACGTGTCGTTCGACAGTCCGGTGACGGATCACGGCGCGTCGGATGATTGCGGAGTGGCGATACTTGGGGCAGAAGCGGAAAAGTTCTGGCATGACCGCAAAGGCGCGCAGATGAATGCAATCCGCACCCGTAAGGGGATTGAGAATGCCGATGTTGTCGTCGTTCGTTTTGGTGATCAGTACAAACAGTGGAATGCGGCGTTTGATGCGGGCTATGCCTCGGCGCTTGGAAAGTCACTGATTGTCATGCACGGGGCCGAACACCAGCACCCCTTGAAAGAGGTGGACGCCGCGGCGCTGGCAGTGGCTGAGACGCCGCGGCAGGTGGTTGAGATATTGCGCTATGTATTGACCGGCGCGTTGCCCGCTTAACCATCGCGCGGTGGGATGTCTTTACCTTTTTCCACCGCCGGGCGGGTGTAAAAGCGGTCCCGGTAGGCGACGGCGTTTTTGAAGCTGTCCCATTCGACTTCTTCTTTGGCGCCATAAAAATTTAGTGCGTTCAGCCAAGGTGCGATGGCGATGTCGGCGATGGAATAGGTGCCGGTGATCCAGTCTTTGCCTTCCAGTTGTTGGTTGATTACGTTCAGCAGGCGTTTGGTTTCATTCAGGTAACGCTCAACCGGGCGCTCATCTTCGATTTCCGATCCAGCAAATTTGTAGAAATAGCCCAGTTGGCCGAACATCGGTCCGACGCCACCCATCTGGAACATCAGCCACTGGATGGTTTCATAGCGCCCTTTGGCGTCTTTGGGCAGTAGTTGGCCAGATTTTTCGGCCAGATAGATCAGGATTGCACCGCTTTCAAACAGCTCAATCGGTGCGCCGTCGGGGCCGTTTGGGTCAATGATCGCAGGGATTTTGTTGTTTGGGTTCAGCGACAGGAATTCAGGCGTGGTGACATCGCCCATGATACTGACGGTGTGGGCCTCGTAAGGCAGGCCAGTTTCTTCCAGCATAATCGATGCTTTGACGCCATTGGGCGTTGGGAATGAATATAGCTGGATTACGCTCGGGTCTTTAGCGGGCCAGCGTTTGGTGATCGGATAGGTTGAAAGATCGCTCATATTGTATCCTTTGGGTGTTTCATTGGAGACACATAATGGTTAATTCCCGCCTGCAAAAGGTGAACAGCGTTTATATTTTGTGCTATCCGGCCCGCATATGCGTCGGAGAAACCGGCGTTAATAGAACGGACAGTGAGGTACTATTATGATCAATGAGTTCAAAGATTTTATCGCCAAGGGCAATGTCATGGACATGGCTGTTGGTATCATCATCGGCGCGGCCTTTACGGCCATCGTCGGATCACTGGTTGAGGATCTGGTAAACCCGATCATCAGCCTGTTCATGGGCGGGATCGATTTCTCGGGTCTGGGCTATAAGCTCTCGGACGGCGAAGACGGCGCAGTATTTGCCTACGGTAAATTCATCATGGCGCTGATCAACTTTATCATCATCGCGTTTGTGGTGTTCATGCTGGTCAAGGCTGTGAACAAGGCCAAAGGCCCCGAAGAAGAAGCCCCAGCAGAAGATACGGGTCCAAGCGATAATGATCTGTTGAAAGAGATTGCAGCAGCGCTGAAGAAGTAAGCGTTTCCTGCGCGAAGATGTTGTAAAAAGGCCCGCTGGTTTAGCGGGCCTTTTGTATCGGAGATTGAGGTTGATCCGGGTTTGGTTTTTGGGTGGTTGGAAAATTTGCCCGGCTTCTTTTTCAATACGCGATTTTATCGCCCTGGCCCTTAAAATTCAAATTCGATCCCGGTTTCCTTTTCAGCGTATGCCCAAAGCTGAGCTGCGATATTTTCATCTTTTGCGTAGGGCGCAACAAACGCCGGTGCCGGATATCCGTTTACTTCGCCCTCACCATCCGGCCCGATATAGGCGAATTTTTCAGCGGCTTCGGTGGCGGCAAACAGTGTCGAAAACGCGCCCTGGTTTGCATCCATATAGGCCACGGTTTCGATCATCTCGGGCTTGTCTGTGCGCAACAGTTCGGTCTTGCTGACGCCCGGGTGACAGGCAGTTGAGATAACATTTAAGCCACTGGCATCAATCCTGCGTTGCAGTTCAAACGACAGGATCAGATCCGCCACTTTGCTTTGGCCATATTCACGAAATTTATCGAATGGCTTTTCCAGTTTGAGGTTATCAAAATCAATCTTGCCATTGCGGTGCGCCATGCTGCTAAGGGTAACAACGCGACCGTGGGCGGATTTTTTCAAAACCGGAAACAACAAGGCCGTCAGCACATAGTGGCCAATGAAATTCACCCCGAACTGGGCCTCAAAACCATCCGCCGTCAGGCCGGGTGGTGGGAACATGATGCCGGCATTGTTGATCAGCACGTCAAGGGATTGGCCGCTTTGCACAAAGCCTTTTGCGAAGGATTTGATCGCGGCAATGCTGTTAAGGTCAATCACTTGGGTTCCCAACTGAGCCGAAGGCACCTGCGCCGCAATTCGGGCGCTGGCCTCGGTTAATTTTTGCGCATTTCGCCCGGCAAGGATCACATGCGCCGACTTTTTGGCCAGCTCAAGCGCTGTCTCATATCCAAGGCCAGTGTTTGCGCCGGTAATCAAAAACGTCTTTCCCGACTGGTCGCTAATCTGTTTGGGTGTCCAGTTCATTATGCTGTCCAATCAAAGGCCAAAGGTGGTTTTTGCGTGATGGGTATCCATGTATTCCTTCATGCGGACGATTTTACCGCCCTGGATGGTAAACAGGAAATGGTAGCTGTTGTCATACTGGGTGCCCATTGCGGTTGTCGCCTTCATGTTGGCCTCGGCTGCGACCTTGTCACCTTCGGCGATCATGCCGGTCACGGTAAATTCAGTGCCGTTCGGGAACAGGTCCGCGCCGCCGCCAAAAAAGCCGATGAAAAAGTCTTTGTCATGCTCGCCCGCGGTTTGCAGATATTCGGGCTTACCGGCGATCCACCAGCTGAAGTCGTCGGTAATCATGCCGGATAATTTAGCCACATCCGAGATCCGCATTGCTTCGATAAATGCGGCGACCAGTTCTTTATCTGTCATGTTGTTTTCCTATTTATGTCTGATGTGTTAGGAATTGATCCCATTGCTTTACAAATGCAAGTAGGCACACTTTTGGTTATTAGGAACACAAAGGTAAGTAATGCATGAAACAACACGGTTTGAGGTGACAGATGCGAACAAAAACAATGGACGAATATATGAATTGCCCGTTTCACCTTGCGATGAGCATGCTGGAAGGCAAATGGAAGTTCGCGATTCTTTACGTTTTGTCAGCGCGGGGGACCCTGCGGTTTAAGGAACTGGAGCGCGCAATTCCGGAAATTTCCACCCGCATGCTGACCAAAGACCTGAAACATCTTGAGCAAAAAGGCATTGTAAAACGGCAAGCCTATGCAACGGTGCCGCCAAAGGTTGAATATTCGCTAACCGATATCGGCCAAAGCATCGCGCCGGTCATGGCAAGCATTACCAGGTGGGGTGAAGCCTATATTGAAGAAAGCAAAGCACTGGCGCACCAAGAGTCCGCTGGCTGAGATTGTTTTGAATTATCCAACTTTCACCGGCTAAACCGGCCCGCCCCTACAGGGCTGGCTGTACTGGTTCGGTACTGCCCCTGGCATGTCGCTATTTGCGGGTGTGATCAGTGACAGGGGCCCATTTCGGGTCCCTGCCGCAGTTTGGGTTACTGTTTCAGCGCCAGTGCCGGGGACAGCACGTCAATGCCAAGCGC
>CAZRHV010000114.1:0-5750 GCA_964599985.1 uncultured Marinosulfonomonas sp. | reverse complement strand
GTTTTGGACCGGTCGTTGGCATCATGAAAGTCAAAGATGATGCCGAAGCGATTAAGCTGATGAACGACAGCGAATTTGGTCTGACCGCGTCGTTGTGGACAGCCGATGTTGCGCGCGCCGAATCCATTGGCGACCAGTTGGAAACCGGCACCGTGTTCATGAACCGTGCCGACTATCTTGACCCGGGCCTGTGCTGGACCGGCTGCAAAAACACCGGACGTGGCGGCGGGTTGTCGGTGATTGGGTACCACAACCTGACACGCCCAAAATCTTACCATCTGAAAAAGGCATGACGCCCATGACACTTAACGCAAACTGGAACTATCCAACCCCGATCCGTTTTGGCGCTGGCCGTATTTCTGAGATCGCCGATGCCTGTAAGGCCGCGGGCATTTCCAAACCTTTGCTGGTCACCGATAAGGGGCTGGCGAGCATGGAAATTACCACCCGCACGCTCGATTTCATAGAAACCTCTGGCCTTGGACGGGGGTTGTTTTCCGAAGTCGATCCAAACCCTGATGACGTAAACGTCGCCGACGGGCTAAGGGCGTATCGAGAAGGCGGCTATGACGGGGTGATCGCGTTTGGCGGAGGCTCGGGCCTGGACTTGGCGAAAGTCATTGCTTTGATGGCTGGGCAGACCCGCCCGCTTTGGGATTTTGAGGATGTCGGTGATTGGTGGACCCGCGCTGATCCGGACGCAATTGCGCCGATTGTTGCGGTGCCAACAACTGCTGGTACTGGTTCAGAGGTGGGGCGCGCCAGTCTGATCACCAATTCCGAGATCCATGAGAAAAAAATTATCTTCCACCCGAAGATGTTGCCAAGCGTCGTGATATGCGACCCGGAATTGACGATCGGGATGCCAAAATTCATTACTGCCGGAACCGGACTGGATGCGTTTGCCCATTGTGTGGAAGCATTTAGCAGCCCGCACTACCACCCGATGAGCCAAGGCATCGCATTGGAAGGCATGCGACTGGTAAAGGAATACCTGCCACGGGCCTATGAGGATGGCACTGACATTGAAGCTCGCTCCCATATGATGAGCGCCGCCGCCATGGGTTCAACCGCATTCCAAAAGGGGCTGGGGGCGATACATGCGCTGAGCCATCCAATTGGAGCGGTTCACCATACTCATCATGGTACGACCAATGCCGTTTGTATGCCTGCTGTGCTGCAGTTCAACCGACCAAAGATTGAGGGTATTTTCGGACAGGTTGCTGCCTATCTGGGGATAAAGGGCGGCTTTGACGGGTTTTGTGCCTATGTGGATAAACTTAACGATTCCATGGGAATACCGAAAACTCTGACAGGGCTTGGCGTCGAAAACCCTGATCTGGAGGCACTTACGGTTTCGGCGCTGAATGATCCGAGCACCGGTGGCAATCCGGTGGAAATGACAACAGAAAATACCCGAGCGTTGTTTGAAGCTATTGTCTGATAGTTTTAGGGGGGATTGGCTCCGAAAGTGAGCGATCCATGCAACCTAGTTCAGGCGTGACAGGCGTTGCGTAAATTTATCGTCTTTGGCGGGTTTTGGTTTCGCCCTGAAGGACATCTGCCAGCGGTTTGCAGCGGGTTTTACCAGAGCAACGGTCTTGGGTGCTTTGGTATAAATCTGCGCAATGGGTAAGGCGCTGCGCATAGGGCGCACAGAGCGTTTGTTACTGGGCATCACGACGTCGCGGGTGATGTGGTGGTGTTCGGGCTCAATTTTCATCTTAGAATTCCCCGGTTCATTTTATTTGTGTAGCAGTTGAAATCGGCAAAAATTAGGCGCCGGTTTGTTGTTTGGATGGAAAAGACCGAGAATCATGGTTATTGGGGCGCGGTGAAGGTTGTGGCAAAGCGCAAATGGCAAGTGATAGACAATCGACAGGCCGGGTGTAACCACGAGCGCCGCGTAACGACATAATGTCCGTGGGTTACATGAAGTTGGCGGGGTTACCCGTATCCCGTAGGTGATGACCGATTGTTCTTGAAGGCATAATCACCCAAACTCTCATCCTTCCACCGGGATCCCGAATATTGCGATTATCGCGCCAAATGCGGCCAGCAATCCAAACAGCAACATTTTCGGGCGTTGGCCAGAGCTATGGGCGCCTAGGGCGGCGATCAGCGCCTGCAGCATGTAATACGCCGCAAAAGCGCGTGAAGCATAGCTGATGATCTGAAACACGTTGGCATTCCAGGTTATGAACACCCCTATGGCCGTTAACAACGCATAAGCCGTTCGAGGCGACAGCCGTCCACCGGACAATTCGTTGACAAGGCCACCCGAACCACTGGTATCAGCTACCGCAGCGCTGAATTGTGCGGCAAGGGCGGCAGCGACAAGCAATATTGGCAGAATCGGCGCAACAATTTCCATCATATCGACAATGGCAGTTTCGCTAAGGTGCATGTCACCGGGTTCAAATACATAGGCCAACAGCAGAATGTAGACCATGTAGATCGAAGTGGAGACCCACTGCGAATATTGCATGGATCTGATGCGGGTTTTAGCGGAATATGTTTCACCCAGATAGCGGGATGTTTCAAAGCCCTGCACCGTAACGATTAGCCCAAATGCCAATGCCAGCGCAGGCCAGCCCGACAGTTCGGGTTGGTTGAATATCAGTAGCCCGTCGCCTACTTTGCCCCAAAAATACACCGCCAATCCAAGTAATAGCCCCGCAATGATTGCGAGTTTGGTGGTGACGGCCGCATATTCCATATTTTCAAGGGTTTTAAAGCCACGCGTCCAGCCGACAAACAGGATGATGGCGAAAATTGCGGTTGTCAGCAGTTTGGCGTCAGTAGCAGTGTTGGCGGGTGTCAGGCTGACGCCGAAGGCACCAAAAAGGTTTAGATAGTACGCAACTGAAATCATATAAGCTAGGCCAAGCAGGGCCGAGGCGGCTGTTTCAAGTCGTTCTTCAATTGCCGGTCTTGGGGTCTTCTGGTCCGCGGTCTTGGCGATATTAAAGCGGATGGCAGAGCCAAACGCGTATGCTCCCAAACAAAGTGCGGCCATAACCAACGGTGCATATTTTCCGTAGGTGACCTGAAGGATCGGCCCAAGCACCAAAAAACCGCTGCCAATGATGGAAGCCAGCGGCGTCGTCATTGCCCGCCAATTCAGCGATCCGTGGACTTTTGGTGACCAGAGGAGCATGGCAGTTGCGACGACAGCTGCGAGGATTGCGGCGTTTAGGATCATTTGCCCACACTAATAGTCAATTGGTTGCTTTTCGCCATGCAAAAAACGCCACTCCTTTTCAGGAGCGGCGTTTCTAAATTGTGCCAAGTATTGAGGTTCGCTTAAAACCCAAGACCTTCGTATTTCTTCTTAAACTTGGAAACCCGCCCACCAGTGTCGAGCAGGCGTGTGCCGCCGCCGGTCCAGGCGGGGTGAACGCTTGGGTCAACATCCAATGACATGGTGTCGCCCTCTTTGCCCCAGGTGGATTTCATCTGGATCATGTCGCCATTGGTCATTTTGACGTTGATCGTGTGATACTCGGGATGCAGGTCTTTTTTCATTTGTCTGATCCTTATTTCTTGGCGCTTTTCAGCGGTTTGTAAGTTGTATCTTCGGCGATACGGGCGGATTTACCACGGCGTGTGCGCAGATAATACAGCTTGGCGCGACGTACACGGCCGCGACGGATCACAGTGATGCTGTCGATGTTTTGCGAATGCAGTGGGAACACACGTTCTACGCCTTCACCAAATGAGATTTTGCGCACGGAAAAGGAACCAGAGATGCCTTTGCCGTTGTTGCGGGCAATACATACACCTTCGTAGTTCTGAACACGCGAACGCGTACCTTCGGTGACTTTGTAGCCAACGCGGATGGTGTCACCCGCTTTGAAGTCCGGCAGCTCAGCCCCAAGGGCGGCGATTTGCTCGGCTTCCAGTTGTTCGATCAGGTTCATCTGACCAACTCCTTATATATGCTCACGGTTTATCCCGCGAAGTTTTGGCGCGTCCTCATTGCTCTGTGTCTTCATCCGGGTCCATGTTGTGCGCTTCACAATATGCCCGCCAGAGGTCAGGTCGTCGTTGCTTTGTCAGCCTTTCGGCCATTGCCCGTCGCCAGTCAGCTATATGGCCGTGGTGCCCGGACAGAAGAATGTCGGGTATATCGCGGCCCTGCCAGGTGGCGGGTTTCGTGTAGTGCGGGTGTTCAAGCAGACCGTGGCTGAAGGTTTCTTCTTGCGTGGACGCCTGATTCCCAAGAACGCGGGGTATAAGACGGACTGTTGCATCAATCAAGGCCTGTGCAGCAATTTCGCCCCCCGTCAGGACAAAGTCGCCAAGAGATATTTCCTGAATGTTGAATTCTTCGAGAACCCGTTCATCGACGCCTTCAAAGCGCCCGCAAAGCAGGGTGATACCTTCGGCTTTGGAAAGAGTTTGGGCAATGGATTGGGTCAGAGGTTTTCCCCGCGGTGACAGGTAGATAACTGGCCATTTTTTGCGATCTGCCGGGGTGTTTTTAGCGGCCTGTGTCAGGGCTTTACCCAGAACGTCGGCGCGCAGTACCATACCTGCGCCACCCCCTGCGGGGGTATCGTCGACGTTGCGGTGCTTGCCTTCGCCAAAAGGACGCAGGTCGATGGTTTCAAGCTGCCAGAGGCCTTCCTGCAATGCCTTGCCGGTCAGGGACTCGCCTAATGTGCCGGGAAAGGCGTCGGGGAACAGGGTGATGACTTTGGCTTTCCAAGCGCCCGCGAGGTCTGGTCGGTTGGTCATCAGGGCGGTTGGTTTACGGGTCGCAGCTATGGATTTGCGACCGTGGGATTTGGTTGGTTTAGTCATCGGGGAACACCCCCTCTGGCGGGTCTACGATGATGCGCCCGGTGGCCAGATCAACGGTGGGGACCGCCGCCTGTGTGAACGGGAGCAGCACGGTACCGGAGCTGCCTTTGGACTGAACTTCCAGCAGATCACCGGCGCCGTGGTTTTGCACGTCTTTTACGTTGCCCAGCTCGGCGCCACCCGTATCAAGCACCAAAAGCCCAATGAGATCAGAGTGATAGTATTCATCATCCGGAAGGCCGGGGAGTTTGTCGCGGTCGGCAAAAAGCTGTTGGCCGCGCAGTGCGTCGGCTTGTTCTTTGGTTTTGATGCCGGACAGGCGCGCAGCGAAGCCGTTCTTGACCGGGCGTTTTAGGGTGACAGCGAAACCGTCTGGGTTGGTTTCAGTATAGAGCGGGGCGTAGTCGGCAATGGTTTCGGGGATGGCGCAGAAGGATTTCAGGCGCACTTCGCCGTCTACTCCGAAAGCGCCTGCGAGAGCGCCGACACAGATACGTTCCTTTTCCATCCTCATCCTTTCAAACACCAAAGGCGCGAGGTGAAAAACCCCGCACCGTCAGTATTTTAGCTGAAAATCCGCGCAGTTTAGTCAGCGGTTTTTTCTTCAACTGCCTCGGCGGCGGGCGTTTCTTCGGTTTTTGCTTCTTCAACCGGAGTTTCCTCGGCTGGAGCCTCCTCAGCCACCGTTTCTTCAACCGGAGTCTCTTCAACCGGAGCAGGGGCTGCGGCGGCTTCTTTGGCGGCTTCAGCTTTGTTGGCTTTTTCCTCAGCGCGCGCTTTTGTTTTGGCGTGTGGTTCGCCCTTCTTGGGGTTGTTACGCTCTTTTTTCGCAATAAGATCAGCGGCTTCCAGCATACGGGATACACGATCCGTTGGCAGCGCTCCTTCGCCGAGCCAGTATTGAATACGCTCAACATTCATCTTTACGCGCTCTTCGCTGT
>CAZRHV010000113.1:0-5758 GCA_964599985.1 uncultured Marinosulfonomonas sp. | reverse complement strand
TGTGGTGCGTAAAAACCTGTCGTCTGAACTTGGGTTTTCCAAGGAACACCGCGACTTGAATATCCGACGAATTGGCTATGTGGCCTCTGAGATTACCAAGAACGGCGGCATCGCGATATGTGCTCCGATCGCACCCTATGCCAATACACGCCGGGCTGTGCGCGAAGATATTGAAAGTTTTGGAGCGTTTCTGGAAGTCCATGTGGCAACTTCGCTGGAAGAATGCGAACGCCGGGACCGCAAAGGTCTGTATAAGCTGGCACGCGCCGGAAAAATCAAGGAATTCACTGGTATTTCCGACCCTTATGAAGTTCCAGAGCAGCCAGAGTTAAGCGTTGAAACCGAAAACGTCGAAGTCGATAATTGTGCCCATCAGGTCATTCTGAAGTTGGAAAGCATGGGGTTAATTGCGGGCTGATAGATGTAAGCGTCTTCGGCGCGACCGCTTTTCGCCCTTCGGGAGATTTTGCTGCGCGAGGCGAGTATTTAGAAAATAAGAAGGGGTGTCTTGCAGGCACCTTTTTTCGGTCAGGCGGCCAAAATTTCCTGAAACAGCGCCGTATCCACGTTACCACCACTTAGAATTACAGCAACCGATTTACCGCGTAGACGATCCCGTTCCTGCATTGCCGCCGCCAATGGTGCGGCGCCCGCCCCTTCGGCGACATTGTGGATCATCTGGAAATACATGCGCATCGCCGCGCGGATTTCTTCGTCACTTACATCTACAATCCGCGCAGTCCCTTTCGCATAAATATCATAGGCCGCCTGAACCGGCATCCGCACGGCCATGCCGTCGGCGATTGTATCGGCCGAATTGGTTTCAATCAGGCGCCCGGCCTCAACCGACAGTTTTGCGGTTTGCGCATTGCTGGAGACCACCCCGACAATTTCGGTTTTAAGCCCCAGTGCATCGCGCGCCGAGATAACTCCGCATATACCCGAGCCACAGCCAATCGGCACGTAAACCACGTCCAGATCAGGGTGGGCAGTGAATAGCTCCAGCCCATAAGTCGCTACTCCGCGTAGTAATTCGGTGTGAAAGGGCGGCACGGGGTACAGGTTTTCCAGTTCGGCGAGGCGCATTGCTTCAAGCCGCGCCTCATCAAAATCCTGGCCAAACTCGATAAGGTCTGCGCCATAGGCCCGCATGGCGTCGTTCTTTTCAGACGAATTACCAAACGGAACCAGTATCTTAGCCGTTAACCCGGCCGTCACCGCCGCGCGGGTTTGGCTCTGGCCATGATTGCCCCGCGTTGCGGTGATAATGCCGCGAAATTCCGGGTGGGCCCGGCGTAGCCAATCGATAAACGTAATACCGCCGCGCACTTTAAACGCACCGGTTGGGGCGTGGTTTTCATGTTTAACGACCACCTGCGCACCGACGGCTTTAGAAATCAACGGCCATTCGTATTGTGGGGTTGGCTGCATATGCCCGCACACCAGTTGGTGGGCTTTGATCAGCTCATCTTTGGTAAACAATACTTTCCCGGAATTCATATATTCAGCTCGCCCGACATTAAAACATACCCGCGACCACCGACCCGAACGCCGGTTATGTCGTCCCGCGCCCCCAGAACTTCAACCACTGCCCGTCCGGGGCGGCCCAGCCAATGCCCCTGTTCAGCTACAAACCGTGGCGAAATTATCAAACCTTCTGCCCACAGATACGCCGCCATACAGCCGGTGGCTGAGCCAGTAAACGGGTCTTCGGCAGGCATAGGTGGCGGCAGTAACAGACGCGAATACACGTCACCTTCCAGCGTTTCACCGCCGAGGCTAACCAAAAACGGTTCATGGAAATCGCCGTTTTCGCTATCCACATATGCTTGCAAGCGGTCCAAATCCAGAACCGCGCGGCGCAGGGCGTCCTTATTTTTTAACACGGTTACCCCAAACGCCGAGCCAGTGGAAACCGTCTTTGGCACGCCCAAAATATCATCCGGGTTCAACCCATAAATTGCAGCAATATCAACGGGCTCGTGGCTGTTCTTAAACTCTGGTCTTAACTGAGTCATGGTGACGCTCAGCGCACCATCTATGTCAGTATCCACCGCAATCGGTAACACACCTGCACCAACTTCCAGCGTGAAACTGGCGTGACCTGCTACCAGTTCAACCAAGCCGCGCGACACCATGGATACGACCGTTGCAATCGTCGGATGGCCGGCCATTGGAATTTCACGACCAGCCAGGTAATAACGCGCCCCGAAATCCGCCACGTCAGAGGCGACCAGATAGGCGCATTCCGACAAAGACGTTTCACGCACCAGCGCCATCCGATCTTCCAGTGAAACATCATCCGCACCATGCACCACGACGCAGCCATTGCCGCCAAACGGACGGTCTGCGAACGCGTCTACCCAGTCAAAGGAATACGCCATTTCAGCCGGATTTCATCATCCGCGACATCAGCCCGTCTTTGAGAACGTGCTGGTGATAAATCGCAGCTATCGCGTGCAAAAGGGTCAGTGCCAACAATGCCTTGAAGAACACCTCATGCACGTCTGCTGCCTGCATCACCCCACCAAACCATGCCGCCATCCCGGATACAGGGATCAGGAAGAGCAGAACATACAGCGCGACATGCACAGCTTTCGCGGCTTTTTCCTGCAAAGGGCTGCCGCCCTCAACCGAGTCAGGGACACCATTTTTAAACCGTAGAATCAGGCGCGTAATGACCAGTAACAACACCAAAACACCGGGGATAACGTGCAAAATCGGCGTAATTCCGGTAAATTCCTGCCCCTTTTCAATCGCGTCCCAAGCGGGTCCAATTGCGAACTTTGAAACCATCTGAACCAGTATCAGAATGGCAATTCCCCAGTGCAACCTGATCTGGGTGCGCGAATAACTGTTTGGGTTGCTCATATTCTCCCTCGTCGTTTTTTGTTCTTTTAATGTACGTGAACCGGTGACAGATCATTCTGCCTTGCCAGTACAAATGCTAACCGTCGGCCATTTACCAGTGCCAGCCGCTCACCCGCTTCATCGTGAACCGCGTAAAGATCGGTAGCACCCGCAGCCTGATCCTGCAATTCCTCTGGCAGATCAGCAATGTCCACTGGACGCACATAGGCGATCCGCCCAATCACATCGGGTAAGCTTCTATATTTTATTTCCATGCCTTATGCCCCAACTCTTAAGCTTGATTTATCTTGATCGTCTGCACAACGGTTTCCGGGGTTGAGCGTATCAAATCCACATGCAACAGCCCGTTTTCCATGACGGCCCCTGCCACATCAACACCGTCTGCAAGTACAAAACTACGCTGAAACTGACGCGCGGCGATGCCTTGGTGCAGGAATACCCGCCCCTCAGTTTCATCCGCCTGACGGCCCCGGATCATCAATTGACGGTCTTCGACGGTGATCGACAGGGCTGTTTCGGCAAATCCTGCCACTGCCAGCGTGATGCGATAGCTTTCTTCGCTGGTCTGCTCAATATTAAACGGAGGATAACCGCCAAGATCGGATTTATTGGTGCGTTCCATCAGCTTTTCAAGCTGCTCGAAGCCCAGAAAAAACGGGTGAGTACTTAGGGTCATTTTCGTCATTCCGTGTGTCCTTGATCAAGCGACATTTCATCTCGGGCCCCGCGTCGGCGACCCTGCGTTAAACATGGGGAAGCAATATGCCCGCTACAAGAGCAAAATAGTCGCATTTCCTTGGCGAGGGCTTTGTTTCAGGGTAGAATTACCCCCACAACCCCAGATCAATCCGGCCGGAGTAAAATGAACAATTCGACGAAAATGGGCCACAACGACGTGATGCAGGTCAAGCTCGCCGTGTTGCAGCGTGAGCACCGCGATCTGGACGATGCCATTCACGCTTTGCAGGATAGCCAACGGGGCGATCAACTGGCGCTGAACCGGCTGAAAAAGCGCAAACTTTTACTGAAAGACCGGATCAGCGTGATCGAAGACGAACTGACCCCGGATATTATTGCGTGACCGGGTGTGTTGGCTATAGTGCGCGCTTATTCAGGTCCGGAGCAGCGAAATGAGCGACGTTTTAGTTGGCATCATCATGGGCAGTCAGTCCGACTGGGAAACTATGCAAGAGGCAGCCGCAATCCTCGATGAACTGGGTGTCACATATGAAACGAAAATCGTCTCGGCGCACCGCACGCCGGATCGGTTGTGGGACTACGGAAAATCCGCCGCCAGCCGCGGTTTGCAGGTTATTATCGCCGGTGCCGGTGGTGCCGCGCATTTGCCCGGCATGACGGCCTCCAAAACTCGTATCCCGGTTATAGGTGTGCCGGTACAGTCGCGCGCGCTATCAGGTGTCGACAGCCTTTATTCCATAGTGCAAATGCCCCGTGGCTTCCCGGTTGCCACGATGGCCATCGGCGCCGCGGGCGCTACCAATGCCGGCCTGATGGCAGTTGGTATACTGGCGCTACAAGACGACGTTCTGGCGACAAGGTTAGACACATGGCGCGCCGCCCTGTCGGCGTCGATCCCGGACGAGCCTGTTGATGACTGAACCCCTGGCCACCGGCGCTACAATCGGTATTCTTGGTGGTGGCCAATTGGGTCAGATGTTGTCGGTGGCGGCATCGCGACTTGGCTTCAAGGTCCACATTTTCGAGCCCGGTGCGCACCCCCCTGCCGGACAAGTTGCAGGTACTGTGACCTGCGCGCGCTATGACGATTTGGGCGCGTTGACAGCCTTCGCAAATTCCGTCGACATCATCACCTATGAATTCGAAAACATCCCCACATCCGCGCTGGACACGCTAGAGGCCATCACCCCGGTCCACCCAAATCGACGCGCATTGGCGATCAGTCAGGATCGGATCACCGAAAAGGAATTCCTACAGGGATTGGGTTTGAACGTCGCGCCTTTTGCAGCTGTCGACAATTTTGCGGAACTTGAAATCGCAATTGCCAAAATCGGTACCCCTTCAATCCTGAAAACCCGGCGCTTTGGTTATGATGGCAAAGGCCAGTCCCGGATCAAGTCGCCTGCCGATACTGCTCAGGCCATGAAAGACGTAGGCGACACCCCTTCTGTTCTCGAAGGATTCATCGATTTCAGCCACGAAATTTCAATAATCGGCGCAAGGAACGCCGACGGCCAGATCGCATGTTATGACCCCGGCGAAAACGTCCACAAAGATGGCATCCTGCACACCACCACCCTGCCCGCCCACCTGTCGCCCGGGCAACGCACCGACGCGGTGCTGTTCACCGCCAACATTCTGAATGCATTGGAATATATCGGGGTGATAGGGGTTGAAATCTTCGTCACACCAAGTGGCCTTATCGTCAACGAAATTGCGCCAAGGGTACATAATTCCGGCCACTGGACCCAGAACGGCTGCACCATCGACCAGTTCGAACAACACATCCGCGCCGTTGCAGGCTGGCCCCTTGGCGACGGAAAACGCCATTCAAACGTGGAAATGCTGAACCTGATTGGCGACGATATGAATAGGGTCGCGGAACTGTCTGCTAACGCCGCCAACGCCATCCACCTCTACGGCAAAGCCGACATAAAACCGGGCAGAAAAATGGGCCACGTAAACCGCCACCTTGGCCCGGCCTCTTAAACCCTTCTTCTTGTAAATAATTATTCTCGGGGGTGAATTTGCCGTAAAGGCAAAGAGCGCGCATACAACCCCCTGGCTCCTAATCCCAGATCGAATCCAGAACCAGCGCCCCAAAGGTCAGCGTATGATCAAACGACCCGGTTCTTAAAAACGTCTTTACTTGCGAAATCACCACCGGGTTCATCATCATAAACGTATG
>CAZRHV010000112.1:0-6036 GCA_964599985.1 uncultured Marinosulfonomonas sp. | reverse complement strand
CATTGTCCCACGCTGCTTATATTGAATCCGTAAAGAAACTGAAATGCCTGAGTACACCCCATGGATCTGAACCTGCCCCCGAAAGTTACACAGCGCGCATTCGCGCGTTTGGCCGAGATCAATGCCAATACAGATGATACCAAAGCCCTGCGCATCGCAGTAGAGGGCGGCGGCTGTTCTGGCTTTCAGTACGACATCAAGCTGGATGATCCGGCGGACGACGATGTTATTCTAGAAGGTGGGGGCCAGAAAGTTGTTATCGACAACGTCTCTTTGCCGTTTTTATCAAATGCGGTGATTGACTATACTCAGGAAATCATCGGCGCACGTTTTGTCATAGAAAACCCGAACACCACCAGTTCCTGCGGTTGTGGCACATCTTTTTCGATGTAGTCCGGTTGTGCGCCTGACGGCGCATTTTCTTTAGCCCTTCGGGCGAATTCCGCTTCGCTCGGAGGATATTTTGACTGAAAAGAAAATAGTGTTTTCAAGTTCAATCACGACCCGCAATCCGGTTATCGCCAGTTAAATGGATTACGCGACCATAATAATTGGCGCCGGTGCGGCCGGGCTTCACTGTGCGGCTCAGGCCCTGGGCGGCGGGTCTGTTCTGGTTGTCGATCACGCTAAGAACCCCGGTGAGAAAATCCGTATTTCAGGTGGCGGGCGCTGTAATTTCACCAATATTTACACCGGGCCGGAAAATTTTCTGTCGCATAACCCACATTTCGCAAAGTCGGCACTTGCTCGATATTCAGCGAATGATTTCATTGATTTAGTGGAGCGGTATGGGATTTCCTATCACGAGAAAACACTTGGGCAATTGTTTTGTGACAACTCAGCTAAAGACATAATCCGTATGTTGTTGGCCGAGGCAAATGGAGCAAAAATTCTACTGCAAACCAGTGTTGTAAAAATCGAAAAAACTGGTGCGGGGTTTGCGGTTTCCCTGAGTGACAACAATGCTCATACCTGTAAAAATCTAGTTATTGCCACAGGCGGAAAATCGATCCCGAAAATGGGGGCAAGTGGGTTTGGTTATCAGGTCGCACAACAGTTTGGCGTCGCCATCACAGACACCCGCGCTGGTTTGGTTCCTTTTACCTTTGGTGCGGGTGATCTGGCGATGACAAAACCTTTGTCGGGTGTGTCTTTAAGCGCCCGTGTCACCTGTCACAAAACTGGGTTTAAAGAGGCATTGCTGTTTACACATCGCGGGCTATCTGGCCCGGCGATCCTGCAAATTTCCAACTACTGGCGCGAAAAAGATCAGATAAGTATCAATTTATTGCCGGATCAGGATGCCTTTGAATTGCTCCGCCAGAAACGTGGAGAGAATGGTCGGCGCAGTATGTCAAATTTATTGGCGGAACTGCTTCCCAAACGGCTGGCGGAAGCCTTGGCCAGGCATTGGAGGTTAAATGGAAACATCGCCGACCAGTCGGACAAGTCGTTAAAACAACTGGCCGAAAAACTGCAGAACTGGCGCCTGACACCAACCGGAACCGAAGGTTATCGCACCGCAGAAGTTACTCTTGGTGGCATTGATACTGATGCCCTGAACGCCAGCACAATGGAGTGCAAAACCGTTCCCGGGCTGTATTTCATAGGGGAAGTTGTAGATGTGACAGGTTGGCTGGGAGGATATAATTTTCAGTGGGCGTGGGCGTCGGCCTTTGCTGCCGGTCGCGCGATTGCAGAAAAATCCAGCTTGATCGAGCCGGGTTTGGCATCAGACATGTGAGGCATTTGCTGCACCGCAGCGTTTTTGCGATCTATAAGCATAATTCTTTGATCCATCTCAAAGAAATATCACCACAAAGGCGCACAACCGGTGACATCGACGGGCCAATAGATACACATCGACCCGCCGTGCTTAATTTCAAGTAACGGAGAGATGTAATGACAACCTCAAGACGAGAAGTGATGTTCCTGATGGCCGGCGCGGCCGCCGCCGCTACAACCCTAAGCACTGTCCCCGCATTCGCAGCGTCTGATCACACGGTGGTCGAAGTTGATCTGTGGGATAAAGGGCTTGACGCCGTAAACGAATTTGACGCCAGCCAGCAGATATTGTTCGCCACGCCAGGTGCTTCCCTTATGGACAAAGCACCAATGGGCGTTAGCGTCGACAAAGATATCATAGCTGCCGGCGAAGTGGAGTTTCACGCCGTCAACTCATCTGACTACGCCGAGCACGAAATGTTAGTAGTCCCGATTATCGACGCGACACAGGCATTGCCTTACGATGAAGACATTGCGCGCTTTGACGAAGATGCATCCGGTGCGATCGGCGAGATCCCGGAACTGGAACCGGGCGCAGACGGGACCGCGGTTTTCTACCTTAAACCGGGCACATACATGCTGGCCTGTAATATCGCGAACCATTATGCGATGGGAATGTGGACATTGATTACAGTCGAGTAAATTTGCTCTTTCGTCATACTAGATTAAATGCGGGCGGTTCTTTAGCCGCCCGTAACCCTATCGACTTGTAAAACACGCCCGCTCACATAATGATGCCCGGTATCAGCGGGGACATCATGAAAATAGCCACCTACAATATCAACGGAATCAAGGCGCGTTTGGCGGCTGTAACGGCGTGGCTGGAAGAAGCAAAACCGGATGTTGTGCTTCTTCAGGAAATCAAATCGGTGGATGAAAACTTTCCGCGCGCGCATTTTGAAGATCTGGGCTACAGCGTTGAGACCCATGGGCAAAAATCGTTCAACGGGGTGGCTATTTTATCGAAATTACCGCTGGAGGATGTGACGCGCGGCCTGCCCGGGGACGAAGGAGATGAACAGGCACGCTGGATTGAGGCGACGGTGGTGGGTGATAAAGCGGTTCGGGTTTGTGGGCTGTATCTGCCAAATGGCAACCCGGTGCCGGGGCCTAAATATGAGTACAAACTGGCCTGGATGGAGCGGATGTTGGCCCGCGCCAAGGAATTGTTATTAGATGAAGAACCCATGCTAATGGCTGGGGATTACAACATAATTCCACAAGAAATTGACGCAGCGCACCCGGAAAACTGGACTGAAGATGCGCTGGCGAGGCCCGAAAGCCGGGCGGCGTACCGCCGAATTTTGAACCTTGGCTTCACAGAGGCGTTTCGCGCCCGTAATTCCGCCCCCGAGCAGTATAGTTTCTGGGACTTTCAGCGCGGGGCCTGGGAGCGCAATGATGGCATCCGGATTGATCATTTTTTGCTTAGTTCTCAATGCGCTGACCTGTTGAATGACTGCCAGATCGACGCCCATATCCGGGGCTATGAAAAGCCATCTGACCATGTACCGGTTTGGGTGGAACTGAACGCTTAGGCGACACAAAGGTAATTGAGTGGATTTCGTCCTACTCCGCCGCGACTTTTCGCCCCTCAAGCATCGCCTTAAGATAATGCCCGGTGTAGCTCTCAGCCACTTCCGCCACCTGTTCAGGGGTGCCGGTTGCGATAATTTCACCGCCGCCATCACCACCCTCGGGACCGATGTCGATGATATAGTCGGCGGTTTTCACGACATCCAGATTGTGTTCAATCACCACTACTGTGTTGCCCTGATCGACCAGTTCGTGCAGCACTTCCAACAGCTTACGCACATCTTCGAAATGCAGCCCCGTTGTTGGTTCGTCGAGGATATACAATGTCCGCCCAGTGGAGCGACGCGCCAGTTCTTTGGACAGCTTCACCCGTTGTGCTTCGCCGCCCGATAGCGTCGTCGCCTGTTGGCCGACCTTGATATATCCCAATCCGACCCGCCCCAGTGCATCCATCTTTTCCCGGATACTGGGAACCGCTTTGAAAAACACCTGTGCATCTTCGACGGTCATATTAAGAACGTCCGCTATACTCTTGCCTTTAAAGCGTATTTCCAAAGTTTCCCGGTTGTAACGCGCGCCGTTGCAGGTCTCGCAGGTGACATAAACGTCTGGCAAAAAGTGCATTTCAATCTTGATCAGACCATCGCCTTTACAAGCCTCACAGCGCCCGCCTTTGACGTTGAATGAAAACCGCCCCGGCTTGTATCCGCGGGCTTTGCTTTCGGGCATCCCGGCGAACCAGTCGCGGATCGGGGTGAAAGCGCCAGTGTAAGTCGCTGGATTGGAACGTGGTGTGCGGCCAATGGCGCGCTGGTTGATGTCGATGACTTTGTCCAGATGCTCCAACCCCTTGATGCTTTCGCAGGGGGCCGGTGTCTGGCGGGCGCCGTTCAGGCGCATGGATGCAGTTTTGAACAGAGTTTCGATCGTCAGGGTGGATTTGCCGCCCCCTGACACTCCGGTAACACAGGTGAATTTTGCCAGCGGGAAATCGACAGTAACCGACTTTAGGTTGTTACCGCTAGCCTTTGATACTGTTAGCTTTTTCTTGTTTCCTTTTCGCCGGGTGTTGGGTATGGCGATTTCACGCGTGCCGCTTAAATACTGTCCTGTGATCGAATTTGGATCTGCCGCTACTTCTTCAGGCAGACCCTTGGAAACAACTTCACCACCATGTATTCCCGCGCCGGGGCCGATGTCAAAAACATAGTCCGCTTCGCGGATTGCTTCTTCGTCGTGTTCCACCACAATTACCGTATTGCCCTGATCGCGCAGGTTTTTCAGGGTCACCAACAGACGGCCATTGTCGCGCTGGTGCAAGCCGATAGAAGGTTCATCAAGCACATAAAGTACACCCGTCAGGCCGGAGCCAATCTGACTGGCAAGACGAATACGCTGGCTTTCGCCCCCAGAAAGTGTGCCGGAGTTGCGGCTGAGCGTCAGGTAATCGAGGCCTACATTGTTCAGAAAACCGAGGCGTTCGATGATTTCTTTCAGGATCGCCTGGGCGATTTCGTTCTTAGTTTTGCTCAGGTGATTGGGAATGTCCTTACACCATGTCAGCGCCTCGCGGATCGACATTTGCACCACTTCGCCCGCGTGAAGCCCGGCAATTTTCACCGCCAGTGCTTCCGGGCGTAGTCGGAAACCGCCGCATTCGCCACAGGGGCGATTGTTTTGGTAGCGTTCGAATTCTTCACGAATCCAGTTGCTGTCAGTTTCACGGTAGCGCCGTTCCATATTGGGTATAACGCCTTCAAAGCAACGTGTTACCTGATATACTCGGCCACCTTCATCATAGCGGAACTGGATTTCTTCCTTGCCCGAGCCGTACAAAAATACCTGCTGCACGTTTTCCGGCAGGTCTTTCCATTTGGTCTGGCGGTCGAATTTGTAATGTTTGGCGATGGCTTCAATGGTTTGCAGGAAATACGGGGATTTACCCTTGCGCCACGGGGCCAGTGCGCCGTCGTAGATTTTCAGGGTTTGGTCGGGGACCACAAGACGTTCATCAAAGAACAATTCCACCCCTAACCCGTCGCAGGTTGGGCAGGCACCAAACGGGGCGTTAAAGGAAAACAGGCGGGGCTCAATTTCGGGAATGGTGAAACCCGAGACCGGGCAGGCGAATTTTTCCGAGAATGTGACGCGTTCAGGATCATCCCCTGTGGTTTCCAGCACGGTGATACCATCGGCTAGATCAAGAGCGGTGCGAAAACTGTCGGCCAGCCGGGTTTCCAGCCCTTCTTTTACCACGATACGATCCACCACCACGTCGATGTCGTGGCGGAATTTTTTGTCCAATGTAGGCGGGTTATCCAGATCATGGAATTCGCCGTCCACCTTGACCCGTTGAAAGCCGGTTTTGCGCAGCTCCAGAAAATCCTTACGGTATTCGCCTTTGCGGTCGCGCACGATCGGGGCGAGCAGGTAGGCGCGTGTGCCTTCCTCCATCTTCATCACCCGATCCACCATGTCCTGCACCTGCTGGGCTTCAATCGGTTTGCCGGTGGCGGGACTAAATGGCGTGCCGACCCGGGCGAACAGCAGCCGCAGGTAGTCGTAGATTTCGGTAACGGTGCCAACGGTGGAACGCGGGTTTTTTGAGGTGGTTTTCTGTTCAATCGAAATCGCCGGGCTTAACCCGCTGATATGGTCGACGTCCGGTTTTTCCATCATGTCCAGAAACTGGCGCGCATAGGCCGACAGGCTTTC
>CAZRHV010000111.1:0-6055 GCA_964599985.1 uncultured Marinosulfonomonas sp. | reverse complement strand
CCCGTTGACTCAGGCCCAAGAGCGGCCTAGAAGCGCGACTTCAGATTTACACCCTCAAAAATGTGGGAATGATACGTATGGCCAACTCGCCACAAGCAAAAAAACGTGCACGTCAGAACGATCGCCGCGCACAAGTAAACAAAACGCGCCGCACACGCATTCGCTCCTTCCTGCGCAAGGTAGAAGAAGCGATTGCTTCCGGCAACAAAGAGGCAGCGACCGAAGCACTGCGTGTCGCACAGCCAGAATTGATGCGCGGCGTCACCAAAGGCATTTTTCACAAAAATACAGCGTCGCGTAAAATGTCGCGCCTGTCTTCGCGGGTAAAAGCCATCGCCTGACCCGGCGTCACAACAATAAAATTGACAAGGCGCGCCGGTTGGTGCGCTTTTTTCTTTTTAGGCGGTGATAAAAAAATCACGTAAAAAACATGATTCAAAGCGCTTAGGGGATTCGGCGCGAGAAAGATCAGAGTCAAGAACGAAGATCAGTTGCGCCAGCCCGTTTCACCTTGCTAGCTTACCTCAGTGATTCACGTCGTCTTGGGGGACAATTGATGAGCACGGGCACCCGTCCGAGCGTTGGGGAAGTTCTGCCAACCGACGCCTGGACAATTCTGGAAACAGACAAAAAGGCCCGGCTGATTGATGTCAGAACACAGGCAGAATGGTCTTTTGTCGGTGTTCCTGATCTTTCGGAACTTGGCCACACCTTGATTTGCATCGAGTGGGCCGAATTTCCGGGAATGTCCATAAACCCGCGTTTTGCGGACGCAGTAACAGACGCTCTTGGGGATGAGGCTCCGGGTACGCTGCTGTTTCTCTGTCGATCCGGAGTACGCTCACTCTACGCCGCTGAGGCTGCAACCGCCATCTATTCCCGATTGGGAATAGCGGTTGAATGTCTCAGCGTGAAAGAGGGGTTTGAAGGCGACCTGAATCCAAATGGGCACCGAAGTTTCCAGGGTGGCTGGAAAAATCGGGGGCTGGCCTGGCGCCAGTCTTAGGATGAAAAGAAAAAATGGGTCAAAAAAAATGACAGAAGACACCTGGGGACAAGTGCAGGATGAATTGCAAAAGACAGTTGGTAAGAACAACTATAAAAACTGGATAGAACCGCTGGAATTTTCGAACCTGAAAAACGGTGTTGCTACATTTTATGTACCGACCAATTTTATGGGCAACTGGGTTTCGCGCAATTTCGGCGATCAGATTTTGCAACAGCTGATCGAAGCAGGTGCTGATGTTTCTCGCGTGTCCTTCAACGTACCGAAAACCGCTCCGAAAAACCAGAAAACTAGAAAAACCACCCAACAAATTGCGCCCACAGCTATTGCCAAAGAAATGCCAGGCGCACCATTAGATGCCCGCTTTACCTTTGACAGCTTTGTGGTCGGCAAACCCAATGAACTGGCCCACGCCGCGGCACGTCGCGTGGCAGAAGGTGGACCTGTCGCCTTTAACCCGCTTTTCCTCTATGGTGGCGTTGGCCTTGGTAAAACCCATCTAATGCACGCCATTGCGTGGGAACTGCAAAAGCAAAGCCCTGATCTGAAGGTTGTTTATCTTTCTGCCGAACAGTTCATGTACCGTTTTGTTCAGGCCCTGCGCGAAAAGCAAATGATGGACTTCAAACAGCTTTTCCGTTCGGTTGATATATTGATGGTGGACGATGTTCAATTCATCGCCGGTAAAGAAAGCACCCAGGAAGAGTTCTTTCACACGTTCAACGCTCTTGTAGACCAGAACAAACAGATCATCATTTCCGCTGACCGCTCACCCGTTGACATCAAAGGCCTGGAAGAGCGTATCAAATCCCGCCTGCAATGTGGGCTGGTCGTTGACCTGCATCCAACAGACTATGAATTGCGTTTGGGGATATTGCAGCAAAAGATGGAAACCTATCGCCAGCAATATCAGGGCTTGGTGATCAACGAAGGTGTGCTTGAATTCCTTGCGCACCGGATTTCCACCAACGTGCGGGTACTGGAAGGCGCGCTGATGCGGCTATTCGCTTTTGCGTCACTGGTTGGCCGCGAGATCACGCTGGAACTGGCACAGGACTGTCTGGCAGACATCCTGCGTGCCTCGGATCGCAAGGTTACAGTTGAAGAAATTCAGCGCAAAGTCTCTGAACATTACAACATTCGCCTGTCCGATATCATCGGCCCGCGCCGGGTCCGCGTTATCGCGCGACCCCGTCAAGTGGCAATGTATCTGGCCAAACAACTGACAACCCGCAGCCTTCCCGAAATCGGGCGGCGTTTTGGTGGGCGGGATCATACCACCGTCATGCACGGGGTGCGCCGGATTGAAGAGCTGAAAACACTCGACAACCAGATCGCTGAAGACCTGGAATTGCTGCGCCGGGCGTTGGAAGCTTAAGAGCTTTCAAAGCTTTTTGTCAAAACTCTTCGAAGGAGTTTTGTAGCGGCAAGCCTTTGCGTTTGCGATACAATTGAAATAACCCTTGAGCCGGGCGTGGAATGGGCTACATTCGCCGCCCCGGCACATGGAAGGGTTGATTGATGAAGATCAGTATTGAACGCGGCGTATTACTCAAGGCTCTGGCCCAGGCCCAGTCGGTGGTTGAGCGGCGTAACACTATCCCAATTCTTGCAAATGTGCTGATAGAAGCCAGTGGCAATGAGGCATCGTTCCGCGCTACTGACCTGGATATTGAGGTAATCGACAAAGCCGCGGCGACGGTTGAGCGTGAAGGTGCAACCACCGTGTCTGCGGTAATGCTGCATGAAATCGTGCGCAAACTTCCCGACGGATCCCTCGTGACGCTGACAGATGACAGCGCATCGGGGCGACTGTCGGTTGAAGCCGGGCGTTCAAAATTTTCACTGGCCACGCTGCCACGCGAAGATTTTCCGGTGATGACCACAACTGAATACGATACAAATTTTTCAGCCGCTGCGCCTGTTCTGCGCCGGCTTTTTGACAAATCTAAATTTGCGATCTCAACCGAAGAAACCCGTTATTACCTGAATGGTGTTTATATGCACGTCGCTGCCGGGGAAAATGGTAATGCCCTGCGCTGTGTGGCCACCGATGGCCACCGTCTGGCGCGTATTGATGCGCCATTACCCGATGGTGCCGACGGTATGGCTGGCGTGATCGTGCCTAGAAAAACCGTGGCTGAGCTTCGCAAACTTCTGGATGATGACGATATTACAGTCGCCGTATCCGTGTCAGAAACCAAAGTGCGCTTTGCCACGCCGGAAATCACCCTGACCAGCAAAGTCATCGACGGCACATTCCCCGACTACACCCGCGTTATCCCGCAAGGAAATACCCGCCGCATGGAAGTAGACGCCGCCGAATTCGCCCGCGCAGTTGACCGGGTTGCAACGGTTTCTTCAGAACGATCCCGCGCCGTGAAATTGTCACTGACAGAGGACCGTCTGGTCCTTTCAGTAAATGCCCCTGACAGCGGTGCCGCCGAAGAAGAATTGAGCGTGGCCTACAGTGACGAAGCGTTAGAAATAGGGTTTAATGCCAAATACTTGCTGGAAATCGCCGGGCAGGTGGATCGGGAAAACGCGGTATTCCTGTTTAACTCTTCTGGTGATCCCACTTTGATGCGTGAGGGCGACGATGACAGCGCGCTGTATGTTGTTATGCCGATGCGTGTTTAAGCCTCCGGCAGAGGTTCTCAGAACAAGAAGAAGGGCCGGTAAATGACGGGCCTTGCCGTCAAAGAACTGACGGTTTCCCATTTTCGGTCGCACAAACTTGCCCGTCTGGAACTGGATAGTCGTCCGGTCGCGATTTACGGCCCAAACGGCGCTGGCAAAACAAACCTTCTCGAAGCTATTTCGCTTTTGTCCCCCGGCCGTGGTTTGCGTCGCGCAACGCTGGAAGAAATGGCCCGCAACCCAGACAGGTTGGGCTGGAAAATCACTGCAACGCTTCGAAGCTTGCACCAGATCCATGAAATTGAGACATGGGCCGAACCCAACACCCCGCGCCAGACCCGCATTGATGGCAAGTCTACCGCTCAGGTGGCATTGGGGCGCATTAGCCGTGTCCTCTGGCTGGTACCGTCTATGGATCGACTGTGGCTGGAAGGAACAGATGGACGGCGTCGATTTATGGATCGGATGGCACTCTCATTTGAACCGGCCCACGCCGACGCCGTTCTGACCTACGACAAAGCCATGCGTGAGCGTAATCGCCTGCTAAAAGACCAGATCAGTGATCCGTCCTGGTACAGCGCGCTGGAACGCCAGATGGCCACGTCAGGTGCCTTGATCCTGAAGAACCGTATCCTTGCCCTGTCACGGGTTGCGACGGCGCAAGTAGAGGCCAGCACAGCCTTTCCCACGGCAGAACTGACGCTGCTTGGCCCGGATGGCGCCGATTTTCCGACGACCGAAAGCGATCTGTTGGAAGCGTTTGCACGGGGGCGCCCCCGTGACAGGGCCGCCGCTCGTACGCTGACAGGGCCGCACCGCGCTGATCTGGGCGCGGTCTACAGTGCCAAGGGTGTCCCAGCCCGACAATGTTCAACAGGTGAGCAAAAGGCGCTGCTTATCTCGTTGATACTGGCGAACGCCCGCGCGCTCACCGATGATTTCGGCGCACCGCCCATCCTGTTGCTCGATGAAATCGCCGCTCATCTGGACGCCGAACGCCGCGCCGCACTCTATGACGAAATCTGCACGCTCGGGGCACAGGCGTTCTTGACCGGCACCGGGGCAGAGTTGTTTGGTGAGCTGAGGGGTAGGGCGCAACATCTGGAAGTCACCGAAGACAACGGCACCTCAATCATTACCGAAAAGGACATCCCATGACTCCGCAACGTGTAACCTTGATTACCCTCGGCGTGGACGATCTTGAGCGATCCGCAAAATTTTATGCAGACCTTGGTTGGAATTCGACGAGAGATCAGGAGGGCGTCGTGTTCTACCAGATCAACGGCATGGTGTTAGGTCTGTTTGGCCGGGGGCCGCTAGCCAAGGATCAGGGACGTCCGGACGCAAAACTTGGCACCGGGGCTATGACGCTGGCGCAGAATTACCGCACAACTGAGGAGGTGGACGCAGCCTATACCAAAGCCCTCAGCGTTGGTGCAACTGCTCTCAAAACACCGCAAGACGTTTTCTGGGGTGGTTATTCCGGATATTACGCTGACCCTGACGGCCATGTCTGGGAAGTTGCCCACAACCCTTTCTGGCCGCTTAACGACGATGGTTCGTTGACGTTGCAGGACTCTGAATGACCATCACTGCGTTTGAATTGCTGATTTACGCTGGTGCGCTGGCCATCCTGTTCCTGACACCTGGTCCGGTGTGGGTCGCCATCGTTGCACGCACACTGACAGGCGGCTACCGAGCCGCCTGGCCTCTGGCACTGGGAGTGGCCATCGGCGACATAGTGTGGCCATTGCTGGCGATACTGGGCATCACCTGGATTCTGTCAGTGTTCGCTGGATTCATGGCTTTCCTGCGCATCGCCGCCAGCATTATTTTTATTGTCATGGGCGCCTTGATCATCCGCAATGCTGACAAAGCAATTGCAACCGACACCCGCCTGACCCGCCCCGGAATGTGGGCTGGATTTGCCGCGGGGGTTGCGGTTATCCTGTCCAACCCCAAAGCAATCCTGTTCTACATGGGGGTGCTTCCCGGCTTCTTTGACCTGACAAAACTAACATGGCCTGACATTGCTGTAATCCTTGCCCTGTCAATGATCGTCCCGTTCCTCGGCAATGTCGCATTAGCACTTTTAGTAGAGCGTGTGCGGGTTTTAATGACCTCACCAAAGTCCCTGCGCCGGATCAGTTTGACCGCAGGCGCAATGCTTATTTTTGTTGGGCTTGTCATCCCGTTCGTGTAACCCCGAATACTGCGTCAATTGCGTGACATCCCGCCCCGGTTCTTGTATAAATCGAACCAAGTTATACAGGATTGCCCACATGGCCGAAGACAATCAGGCGCCCGAAGAATACGGCGCTGATTCTATCAAAGTTCTCAAAGGCTTAGAGGCGGTGCGCAAGCGCCCCGGCATGTATATCGGTGACACCGATGATGGCTCTGGCCTGC
>CAZRHV010000110.1:0-6273 GCA_964599985.1 uncultured Marinosulfonomonas sp. | reverse complement strand
TTTGGGCTCAGAGCTGCCATCAGACAATTATGCTTTGCTATAGACTCTGACTTAAAGCAGGCAGACTTTCGTGTAGCACTTTAATATATCGGAGGGATTGATGGCTGATCCAAGTAAAGCTGAGATATTGGTACTGGAAGAAGCCGTTTGGCAGGCGTTGGTGTCTGGGGACGCTGATATTGATGCAAAGTTGTTGAGTGACGGTTTTTTGGGTGTCTATGAAAGTGGGTTTTCGGACAAGGCGGGCCATGTTGGGCAATTGGCAGATGGTCCAACGGTTGAGAGTTTTGCCTTGAGCGATGTTCGTTTGTTGCTGCCGGGAGACGGGCTGGCGATGCTTAGTTACCGTGCTGATTTTGAGCGGTGTGGCAGTGACGGGGCCGAGGCAATGTATGTCAGCTCTCTCTGGCAGGAAACGCCGGAAGGGTGGCGCAATATCTTCAGTCAGGACACGGGCGCGATTGATTGAATGGTTGACCGCAGATCGCGCGCATAACAGTGTCAAATAATGAAATTTGTTGATCGCATAACCCGTAGCCCCCGTGCCTTTGAGCCTGAACGCGGCGCTGAGATCGGGGCGTTGTTTGATGGTGTGCCGGGTGAATTGAAACAGGTTTTGGTCGGCACTGGCGGGTCGAGTCCGTTTTTGTATTCTGTCATGCAGCGTGAGGCGGATTGGCTGAGAGAGACCCTGGTGGGAACGCCAGAGGACACTTTTGCCGGGGTTGTCAGCGATGTAGTGGGATTAACCCCGCCGGAACTTGCCACCGGTCTGCGCGTTGCCAAGGGCCGGGTGGCCGTATTGACGGCGCTGGCCGATCTCGCCGGGGTCTGGTCGCTGGAGCAGGTAACGGGCGCATTAACGGATTTCGCCGATCTGGCGGTGGATCGTAGCGTGAAAACGCTGGTGGCGGCAGAGATTGATCGGGGCAAGCTGCCCGGTGCTGGCGAGGACGATAAGGCGACCGCGGGCGGCATGACGGTGCTGGCCATGGGCAAGATGGGCGCGCATGAGCTGAATTATAGTTCAGACATCGACCTGATCTGCCTGTTCGATGAAACCCGGTTTGAGCCGGATGATTATGGCGACGCGCGGGCGTCTTTCATCCGGGTAACCCGGCGCTTGACCAAGCTGCTGTCGGATTTAACCGGTGAGGGTTATGTGTTTCGTACCGACCTGCGATTGCGCCCTGATCCGTCGGTCACGCCGGTGTGTCTGTCGATGGAAACGGCGGCGCAGTATTATGAAAGCGTTGGTCGCACATGGGAACGCGCTGCCCATATCAAGGCGCGGCCCTGCGCCGGGGATATTGCTGCTGGTGAAAAGTATCTGAAAATACTGACGCCGTTCATCTGGCGCAAACATCTGGATTTTGCGTCAATCCAGGACGCCCATGATATGCGCCTGCGGATACGGGACCATAAGGGCTTGCATGGGCCAATCACGCTGGAAGGCCACAACATGAAGCTGGGTGCGGGGGGTATTCGTGAGATCGAATTTTTCACCCAGACCCGGCAAATCATTGCGGGCGGGCGCGATGTCAGTCTGCGTTCCCGTGGCACAGTTAAGGGGCTGGAGCAGCTGGCAGATAAAGGCTGGGTGCCTGAAGAAGTCGCCGAAAGACTGACAGAAGATTACCGCGCGCACCGCGAGGTCGAGCATCGCATCCAGATGGTCAATGACGCGCAAACCCATGATTTGCCGAAAACTGCGGAAGGGTTTGAGCGGTTGGCGGCCCTGTCCGGGCGCGATCTGGGTGAGATGCGACACGACATTAAGCGCCGTTTAGTGCAGGTTTCAGAGCTGACCGAGGGCTTTTTTACCCCACAGGAAACTGAGCAGGTTGAGACGGAACTGTCTGACACCGCGCGCGAGATTATCAGCCGCTGGCGGGCCTATCCATCGCTGCGTTCCAGCCGTGCGGTCGAGATATTTGAGCGCCTGAAACCCGAAATAATATGTCGGCTGCAAAAAGCCGCCCGCCCGGATGAGGCATTGTTGCAGTTCGACGGATTTTTATCCGGCCTGCCTGCCGGGGTGCAGGTGTTTTCAATGTTTGAACAAAACCCGCAGCTGATTGACCTGATTGTGGATATTGCTGCCACAGCGCCCCGGCTTGCGGTCTACCTTGGGCGGAATGCCCAGGTGTTTGATGCAGTGATCGGTGGCGATTTTTTCGCGCCGTGGCCGACCGATGCGGCGCTGATTGCCGGGCTGGAAAGCACCTTGGTGCCAGTATCGGATTATGAAGGTAAGCTGGATGCAGCGCGACGCTGGATGAAGGAATGGCACTTTCGCGTTGGCGTGCATCATTTGCGCGGGCTGGTGAGCGGGGCGGATTCTGGCGCGCAATATGCGGCACTGGCTGATGCTGTGTTAATGGTGCTTTTGCCGGTTGTGGTTAACGAGTTTGCGACGAAACACGGGGCACCACCAGGCCGGAGTGCGGCAGTAATTGGGATGGGGTCACTTGGGTCTGGCAACCTGACGGCGACCTCCGATCTGGACCTGATCATGATCTATGACCCGGATGGCGTTGATGCTTCTGATGGGCGGCGACCCTTGGCGACGCGGGCCTATTACGCCCGTCTGACGCAGGCATTGGTGACGGCCCTAAGCGCACCGATGGCTGAGGGGCGGCTCTATGAGGTGGATATGCGCCTGCGCCCGTCGGGTCGGCAGGGGCCGGTGGCGACATCATTAGAGGCGTATAAGAACTATCAAAACGACGAAGCCTGGACCTGGGAACATCTGGCACTGACACGGGCGCGGGTTGTTGCTGGAGGTGCAGAGCTAGGGGCGGAAATCGAAAATTTTCGTACTGAGTTATTGGCAGGCCAATCTGATGCGGCCAAAGTTCTGGAGGACGTGCTGGATATGCGCCAGCGGCTGGCCGCAGATAAGCCGGGCAAAGGTGCCTGGGAAGCCAAGCTGGGGGCGGGGCGTCTGATGGATATTGAACTGTTGGCGCAGACAGCAGCGTTGCTGGCGGGGGAGCCTGCGCGCGGAGTGGCGGAGCAATTGTTGGCAGGGGAGCGGATCGGCTGGCTTGGCTCGGCGGATCGCGCGGCGCTGGTCGACGCGCATGGGCTGTTGCGTAGTTTACAGTCCGCGACACGGTTGCTGACCGAAGGCGCGCTGGATCCGGATATTATTGGCAAAGGTGGCATGGCGTTTTTACTAAGGGAAACCGGGATGACTGATGCGGATACTTTGGCGGGTGAACTACAACGGGTATCAAATTCGACGGCAAGGATCATTGACACAGCCCTTGGCAGGGTGCCGGACTTGTCCTAAATGGGATTTGTTGAAAGGCGCGCGAATATGACATTGGATGAGATAGATAAGTCAGAGCTGATATTGGAAAGCTATCGAATTGAAGGGATTTCCCCGTCCGAGTGCCGCTCAATTTTTCTGGATTGGGCGCTGAAACTGCCGAGCGGTTTTGATCAGAAAGCGGCGATTGAGTTTCTAATCCAGACCTACGCATTGAATGCCCCGGATCACCCGATGAGCAGCATACTGTCACAGGCGTTGCTTGGCGCGGCACAAACCGGGCGACGCGGCGGCAGAGCGGCGCGGCATTCCGGCTAAGCATTTGGCGATGCTGGATATGTTAGGAAGCTTTGCAAATATTTGCATTTTTGCATGTATTAACCTATACCCGGTGCAGAAATCTGGGAGGATCGACATGAAGAATTTCACGAAATTGGCCGCAATTGCCGCGGTCGCTACGATGACAATTGCCACCACAGCCCAAGCTGCCACCATCGAATACATGCGCAAAGGTGATCAGGTGATTGCTGTTTCAAACGACAGTGGAACGCTGATGTGTACCCGCGTTTCCGACGGTTTTGAGATGTGCAATGGTATGGAAAAGCAGGCAAATGGGGCCTGGACTGGCGACAACATGCGCCATCCTGACATGCCTAAATTTATGAAGTTCAACGGAACTGTTACGTTTACGACTGACGGCCTGAAAATCAAAGGCTGCGCGGTTGGTGTTTGCCAGTCGGAAGACTGGGCAAAACGTTAATACTCGGATTTAGCGCGACAAACTGGCGGCGGTTCGGGCGATGTCTTCAATGCCCGACCAGTCGCCGGATTGGATCATTGA
The DNA here is from genome assembly GCA_964599985.1 of uncultured Marinosulfonomonas sp. Lineage (GTDB taxonomy): Bacteria > Pseudomonadota > Alphaproteobacteria > Rhodobacterales > Rhodobacteraceae > NVTR01. The sequence goes on along the minus strand of CAZRHV010000110.1, from coordinate 2,155 downwards.
TTTAGGTGCAACCCAGGACCCGCCAACACACAATGTGTTTGTTAGGGCCAGATAGTCAGGCGCATTTTTCAATGTTACACCGCCCGTCGGGCAAAAGCTGATCTGCGGTATTGGTGCGCCCATGGCCTTTAGGGCTGGCGCGCCGCCCGCTGCCTCTGCCGGGAAGAATTTCAGCATGTCATAGCCGCGTTCCAGCAGCGCCATGGCTTCGGACGCTGTGGCGGCACCCGGCAGCAGCGGCAGGTCTTCGTCTTTGCAAGCTTGTAGCAACGCGTCCGTTGCCCCCGGCGAAACCCCAAATTTTGCGCCCGCTGCCTTGGCGGCGCGCACATCCGCGGGGGTCAGCAGAGTTCCGGCACCTACAACGCCGCCCTTAACCGTCGCCATAGCCTTGATCACATCCAGTGCGGCCGGGGTGCGCAAGGTAACTTCCAGCGCGGGCAGCCCCCCGGCGATAAGGGCCTCTGCCGTTGGGACTGCTGTGGTTAAATCTTCGATGACAAGAACCGGCACCACCGGTGCGAGGCCACAGATTTCGCGGGTTTTGATGCTGGCGTCGCGCGGTGTCATTCTTTGTTCCTTGGGATTTAATTTGAACTTATCAGATTATAACTGCCGCACCATCGCTGGCATGGCCGACATTGCGGCGGAACACATCGAACATTTCGCGCCCCATCCCGGTGCGGTTGGCACTTAGATCAATCGTTACCGGTTCGCGGGCTTTAAATTCGTCTTCCAGCACATCCAGCGTGCAGGCAACGGCATCTACCCGCAGCATATCACCATCGCGGATTTTGGCAATTGGCCCGCCTTCAGCTGCTTCCGGGCAGACATGGATGGCCGAGGGTACTTTGCCGGATGCGCCAGACATACGGCCATCGGTGACAAGGGCAACACTTAAGCCACGGTCTTGCAGAACCATCAAAGTTGGAGTGAGGGAATGAAGCTCGGGCATTCCACGGGCGCAGGGGCCTTGAAAGCGTACCACAATCACGGTGTCGCTGGTGAACTCACCGGCTTTAAAAGCCGCCTTGACGCTGTCCTGATCATGGAACACGCGGGCAGGGGCTTGGACGATCTGGTGATCTGGCTTCACGGCGGAAACTTTCATGACGCCTATGCCGATATTGCCTTTTAATTGCTTTAGCCCGCCTTTGGGCTGGAACGGATCAGACACCGGGCGCAGGATTTTGGTGTTTTGCGAAGCGCGCGTACCGGCAACCCATTGCAGATCGTCGCAGTTTAGTTTGGGTTCCTGTGTGTAATGCGCCAACCCTTTGCCCATTACGGTCATTGTGTCGGGATGCAAAAGGCCCGCATCCAACAGTTCAGCGATCATATATCCTAACCCGCCCGCTGCGTGGAAATGGTTAACATCCGCCAGACCGTTTGGATAAATTCGCGCCAAAAGTGGGGTGATTTCGGATATTGCATCAAAATCTTCCAGCTTCAGGATCACCCCGGCAGCGCGGGCCATGGCGGGCAGGTGTAGCACCAGATTTGTTGACCCCCCGGTAGCCATCAGCCCCACAATCCCGTTCACAAAGGTCTTTTCGTCCAATATGTGCCCCGCCGGGATGTATTCGGCCCCCAGGCCCGTAATTTCCAGCGCGCGCTTAGCCCCGGCAACAGTCAGCGCGTCGCGCAATGGTGTGCTGGGGTTCACAAAAGACGATCCGGGCAGGTGCAGCCCCATGAATTCCATCAGCATTTGGTTTGAATTGGCGGTGCCATAGAACGTACAGGTGCCGGGGCCGTGGTAGGCTGCCATTTCGGCGGCCATCAATTCTTGGCGGGTGACCTCGCCTGTAGCGAAACGCTGGCGTATATTTGCTTTCTCGTCGTTCGGCATCCCACTGGTCATCGGGCCCGCCGGCAGGAACACCGCCGGCACATGGCCAAAACTGGCGGCCGCCATCACCAGACCGGGGACGATTTTATCGCAGACCCCAAGGAACACGGCGGCATCATAGGTGTTGTGGGATAGGGAAACGCCCGCCGCCAGTGCAATAACGTCGCGCGAGAACAGGCTGATTTCCATACCTTTTTCGCCCTGCGTGACCCCATCACACATTGCCGGAACACCGCCCGCGACTTGTGCAGTTGCGCCCATTGCGCGCGCAGTCTGGCGGATTTGTTCGGGGTAGGTTTCATA
>CAZRHV010000109.1:4116-6334 GCA_964599985.1 uncultured Marinosulfonomonas sp. | reverse complement strand
GCGGGGTGCTAAAATATGAATGCTGCAAACCGAGGCCGCTGGTCCGTGCACCGCACGGTCCGCGCCTGACCTTCCCCACGGGAAGGCGCTTTGCGCCCTCCCAAGGTCAAGCGAGGCCCTTGTGTTGCAAACGCCAACAAATTAGGGAGCAGCCCCCAAAACCAGCCCAATTTCCGCAGATTTCGCCCTAATTTCCGCTTGCCCCCATGACAAACCCGAAATCTTCGCTACTATACCCGGCAGACTGGGTAAATATTGGGGTTGGCGGCATTTTAGCGGCGTCGACATTTGCGGCGCGTATGGAACAACACGTAGCTGAGGGCATTGTTGAGAAATGCCTGGAACCGAGGGCGGTTGTGGCCTCGGTGGTTCAGGCGTTTCCGCAGGCTTTTGGCTCGGAAGCTGCGTTTGCGCTGACAGCAGTCGCAGCCGGGCTGGAGCAGCCGGTGTTGCAAAGCCAGAGCGATTTTTTCCCGCAACGATCAGAGCTTTATCGCTGTGTCGCCTTGCTGGCGGCGGACATCTGCGCGGTTGAGGTTATCACCAACACGCGCAGCACCTGCGCCAGTATCCGCGATTACTGGGACGAAACCGGTGAGGTTTTCTTTCAGATGTGAAGTGGTCTGGGGATTTCGTGAATTGACGCCCCCCTGCCCGCTCTGGCATTGTTGGCCTTGGCGGGGGCTAACAGGGCGAATGCCCATATGAGGCAGGCAATGAGAACAACAATTTATGCAGCGTTGGTATTTACCGGGCTGACCGGGGCGGCGTGGCCGCAAGAAATTGAGCGCGCCTGTATGCGTTCCGACCGCGATGCCAAAAGCCGCCAGATCTGCGGCTGCATTCAACAGGCGGCCAACCTGACACTGGCCACACCGGATCAAAAACTGGCCGCCAGCTTTTACAAAGATCCGCAGAAGGCGCAGGATATTCGCCAGTCAAACAAACGCTCACATGAAAGATTCTGGGACCGTTATAAGCAATACGCCGAGATTGCCACGACCTTTTGCCGGTAGCGCTTATGGGGCCTGAGCGCTCTTGCTATGACGTTGTGATCATCGGCGGGGCGATGATGGGGGCATCGGTGGCGTGGCATCTGTCGGTTGGTGGTTTTCAGGGCCGTATTTTGGTAGTTGAGCGTGATCCGAGTTATGAGTTTGCCTCAACCAGTCATTCGAACAGTTGTATGCGGCAACAGTTTTCGACCGAAGTAAACATTCGAATATCCCAATATGGTGCTGATTTTGTGCGTAATTTTCGTGATCACATCTGTGATCACAACGCGCCCAATATTCCGGTTCACCATTTTGGTTATATGTATCTGGCGGATAATGAGGGACATGCCGGGCGTTTGCGGGAAAGCCAGAGGTTGCAGGCCCGGCTTGGGGCCGGGACGCGGATAATGACGCCCGACAGAATCGCGGCAGAGTTTCCGTTTTATGATCTGGAGGGAATTGTTCTTGGCTCATTTAACCGCCGCGATGAGGGCTATTTTGACGGCAATACAATGTTCGGCTGGTGGCGGCGCAAGGCGCGTGAAAACGGGGTGGAGTTTGTCCACGATGAGGTTGTCGGTATTGGGTGTGCCGGGGGTCGGGTGGAAAATGTTGCGTTGAAAAGCGGTGCTTTGCTGGCATGTGGGGTGGTGGTAAACGCCGCCGGGCCGCGCGCTGCAAAGGTGGCGGCAATGGCCGGGCTGGAAATCCCGGTGGAGCCGCGCAAGCGCTACACTTATGTTTTTGATGCTGAAACGCCGCTGGATCGGGACTTGCCGTTGACGGTGGACCCAAGTGGCGTGCATGTGCGCACCGACGGGGCCTATTACATGGCCGGGGCGACGCCGGATGATGATGGGGCCGTTGAACCGGATGATTTTGGATTTGATCATGGGATATGGCAGGACAAAGTCTGGCCTGCAATTGCTGCGCGCATACCTGCGTTTGAGGCGATCAAGGTGATCAATTCCTGGGTTGGGCATTATGCCTATAACCGGCTGGATCAAAACGCGATTGTCGGGGGGCATCCTGAATTGAGCAATTTCATCTTTGTGAACGGATTTTCCGGGCATGGGTTTCAGCAGGCGCCTGCTATGGGGCGCGGGGTGGCTGAGCTGATTAGTTTTGGCGGTTATCGCACGCTGGATATGACTGGACTGGGGGTTGAGCGGGTATTGTTGGGGCATGGGTTGAGGGAACGGGCGGTAATCTGAAGGTGGCGC
>CAZRHV010000109.1:0-4016 GCA_964599985.1 uncultured Marinosulfonomonas sp. | reverse complement strand
GGCGCAGATATTTATGAAAAGAAGAAGGGCTAGGAGAGGCTGGTGAGCAAGCCGCTGCTGGCGGTTTCTATCAGGTCGAGGGCGGTTTCGAAGTCGCGTGTATAGTATGGGTCGGGGACTTGGGTGACACCGGTTTCGGGGGCGTAGTCGAGGAACAGGTGTACCGGGGTCTTAACGGCTGTTGGGCGCAGGCGTTCTATTTCACCGAGATTTTCGTCATCCATGGCGACGATCAGGTCGAAATCGGTGAAATCGCGGGCTGTGAACTGGCGCGCACGCAGGGGGCTCAGATCACATCCGCGCGCGCTGGCTGCCGCAATCATCGGAGCGTAAGGCGGGCTACCGATATGCCAGTTGGAGGTGCCGGCACTGTCGATGACTGTCGCTGATCCGCTGGTCTCGGCGAGATCGCGGAATATGCCTTCAGCCGCCGGAGAGCGGCATATGTTGCCAAGGCAAACGAAAAGGATGCGAGTCATGGATTGGCTTTTTGCATTTTAGCGCAACACGCCACGTTGACGCATGGTCCGGGAATAAAGCACCAGGAGCAGCCCCACCAGCACGATCACCGCCGAGAATATTGCCGCCCCCGGCCCCATCAGTTTGGTCATCGACGTGCCAGACAGGAAGTAACCGTAAAACATATTGGCAATCATGCCGAGAAACGAAAGCGTAAAGACGATCACTGCGTGGCGTGACCGCATCAGCAACAAAATAGAGCCCAGCAATGCGCCAAAGGTGGCGATGCCCCAGACCAAAGTTATCCAGGTGGGAAAGCTGGTGAAATAGACCAGTTGATCGGGGGTAAAGTTGCTTAGATATGCCGCATTTTGTGAATTGGTCATCACGAAATCAAACACACCGCCAGAATTCCAAAGTAGTGTCACGACGCCAATGATCCACAGGTGAACAGGGGGTTTCATCGCGCATCTCCTTTGGGTCGGCTTAGGCCTGACCGAGGATAGCATAGTTTTTTGCCGATGGCGCGCTTAGCGTCTGAACCACACCCAGTGTTGCCGAATTGACGGGGCGAACAACAGGAACCACCCGGTTGAGAGATAAAATACCAGCAGCGCTGGCCACCAAAGCACTGAAAATACCACCCCGACGAGGCCCGACGCTTTTTGTGCAAAGCGCGGCTGCATGAAGCGTGACAGCAGCAAATAGAACAGCTTACCGCCATCAAGTGGGTGAAGCGGCAGCATATTAAGCAATCCAAGTGCGAGATTTATCAGCGCAAATGTGTCCAGATAGGGATAAAGCTCAAAGATCAGCGTCGAGTTTTCGTCCGATATACTTAACATGAAGGTGAGGAACAGCGACGTCACCGCCCAAAGGCTAAAATTCACAATCGGCCCGAGAGCGACGATCAGTTCATTTTGATAATTGTTGGCAGAGCGAGATGGCTCACAAAACCCGCCGCCGCCATAGAGCATGATCCGCCTGACCGGAATACCCTGCACCTGACAACCAAAGGCGTGGCCAAGTTCATGCAGATAGATCGACAATAGCAGCATGGAAAATACGCTGGCCGCCCAGATCAGCTCGGCCGGATTGCTCATTGAAAAACCAATATAGAGAAAACCCAGCATCAGGATTGAACTGCCAATGTCCACTGGAACACCGAAAATGCCGCGGAATTGATAAATAACGTTTTTATCGTAAAACATGTGCGCTCACTGGTTAATTTAATGCCCGCGATTGCGGGTTTGTGAGCGTTGCGTATTCCTGATGAACCGGGCTAAAGCGCGGCAATCTTGTGAATTTTTCGGTTTTTGAACTGGCGGGGCTGGCCGCAACACAGCCAGCCCCCATGTGGTTAACCGTTATTGCTATGGTCCATCTGCACCGGATCCGCAGCGGGTTTGCGCTTTAGGTCCACCGGGATTTCAACGGTCATCTCACCGGCTTTTTCAAAGATCAGCGTCACGGTGATCATGTCGCCGTCGTTGATTTGGCGGGTCAGGCCCATGAACATGATATGATCACCACCGCGCGCCAGCATGTGTATACTCTGGGCGGGAACGGTAAAGCCATCTTCAACTTTGCGCATCTGCACCACACCGTTGCCAGCATCGATATGGGTGTGCAGTTCGACCTTTTTCGCGACATCCGAGGTGGCGGAAATCAGCACATCATCTGTTGCGCCCTGATTGGCGATGCGCATGAAAGCCGCGCCAGATTTAGCGCTCGGGCCGGACGTGCGCATGTAGGGGTCCAAGATCATCATGTCGCCGGCGATTGCAGGCATCGTGGACAGCGCCAGAGCGAACGCCCCGGCCAATAGTTTTGGGAATGACATTTATTGTCTCCGATAGGTTTGAAAATTTCAGGATTGGGGTGGCCTTACACCGCAGGCGGTCCCCGAACCCGTGTCTGACCCAGGGCTTGCTCTGGCCAGTTGGTGATTTCAAACTTAACAAAAACCGGGAATTCAGATGGGGTTAGCAGCGGTACTTCATCTGAACTTGCTAATAACCCCAGAAAACTGAACGCACCATCCGGGCAAAGCGGGGCCTGCTCAACCGGCTGGCCTTCACGGTCTACCAGAACGCTGATTGGTCCGGCCCCGGTACACAGAACTATTGCACCGGTCGCGTCATACATCTGGCCGCGCGCCACCGCCATCGAGCTGTTGGTCAGTGCGATCAGCAGGGCGAGGATCAGGCCCAGAGTATTCTTAACACGAATATGCATTGGCCTTAGTTACACCTGCAAATCCCCGAAGGGAAAGCGACAAATCGATCCAGTGGGCGCTAACGTAACACCCCTCAAACCTTCTTCTGTTCACAAATACTCGCTGCGCGCAGCGCATCCCGAACGCCCGAAGGGTGTGCGTAATAAAAATGGCCCGACAGGGCCTCGATATAAAAACAGCCCCGCCAATTGGCAGGGCCGCTAATTCAGGTCACGCAAGGCTGGTTCAGGCGGCGGCCTGAGCCTTGGCGATATCTTTTTTGATCTTCAGCGCGGCGGGTGACAGTTCAACGTCTTTCGCCTTGGCCAAAAACGCATCAAATCCACCACGGTGATCAACGGTGCGCAGGGCCGAGGCCGAAATCCGCAGTTTGAAACTACGGCCCAGAGTGTCCGACATCAGCGTCACATCATTCAGGTTCGGCAGAAAACGGCGGCGGGTACGGTTTTTGGCGTGGCTGACATTGTTGCCAGACATCGGGCCTTTTCCGGTAAGTTCACAACGGCGCGACATGTGTCCGCTCCTTTGGCTATTGATGGACAGGGCGCGGCCATGGGCGCACCCGGAAATTCAGATGCCGGATGTAGCCGCTGCTAGCGGCCCCGTCAAGCATTACATCAGCTGATTTTGGGGCTTTTTAGCAGTTGCTGCGCTGCGTCGGCTGGCGACAGGGTGCCACTGGCCACCAACTGGCTCAGCTGTTGCATTTTCGCCTTCACTTTAGTCGTTTCCAGCTTGGCCAGCAGACCCAGATTAACCTCTTGTTCAAACCAGCGAATTGCCTGGCTTTGGCGGCATTTATCCCAATACCCGTTGGATTTCCGCCAATTTGACAAGGTTTGCATTTCATCCCAGGCCTCTTTCAAGCCTGCGCCTTCACGGGACGAAACCAGCATAACCTTTGGAAATCCATCTGCATCCTGTGCGCGCCGTCGCAACAGGTGTAACGCGCCGGAATATTCTGCCGCCGTTCTGGTCGCCGCCGCTTTCAATTCACCATCCGCCTTGTTCACAAGGATAATATCGGCAATTTCCATAATGCCGCGTTTGACGCCTTGCAGCTCATCCCCGCCTGCCGGGGCCAGCAACAGCACGAACAGATCGGACATCTCGGCCACCACGGTTTCCGACTGGCCGACGCCAACCGTTTCGATCAAAACCACGTCAAAATCCGCCGCCTCGCACAGCGCCACGGCTTCTCGGGTACGTCTTGCCACGCCGCCCAGCTGGGTCTGGCTGGGGGAAGGCCGAATAAAGGCGTTATTATCGCGCGACAACTGCTCCATCCGGGTTTTATCGCCAAGGATTGAGCCGCCGG
>CAZRHV010000108.1:0-6350 GCA_964599985.1 uncultured Marinosulfonomonas sp. | reverse complement strand
CCAGACCCGAGCGCAGGCTTTTGACCTTCATCGGAAAGGAAAACCGCATCTGGATACGGGCGTCAAAGCTGTCGAGATCGGTTTTGTAGGCGTCGAGCGCGGTTTCAATCACCTTAAAGCTAAAGGTTTTTTCGGCGTGTTTGTAAAATGTCCGCATGATGCGGGACATGTTGATGCCCTTTTTGCCGGCGTCCAGACTGACGGTGCCGGTCACGGAAGTTTCCAGCGTCACGTCGCCATTATCGCGCCGGTGAAAGCTGATCGGCAGGCGGAAATTTGAAATGCCGACATGTTCGATATGGCGTTTGGCACCCTTGATCAGGCTTTCGGGGCCGTTTTGCAGGTCTGGCAGGCTGGCGCGGTAAGCCTCATCCACCTCAAATTCTTCCGGGTAGGCGCGCATCAGGGCCGGGTAATTGGCCAGCTCTTGCCCCGGTAGCAGACGCGAAATGGCCGGATGCAGTTCGGCGATTTCGGTGGCGGTTGCGCCGATCGCCCAGTCTTGCAGGGTTTGCAATGCAGTTATTGCGGCCTTGCGTTCAGTTTCCTGATCGCTGGAATTGGAATGGATATTCATCGGGTGTCCCCCAGAAACTGTTCGCTGGCCTTACTTAGGCGGTTTCGCTGCAATATCCAAACTTTTCGCCGGGATTATTCTTCAGACGGCGTCCAGAGCCTGTTTCAGGTCGGCTATCAGGTCATCCGGGTCTTCCAGCCCGATGGATACCCGAACCAGTCCGGGCGTGATGCCGAGGGTATCTCTTTGCGCCTCACTTAGCCGCTGGTGGGTGGTGGTGGCGGGATGGGTGACGATGCTTTTGGCGTCCGCAAAGTTGTTCGAAATGATGAATATTTCCAAGGCGTTGAGAAATTTGAAAGCCGCGTCTTTGCCACCCTTGATATCAATCGCCAGCACGGTGCCGCCTGCTTCCATCTGCGATTTCGCCAGCGCGTATTGCGGGTGCGATTTCAGGTGTGGATACAAGGTGCGGTTCAGGTTGGTGTGACCTTCCAGCGCCTCGGCCACGGCAGTTGCCGATGCAGTTTGCGCGCGCACCCGCAGGTCCATGGTTTCCATGGATTTCAGCATCACCCAGGCGTTGAACGGGCTCATCGCGCCACCGGTGTGTTTCAGGAAAGGTTCTATGGTTGTACGGATCATTTCAGTGCTGCCCAACACCACGCCGCCCAAGCAACGGCCCTGCCCGTCTACATGTTTGGTGGTGGAGTAAACAACCAGATCAGCGCCCGCTGGCAGGGCGTAGGAATAGATCGGGGTGGCGAATACATTATCGACGATTACCAAAGCGTCGTTGTTGTGGGCAATGTCACAAACTGCTTTGAGATCAATGAGTTCCAGCGTGGGGTTGGAAATCGACTCGAGGAACACCGCCTTAGTATCGGAGCGGATTGCATTTTTCCACTGATCCAGATCGGCACCATCGACAAATGTCACATCCACCCCGAACCGCGGCAGCACGTCTTCAAGGATGTAGAGACATGAACCAAACAGCGCGCGCGACGATACCACATGATCGCCCGCATTCAGGACTGACATCAACGCAGCGTTCACGGCCGCCATGCCGCTGGCGGTGGCAAATGCGTCTTCGGCGCCTTCCAGCGCTGCGATACGTTCTTCGAACATCCGCACCGTTGGGTTGCCGTAGCGGGCGTAGATGAATTCATCTTCGCCGGATTTGATAAACCGGGCCTCGGCGGCTTGCGCCGTGTCGTAAACGAACCCCTGGGTCAGGAAAATTGCTTCGGACACCTCACCATATTGGCTGCGCCGTGTGCCTGCGTGGACCAGTTTAGTCCGCTTTTTCCAGTCTTTCGTCATCTTAGTTCTCCAACGCAATAAAAAACCCCGACCGCTAACCAGAGCGCCGGGGTTCGATCACATCGTCCCTGACCTCTTTAGCGGCATGTTTAACGTGGCCCGCAATCCGGTAAACAAATCGCCACGGTGGCCCAAGTGTTAGCGTCAATTTTTTGCCGGGTCAACAATTGTTGAAATCTGGGGGCTTGCAGCCGTCCTTGAAAATCGCGTCTAGTCGAGGCAAAGGGGAAAATCATGGCATCTGTTATTGATCTTTATTACTGGCCAACGCCGAATGGCTGGAAAATTTCCATCGCGCTGGAGGAAATGGACCTGCCCTATAAGGTTCATCTGGTGAATATCGGCGCCGGGGATCAGTTCAAGCCGGATTTTCTGAAGATCGCGCCGAATAACCGGATGCCCGCAATTGTCGACCCGGACGGGCCGGATGGCGAACCGATTTCTATTTTTGAAAGCGGTGCGATATTGCAATATCTGGCACGTAAAACCGGGCAGTATTGTGGACCGGATGAGCGGGGGCGCATTGCGGTGGATCAGTGGCTGATGTGGCAGATGGGCGGCCTTGGCCCGATGGCCGGACAGGCGCATCATTTCCTGAAATACGCCCCGGCGATGGAGCCGCCCCATGATCTGCCCTACGCCAAGGACCGTTATCGCAATGAAACCGGGCGTTTGTACGGGGTTCTGGACCGGCAGTTGGCGGAGAATGAATACGTGGCGGGGGATTTTTATTCGATTGCGGATATGGCGATATGGTGTTGGGCGTCTTTGTGGGAAGGCCAGCAGCAAACACTGGACGACAAGCCGCATATGGCGCGCTGGCTGGATCTGGTGGGTTCGCGCGACGCCGTGATCAAAGGGTGCGCAGTGGCGGCTGAGCAGCGTTCAAACCTGCAAAGTGATAAGAAGGCGCAGGATATATTGTTTAAGGGGAAGAGCTAGTTAGCGTCCGTTTCTTCCTCAATCGCGTATTTGCTAAGAAGGCCTGCTTGGGTGATGAAGAACAAAAACACTGCCGCTGTCAGCCCGAACGTTTTGAAAGTAACCCATGCGTCGGTGGAAAAATTGCGCCAGAAAAATTCGTTCAGTAACGCCAAGCCAAAGAAGAATATCGTGATCCGTTTGGTCAGTATCATCCAGCCTTCGTCCTGCAAGGGCATCAGTTCTTCCATCATGGTTTGCAGGTAGGATTTGCCGCGCAACAGCCCAACCCCAAGAGCGCCGCCGAACAGCAGGTAGATCATTGTCGGTTTCATTTTGAAGAAGCGTTCATCATTGAACCAGATCGTCAGGCTGCCGAATACCACCACCAGGATCAGCGTCATGATCTGCATTTTCGCTATTTTTCCGGTCAGGCGATAGAGGATGAATGTCGAGAGCGCGATCAGCGGGATGAAGATGGCGGTGACGATGATGAAACCGGAATATTCGGTGCCACCGATGTCAAACGAGCGCTCGCGCAGGCGGAAATATAGGATGAAAAACAGGATTACCGGACCCATTTCGAGGGCGAGCTTGGTAATGGGGTTTATTTTCTTTTCTGACATGTGATCCTCGGTTATCCGCCCATCTCAACTATCACAGCGCCAGCGGCAATCAACGCCATTAGTGACAGGCGCGCAGGTCCAACCCGTTCTTTTAGCAACAACCAGCCAAAAATTGCGGCGAAGATCACGCTGGTTTCGCGTAGCACCGCTGCCTGAGCGACGTTATCGAGCCGTGTGGCGAGCATTATGCCGCCAAAACCAAGTATGGAAGCGATGCCGCCCAACAGACCGCGCAGCATTAGTGGACCAGGGGTTGGCCGGTCGTCCATTCTTCGCCAGCGGACATAGGCGATGGCGGGCATTACGAACAATCCGTCGATGAAGAATAACCATGCGAGGAAGGTGAACGGATTGGGGGTTGCCCGGACGCCGTATGCGTCCCATGTGGTATAGCTGGCAACGAATGCGCCGGTGAGAAGTGCGAGCAACAGCGCCGGTATCAGCGTATCCCTTGCAGTTGTGACGTGGCGCAGGTTGTAGGCGGCTAACCCGAATATTCCCAGTACAAGTGTCGCCACGCCTATCCACTGCACTTGGCTAAAAAGTTCACCAAACAACAGATACGCAGCAATCACCGTGAAAATCGGGCTGGTGCCACGCACCACCGGGTAGACCACGGTGTAGGCCCCCATTGTGTACGCAAAAGCCTGGGTAATTTTGTAGCCGGTGTGGATCACGAAAGCGCCTGCGAATATGGGCCACATCTGGGGTTCGGGCCAGGGTACAACGAACAGCGCAAAGGGCGCGGCGATGGTGCCGTAAACGAAATCAATCGCGCCACGGCTGAGCCATGGGTCATGGCGGCCTTTTTGTAATGCTCCGAAAAATGCGTGCAAAACAGCGGCCATCAGTGCGAGGCCCAGGGCCAGGTTTTGACCCGCTGGCGTGCCTTCAAGCGAGATCAGCCAGTTGCTCATTCCTGCGCCGACCCCCGGTTCGCTATTAGTCCGAGATCACGTTTACAGTTGATCCATAGCTAAAGGAAAGTGTAACCCCTTCGCGCGCCCAGTCCGGCTCGGCGCCCTTAAGCAGTGCAGCGATACGAACCGCGGAAAGCCCATCTAAGGTTTCAAATCCCAAGGAAACACTACCTGAGGGGCGAGGAAGCTGCTTTATCATCCGCCGAAGGTCGCTAAGATCTTGGCGGGCCAATAAAAACTTTAGCTCGTCATTGACGTATTTTAAAGCTGCCTTTTTCAATCCGTTGATGCCAGATTCAGGCAACGAATTTTCCGTCAGCGCAAAAACAACACTTTCCATGAATTGCCCCTGGCCGGTGAGGTTTAACTTAAGATCGTCTGCAACAAGGGCGAGAATCACCAGCAACGGGTTATCCCCTAAGTCTTGACTGACACCGCGCAATTTGGCGGAAGCACTAACATGATTTCCCCCCGGAAATCCAAGCCATGCCCGGTTAATATACAGGCTTTCGCCGGACGAATTAAATGAAAATGCAAACTGGGCACCCAATCCGCCCAATCCTGCACTTTGCTGCTTCAAAAAGGTCCAAACGGGCTTATTTTTCGGGATTTTTTCGACGCGGACGCCCGAGGCAGATAGCTGTAGCAATGCTGGTATCTGTCCGTCTGCCAGCAAACTCAACGTTCCACTTTTCCATTTAAGCTGTTCTATTTTCAAGGAAATTCCGGCAGCTTTATTGCTGACGGATATGTTTAGTGCTTCACATTTCCCCAGCAATCGGCGCGGAGGAGCGGCTGGGACTACACGGCTATCACTCAGCGTGGCTAACGCTTGCAGATCGCTACCACATTTATCGCCATCCATGGTGATCAGGCGTTGAGAAATGACTGGTGTCGAAAATAATATTGCAATCGCACACAATACTGGCGGGCCTAGTGCCCGGATCCGTGTCAAAAACATTGACTTGGCCTTCCCTTGCGCCCCCCTTGGCCGACATTTTCGTCAGTTTTCGAGCCCAGTCAACGCTTTTGCGAACTCTTCCGGGTCAAAGGCATCGAGATCGTCGATTTGCTCTCCCACCCCGATGGCGTGAATTGGCAGGCCGAACTTGTCGGCCAGCGCCACCAGTATGCCTCCCTTTGCGGTGCCATCGAGCTTGGTCATTATCAGTCCCGATACATCTGCGAGGTTTTGGAATACCTCAACCTGATTAAGCGCGTTTTGCCCGGTGGTGGCATCCAGAACCAACAAGGTATTGTGCGGGGCGGTTTCGTCTTTTTTGCGGATCACGCGGATGATTTTGGACAGTTCTTCCATCAGGTCAGCGCGATTTTGCAGCCGACCGGCAGTGTCGATCATCAACAAATCAGCGCCATCACGCTCTGCCTGTTCCATTGCGTCATAGGCCAGGCTGGCGGGGTCTGAGCCTTCGGGCGCTGTTAGTACCGGCACCCCCGCGCGTTCGCCCCAAACCTGCAATTGTTCAACGGCGGCGGCGCGGAAGGTGTCACCGGCGGCGATCACGACTTTTTTGCCGGCGGTTTTGAACTGGCTGGCGAGTTTGCCGATAGTTGTTGTTTTGCCCGAGCCATTGACCCCGACCACCAGCACTACTTGTGGTTTTTTCTGGTAGAGCGGCATCGGTTTGGCGACGGATTCCATGATCCTTGTGATCTCTGCCGCCATCAGCGTTTTAATTTCTTCGGCTGAAAGCATCTTGCCAAAGCGGCCTTCGGCCATGTTGGCCGTCACGCGCAATGCAGTATCGACGCCCATATCGGCGGTGATCAACAACTCTTCCAGACTTTCCAGCATATCGTCATCCAGTTCGCGCCGAATAACGGTTTTCTTTTCTTTGCGCCCAATCAGGCGACCCAAAAGGCCGGGTTTTTTGGTGTCAGAGTTCGTCGCATCTTCCTGTGCTGCATCCAGCGCAGAAAGTGCCACTGCTACAGGGGCAATCGGCCCCGGCGTTTTTGACGACGCGGGTTCTGGTTCTGGTTCTGGTTCTGGTTCTGGTTCTGGTTCTGGTTCTGGTTCTG
>CAZRHV010000107.1:0-6408 GCA_964599985.1 uncultured Marinosulfonomonas sp. | reverse complement strand
GCCCCGGCCACTGCATCCAGATATTTCTGCCTCAGATCGTCCATCAACGGACCCCTTCAAATTTCCCCCGTCGTGCTAACACACGAGGGCCTAAACACAAGAAGCCGCGAGACCCGTTAAGGTCCGCGGCTTCTTTAATTTTCAAACCCTGATTGGGTTAAACGAGCGCGGCCTTTGCCTTATCGACAATGGCGCTAAACGCGTCGGGTTCATGCACGGCCAGATCGGCCAGAACTTTACGATCTACTTCGATACCAGCCTTGGAAAGACCGTTGATGAACTTGCTGTATGTCAGCGCCTCATCATGGCCGCGAACGGCGGCATTGATCCGCTGAATCCACAATGCGCGGAAGTTGCGCTTGCGAATTTTACGGTCACGGGTTGCATATTGGTTTGCTTTATCAACAGCTTGCGTGGCGGTTTTGAAATTCCGGCTACGGGCGCCGTAATAACCTTTGGCCGCTTTGATAACTTTGCGGTGACGTGCGTGGGCGATTGTTCCGCCTTTGGTTCTCGACATTGTTCAAACCCTCCTAGCGGTCATATGGCATGTAGGATTTCACGATCTTGCTGTCAGGTTTTGACAGCTCGCTGGTCCCGCGTGCGTTACGAATGAATTTTTTGGTACGCTTGATCATGCCGTGCTGTTTGCCGGCCTGTGCAGCCATAACCTTACCGGTCGCCGTCACTTTAAAGCGCTTCTTAGCGCTTGATTTCGTTTTCATTTTTGGCATTTCCGTCTCCGTGTATGTGGTTTCGGTTATTGCACGACTCGGCATGCCATTTTGGCCGGCCGTACACCTGAAGTAGGGGCGTATAGGACGCGTATGCCTTGCTGGCAAGTGAAATATGGCGCGTTCAGCGAATGATTTTCGCCACGACCTTTACAAATACATCCGGGAAGTTTTCGACAGTATAGGTATTGGGTTGCTGAATGATCACCCAACTGATCATCGCGCCACCCACCATGAACAAAATTGTCGCTGTACGAGGCGAACGTCCGGCCGAAAAAGCGCTGATTACCGACGGGATTGCCAATATCCCGATGATTACCCCAAATACCAATATAATGTCGTTGTCCAAAGCGCGCTCCTGTATCTTTTTGGCGAATTATTCAGGACCAGCGCCAAAAATCAACCTTTCTTCACAGGGGGCGACACGCAGAATATTGGTTGAACCCGGCTGATTAAACGGAATTCCCGCAATCACAACGATCTGGTCACTTTCATCTGCAAACCCATCAGTACGTGCTGCGCGCGCGGCGTTCACAACGGCCAGTTTAAAGCGGTCGACCTCTCCGGTAACGACACAATGCAAGCCCCAGCTAAGCGCCAGTCGACGCGCTGTACCCACCCGTGAAGTCAGTGCGATTACCGGCACATGCGGGCGTTCCCGCCCTGTCAAAAGCGCCGTTGTTCCAGATTCAGAAAAACAACATATTGCTTTGATATCAGTAGTTTCAGCAATCTCACGCGCCGCCAGAACAATCGCGTCCGCCACGGTTTCTTTGATCCCGGCGCGACTGGCATCCAGTACATCGCGATATGTCGGATCTCTTTCCACCTCAACCGCCACGTTGTTCATCGTGGTTACCGCTTCCACCGGGTAATCGCCGGCGGCTGATTCAGCAGACAGCATAATCGCATCTGCGCCCTCATAAATCGCTGCCGCCACGTCTGAAACTTCAGCGCGGGTTGGTACCGGGCTCTCGATCATGCTTTCCAGCATCTGTGTCGCTACGATCACAGGTTTGGCGGCATTGCGGCAGGCCCGCACCAGACGTTTCTGAATGGGCGGCACGTTTTGTACCGGCAATTCAACACCAAGATCACCACGTGCCACCATTATCCCGTCGGACACTTTCAATATTGCAGCAAAAGCATCAACGCCTGCCGGCTTTTCAATCTTTGACAGGATCGCTGCACGCCCTGCCGCCAGTTTGCGCGCCTCTGTAACATCTTCAGGGCGCTGCACAAATGAAAGCGCCAGCCAGTCCACACCCAACTGGCAGACAAATTCCAGATCGCGGCGGTCTTTGTCAGACAATGCCGCCAGCGGCAGCACCACGTCAGGCACATTCACGCCCTTACGATTGGAAATTGTGCCGCCAACGATCACTTCACACTCTGCGTAATCCGGCCCACATTCCTTGACCTCAAGCCGTATTTTACCGTCGTTAACCAACAGGCTGGCACCCGGCACCAAAACGTCAAAGATTTCCTTGTGCGGCAAAGATACGCGATTGGCGTCACCCTCTGCCAGGTCAAGATCCAGTCGAAACGATTTGCCAACTTCCAGCTCTTCTTCATCATTGGCAAACTTGCCAACCCGCAGCTTTGGCCCCTGAAGATCGGCCAAAATGGCTATCGGACGCCCGGTATCTTTTTCAATCTTGCGGATGATCTGATGGCGTTCGCGGATTTCGTCATGCTCGCCGTGGCTCATGTTCAGGCGAAACACGTCTGCTCCCGCCTCAAACAATGCGCGGATTGATCGGTAATCATTTGATGCTGGACCCAGTGTAGCCACAATTTTTACGTTCCGACGGCGTCTCATTATGCCTCGTTCCTTATTTGTTTCAGTGTCATGTGGGCCAACGCCCTATATGGCGGAAATCATTTGGCGTTACAACTGGCGCCTAGCGCAGGTTTTGAATATCCAGACATGACGAAACCCAAAAGATACTCCATGACACATAAATCTTTCGAAATTATCGGCGAAAACCGACCCGCGCGCTGGCTGATTGCCTGCGACCATGCTTCTAACCAAGTGCCAACGGAAGTGAATGGCGGCGACCTTGGCTTAAGCCCGGAAAACATGGGCCGCCACATCGCCTATGACATCGGTGCAGCCGGTGTCACCCGCCATCTGGCCGACTTGCTGGACGCCTCGGCAATCCTTGGTACATTTTCCCGGCTGGTGATTGACCCAAACCGCGGCGAAGACGACCCGACCCTGATGATGCGAGTCTATGACGGCACCATCATCCCCGGCAATCGCTATGCTGACACCGCTGAAATCGAGCGCCGCGCCGCCAACTATTACCGCCCCTACCACGCAGCCTATGCCAAACTGGCAGCGCAGCGCACCGACGCCATCATCGTTGCCGTCCACAGCTTTACGCCGCGCCTGAATTCCGGCCATCCGCGCCCCTGGCACATCGGGTTGCTGTTCGCGGGCGACACCCGCCTGTCGCAGCCACTACTGGAACGCCTGCGCGCTGAACCCGACCTGTGCGTCGGCGCGAATGAACCCTACGCAGGCCACCTGCCCGGCGACGCCGTTGACCGCCACGCGCTGATCCCGAACCGCCCTAATGTGCTGCTGGAGATCCGTCAGGACCTGATCGAAGACGAAGCCAGCCAACGCGAATGGGCGGCGCGACTTGCGCCAATGATGCAGGACGTGTTGAAATCAGCTAAATTCTGAGGAGCCACTCTTGCCCCACCTTGTAATCGAATACTCCGAAGACCTGGCTGATACGCACGACATGACAGCGCTCTGCCAGTCGCTATATGACGCGGCCATCGCCAGCGACATTTTCGACCCCGCCACTGTTAAGGTCCGCGCGCGGCCTTGCCCATATTGGCGCATAGGCACAGAGCCGCAAAGCTTTGCCCATATCACCATACGGCTTATGTCTGGCCGGGATACTCTGACCAAGTCCCGCCTGACCCAACACGTCCTGACAGCGATCGACCGGCAACTGCCGGATGTCGGCAGCCTGACGGTTGATATTAAAGAAATTGATCCAACTACCTATGCGAAACGTATACTCTAACTGGAAGGTGCAAAAAATGGATGAGCAAACCCGAATTGAACTGGAAGCGGCCGCTTTTCGGCGCTTGCAAATGCACCTGATGAAAGACCGCACCGATGTGCAAAACATCGACATGATGAACCTGACCGGATTTTGCCGCAACTGCCTGTCGCGCTGGTATCAGGAAGCCGCCAATGATCGCGATATTGATATGAGCAACGACGCGGCGCGCGAGATTTTCTACGGCATGCCCTATAGCAATTGGAAGGCCGAACATCAGACTCAGGCAAGCGCGGAAAAGCAGGCCGCGTTCAAGGAAGCGTTTGCAGAGAATGTCAGCAAAAAAGAAAGCTGAATATTCCCTTTATTTCTTCCCGCGCAACTTAACTGGCGTCAAATTAACCCCGTTCACCCGCCCGACATATTCCGGCAACATCGGAATGTAATCTTCGGCCCCGTCCCCGCCGCTGCTCAGCGCCAGCGAAAACGAATTCTTCACCGCATTGCCAATTGGGTTAGCTACACCTGCGGCATCGGCCATCGCGCCCAGATAACGCAAATCTTTATGGGCGTTGGTCAGGGTAAACTTGTGTGCCTCGGGGTTACCATCAATCGTGTAGCCCATGAAGGTCTGATAAAATCCGCAATCCATCCGGCTGCCGCGAATGATACTGTCAAACCGCTCTGCCGACAGGCCAACTTTGTTCGATAGCGCCAGAGCTTCTGAATATATTGCCGCATATCCCAACGACAGGAAATTGTTCAGTAGCTTCATCCGGTGACCGTCGCCGGTGGTGCCGATATGCACGATCTTAGCGGCCCAGGTTTCCACCACCGGTTTAACCCGCGCAAACACCGGGTCACTAGCCCCGATCATCGCCTGCAACTCACCGGTTTCAGCCTGCGCCGGGGTGCCGCCCAGCGGGGCATCAACCAAATCAACGCCAATCTCTGCCATTTCTTCGGCCAGCATCACGGTTGAATTCGGATCCGCCGTTGAGCAATCAACAATCACCGACCCCGGCTTCAACCCGGATTTCAGCTCGCGGACAATCTTTTCAACCTGCGGTGAACCCGGCGCGCAAATGAATACCACCGACGATTTTTCACCAAGCTCTTTCAGGCTCGCAGCCTCCACCGCCCCACGCGAAACCAGATCGTCAATTGGTACCCGGTTTCGATGCGCGATTACCGCCAATTCGTATCCAGCGGCGATAATGTTCTTGGCCATTCCATGACCCATCAACCCAACGCCAACAAACCCAACTGTTTCCGATTGACCTGACATGTTCTGGTCCCTTTAAATCGCCGCTTTTCGGCTTTCATCCAGATAAATCTCGCGCAGCCTTAACGCCACTTCTCCCGGCGTCCCATCGCCCAGTTTCACGCCGTCGATCTCTACCACTGGCATTACAAAAGCCGACGCCGAAGTGACAAACGCCTCATCCGCACCCTGTGCTTCCTCAATTGAAAACGCCCGCTCTTCGATCTCCATCTGCGCCTCGCGGGCATAGCGCAAAACTGCCTCCCGGGTGATCCCGTGCAGGATGTCATTGGACAAATGTCGCGTTATTATACGTCCGTTTTTCACGATGTAAGCATTGTTACTGGTGCCCTCAGTCACCACCCCGTCTTCCACCAGCCAGGCGTCCCCGGCCCCGGCATTCTGCGCCATCATCTTGCCCATACTGGGGTACAAAAGCTGCACGGTTTTGATGTCGCGCCGGCCCCAGCGGATGTCTTCGATTGAAATCACCGACATCCCCACCTTCGCCGCCGGATTATTCGCAAGCCCCGGTTTTGATTGAGTAAACAGTACCAAGGTTGAAGGCGTAGTGGCCGGATCGGGGAATAAAAAGTCCCGATCCCCCGCCGAGCCCCGAGTCACTTGCAGATAGATCAACCCGTCCACCAGATCGTTGCGCTTTACCAATTCGCGATGGATAGTCAGCAGTGCATCCATATCCACCGGCGCCGCCATATCCAGCTCCCCAAGGGATCGCCGCAACCGCTCGGCATGGCCGGCAAACGCGATCAGTTTACCGTCCAGAACTGACGTGACTTCATAAACCCCGTCCGCCATCAAAAATCCACGATCAAAGATCGAAATCTTTGCGTCTTTCTCGGGCAGATACGCCCCGTTTACATAAACGATCCGGCTCATCAATCTCTCCTCAACCCCAAAGTGCCGCCACAGCGGGATACACCCCGGCATCATCAAACTTCAACGCGTTGACACGGTCTTCGGCCAAAAGCAGTGGCCCGTCAAGGTCGGTAAATTCAACTCCCTGCGCCAGCAGAACCGCTGGCGCCATCGCCAGCGAAGACCCAACCATACAGCCCACCATAACGCCGTAGCTTTCTGCAATCGCGGCCTCTTTCAGTGCAAGTGCTTCAGTCAACCCACCGGTTTTGTCGAGCTTGATATTCACAACATCATACTTGCCCTTTAAACCCAGCAGGCTGGCACGATCATGACAACTTTCATCCGCACATACCCGCAAAGGGCGGGCAATCTCTCCCAACATATCGTCCTCACCTGCGGGTAACGGCTGCTCCACCAACTCCACACCGAGGCGCAACAAATGCGGTGCCAGATCGCTGTACACTTCCGCCGACCAGCCCTCATTCGCGTCCACAATTATCCG
>CAZRHV010000106.1:0-6429 GCA_964599985.1 uncultured Marinosulfonomonas sp. | reverse complement strand
ATATCAATTTTTCGATGTTTAGTGATGCAGATGTCGCAAACCTGGTTTTACAGCGATCCGAAGTTGGGGCTGTTGGCCAGGAAATACGAGACTGGATGGCGGGGAATGACACATCTTTGCTTGAATATGCGAAAAAAGATCGTGATAGAATTCTTCAGGAAGCATTTGATATTGCACAAAGAGAATGCAATTTTTTTGTCCGTGATACTGATGAATTATGCCATGACAGGATTGCCGATATAGGCTGTGGGTACGCGTTTGCAGATCTGATTTTGTATGAGCGGTACGGTTCTGATCTGATATTGATTGACATCGAAGACAGCAAAGAACGTCATTTTGGGTTTGAGAATTCCGGTTCTGGTTATTCCAACCTGTCTAAGGCACGAATTTTTTTGGAGAAGAATGGCGTTCCGAAGAAAAAAATCAGAGCGCTGAATCCCTATTCAGACAATATTTCAGAGGTTGGTAAGGTAGATATCGCGATCAGCCTCGCGTCATGTGGATTC
The DNA here is from genome assembly GCA_964599985.1 of uncultured Marinosulfonomonas sp. GTDB lineage: Bacteria > Pseudomonadota > Alphaproteobacteria > Rhodobacterales > Rhodobacteraceae > NVTR01. The sequence goes on along the minus strand of CAZRHV010000106.1, from coordinate 5,923 downwards.
CACTATCCGGTAAACGTATACGAAGAGTTCTTTAGCCAACAAATCGCGCCGGGGGGTGGCATAATTCTCGACATTCGAAAAGGGTCTGGCGGAATTGGCTTCATGAAGAAATTCGGCGACGTAAGCGTTCTCGCGAAGCACAAAAAATATTCGACCGTATTGTCAAAAATTGGAACCGAATGCTAATGGGTAAAATGTTGGAAATAGAAGGCGTAAAAATTCCGTTTGATGAATCGATCATCACGCCAAAAATAGCGCGCTCAATAGAAAAGGGCCGGTATGAAAGAGATGAGGTTACGGGTACGCCCAAGTTTATTGAACCTGATGATCGGGTCATAGAGTTGGGCGCAGGAATAGGCTTCATCTCGTCGTTTATTATGAAGAACCTGAACGTAGAAAACGTCATGTGTATCGAGGCTGACCCCGATCTGTGTGGCTTCATTCGGAAGGTTCACAAAGAAAACGAAATATCCACGGCGCTTGTTCGAAATGTTGTTGCTTTAAATGACGCCGGTGACGTTGGCTCGACCAAATTTTATGTACGAGAGCCGTTTTGGTCTTCGTCGCTGGATGGCGATAGCGAGTATGCTAAAGTTGTTGATGTGCCAACTGTGCGACTATCTACTCTTATTCAGGAATTTTCAGCAAACACACTGATTGTAGATATTGAAGGTGGCGAACGGGATTTATTCAACCCCCTCGACCTGACCGGAATTGACAAGGTTTTCCTCGAAATTCATACCCGAAAAATCAAACGAATTGGTATAAAGCTGTGTTTTGATGCACTATCGAATAGTGGCTTTGCATATGATCAGCAAGTTAGCAGGGGCGGTTCAGTGCTCTTTCGCAGAATACCAAAGTGGCAGTTGAAAACACAAATACCCAGTGATGGTTGATATAGCATCGATCAATAACGCGCTCGACCTTGATGACATAGCTGGCATTGCCGACGTCAATGGAGGATCGCCAGGCTTGGCAATTGCACTTCACCAGCGCTTTGGCTGTAAAATTTCGTTGATTTGTTTGGATCGGAACGGAAAATTTACCAGCTCGGCCGAGGATATGGCCGAGAGATACCTCGCCAACTTAAGAAGTGCTGGCGTTGAGGAAGCAGATATTGAGGTTGTAACAAGTCGGAATCAATCGGGGATTTATGATGTGGTGATCTCAATGAATTGCTTTGGGACGCGGTTCGGTATTGCCCCATTTAAAAAGTTTCTCGACATTTCTCTTCACGACCAAAGCCGAATTATTATAGATTTTATAAAAGGTTCCGGGGCTTACCCATTTTTAAATCAATATGGTGGCTGCAATACATTAACGGTCCCCACAAAAACCACACCCGGCTTGGTGGTGATGTCGGTCGAACCACAGTCTGGCCCTGCGGGCGACTGGTCCGCGATTGCTACTGATCTGGCTGGAAAGGACGGGTTTTTTACCGACTGTGGCGAGCATTCGTTTTTGTATGTTCCAAGGGGTGACACACTGGTTGTCACCTTTGACAATCTCGATATTGCAATGACAAAGCGCGAAGAACGCCGGCCGTGGGGGTTTAGTTTTATCGAGTCTCGGAACTGGTCAATGTTAGGTGTGATGGCCAATGGCTGGACATGGTTTCGGGATCAGGCGGTGACTGACGAATTCGACAGGCTGCGAGATACCGGGTTTTTCAATAAGTTTAGGCGTGTTGTATTTTATGGCGCATCAATGGGCGGCTATGCGGCGGCAGCGTATTCTGCGGCGGCCCCTGGCTCAACTGTTTTTGTAATTAGCCCGCAATCGACGTTGGACAAGAATATTGTTCCATGGGAAATGCGGTATAAAAAGGCATGGGACAGAGACTTTTCGAACCATTACGGTGACGCATCTGTAACCAGCCAGAATGCAGAACATGTCCACTTAATGTATGACCCGTATGTTGCGCCGGATACCGCCCATGCCGCCCGGTTTACTGGAAAGAATGTAACCCATTGGCGCTGCCCAATGCTTGGCCATAGACTGGGATCATCACTTTCGCAAATGGGAATTCTCCAGGAAATAGCCGGGAAATCAATATCAGGCGAACTGGACAAATTCACGTTTCACAGGCTATTGCGTAAACGCCACGAATTTCCGCGTTTTCAGCGTGAACTAGCAAATATGGCGCTGGAAAAGGGCCACGACAAACTTGCGTTGCAGGTCTGTAATTTTGCACTCAGACAACAGGACACTCCGTTTTTCAGAAATATGGCGCGACGAATTTCGAAAACGTTGTCTTGAAATTTGCTATGTTTCCCGAGGTATGAATTATTAAACATGATCATCTACAAAGAAACTTCCCTGTTTGAAGACACCGACAAATGAGCGCTGACAACACCAATATCACGATAGCGTTGCACCTTGGCGCACCCCAGACGGATGAAGATCAACTGACGTGGTCCCTTAGAAAAGACTCCGTGTTGTTAAAGGAAAAGGGCGTTATGATCCGGCGTCCCGGAACCTACCGGAGCTTGATCAATGATGCTCTTAATGAAATTTCGGGCAAATCGGCAAAACTGGAAATTCAGCAAAATCTGATGAGCACGATAATCAAGGATCAAAAAGTCGACCGATTGATAATATCAAACAGTCATTTTATGGGCGTACCTTCGTGGATGTTTAACAATGGGCTATTCTATCGAAATGCCGGCAGGAATGTTGCCAAACTTCGCAATCTGTTTCCGGAAAACCCCGGCGAATTATTTCTGGCAATCAGGAACCCGGCAACATTTATCCCCGAAGCGTTTTCCAATCAAACCGCAAAAAACTATAACAAATTTATTGACGGGATTGACCTGAACTCGGTTCGTTGGTCGGATGTGGTTACCGACATTCAACAGCAAAACCCCGATTGTCCAATAACCGTTTGGTGCAATGAAGATACCCCTACAATTTGGTCAACGATAATGAGTAAGATAACTGGCCTGAGCACCAAAATCAGGTTCGCGGGAGAACTGGATATCATCAACGGGATCATGTCGCAAGAAGCCCTCGGAAAACTAAAGGCATTCATTGACGACCGGCCCGAGCTTAACGATTTGCAGCGGCGCGAAGTTAAGGCTACATTTTTGGAAAAACTCGTTGACCAAGACGCAGTTGAAGAGGTTATTGACCTACCTGGCTGGACAGAAGAACTGGTTGAGGAAATGACTGAGAGCTATGAGTACGATACTGAAGTAATAGAAAATTTACCCGATGTTGAGTTCATTTCCGCCTAAGATTTCAGCGTCTTTCTTGCGGTTTCAAAATATGTCGCCCGGGTTTCAGCTTAATGAGCGGTCAATCCCTTTTCGACCGTAAAAAAGAAGTCTTCGCTTTGGTCTTTTTCAGCAATCTCATCTGGTATCACCTCAGGGCCGGCAAGGAATACGTTCGCCCCGAAATGGGCATGTAAACGTGATAAACGCTTCATCCGGTTGCCGGTTATTTCCTTATAAAATGCATCATAGCTTTTGGTGGATTTAAGCTCGGCTATTTTTTTGGTGTGTTTTTCAACTGAATAAATGTGTGCCGCTGCGATGTCCGGGTCGGCCATCAGCTTTGCCAGTTCTTTCTGAAATAACGGCAACATTCGTTGTATGGATCGGTCTTCTTCGGCGTTATTGTTCATTCGAAACCAATAGGCCAGGCCCTGATCACGATCGACATGGTTCACCCGGCCGCGGTCGCGTTTTACCAAAAAACTCTCGGCCGAACGAACGGCATAATGGTTAAGAGTCACCAGATCATACCCATAGGTCGAAACGGTTGAGCGCCAGCCATTTCTAAACATATTGTTTGGCATCGGATCACCTGACCCATTCACCCAGTTAATATCTTCCCAAAGTTGCGGCTTAAGCCCTTTGGGTCGATGTACCCCTAACTTCTTAAAGATAGACTGGTTTCGATAAAGGGTCTTAAAACCCCAGGCCTGATGCGGCTTTCGGATCAATTTGGGGGCACAACTGGTAAAGGCTGCGCACATTGGCGTATCGTTAAATTCGTGGATGTCATCGTTGCCAAACAGACGCCAGGTTAATGCAATCATGTTTGCACCGCCTACCGCTTTAAACAGGTCACTCAGACACCCATCACCGACATGAATATTGATGAATTCATCTACGTCCATGCAAATCAACCAGTCGGAATCCTGAACAACCGGCTCGGCATCAGCAGCCTTCAGCGCTGCCTGTTGCGGTTTGATTTTGCCGCCCGAATAAGGGTTTTCGCGATGTTGTACAAAGCCGGTTTTCTGCAATGTCTTTAGCATCGTATCGGTGCCATCGGTGCAGTCATTTGTGTACACAAGGAAATTTTTAACACCGATTGCGCGATGATAGGCGATCCATTCCAGTATGAATGGGCCTTCATTTTTCATGGTCGTAACAATCGTAGTGTTGTCAGAATTCTTAGCTAATTTCCTTAGGTTTTCTTCTGGCATACGCACCGGTTTATGGGCGAACGTATTTATCGACTGCTTGATCAACCCGTCATGTTCGATCAGGCTGGCTTTGGGCACAATCTTTGAAACTGACGGTGTCTGATGGCGCAACGCCATGTAACGGAAAAACCCGGCCGTCTCATTGGTATCCGGTTCTGTTCCTACAACCTGAATAAGCCGCCAAACAGACTTGTCCTCTGCTATTTCCGGGGCAACACACCAGCGTCGCCGGAACCCATCTGGATCGAACGGCACGCAAATATGGTCGCCAAATTTAGCTGCTTGGCCCTTTCGAATGCGCCAAGGGTAACATTGTGTGCCTGCCAGCGAGATACACCCGGTTTTAGAATTAACGGCAAGATCAAATACGTTTTTGTTCTGGTCTGGATCGATCAGGTCATAAATATCGATGTTTGCGACAGCGCGCGCCTTGTCCAAAAAACGGGCGCGCACCAGTTCGTAGATCAAAAGATCACCAAGCGGCGCGCTCCATGGGTCGCTTGCCGGGATTTCCATCCGGTCTTTACCGGGGGCGCCGTGAACATTGAACGGATGGGATTCTGGTGGCAAATCAGTTCGGCCCAATGGCACTTCGCTTTCCAGCAATACCATACACTTTAACCCCGGGATTTTACCCGCACCCTGTCTCAGCTTTTTGGCGAAACTCTTACTTTCGCCGGGGCGTGCCCGGTCAATGATCAGGGCCGCATCCATCCCCTGCGACGCAACATGGAAACGTAGCCAGGCCAATGTAACATCAAGCGCTTCACCATTGCGTACAGCGCATCCGACGTTCATCCCCTCAAACAGATCCGTTTCAGGCGCCTGAACGGCGACAACCATTTTGGTATCACCAATCATAAGGCTGACCGGTCCGCTTGTTCCCGTCGCGGTGCAACTCAGCATTGCCCCGTTTGCGATGGTCCGAAACTGGCGCTCTTTCAATCCCTTCCCTACCTGAATGGGCTCTTTGACGGCATCAGCTTTGAAGAAAAATTTGATGGAACGACTATCGCCATCCTGCTGGGCAATTGCATCCAAAAGAACAATATCATCGGCCTGTTGAATGTTCAGCTTGCGGAGCAAAAAAGAACCGAGGTCTTTGTCAGCTTTAGGCATTGGGTCAGTCGGCCTCGACAATTCAAGTTTATTATTGGGACGTAAATATCTGAAACGTCCGTTCGAAAATTTGTAGGAAGCATAAGTAGGCAGCGCAAACTCGTCCAGTCGGAACAAGTGCTTTACCAATCCTGTCTGCAGGAAAATGTCGTTCTTCATGATGACAGAAAGATAGGTGGATGGCTATATTCTGGCATGTGGTCGAGTACGCAGCGTGGTAAATTTTCTGGCTGAAAAGGTGGCCTGAAGTCCATCAATACATATAATCGATACATTTCAGGAGGTTAAAAGAACGCATGGTGCGGGTGAAGGGACTCGAACCCCCACGCCTCGCGGCGCCAGAACCTAAATCTGGTGCGTCTACCA
>CAZRHV010000105.1:0-6471 GCA_964599985.1 uncultured Marinosulfonomonas sp. | reverse complement strand
AACCTAAAAGGACATGCCATGTTTGTAACGCCTGCCTATGCGCAAGCAGCCGGGGGGGCCGGTGGTGCTTTCACCAGCTTTATTCCTCTGATCCTGATATTTGCGATCATGTATTTTTTACTGATCCGTCCGCAGCAAAAGAAGCTGAAAGACCATAACGCCATGGTGGCCGCAGTGCGCCGGGGTGATCAGGTGGTGACACAGGGTGGCATCATGGGCAAAGTGGTCAAGGTAAAAGACGACCATGAGATCGAAGTTGAGATTGCATCCGGCGTCAAAGTACGGGTGGTCAAATCAACCCTTGCGCAAGTTATTTCAAAAACCGAACCGGTATCCGACTGATCCGTTAGAATAGGCAGGCACAATGCTGCAAATTGAGCTTTGGAAACGGGTGGTTATCTGGGGGCTGGTCGTGTTGGGGCTGGCTTTTGCGATACCGAACGGTTTTTATTCCCGGGTTGAGGGCCACAATGACGCCCTGATCGCCATTGAAAATTCTGGCGAAACGCCGGAACTTGCAACGGCGCGGGACGGCTGGCCGGGGTGGTTGCCAAATTCGCTGGTGAACTTGGGGCTGGATCTGCGCGGTGGCGCGCAATTGTTGGCCGAGGTTCGGGTTGAAGATGTCTATATCGATCGCATGGACGGGTATTGGCCCGAACTGCGAGATGTGTTGCGGGATGAACGCGCCACAGTGGGCACAATACGTCGGCAACCCTCGGCCGGGGACGAATTGCGGGTGAAGATTTCGCAGCCTGACGGCATGGCTCGCGCATTGGAACTGGTGCGTGGTCTGGCGCGCCCTGTGGTGACACTGGCCGGGGTTGGGTCTAATGACATAGAAGTGCGCGGCGAGGGCGATATTATTATCGTGAACCTGTCCGAGCCGGAAAAACTGGCTACAGACGATCGCACCGTCCAGCAATCTTTGGAAATTATCCGGCGCCGCGTGGATGAGGTTGGCACGCGCGAACCCACTATTCAGCGGCAAGGTGATCGGCGTATTCTGATACAGGTGCCGGGGATCGGTTCAGCTGAAGAACTGAAGGCGTTGATTGGCACCACGGCGCGGTTGACATTTCACCCGGTTGTTGGGCGCACCAGTGACGGGGCAACCAGCCCGGGTGCGCGGCAGATTATTTATCCATCGATAGATGAGCAGGGGGTGTTTTACATTCTCGAAGCCACACCGGTGGTGAATGGTGAAGATCTGGTGGATGCGCAGCCCGCGTTTGACCAAAACGGCAGCCCGGCGGTGAATTTTCGGTTTAACCCAACAGGCGCGCGTAATTTTGGCACCTATACGGCTGAGAATATCGGCTCTCCTTTTGCGATTGTGCTGGATGAAGAAGTGATTTCAGCGCCGACAATACGGGATCATATTTCGGGCGGGTCAGGGATTATTTCAGGGAACTTCACAGTTGAAGAATCAACCAATCTGGCGATCCTGCTACGGGCGGGGGCGTTGCCTGCGGAAATGATATTTCTGGAAGAACGCACAATTGGGCCGGAACTGGGTCAGGACAGTATTGATGCCGGCAAGATTGCCAGCATGGTCGCCTTTGCCGGAGTTCTGGTGTTCATGGCGCTTAGTTATGGCTGGTTTGGTCTGATTGCCAATGTCGCACTGATCATCAATGTCGGTATGATTTTTGGCCTGCTCAGTATGATAGGCGCCACGCTGACTTTGCCCGGTATTGCCGGGATCGTTTTGACGATCGGGATGGCGGTTGACGCCAATGTGCTGGTATTTGAGCGAATACGAGAAGAACTAAAGACCGCAAAAGGCCCCGCCCGGGCCATTGAGCTGGGGTACGAAAAGGCGCTAAGCGCGATCATTGACGCCAATATCACCACGTTCATAACGGCCGTTATTCTGTTCATTATGGGCTCGGGCCCGGTGCGCGGATTTGCGGTGACACTGGGGCTGGGCATCATGACTTCTGTTTTCACGGCGATTTTTGTGACCCGGCTGATCATCGTGATGTGGTTTGAACGTAAACGACCCAAGACAATCGAGGTTTAAGCAGATGCGTTTGAAACTTGTCCCAACTGAAACAAAGGTCGATTTTTTCAAGGCGTCCAAGGTTACCCTTGGTGCGTCGATGCTGATGATGGTTCTGGCCATGGTGCTGTATTTAATCATGGGGCTGAACTTTGGCATTGATTTCAAAGGCGGCACCACGATCCGTACCGAAAGCACGCAGGCTATTGATGTCGGTGTTTACCGCGATGCATTGCAGCCGCTTGGCCTTGGGGACGTGACGATTACGCAAGTGTTTGACCCGACTTTTGCGGCTGATCAGCATGTGTCGATGATCCGCTTTGAGGCGCAGGAAGGCGACGAAAGCATTGCCGCTGAAACCATTCTGGCGGTTGAAGCAGCCTTGCAGGGTGTTGACCCGGTGATCACGTTTCCTTCGGTGGAAAGCGTAGGCCCGAAGGTATCCGGTGAACTGGTGCAGACGGCAATTCTTGCGGTGGTCGCGGCGATAGGAGCGGTGCTTTTCTACATCTGGCTGCGCTTTGAGTGGCAATTCGCCCTGGGCGCAGTTGCGGCGCTGATCCATGACGTGGTGCTGACCATCGGGATATTTTCGCTGTTCCAGATACCGTTTGATCTGGCGATCATCGCGGCTCTGCTGACCATTGTGGGCTATTCGCTAAACGATACCGTGGTGGTTTTTGACCGGGTGCGGGAGAACTTGCGCAAGTTTAAAAAGATGGACCTGAAGGGCGTGCTGAATCTGTCGATCAATGACACGCTGGCGCGTACGGTAATGACATCGGTGACAACACTAGTGGCGCTGATTTCGCTGTTGGTTTTGGGCGGCGATGTGATCCGCGGGTTTATCTTTGCGATGACCTGGGGCGTGATTGTCGGGACGTATTCTTCGGTGTTTGTGGCCACAAATATCCTGCTTTATCTCGGGGTGAAACGCGACTGGTCCAAACCGGATGCCAACGCCGGAACCCAATACGCCAACGTAGATGCCTGAACTAATTGCGTCGCTCACGGCAACGCCGGGGCTGACGTGGTTGCTGGCGGCGGCACTGGTTGCCGGTATTGTGCGCGGTTTCTCGGGCTTTGGCACGGCTATGATTTATCTGCCGGTTGCCGGGCAGTTTCTTTCCCCATTTGAAGCGCTGACGACGATGGTGGTCATGGATATGATCGGCCCACTGCCGAATGTGCCGCGTTCTATCCGTGAGGGGCATCCGCGCGATGTGATGCGATTGGGCGCGGGGATGGTGGTGGCATTGCCGTTTGGTGTTTACGCTCTGACGCAAGTGGCCCCGGAATTATTTCGCTACGGCGTGTCGTTGGTCACGTTATTGTTGCTGGCCTTGCTGGTTAGCGGGCTGCGGTACCGTGGAACACTTACACGCCCAATGATCTATGGTTCTGGCGCCCTTAGTGGTCTGCTTGCCGGCAGCGTCGGGTTGGCTGGGCCGCCGGTGATCATGCTTTATATGGCGTCTGCCCGCGCAGCACATGTCGTGCGCGCAAATCTGATGCTGTATTTGATACTGGCCGATATTATGATGTTATTGGTGATGGCGGCGTTTGGTCAGTTGATCGGCTCGGCCATTGGTCTGGGGCTGATAGTGGCGGTGCCTTACCTGATCGGGAACATGACAGGGGCATGGATGTTTCGACCGGGGGCTGAACGGGTTTATCGTACAGTCGCCTATCTGATCATTGCGGTGTCGGCGCTGTCCGGGTTACCGTTCTTCGATTAGCACCTTTGTAAAAGGATACCCCTATGATGCGCTTAATCGTCTTTCCTGCCGCTTTTGGGGCGCCCAGTGCCAGCCCGTTCAGCACCAAGGCCATGTGCCTGCTGAAAATGGCTGGCGTCGAATATGAAACGATACTGGGGGATCCGCGCAAGTCGCCAAAAGGTAAATTGCCGGTTCTTCTGGATGGCGAACTGACCATTGCTGACAGTGATGCGATCCGTGAGCATCTGGAGACTACGCTGCCATATGATTTTGACGAAGGCTTGTCCGCACGGGACCGCGCCATCAGTCGTGCCTTTATTCGCATGGTTGAAGAACATCTGTATTTTGTCGGCGTCAGCTATCGCTGGATGAATGATGAAAACTGGGAGCATGTGAAGGCAGAATTTTTTGATGTAGTCCCGGCGGTGATACGTGGGTTTGTTACCAAGCAAGTCAGAAAAGGCGTGAAATCGTCGCTTCATGGCCAGGGGATGGGACGGCACAGTTTTGAAGAACAATTGCAACGCGCTGACGCAGACCTGAAAGCGATTGCGACCCAGATTGGTAAGCAAAAGTTCATGTTTGGTGATAAGCCAACAGCGGCTGACGCCAGCGTTGCTCCGATGCTGGATGCGGCGGCTGGTTCACCTGCTGATACGGCGCTGCGGCGGCGGTTACTGGGGGATAAGGCGCTGATGGACTATGTGGATCGTGCGCGAACCGCGATATTTCCCGATGTCTAAGGGTCTGAAATTCCACGAGGTATCTTTCGGTGATGCCCTGCCGATAGACGGCTATGGGCCGGGGTTCTTTCGGGTTGCCGGGCAGGTGTATAAGGGGTCAATTTTGGTTCATCCCCGGGGTGTCGAAAGCTGGCAGGGCTATTCGGAAACCAAAAGGCTTGTAGCCATTGCTGACGACATTGACGTCCTGCTTGTCGGCACCGGGGCAGATATCACCCATATCCCCGCCAAATTCCGCGAACAACTAGAAGAGGCCGGAGTCGGGGTTGAGATCATGGCCTCGACCACAGCATGCCGGACCTATAATTTGCTTTTGTCAGAGGGTCGCCGGGTTGCCTTGGCGCTGCTCCCGGTCTGAACCGGCTTTTCGCCACGCATCTGATGGGGTAAGCGGGTGTCATGGAATTAACCGTTGAAAACCTGTCCTGTGAACGTGGTGGCGTGCCGGTGCTGGAAGGTGTGAATTTCACGCTGCCAGTGGGGGCGGCACTGATCCTGCATGGGCCGAACGGATCGGGAAAAACCACGTTGCTGCGCACAGTTGCGGGCTTGCAGCAACCTGCCGGGGGTGCAGTTCATATCGGGCCGGATGCGATAGCTTACGGGGCTCACGCGGACGGGTTAAAGGCGACACTAAGTGTCGAAGACAATCTGGATTTCTGGGCCGGGATATATGGGGCCGGGTCTATTCAACCGGCCTTGGAAGCGTTTGATTTGGTTGGATTAACGGGGCGGGTGGCGCAAAACCTGTCGGCCGGTCAAAAACGCCGTCTCGCACTGGCGCGATTGTTGGTGACCGGGCGATCTGTTTGGGTGCTGGATGAACCGACGGTGTCGTTGGACACGGATAGTGTGGCGATGTTTGGCGCAGCAATAGCGGCGCATCTGGCGGGCGGCGGATCGGCGTTAATTGCAACCCATATTGATTTAGGCGTCAAGGCCGACACGCTGGATATCGCCCGGTATCGCGCCAAATCCACATTCAGCACCGATGGTTTTGATGAGGCGTTCACATGATCCGCCTACTTACACGAGACCTGAAACTGGCGATGCGGGCCGGGGGTGGCTTTGGCCTTGGGCTCGCGTTCTTTCTGGTGGTAACTTTACTGGTGCCATTTGGTGTAGGACCGGATTCGGTCTTGCTGTCGAAAATTGCGCCGGGGATATTGTGGCTCGGGGCACTGCTGGCCTGCCTGCTGTCGCTGGACCGGCTTTTCCAGTTGGATTATGAGGATGGCTCACTGGATCTGTTGGCTACAGCACCGATCCCAATGGAAACTGTGGTGCTGGTCAAAGGGCTGGCGCACTGGCTGACTTCGGGCCTGCCGCTGACCTTGGCAGCACCGGTTTTTGCAGTGTTTTTGAACCTGCCGGGGCAGGGGTATTTCTGGCTGGTTGTGTCTCTGGCAATCGGCACACCGGCCTTGTCAATGATCGGTGCGTTTGGCGCGGCGCTGACTGTAGGCTTAAAACGCGGCGGGCTGTTATTATCGCTGCTGGTGCTGCCAATGTATGTACCAACGCTGATCTACGGTACCGAAGCCGCGCGGCGTGGGGCAGAAGGCTTGGCAACCGGAACACCCTTGTTAATGCTGGCAGGGATCACTTTTGGGGCGATTGCGTTGCTGCCTTTTGCAGCCGCTGCGGCGATCCGCGTCAATCTGCGCTAGGGGGTAAACGCGTTGTGTATGGCAGCTTGGGAACTTTCGGGCTAGGAAGCAGATATGTCGATCTGGAAATACGCAAATCCGAAACTTTTCATGGGCTGGACCGGACGTCTGGTGCCGGTATTTGTTGTGCTGGCGATTGTTGCGCTAAGTGTTGGAATAATCTGGGGCTATTTCTTTACACCAGACGATTACCGCATGGGGGCGACGGTTAAGATTATCTATATCCATGTGCCAAGTGCGATGATCGCGATCAATGCCTGGGTGATGATGCTGATAACATCGCTGGTCTGGTTGGTGCGCCGCCACCATGTATCGGTTCTGGCGGCTAAGGC
>CAZRHV010000104.1:5285-6755 GCA_964599985.1 uncultured Marinosulfonomonas sp. | reverse complement strand
AACTTCGCTGACAGACCGAAGCGTATCTCCGGGATAAACCGGCAGCAACCATCGCGCCTCAGCATATCCTAAATTTGCCAAAGCATTCAGCGAAATGTCCGGCACGGTTTTGCCAAATACAATATGGAACACAATCAGATCATCCAGCGGAGCCGCACGAAGCCCACAATCAGCCGCAAACTGGTCCGAAGAATACAAAGCATGTCGCGCAGGATAGAGCGCATGGTAAAGTGCACGCTCACCACCAGACACCGTTCGTGGAACCCCGTGGGTAATCACCTCACCCACCTTGTAATCCTCAAAAAATCGCCCCGGATTGGTCTTCACAACTGTCCCAGTTTCATTTCAGGTGAATACTCACCAACCACATCCTTCACCACTGCCTGCGCGCACCGCATCTTGCCGGTACCAGCGTCAAACCCATAAGCCGGACTGCCATGCAAATCCCAACCTTTGGCCAGCGCCTCGGTTACCTTGTGGCAAAACTCGGACGTGTCATCCTCGGTCAGCAATCGATAGGCTTTCATATTTCACCCTCCAAACGGTGACGGGCCGATCCAGATATGCAATCCTGCAATCACCGCAAAAACCACAGCACTGATCACCAGCCACTTAACGTCACCACTGGCCGGGCCGGGTTCGGGGCGCTCCCACGGACCTTCCCGTAAATTTATCAAAGACATCGAAATCAGTGCCCAGGCCGCCAACCCGTTAAACAACACAATCGACGCCAAATCGCCGTTTACCAACAAATGTGCCGCCGCCCATACAAGTAAACCCAGCAGCATCGGATGTCGCACCCACGACCGCGCCCGCCCTTTGGAACTGCCCATGCCCAGCAGCGCCACAGCCACCAGCATCAACGTATTATTCACCGGAACGCCCCAAGCTGGCACTTCATACACAATATCAACCGGGGCCGCACGATAACCCATCACCATCATCACGACCGACGCCAATATCAGCACAGTCATCAAACCACGCGCGCCACCTTCACCCAGTTTATCGCTCAGGCCCGCCCTCGCATTTGGCGCAGCCCGCTTGAAAAAATGTGCCACCGTCCAAAGCATCAGACCAATAATAAGTAACGACATGTTATTTCCCCCTGTTCGCATTTATTGCGCCCAGCTTTAGCAGTACAGCCCGCGCGGTTTCAATATGCAGATTCTCTACGATCTGACCATCCACGACGGCCACACCTTTACCCTGCGCCTTGGCATCCTCAAATGCTGCAATTTGGCGACGCGCAAGATCAACTTCCGCCTCGGAGGGCGCAAAAACTGCATTTGCAATCTCAATTTGTGCCGGATGGATCAACGTCTTGCCGTCAAACCCCAAATCTCGACCCTGTTCGCACTCTACCCGTAATCCGTCGGTGTCTTTAAAGGCATTAAATACCCCATCCACGCAGACAATCCCGGCAGCCCGCGCACCCAACAGCGCCATTTGCAGCGACATCAACAACGGCTC
>CAZRHV010000104.1:0-5185 GCA_964599985.1 uncultured Marinosulfonomonas sp. | reverse complement strand
ATGAAACGCCAAATTCTTGCACTCTCTCTGGGCGTCGGTGCGCTGATCCTCGCCACCCAACACGCTTTTGCACAAACCACGCGCAACTGCGCTGAACGTGACGTCGTGGTAGAACGCCTAAGCAGCAAATATGGTGAAACTCGTCAATCCATCGGGCTTGGCACCAACAATACAATGGTCGAGGTTTTCGCCTCAACCCAGTCGGGCAGCTGGACCATCATCGCAACTATGCCGTCAGGCGTTTCCTGTATCGTGGCCGCCGGGCAAGCCTTTGAAACGCTTGTCGAAGCCCCGGCAATTCCTGGAAACGACGCCTGATTTGAATTGCGGCGTGTTTTGGGGATCAGCTCAGTGCATCCCATATCAATTTGCTACCTGTGGCTAGCAAGAACAGGTAGGTCAATGAAAAGAATAACTTTTCAGGCACTACCCGGTGAAACCGTACTCCGGTCCAGACACCAAACAACGCCGCCGGTACAAGATAAAGATCCGCCAACAACGTTTCCTTGCTGAAAATCCCAAGCATTGCGTAAGGCGCAAATTTCAGCAAATTAATTGCCCAAAATACAATCACCGCCGTGGCCTGAAAACCGGTCTTTCCCAATTCCCGCGACAGCAGAAATATCGCCGCCGGTGGCCCTCTGGCATGGCTGATAAAACTGGTAAACCCGGCGGTAATGCCCAAAATCATCCCCAGCCTGTCCGACATCTTCCGCTGTGCAGGGCGCAACCAACCAGTCGCCCTCGCCGCCTGATAGGCCACAAAAGCAACCGCAATTACACCGATCAGTAGTCTGAAGACATCCGGGTCGGTTAGCCGAAACAGCGCCGCCCCCAAGCTATATCCCGGGCACCGCACCGATATTCAGCGCATGCGCTGACGCCCAGTCCCAATTCTTCCAGCAGGGCTGTAGCGCGCCAACATCCATCAGCATCAAAAGCGGCGACATTAATCCTACTGCCTGCGCCGGATCCAGTATCAGCGCCAGAAAAGGCGTAGCGACAAATGCGGCCCCAGATCCGAATCCCCCCTTGGAAAGGCCGGCAAAAATCACCGCCGGGATCGCGAGGGCGAAAAAAGTTATATCAATTGTAATTATAGTGTTCGCCCTGCCAAACTGTCGAAATTGATATACGTGCAAAGACATTTACACCACAGCAATCAAATTTCCCGACCATTGCCGCAGTGCAGCACCCTTGCGCCCACTCGCATGAATGGCTAGGCAACCAGCGCGCGACCTAACATGGATGGAGTCCTTAAATGGCCAGACCCAAAATCGCCCTCATCGGTGCCGGACAAATTGGCGGTACACTCGCCCATTTAGCTGCAATGAAAGAACTAGGCGACGTTGTACTATTTGATATCGCTGACGGCGTACCGCAGGGCAAAGCCCTTGATATCGCCGAAGCAGGCCCCTCGGCCAAATTTGATGCCGCAATGTCTGGCACAACCAGTTACGAAGGCATCGCTGGCGCAGATGTGTGCATCGTCACCGCTGGCGTCGCGCGTAAACCGGGGATGAGCCGCGATGACTTGCTGGGCATCAACCTGAAAGTTATGAAATCCGTCGGCGAAGGTATCAAAGCCCACGCGCCAGATGCGTTTGTGATCTGCATCACCAACCCTTTGGACGCGATGGTCTGGGCGCTGCGCGAATATTCCGGCCTGCCACACGAAAAAGTCGTCGGCATGGCCGGTGTTCTGGACAGTGCGCGTTTCCGTCACTTCCTTAGCCTCGAATTCGAAGTTTCAATGAAGGACGTAACGGCCTTTGTTCTGGGCGGCCACGGCGATACGATGGTTCCCTTGGTGCGCTATTCCGCTGTTGGCGGCATTCCACTGCCGGATCTGGTCGACATGGGCTGGACCACGCAGGACAAATTGGATGCCATCGTCCAGCGCACCCGCGACGGCGGCGCGGAAATCGTTGGGTTGCTGAAAACCGGCTCGGCGTTTTACGCCCCTGCCACATCCGCCATCGAAATGGCTGAAGCCTTCCTGAAAGACCAGAAACGTATGCTGCCCTGCGCGGCTTATGTTGACGGCGCGCTGGGCCTCAAAGGCATGTATGTCGGCGTGCCTACCATCATCGGTGCTGGCGGCATGGAACGGGTGGTCAACATCAAGCTCAACAAAGATGAGCAAGCGATGTTTGATAAATCCGTTGATGCGGTGAAAGGCCTGGTTGAGGCCTGTAAAGCGATTGATAGCAAGCTTGGCTAGAAATATCACGATGACCTAAAAAAAGGCCGGGCAATAATCGCCCGGCTTTTTTCGTTGATAATAGGCTAAACGCCGACTTGATTATTGGTTTGTACCTAATATGTGATCACACATTTAATCGGTGTGATCACATACGTCTTTTTTTCACTCAAGTTTCTGCGATAACGGATAAAAACCATTTATTCATGATTTTCCTGTGTGCAATGTCAGGGAAATTATTTCAGCACGAAGGCGACCCTATGAACATTCACGAATATCAGGCCAAGGCGCTATTGCAATCTTACGGCGCACCAGTGTCAGACGGACGTGTGGTATTACGCGCCGAAGAAGCAAAAACCGCCGCCGGGCAACTCGACGGCCCACTTTGGGTGGTTAAAGCGCAGATACACGCAGGAGGCCGTGGCAAAGGAACTTTCAAGGAAGCCGATGCAGGTGAAAAAGGCGGTGTACGCCTGACCAAATCCGTCGCCGAAGCCGCCGATGAAGCCACCAAGATGCTGGGCCGTACATTGGTCACCAAACAAACCGGCCCCGCTGGCAAACAGGTCAACCGCATCTACATCGAAGATGGCGCCGGGATCGAACATGAATTCTACCTCGCATTGCTGGTTGATCGCCAGTCCAGCCGGGTGTCTTTTGTCTGCTCGACCGAAGGCGGAATGGACATCGAAGAGGTCGCTCATAACACCCCTGACAAAATCCTGTCGTTCAGTGTTGACCCGGCCACCGGCTATCAGGGTTTCCATGGTCGGCGCATAGCGTTTGAACTGGGCCTTACCGGTCGCCAGATCAAGCAATGCGTGGCGCTAATGGGCACGCTCTATAAAATGTTCGTCGAAAAAGACTGCGAAATGCTCGAGATCAACCCGCTGATCGTGACGGATGAGGGCGATTTGAAGTGCCTGGACGCAAAGATGGCGTTCGACAGCAACGCCATCTATCGCCACGCCGATATAGCAGCACTGCGCGATGAAACCGAAGAGGACCCCAAGGAACTGGCAGCTTCCAAGTTCGACCTGAACTACATCTCGCTGGAGGGCGAAATTGGCTGCATGGTCAACGGTGCTGGCCTCGCAATGGCGACGATGGACATCATCAAACTTTACGGTTCTTCCCCCGCTAACTTCCTCGACGTCGGCGGCGGCGCTACCAAAGAAAAAGTGACAGAGGCGTTCAAAATCATCACCTCGGACTCGCAAGTCAAAGGCATTCTGGTGAACATATTCGGCGGCATCATGCGCTGTGACGTGATCGCCGAGGGCGTAGTGGCGGCCGTAAAAGAAGTCGGCCTGAAGGTGCCATTGGTGGTGCGATTGGAAGGCACCAATGTCGAGAAAGGCAAAGAGATCATCAATGGCTCCGGCCTTGGGGTGATCGCGGCGGATGATCTGTCGGATGCTGCGGAGAAGATCGTGGCGGCGGTGAAAGGGTAATGGAACATCGTAGCTGCCCAATTTGCAGTGAAACAGAAGCCGTGCCTGTGACAAATTATTGCCGGGACCACTGGATATTGGCGGCATGTAACGCGTGTAAGCACATTTATTTAAGAAATCCCCCTGGCTACGCGGCGCTTGTAGAAGAGTTTGCCTGGGAAAAAACTTATGTTAGCGAACATGAACGCAGAATTCAGGAAAGCCCAATTGCCTATCGTCTGGATGTTGCAACCAGGGCCCGCCACAATTGGTTCCGAAAACCAAACGGACAAAGGTATTCAGCTTGGTTTGGCGGGGGAAATATTCTTGATATCGGATGTGCAAAATCTCCTGAGCGCTTGAAAGGTTTCAAGCATTTTGGGATCGAAATTTCGCAGGAACTGGCCCGGGCTGGCGATCAGGAAATGCGTAAATCCGGGGGCTATTGCATTCACGGGCCCGGAGCCGAGGCTATCTGGGAATTTGAACCTGATTTTTTCAACGGCATCGTCATGCGATCGTATCTCGAACATGAACAGGACCCGCTGACGGTGCTAAAAGGTGCATCACGCGTATTAAACCGCGATGGCGCAATCTATGTTCGGGTGCCCAATTATGGATCACTAAATCGCAAAATGTTTGGCAATAAATGGTGCGGATTTCGATATCCGGACCATGTAAATTACTTCACTATTAGCGATCTGAAACGAATATCGGCCAAAGCCGGTCTTGTTGTTAAACTGCTAAATCCGTTTCGATTGCCAGTTGACGACAATATCAACGCTCTTCTCACGCGGGCATTATAGATGGACAAATCATACAGATATTTAGTTTCCAGTTCCGGTTTGGGGATGGCCGGTCGCAAGATCCTGAAAGCAATATTTAATTCGTTTTATCAATCGGTAATATCTCACAAGGTCTTTTCCGATGTCTAACGCCCGTATCGCATTGTCATATTGCGTTCTGCTTGTGCTAAGTTCGACAGCTACGGCTATGCCCGCAGCCCCCGATGCTGCCTCCGCATTCGTCGCCACCGCCAACCTCCTTCCTTGCCAGCAACACATCGCGACCCTTGCCGCTGATCTCGGGTACACTGAAACAGCTCAAACCAAATTCGACGCTGACTACGTCGACATCGTGTATTCAGATATTCAGGGCCATTCCCTGCTGACTGTCGCCGTTGAAAACACACCCATTGGCGCGCAATTTTCGGTCACGCTGGATATCCCGGAAACCGACCCGGAATACGCCGAAGACATAGCAACGGCCTTGCGCACATCGCTGTCCCTGCCTGCCCCAACCCAATTGCAAAACCTCGCTACCGGAGCGGCGCAAAGCTGGAACACTGCGCTGACCGGCGGGGATGCACAAATAATTGTTAATCATACTGATATGAGCACGCAACTTGTCGCGCTCATGTCTCCGCTTACACGGGGCGCGCAATTGCCCTGCTGAATAACCCGCCCTTTCGGGGCACATAAAGAAGGATCATGTTTCAAGATGGCCATACTCATCGACGAACACACAAAGGTAATCTGTCAGGGCTTCA
>CAZRHV010000103.1:0-6762 GCA_964599985.1 uncultured Marinosulfonomonas sp. | reverse complement strand
ACCAGTGGGGCGACATCGTTCGCTGGACTCTGAACGCACTGATCACAGCTGAAGAGCTGGGCGTGACATCTGCCAACCTGGCAGAAATGTCTAACGGCACGAACAATCCAGAAATCAACCGTCTTCTGGGCACTGAAGGTGACTTGGGCGGTATGCTGGGTCTAAGCGCTGACTGGGCGAAAAACGCTCTGGCTGTTGGCGGCAACTACGGTGAGATTTTCGAAACTCACATTGGTGAAAGCACCTCAATTGGCCTTGCTCGCGGACTTAACGCGCAGTGGAAAAACGGTGGTTTGATTTACTCACCTCCGTTCCGTTGATTTGATCAACTACTTGGGGCGCGCCAATTGGTGCGCCCCAATATTTTTTACCCAACACAATTTAGATTGATGATGACAGCGCGCAGACGCGGATAAACCGCATCGCACAGACGCTTCACAGGATCAATCTGCAACAGGGGGTTACGCCATGGCTATGGCCGACCAGACAGCATCGCCGACTTTTCGGCTAAGTATGCTGATATACGATTCACGCTATCGCTCGATTACCATACAGGTAATAGCGCTCATGTTATTCATGCTTGCGATAGCTTGGTTACTTAGCAATGCGGCAAATAATTTGGCCGCCCTTGGCAAACCAATTAGCTTTAAGTTTCTATCGCAACCTGCCGGGTACGATATCAATCAGAAAATAATTGAATATAACAGCCAAATGTCACACGGACGGGCTGCACTGGTTGGTATTTTGAATACACTCCTGGTTGCGGTTCTTGGGTGCATCACGGCGACGTTCATAGGTGTTTTGGCAGGGGTCTTACGACTGTCAAACAACTGGATCGTTTCACGCATCATGACTTTCTACATCGAGATCGTGCGCAACGTACCGGTGTTGCTGTGGATTTTGCTGACGATGGCGGTGCTAATCGAAAGCCTGCCAAAAATCGCGTCTTTCAGGGGCGATAATCCGGCATCCAGCCTTATCTTGGGAGAATCAGTAGCTATTACCAACGCTGGTATTTTTGTTCCCAGCCCGGTTTTCGGCGATGGCTCGATGATTGTTGTTGCAGCCTTTATTCTTTCGATCATTGGGATTTTTGTTTTTGGTCGCTGGGCCAAGGCACGTCAGGCTTCAACAGGGCAGACGCTTCCTACTTTCTGGATCAAACTGGGCATTCTGATTATTCCCGCCTTGCTGGTTTTCTTCGTGATGGGACAGCCCATTACACTTGAATACCCGGTGATGGAAAAATTCCGGTTTGCTGGCGGTTATGTTATTCGAAATTCGTTAATCGCTCTTTGGTTAGCCCTGTCGATCTATACAGGGGCCTTCATTGCCGAAGCGGTTCGTGCAGGTATCCAAGCGGTGTCACACGGTCAGTCAGAAGCAGCGTTCGCCCTGGGCCTGCGCCCCGGTCGCACGATGTCGCTGGTGGTATTGCCACAGGCCCTGCGGGTGATCATCCCGCCGATGATCTCGCAATACCTAAACCTGACCAAGAACTCTTCATTGGCTATCGCTGTGGGGTACATGGACATTACCGGTACACTGGGTGGTATCACGCTGAACCAGACCGGGCGAGAGATGGAAAGCCTGATCCTATTGATGGCTTGTTATCTGGTGATATCAATAACGGTGTCGTTGTTGATGAATTGGTACAATGAATCAATCAAAATGAAGGAGCGGTAGAATGACTGATATTTCTTATGTCCGCACCGAAATGCTCGGAGAGCAAGAGCCACCTTCGGGTGAAACCGGAATCATCCATTGGTTACGGGTAAATATGTTCTCAAGCGTTGGAAACGGGTTGCTGACGCTTATTTCCTTATATTTCCTATATTATGTCCTGAGCGGCATTTTACCCTGGGTTTTTCAATCCAGCTGGACGGCCAATTCTCTTGGTGAATGCCGAGAGGCAATCAAAGCTGCCTATGGTGAACATACCGAAGGCGCCTGTTGGGCCGTGATAAATGAGCGTTACAACCAGTTGCTGTTCGGGTTTTATCCGAAAGAATTGTACTGGCGTCCGATACTTGCTTTCTTCCTTTTGTTCGTAGCAATCGCACCAGTCCTGTTTGACAGGTTCCCACGCAAGATGCTGATGTTCACAGCAATCTTCCCATTTCTGGCATTTTGGCTGGTTTGGGGTGGTTCAATCTGGTTGCCAATCAGCGTAATGCTCGGGTTCGTGATTGGCTATTTTGCCCCGTCAGTTTTAGGTCCGATTATCGGCTCTCTTGCCGGGTCAATTGCTGCGATCATCCTCCCACTTCTTTGGTGGATATTTGCGGCGGGCGGGTTTGCAGACCTGGTTCATGGCATCATCCCTATTGGGCTTGAATCAATCGACAGCGACCAGCTTGGTGGGTTCACCCTGTCGGTTCTTATCGGGATCACCGGGATCACGCTTTCCCTGCCAATAGGCATATTGCTTGCCCTTGGGCGGCAATCGCCGCTGTTCGTGGTGAAATCCATATGCGTGGGCTTTATCGAATTCATTCGTGGCGTTCCATTGATCACGCTGCTGTTCGTGGCTTCTACCTTGCTGAACTACTTCATGCCTCCGGGCACCAGTTTTGACCTCGTTTTACGAGTGATGATCATGGTGACGCTGTTTGCATCAGCCTATATGGCCGAAGTAATCCGTGGAGGTTTGGCCGCCTTGCCAAAAGGGCAGTACGAAGCAGCAGACGCATTGGGGATGAACTATTGGCAGGCGACGCGACTAATCATCATGCCGCAAGCGCTGAAAATTTCCATCCCAAATATCGTGAGCAACTTCATTGGCCTGTTCAAAGACACCACGCTGGTGTCGATCATTGGATTGTTAGACCCCATTGGTCTTTCAACAGCCATTCGCGCCAATCAGGAATGGAACGGTATCGTCTGGGAACTTTACGCATTTGTTGCGGTGTTGTTCTGGTTCGCCTGTTTTTCCATGTCACGTTATTCCATGTATCTTGAGCGCAAGCTCAGGACCGGACACTAAAGTTTAGGAGCCTAATAAATGTCTCAAGTAACAGAACGCGAAATTGATCGCTCAAAAATGAAGGTGTCCGATCAGGTCGCCATTCAAATCTCCGGGATGAACAAATGGTACGGGGCTTTCCACGTACTCAAGGACATCAACATGACGGTGAACGAAGGGGAACGGATCGTGGTTTGCGGGCCTTCGGGTTCCGGTAAATCGACACTGATCCGTTGCATCAACCGGCTGGAAGAACATCAGCAGGGTTCAATCATTGTGGACGGGACCGAACTATCGTCAGACTTGAAAAACATCGACAAAATCCGGTCCGAAGTTGGCATGTGCTTCCAGCACTTTAACCTGTTTCCGCACCTGTCGATCCTCGACAATTTAACGCTGGCACCAATCTGGGTACGCAAGACACCCAAAAAAGAAGCCGAAGCGACCGCGATGCACTTTCTGGAAAAGGTCAAGATCCCGGAACAGGCGGAAAAGTTTCCGGGCCAGTTGTCTGGCGGTCAGCAGCAGCGGGTGGCGATTGCCCGCAGCCTGTGCATGAAACCCCGTATTATGCTGTTTGATGAACCAACCTCGGCGCTTGACCCGGAAATGATCAAAGAGGTTCTGGACATCATGATCGACCTTGCCGAAGACGGCATGACAATGATCGTTGTGACCCACGAAATGGGCTTTGCCCGTCAGGTAGCGAACCGGGTTATCTTTATGGATGCCGGCCAGATCGTTGAGCAAAACGAACCAGAGGAATTCTTTAACAATCCAAAATCGGAGCGTACCCAGCTGTTCCTCAGCCAGATATTGGGCCACTGATCCGGAACTTCCAAATTACAGCACAACAAAAAGGCGCCTGAATTCCGGGCGCCTTTTTATTGGGTTCAATTCAGATCACGGGGCACTATAAAATCAACAACTTGCCCCATTCCGGGGCGAATATTTTGCCAGTCCAGCACATCAAACTCAAATACTGCCGTCGCGGCTGTTGGGTAATCATCAAAGCGGGGATGCGCGGGCGCTGCCTCTGCCAAGGCGTTAGCCAATATTGCACTGCCCGGATTATGGGCGACCAACATCACCGTTGCTACATCCGTAACCTCGGATATTTCCTGTAGCATCGTTTCGGGTGCAGCGAGGTAAAGCGTTTTTAAATACTCAACTTGCTGGTTTCCACCAGTCTCAGATGCGATGCGCCCGTAGGTCTCCCGCGTCCGCACAGCGGACGAACACAATACCAGATCAGGCAGGTACCCGTGCGCTGCCAGCCACTGGCCGATCTTCGTTGCCGCCTCTCGCCCCCGTTGGTTAAGCGGACGGGCAAAGTCGCCGTCCGCCGGGGTATCCCAGTCAGATTTGGCATGGCGTATCAGGATCAATCGCTTGGACATTTGTGAAAGGCCTTCATGTGATGGGCAGACTGTGCAGCAAGTCTGCCATAGGATTTGGATAAAGGACAAGCACGTCGCACGGCGCATCCAGCATCCATGCAATCGCTACCAGGCTTTGTATCCAGAAATTCGTGGCATGCCTGAAGGTCGTAACCGGCAGGCGTTAGTGCAACGACAGGGCAGGCAGTCAGGCAAGGCTGCCCTATACAGCTGTCACAAGGGCTGGAACCGCCTATTGACGATGCAAAGGTATAGGGCAGGGCAATCGCTCCGCGAAAGGATACGAACAGGCCAGCGGTGTCATGCACCAGTAGCGAAACAGGCGAATTCCACGCCCGCCCAGACCGCAGCGCCCAAGAAATGAACGGCGCATAGGGCGGGCCACCGAACGGTAGTATCGTGGCGCCACTTTGATCAGAGACCATCTGCGTAATGACACGCGATGACCAGCGGTCTAACGGATCAGGTTCTTTGTCACTGAATTCAGGCTGAGCCGTGAAATGCGACCAGAACCCCGGCTCTCGCGGGCCAAGCAATACAATAGACTTGGTACCCTTTGGCACCGGGTCATCTGGCAAAGCCGCAAGTACACCAAAAACATCAAGGCAGTGCTTTCGGGCTGCATCGGTGATTTCGCTTAGTTTGACCATATCCCAAAGAATGGCGGATTTATCCAGAGCCCGAAAGCCGCAATCTTACTTCTTCTGAAACGGCAGAAACAGGCTCCACCCCAATTTTGACGGCGCATCATCTTGCCATTGCAATCCAATCGTCATGTCGTCATGCCCGTCTTCCGGTTGCGCAATATAGGTGCCAAACATCCGGTCCCAGATGCTCAGGGAAAAGCCATAGTTGCTGTCATGCTCGGATCTCTTATCCGAATGGTGAACCCGATGCATGTCCGGCGTAACCAGAACCTTGCGCACAACGGCATCAACGCCAAGTGGCAGTTTGATATTTGCGTGGTTGAACATGGCGGTGCCGTTCAGGATGATTTCGAAGGCAATGATTGCCCAGGCCGCCGGGCCGATCAAGTAAACCAGCCCAATTTTCAGCAACATCGACAGTAAAATTTCAACCGGATGAAACCTGATCGCTGTCGTCACATCAATATCCCGATCTGCGTGATGCACCCTGTGTAACCGCCAGAGCAACGGGACTTTATGTGTGATAAGGTGCTGAAACCAAATTGCAAAATCGAACAACAGAATAACCAGTACTGCCTCAACCCAAATGTTCCAGTCGACCTGATTGAACACGCCATAACCTTTGTTACCGGCGTCGATCGCGGCCCCTACTGCCAGCAAGGGGATAACAACCGCCATGAGGCGCAGGGCAATTGAATCAATGATGATCAAACCCCAGTTGGTGAACCATCGGGTGGGGCGTGGCTGAGTACGCGATTTTCTTGGGAACAGTGTTTCCAGTCCTGCAAACAGCAGGAATAAAACGACGAAGACGCCAAGTCGGTATGTTGCTTCATTTTCCATGGGGAAGAATTAGTGCGAATTCTGCCACGTCGCAACCGGGGCAACGAAACCGTGATCTAACCGCGAATAAGCGAACCAGCGCCCTGTTCGGTGAACAGCTCCAGCAAACAAGCGTTAAGCTCTCGCCCGTCCAGAATGACCACAGCACGCACGCCGCCATCCAAGGCTGCCAGCGCCGTCAGAGTTTTGGGAATCATCCCACCATCGATAACCCCGTCTTTGGTCAATTGACGGACCTGATCGGCAACAAGGTCGGTTATAACTTCGCCATTTTGGTCTTTGACCCCGGCCACGTCAGTCAACAGCAATAATCGATCAGCCTTAAGCGCCGAGGCAATTGCCCCTGCCGCAGTATCACCGTTGACGTTAAATGTTTCGCCGTTCTGACCAGCACCAACCGGAGCAATAACCGGAATTATTTCGGCGTCTGCCAGGTTGCGTAAAAAGTCCGGGCTAACTTTGGTCGGCTTACCGACAAATCCAAGATCAGGGTCCTCAAAATCGCATTCCATCAAATTTGCATCTTTGCCGGAAATTCCAATGGCCTTACCGCCCTGCGCATTGATGGCCTGCACAATCCTTTTATTCACAGTGCCCGACAGAACCATTTCGACCACCTCCATGGTCGCCGCGTCGGTTACCCGTTTGCCATCCTTAAATTCGGATTGAATGCCCAGCTTTTCCAACATCCCGGTGATCATCGGACCACCACCGTGGACGATGACCGGGTTAATGCCGACCTGCTGCATCAGCACAACATCACGCGCGAAACTTTCCATGGCATCATCGCTACCCATGGCATGACCACCCAGTTTTATCACTACCGTCGCGCCATCATAGCGCTGCAACAAAGGCAACGCCTGTGAAAGGGTCCGGGCGGTGGCGATCCAGTCGCGGTTCATGGCAT
>CAZRHV010000102.1:3900-6803 GCA_964599985.1 uncultured Marinosulfonomonas sp. | reverse complement strand
TTATCGCGCGACAACTGCTCCATCCGGGTTTTATCGCCAAGGATTGAGCCGCCGGAAATGGTTGAGCTTGGATCAACCGCCAGCACCGCAACCCGCAGGCCCTGCCCGGTCAGCATCAACCCAAACGCCTCGATAAATGTGGATTTCCCAACACCCGGGGTGCCGGACAGCCCGATGCGCAGCGCCTGACGATTGCTCGCGCGCGCCGCTTCCAGCAGCGCGTTCGCCTGTTCCCGGTGATCACTGCGTGAACTTTCCACCAGCGTAATCGCGCGCGCCAGCGCACGGCGTTCCCCCGCTATCAGCCGCTTTGCCAGATCATCCGTGTCCATTGCCGCCCTGCCTAATATTACGCCTCGATTCTGCCCGGTTCATGTGGGCGATGTCCAGTGCCATTGCGCATTGCTGGCCCCCACCACATTTTTCGCCGATAAGACCCTATGAACCTGCCTGATCTGCCTATTAATGACGCTTTGCCTGAACTGATCGGCGCGCTTAAAATGCGCGGCGTCGCGGTTTTGCAAGCTCCGCCGGGGGCCGGTAAAACCACGGTTGTTCCGCTGGCAATGTTAGATGCCGGGTTGGTTCAGGGCAAAATCCTGATGCTGGAACCGCGGCGTCTGGCAGCGCGCGCGGCGGCTGAACGGATGGCCGAGACTTTGGGCGAAAAGATCGGTGATACTGTGGGTTATCGGATACGGGGTGAGGCTAAGGTGTCCAAATCCACCCGGATCGAGGTGGTCACCGAAGGCATTCTGACCCGGATGATCCAGTCTGATCCGACATTGGCTGGCATTGGGGCGGTGATATTTGATGAATTCCACGAACGCTCACTGAACGGTGATCTGGGGCTGGCGCTGGTCTGGGAAGCGCGCGCGGCTTTGCGCGAAGACCTGAATGTACTGGTGATGTCGGCAACGCTGGACGCTGGACCGGTGGCTGAAATGCTGGACGCGCCTATTGTCACCTCGCAAGGTCGGGCGTTTCCGGTGGAAACCTGCTGGCTGGATCGCCCGATTGCCAAGGGGCGGCGGTTTGAAGGGGAACTGGCTGAACTGGTGGTTAAAGCGGTCGTAGAAACCACAGGCGGCATTCTGGTTTTCCTGCCTGGTGAGGGCGAAATTCGCCGTCTTGAAGGTCTGCTAAAGGGTCGTCTGCCGGGGGATTGCGTGGTGCATCCCCTGTTCGGTGCCATGGATTTTCGCGCGCAGCGGGCGGCGATTGCGCCGGCCAAAATCGGGCGCAAACTGGTGCTGGCGACTTCAATTGCTGAAACATCACTGACCATTTCTGACATTCGGGTGGTGGTTGACGCCGGTCTGGCGCGCCGGGCAAAGTTTGATCCGGGTTCCGGCATGTCGCGCCTGATCACCGAGCGCGCCAGCAAGGCCGAAAGCGAACAACGCAGGGGGCGCGCCGGTCGAGTAGCCGAGGGGCATTGTTACCGGCTCTGGACCAAGGGCGAAGAAGGTGGCCGCGCGCCCTTCCCGCCTGCCGAGATTGAAGATGGTGATCTGAGCAGTCTGGTGCTTGATCTGGCCCTTTGGGGCGCGCGCGGCGTGCAGGACATGGCGTTTCTGACGCCGCCCAATCCGGGGGGATTTGCATCTGCGCAGGATTTGCTACGGGATTTGGGTGCGTTGGATCAAACCGGTGCAATCACTGAACATGGCCGGGTGCTGGCCGGATTGCCGCTACACCCAAGGCTTGCACATATGCTGAGCCTTGGTGGCGCGGACGCGCCATTGCTGGCAGCATTACTTGGCGATCGAGACCCGCTGCGCGGCGCACCGGTGGATCTGTTATTGCGCAAGGAACTGCTGGAAAATCCAAAACGCTTTGCGGAACAAAGGGCCTTTACGGCGAACCGTGGCGGGGTTGAACGCATCCGCTCTGAGGCACGCAGGCTAAACAAAATCACCCGAACAAAAAACCCGTCAGGCTGGCCGGTTCTGGCGGCCATGGCCTATCCGGACCGCATCGGTCTGCGCCGCCCCGGTGACATGCCAAGATGGGTGTTGTCCGGTGGCAAAGGTGCGGTGATGGATGGCAGCGACCCGTTGGCAGGGGCGCGCCTGATCGTGGCGACCGATCTGGATGGCGATGCGCGCGAAGCACGGGTGCGGCAGGCAATCCAGATCAGTGAAACCGAACTGCGCGGGCTTTATGGCGATCAGATCGTCTGGCGCGAAGTCTGCGAATGGTCAAAACGCGAACGAAAAGTCTTAGCGCGCCGACAGGAATGTTTCGGGGCATTGGTGCTAAGTGATCAGCTGTGGAAAGACGCCCCGGATGAGGCATTGGCAAAGGCCGCACTGGCCGGGGTGCGCGAATTGGGCTTGCCGCTCTCGGACAAGGCGCGCAGGTTTTGTACGCGGGTTGAGCTGGTGAGAACCAGCGGCGCTGATCTGCCTGAGATGAACGAACCGGCCCTGTTGGCGCGGCTGGAAGACTGGTTACACCCCCACCTGAGCGGGGTGCGGACCGCGGCAGACATCAAACGCCTCGATTTGC
This sequence comes from uncultured Marinosulfonomonas sp., assembly GCA_964599985.1. GTDB lineage: Bacteria > Pseudomonadota > Alphaproteobacteria > Rhodobacterales > Rhodobacteraceae > NVTR01. The sequence continues at coordinate 4,289 of CAZRHV010000102.1, read as the reverse complement.
TGGAGCCGCTGCGTCAAAGCCTGACATGGGAGCAGATGCAGACGCTCAACCGCGCCACGCCTTCGCATTACACCACACCAATGGGCAACAGGGTGGCGATTGATTATGGCGGTGAAGCCCCGGAAATAGCGCTGCGGTTGCAGGAAATGTTTGGTGTCACCGAGCATCCCAAAGTGGCGGGACAATTCCTAAAGATCACCCTGCTGTCGCCGGCCCGCCGTCCGCTTCAGACCACGATGGACCTGCCGGGATTCTGGGCCACTTCATATTCAGATGTGCGAAAAGACATGCGCGGGCGTTATCCAAAACACCCCTGGCCCGAGGATCCGACAGTGGCCGAACCAACGCTGCGCGCGAAACCAAGAAAACGCTAACACCTTTTTCTTCGC
>CAZRHV010000102.1:0-3800 GCA_964599985.1 uncultured Marinosulfonomonas sp. | reverse complement strand
CCGTGGTGGCCGCTGCCACCATCAACCCGTTCAAACCCGTGCGCGCCAAAGAAATCACGTTGCGCCTGTATCAGGTCGGTGGTGCCGCGGGCGTGGCGCATGGTGTCGTAATAGGCCAGCGCGCCGGAAAACGCCGGAGCGGGCATTCCGTTCATCGCGGATGCGGCCACAACGCGGCGCAGGGCGGGTGTGGATTTGATCAGGGTTTCCTTGAAACCGGGCGCAAATATCAACTGGCCGTGCGGCATGCCAGCACGCGCCGCGGCCGCCATGTCGTTGAGCATATCTGAGCGGATGATACAGCCTTCGCGCCAGATTTCAGCAATGCGGCCCAGATCAAGTGACCAGTTAAATTCCTGACTGGCGGTTTCCAGCAACGTGAACCCTTGGGCATAGGCGATGATTTTAGCGGCCAGAAGGGCGGCCTCCAGATCATCGTCGTTCAGTTCCGGCGCGCCATCCACCAAGGCGGACCCGGCCAGAATTTTCTCGCCCGCTATCCTAGTTTCCTTAGCCGCTGACCACGAACGTGCGGCAACCGCTGCTTCTATGGTTGAAGCCGATTGCCCTAATGTCAGCGCCTCAATCACCGTCCAGCGGCCAGTGCCTTTTTGCCCGGCTTTATCGACGATCATTTCAACCATTGGCTTGCCGGTTTCCGGATCATCTGCGGCCAATACCTTGCCGGAAATTTCAATCAGGTAGGATTGCAGCCGGCCTTGGTTCCAGCGGTCAAACAGTTTGCCGATGTCCTTTGGTGCTCGGCCCTGCTGGTCTCGCAAAATGCCGTACACTTCGGCAATCATCTGCATATCGGCGTATTCAATACCGTTATGCACGGTTTTCACGAAATGCCCGGCACCATCGGGGCCGAGCCGATCAACGCAGGGGTCGCCCTTATACTTAGCCGCAATTTCACGCAGGATTGGCTTTAGTTGCGACCAGCTATGTTCAGTCCCGCCGACCATAATGGATGGCCCGAACCGCGCCCCTTCTTCGCCGCCAGAGACACCCATACCAACAAAATGCAGGTCATGTTTCGCCAGCTCAGCACTGCGCCGGCGTGTGTCATGGAAGTTCGCGTTGCCGCCGTCAATGATCGTGTCACCGGGCGACAGCAGCGGCAGAATGGTGGCAATCATGATGTCCATCGGCTTTGTGGACGGGATCATGAACAGGATTACGCGCGGCGTTTGCAGGCCTTCGACAAAGTTTTCCAGGGTGGTGAAAGCGTGCAGGTTGCCGGACAAATCATCGGCTTCTTTGATGAACTCTCCTATCCATGAGGTTTCACGGTTGGTTACCGCCACTTCAAAGCCGCTATCCGCCATGTTCAGCGCCAGCGCGCTGCCCATTGTGCCAAGCCCGAAAACACCGATCTGCGCCTTTTCCATGCGATAATCCCCCGATTAAAATACCAATAGGTCATCAACTTAGACCTCATACCGGCAGAGGCAAGCCGTATCCCCAAAACATGCGGAGCAAAGGGGCGTTAACCAGTTGTTTACCATTTGTTGATTTCACAGAGGCAGTGGCTTGGAATGGTGGTGAATTCGGGGGCAACGACCGCATAATCAGACGTTCGTGTGACAGATAATCCAGAGTGTGGAATTGCCGTTGCGCGTGTCTCGATTCGCCCGTATCTGCGCCCCTGAGAACGGTGTTTTGCAATCGCAAAAGGGATACCTGTTATGGCAACCGAACCTTCCAACAATCAGTGGCGAACCTTAGACAAAGACCTCAAACGTATTGGTCAGGTTGAATATGCAGTTCAGTTTGTTTCACGCCCGCTGGTTGGCTTTGGCATTGCGCTGACATTTATCATTGTGGCAGCGCTTTGGGCGGCGATTTTCTTTGGCGGCGACCAGCGATCTTACGTTGTTATCGCGGCCACCGCGTTTGGCGCTTATATGGCGCTGAATATCGGCGCTAACGATGTTGCCAACAACATGGGCCCGGCGGTTGGGGCGCAGGCGCTGACCATGGTGGGGGCGATCGTTATTGCGGCAATATTTGAAAGTGCCGGGGCGCTGCTGGCGGGGGGCGACGTTGTGTCGACCATATCCAAGGGCATTATTGATCCCGAAAGCGTGAATGACGGGGAAATATTCATCTGGGCGATGATGGCGGCGCTGATATCGGCGGCCCTTTGGGTTAATCTGGCGACCCTGCTGGGGGCGCCGGTTTCCACCACACATTCGGTTGTTGGTGGTGTTATGGGGGCTGGGATTGCGGCGGCTGGTTTTGGCGCGGTGAACTGGCTGAACATGAGCAAAATCGCTGCCAGCTGGGTGATTTCGCCGGTGCTGGGCGGGCTGGTGGCGGCGATGTTTCTGGCCTTCATCAAGGCGCGGATCGTTTATCAGGACGACAAAATCGCGGCCGCAAAAAAATGGGTGCCGGTGCTGATCGGGATCATGGCCGGGGTTTTTGCTTCTTATCTGGCGCTCAAAGGGCTGAAACGTATTATCAAGATTGATATGGAGATGGCGCTGATGATTGGCGCGGGCATTGGGGTGCTGAGCTATGGGTTAGCAGTTCCGATGATCAGCCGTCAGGCGCGGGGGCTGGAGAACCGTAACAAATCGCTGAAGGTTCTGTTCGGGATACCACTGGTGATTTCTGCCGCCTTGTTATCGTTCGCCCACGGGGCCAATGATGTGGCCAACGCGGTTGGCCCATTGGCGGCGATCGTTCACGCCGAAAATTATGGCGAATTCGCCGGTAAGGTGAATATCCCCACCTGGGTGATGGTGATCGGCGCATTTGGTATATCGTTCGGGTTGTTCCTGTTTGGTCCAAAATTGATCCGAATGGTCGGCAGCCAGATCACCAAACTGAACCCGATGCGCGCCTATTGCGTGGCACTGTCGGCGGCAATCACCGTGATCGCGGCCTCAGGGCTGGGCCTGCCGGTCAGTTCCACCCATATCGCCGTGGGTGGGATATTTGGCGTTGGATTTTATCGAGAATGGCATCTTGATCGGCGCGCGCGACAGCGCAGATCCAAGATCAAGGGTAAGATCGTAACACCCAAAAAACGCGCCTACCGCAAACTGGTGCGCCGGTCGCATTTCCTGACAATCATCGCAGCCTGGGTGATTACGGTGCCAGCGGCGGCGTTGTTGTCGGCGGTGATATTTCTGGGGCTAAGGGCGGCATTTGTCTGATTTCGGACACAGGGTTCAATATTTCTTCCGCTCAGCCAGCGCCGCAATAATCTTCAAAAGATTATTGGCAAAACTCTTTTGAAGAGTTTTGACCCTAAACCCCCAGGCACCAGCGCATGATCGCTTTTTGCGCGTGCAGGCGGTTTTCGGCCTCATCAAACACAACTGATTTTGATCCATCCATCACCGAATTGGTAACCTCTTCCTCGCGGTGCGCGGGCAGGCAGTGCATAAACAGCGCGTCGGGGTTCGCCCTGTCCATCAGGTGATCATCCACCTGATAGGGGCGCAGCTGGTTGTGGCGGCGTTCGCGCATAGAGGGGCTGTCATGCATGGAGACCCAGGTGTCGGTGACCAGCAGGTCGGCATTTTCGACGGCTTTTTGCGGGTTTGGTTCCAGTTGAATGTTTGCGCCATTGGCGCGGGCCAGTTCAACGAATTCTATTTCCGGGCGCAGGGTTTCGGGGCCGGTTACCGCCATGTCAAACCCAAACTGCCCGGCTGCATGTAAAAGTGAGTGGCAGGTGTTATTGCCGTCGCCTGACCAGACGATTTTTTTACCTTTGATCGGGCCACGGTGTTCTTCAAACGTCATCACATCGGCCATTACCTGACAGGGATGGGTGCGGT
>CAZRHV010000101.1:0-6853 GCA_964599985.1 uncultured Marinosulfonomonas sp. | reverse complement strand
TCTATCCCGCGCAGGACGTTATTTTCGCCAAACGCTTTGGTAACACCCGTAAGTTCTACGGCCTTGGTTTGCACCACTTACCTCCCTGATAATTTAAGCTAACGACGCATTGTGTCAATTGTCAACTAGTATTGACATTTGATGGTTTTTCGCAATGATCAAACGAAACAGCGCCAAATGGTGGGGGAACAAATGACCGAAGCTGATATAGATTATGCCCCATTAACGGTCGATACACTGGCATCACGGTTGGGTGATATTGCGGCTATTACCGACCGGCTGGGCACTGACACCTCAAACTGGACCGCGACCGAAGTTGGGGACGGTAACCTAAATCTGGTGTTCATCGTCAAAAGTAAAACCGGCAGCGTCATCGTTAAACAGGCACTGCCCTATGTGCGCCTTGTCGGCGACAGCTGGCCGCTGCCACTGAAACGGGCGTATTTCGAATATCACGCGCTTATCCGACAGGCCGAACGTGACCCCGGCACAGTTCCGGAAATCTATCATTTTGATGAAGAGCAGGCACTGATCGTGATGGAATTCTTCACGCCGCATATCATTTTGCGTCAGGGGTTGATGGCAGGCACACAATACAGAGACCTCGCCAAAGTGCTGGGCCTGTTTTGTGCGCGCACCCTTTTTCGCGGCTCAGACCTGAGCATGGACACTGCCAAACGTAAGGCCGACGTGGCACTGTTCGTTGGCAACGCCGAACTATGCGACATCACCGAAACCCTGATTTTTTCCGATCCGTATTTTGATGCTGAACGCAATCACCACACCCCACAGCTCGACGGCCTCGTCGCGGAACTGCGCCGTGATGTGGACCTAAAGGTTGAGGCCCATCATCTAAAGGCAAAATTCTGCAATAACGCCGAAACCATGCTGCACGGCGATTTACATACTGGGTCGGTCATGGTCACCGATACTGAAACCAAGGTAATCGACCCTGAATTCGCGCTATACGGTCCGGTTGGGTTTGACATTGGCATGTTGCTGGCAAATTTCTGGATGGCCTATTTCGCCCAACCCGGCCATGAAAGCGCGCCGGGTGAACGTGACGGTTACCAGAACTGGATTCTCGATGTTGTTGATGAGATTTGGGATGTGTTTAGCAGTGAATTCTCTCGCCTTTGGCGAGAGGAGCGCACCGGCATTCTATATGAACACAGCCTGTTCGAAGATCAGGGGCAGTCGCTGGCCAGCGAACAGGCGCTGGCCCACCGGCTGCAAGACATATGGCAAGATCTGCTTGGGTTTGCCGGGGTGGAAATCATCCGCCGGACCCTAAGCCTCGCCCATATTGCGGAATACGATTTGATAGAAGATGAAGCAGTACGGGCAAGCTGCGAAACGCGCGGCCTGAAACTTGGTCGCCAACTGGTGGTGAACCGCAAAGGTATTAGTTCAATGAATTCAGTACGTGACCTGGTTCAGGTAATCGCGCGAAAGGATATGATATGAAAGTTGGCAACAAACATTATCGCTCCATTTGGTTTGATGACACCGAGAATGCGGTGAAAATTATTGACCAACGCTGGCTGCCCCACGAATTTCGCGTTGTTGATCTGAAATCCCGCGATGATTTTGCAGTCGCGATCCGTGATATGTGGGTACGCGGTGCGCCGTTAATAGGGGCAACAGCTGCGTTTGGGGTTGCCGAGCAGATGAAACACGACCCGTCGGATGCTTCGTTGCACGAGACTTGGGATGTGCTGCACGAAACCCGGCCCACCGCGATCAACCTGCGCTGGGCGCTGAATGAAATGAACGACTTGCTAAAAGACCTACCCACTGGTGAGCGGGCTGCGGTCGCCCATAAGCGTGCGATGGAAATCTGCGACGAAGATGTCGAATGCAACCGCCAGATTGGCCTGAACGGGCTTGAGCTGATCAAGAAAATCGCCGCCACCAAAAAAACCGGTGAGCCGGTGAATATCCTGACCCATTGCAACGCCGGCTGGCTGGCAACTGTCGATTGGGGAACGGCGACTTCACCGATGTATCATGCGGTAGAAGCAGGCATTCCGGTGCATATCTGGGTTGATGAAACCCGGCCCCGAAATCAGGGCGCACAACTGACGGCATGGGAAATGTCCAGCCACGGGGTTTCGCACCAGTTGATCGTCGATAATGCCGGGGGCCATTTGATGCAGCACGGTGATGTTGATATGGTGATTGTCGGCACCGACCGCACCAGTTCGCACGGCGACGTCTGCAACAAGATCGGCACCTACCTAAAGGCACTGGCGGCGAAAGATAACAACGTGCCGTTTTACGTGGCGCTTCCCTCACCCACCATTGACTGGACGGTGAAAGACGGGGTGGCCGAAATTCCGATTGAAGAACGTGACGGTGACGAAATAAACTTGGTTTGGGGAAAGATGGCGGACGGGACCGTTGGTAATGTGCAAATTTCACCGGATAATACGCCCAGCGGCAACCCCGCATTTGACGTGACCCCTGCGCGTTTGGTGACCGGTTTGATTACCGAGCGCGGTGTTTGTGAAGCCTCCCCCGAAGGTCTGGCCACTTTATTCCCCGAACGGGTTATTCCGGGCTAAATTTTCGCAAAATTTGATTGTGCAAAACCAACGCCTAACTGACACCCAACATTTGTCTTGCGGTGTCGGCGCTGGTGACAATGTGGGTTACATAGCCACCGGCAATTGCCGACAGCATCGGAACCACTTTATCGGCGCCATCAGATACCAATAATCCGACCTCCAGCCCCTGTAATTTATCCAGCGTTATCCCAATCATCCGGTCATCCAGTTCACCTGGAATTGGCCTGCCCGCGGCATCAATAAATCGCCCACAAAGCACACCCGTCGCGCCCCTTTTAACGTACCAATCCAGGTCCGCGTCGCTAGCCAGCCCACTGCTGACAATATGACTATCTGCGCCAACGGATCCGGCTGCAAAGATCGCTTTGTTACAATGGCTCAGCGCCTCAAGCTGTGCGTGGATGATAGGTTCATCCCTAAGTCGCGCCGCCAGTTCAGGGTCGCTTAGCACAGCGGGTGCGTGCAGGTTGATACATTTTGCGCCGAGGTTCTGTGCCATGTGGGCTGAGCATATTTCAGCCGTAAACCCATAGGGCGTGGCCATTGAACCAACCAGCTGCGATACGGTGACATCACTTATCTTAGTCTTTTCAACAACTTCTGCGACCTCATAAACCGTGCGCCCCCAAGCCACGCCCAGCCGGTCACCAGATTCCAGCAGGCTTGGCAGCCACTCAGCTGCGCCGCGCGCTACCCGCATCAACGCGCTTTCGTCCGAGCCCAATCCACTGGGCAGAACATATGCCGCCGCCAATCCAAACTTATCGCACAGGTCTTGCGACAGTTGGTGGCTGGTGAAAACCTCGGGCGCAAGGCTGATACGAATATAGCCACGGGTGCGGGCTTCTTGCAGGTAATTTACTATTGTTGCCCGCGACACTTGCAGTCTGTCGGCAATCTCGCTTTGGTTCAGACCGTCGTGATAATACAACCACGCGGCTTCAATCACGATGCTTTCGCCGCTTACTTTGCCAGCCAAACGTCGACGTGTCGCAGTTGCCATAATTATCCCTTTTTGCTATTTGACACTTAATGCTGACAATTGTCAAAACTTGTGGTTTAAGGGCGAAAACTTACGCTCAATTGAAAGGAAGTTAGGTCATGGTCCGTAACATGTGGGATGACGGTGATGCAAAGAAATTTGTAGACGCCGCCGGGAATGACCCGGCCGATCGTGAACTGGCGCTAAGGGTATATACGTCACGTATTATTGGTCAGGATCTCAATCTTGTCCTGCATGGCGGTGGCAATACATCTTGTAAGCTGAAGCGCCACGACATTTTCGGCAATGAAATGGACGTGCTGCACGTAAAAGGCAGCGGTTGGGATCTGGGTGTGATTGAGGCAGCTGGCCTGCCCGGCGTTCGTTTGAAGCCATTGCAGGAATTGCGTCAGCTAGACGCCTTAAGCGACGAAAACATGGTGAACCTGCAACGTGCCAACCTGCTTGATTCCACGTCACCCAATCCATCTGTTGAAACCTTGCTGCACGCTTTTCTACCGCATAAATATGTCGACCACACCCACGCCTCGGCGATGTTGTCGCTGGCTGATCTGCCAAAAGTGGAAGAGGTGGTTCAGGATATATTCGGCGACCGCCTGGTCTGTGTGCCGTTCATTATGCCCGGGTTTGAATTGGCTAAGGCCGCGGCGGAAGTGTACGACGCCAACCCAAATGTCGAAGGGCTGATCCTGATCAACCACGGACATTTTGCTTTTGGTGACAGTGCAAAACAATCTTACGACCGGCTTATTGAGCACACCAACATGGTTGAAGCCTGGTTGGAGAAAACCAGTGGTTCCGTTCCAAAACTGGCGGGTGGTCGTTCAGCGGACATGTCCGCCGGAGCCAAAAATATCCTGCCGATGCTGCGGGGGATTATAGGCGATGCAAACGCTGCGTTCACTGGCAATCGCGATATAGCGATGCCGGTAATGGACATGCGTAATGGCGAAAACGTGCGGGAATTTTTCACCCGCGATGACCTGACCGATCTGTCGCGTCGTGGTGTGGCAACGCCGGATCACGTTATTCGAACCAAGAATTACCCGCTCCATCTGACAGCCGAAATATTGGCCGGCGGACGCGGGGCGGTATCCAAAGCGGTTGATGATTTCATTGCGGAATACACCGCGTACTTTGATGAAAACAATGCCCGTTTTGGCGGCGGCAAAACCATGTTGATGCCGACCCCCAATTTGGCGTGGATCGATGGTGTGGGTGTTGTGGGCATTTCCGCCAATGCCAAGGCGGCAGGTGCTGCATCTGATCTGGCAGCGCAGAACATCACGGCGATGACCAATGGTCAGGCCTGTGGTGGGTTTTACCCGGTAAGCGCGGAAAAACTATTTGATATGGAATACTGGTCATTGGAGCAGGCGAAACTGGGCAAGGGTGCGCCACCGGCGATGCAGGGCCGCGTGGTTATGGTAACAGGCGGTGGCGGGGCGATTGGCCTTGCGGTCGCGCAGGAATTTGCCGCCCTTGGCGCTAATATTTTTCTGGTTGATCTGGAAAACGGGGCGCTTGCTTCTGCACTATCAGAACTTGGGGCTGGGCACAGTGGCATAGCGCTGGACATCACTTCAAAAGGCGCTGCTGACCGCGCGATGGATGCCTGTATCCAGCAGTTTGGCGGCTTGGATATTCTGGTCTCAAACGCTGGCGCTGCTTGGACGGGTGAGATGTCGGTTCTTGATGATGAGACCCTTCGCAAAAGTTTTGAGCTGAATTTCTTTGCCCATCAAACATTTTCCAAAGCGGCGGTCGGTGTATTTGAAGCACAAGGACGAGGCGGGCAGATTCTGTTTAATGTCTCCAAGCAAGCCGTAAACCCAGGCAAAGGTTTTGGCGCTTATGGCATTCCAAAGGCGGCTACATTTTTCCTGTTGCGCCAGCTCGCGCTGGAACTAGGTCCACAGGGTGTTCGTGTAAATGGCATCAATGCTGATCGCATTCGTTCAGGGCTGTTGGACGAAGCATTTGTCACTGAACGGGCCAAGGCGCGTGGCATTGACGAAGAAACCTATATGGCAGGTAATTTGCTGAAGCGGGAAGTAGAGGCCAGCCATGTCGCCAAGGCCTTTGCAGCTCTCGCGCTAAGTGAGCGCACAACCGCACATGTGATGACGGTTGATGGCGGCAATATCGAAGCGGCACTTCGTTAAGCCAGGCGGTCGATACGGACAACGTCGTGAACAGGAAATAAATGTCGCAACACTCAGTAGGAATAAGGTGAGGTCTAAGTATATTGCCGGCATAGGTTCCGTTACGGGCGACAATTGATGCATCAGGAAATATCAGAAATACTCGACGAGGTTCGTGGGAAATTCGCCTATATCGATACCTGCCCACAACAAGATGATCGGGTTTTCTTTGAAAATGCTGGCGGCGCACTTACGCTGAAATCGGTCGTTGAAATCTCGAGCGAATTTTCCGCTATCCCGGATAATCAGGGCCGGGACAATCCCGCTTCCCGCGAACTGGTTAAGGTCATTGATCAGGCCAAGGCCGACATGCGGGTGTTCCTTAATGCCAGCGGTGGACAGGTTTTTGTCGGCGAGAGCGGCACAGAACTGCTGTTTCGCCTGATTAGCACCGCCTGTCTTGGCACGGCTAAGGGCGGTAATGTTGTCGGCAGCACGTTGGAACATCCGGCGTCCCGCAGCGCCTGTATGCGGTGGTCAGGCATTGCCAGGAAAAAATACGTCAGCGTCCCACATAATGATGCAACCGGCACGGTAACGGCTGACGATTATTTGCCGCATCTGAACGCCGATACCCGCGTGGCCACAATCCTGCACACCTCACCTGTGACGGGCATGGCCGTTGATGTTGCTGCCATAGCTAAGACCATCCGTAATGTATCCCCCGACTGCTGCATTATCGTTGATGGCATTCAACACGCCGCCCATGGCGGCATTGATATTGATAGCTACGATGTCGATGGATACGTAATTTCACCCTACAAAGTATTTTCGCGCCACGGTTACGGTGTCGCCTGGATTTCGGATCGCTTATCTGCGTTCCCACATGACGTTCTGATAGGTGGGCCGCCTGACAACTGGGAGCTGGGGACCAGGGACACCGGGGCCTATGCGACGTTTTCCGCAGTTGTGAATTACTTCGACTGGCTGGGCTCGCAGGTATCGGATGAAACTGGTCGACGCGCGCGGATTGTGGCCACCGGGGTTGCGATGCACGCCCAAGAAAAATCGCTAACCGATGCGATGTTACACGGCACTGGTAATTTGGCAGGGTTGGCTGATATGGCGAATGTTCA
>CAZRHV010000100.1:0-7012 GCA_964599985.1 uncultured Marinosulfonomonas sp. | reverse complement strand
TAATAAGTATAGCGCAACTATAAATTGCGCTTTTGTCAGGCTTCGTGCGTGACATGTTTGAAAAAATATGCTGCACTGTCGATACGGCATTTTAATTTAGGAGGACGACCATGAGCTTGAGTTCGCACCTGCAGGAACTCCGGAATAAACATCAAAACCTCTCGGATAAAGTTGAGGAAGCACAAAGAAGCCTTGCGAGCGATGACATACAGGTCACGACGCTCAAGAAAGAAAAGCTGAAATTAAAAGAAGAAATAGCACGTCTGAGCCACGCATAGCGCGATCAGACGGGTCGACTTGTTCGTGCGGCCAAATAGGCGCCGCCCGAAATCAACAACGCTGCCGCTAAAAGTGGCCAACTTGGTTCGGTGATGCCCGCCGCGATCAGGGCGATTGTTGACAGCAACGGGGCGGCATAGGATGCGACGCCAAGCAACTGGATGTCGCCTTTTTTGACGCCAATATCCCAGACATAGAATGCCAAACCTACCGGACCTATTCCAAGTGCCAGTATGGCGGCCCAGCCGATGTTGCTGGTCGGCCAGGCTGTGGTTTCAAATGCAAGATGTGCGCCGAAAGATAGCAGCGCAGTGAACATGCAGAATACCGCGACGCTGGTTGTGGGGACATCGCCCAGGCGGCGGGACAGAACGGAATACCCCGCCCAGACAAGGGCGCATCCGGCCGCCAGAATATAGCCGGTTGAATATGCCGGATCGAAGCCGTTGGCGCTGCTTAACACCACAATTGCGGCCCCGGTGAAACTGATGGCAGCGCCTAGCATGTGCCCGGCCCGCAAGTGCTCTCCCGGTAATAACCCGGAAAACAGCACGATTAGCAGAGGCCAAAGATAGGCAATTAGCCCGGCTTCTGCCGCAGGGGCTGCGCGCAGGGCAGAGAAGTAAAGGAAGTGGTATCCGAACAAGCCTACCGTTCCGAACGCGTATACTTTCCACGAAACCAGCCTAAGGGCGCCAAATCCGCCAACCCGCCATGTCCACACCAGCCCGATCACGGCACCGATAGCGAAGCATATGGCGTTTAATTGCAATGGCGGGACAGGGGTTGTGCCAACTGTGAAAAGCGCGAGAAACGACCACAACAAAACGGCGATGAAGCCGATAGAGGTGGCGGTGGTGCGGGTCATTTCCGCGTTGCCCGTATCAAACTACGTGTTGCGCGCCGTTTGCGGTAAGGGTTGAACCGGAAATAAAACCCGCGTCATCGGAGGCAAGGAAGGTCACACAACGCGCGATTTCGGCAGGCTCTCCTAGGCGGCCAATCGGGATCTGCGGGATAATACGCTCATTCAGCACTTTTTCATCAATCGCCAGAACCATTTCGGTGCCGATGTAGCCCGGACAGATTGCGTTTACGGTGATGCCTGCGCGCGCGCCTTCCTGTGCCAGTGCTTTGGTGATCCCAAGATCCCCTGCCTTGGCGGCGGAATAGTTTGCCTGCCCGGCCTGACCTTTTTGACCGTTGATTGAACTGATATTGATCACGCGGCCAAATTTACGTTCACGCATCCCCGGCCAGATCGGGTGGGTCATGTTGAAAACACCGGAAAGATTGGTGTCGATTACCTCTTTCCACTGCTGCGGTGTCATCCGGTGGAACATCGCGTCACGGGTGATCCCGGCGTTATTGACCAGAACTTCTACCGGGCCGAGATCAGCCTCGACTGATGCGATGCCTTCCACACAGGCGTCATATTCAGCGACCGACCATTTATAAGCCTTAATGCCAGTTTCAGCGGTGAATTTTGCCGCCGCTTCATCGTTGCCGGCATAGTTGGCGGCGACGGTGTAACCTGCTTCATTCAAGGCCACGCTTATTGCGGCGCCTATGCCGCGGGTGCCACCAGTTACGAGCGCAATTCGGGACATGTCATTCTCCGATCAAAAGTAATTATATATCAATAATAGGGTTACATTGCGCAATTTAATTGCGCAATGATTTATTTGCTAGTCCCGCTCAAGGCACATGGCGACGCCCATGCCGCCACCTATGCAAAGTGTAGCCAGGCCCTTTTTGGCATCGCGACGCTGCATTTCAAACAATAGTGTGTTCAGGATACGCGCGCCGGATGCACCAATAGGGTGGCCGATGGCGATGGCGCCGCCGTTGACGTTAACCACCTCCGGGTTCCAGCCCATGTCTTTGTTCACGGCGCAGGCTTGGGCTGCGAAGGCTTCGTTTGCCTCCACAAGGTCCAGATCTTCGGCTTTCCAACCAGCCAATTCCAGGGCTTTGCGGCTGGCATGAATTGGGCCGGCACCCATGATGGACGGGTCCAGACCGACGGTCGCAAAACTGGCGATGCGGGCCAGCGGCTGGATGCCACGTTTTTCGGCGCTATCGGCAGACATCAGCAGGGTCGCAGCGGCCCCGTCATTCAGGCCGGAAGCATTGGCAGCGGTAACCGTACCACCATCACGTACAAACGCCGGGCGCATTTTTTGCATTGCTTCGATATTCGCGCCATGGCGAATGTATTCGTCTTTATCAACAACAATGTCGCCCTTGCGGGTTTTGACGGTGAAGGCGATGATTTCGTCGTCAAATTTGCCCGCGTTTTGCGCTGCTTCGGCCTTGTTCTGGCTGGCGACGGCAAGTTCGTCCTGCATCTTGCGGCTGATTTGCCATTTTTCAGCGACGTTTTCGGCGGTTTGCCCCATATGGTAGCCATTGAAAGCATCCCACAATCCGTCGCGGATCATCGAATCGATATATTTCACATCGCCCATTTTGTGCCCGGCCCGCAGGTGCGCGACATGGGGTGAAAGTGACATGTTTTCCTGGCCACCGGCGGCGACAAATTCGGCTGCACCCAGCTGGATTTGCTGAGCACCAAGAGCAACCGCCCGCAAGCCAGAGCCACAAACCTGATTTACGCCCCAAGCCGAGCTTTCAACCGGAAGGCCTGCGTTAATGTGTGCCTGGCGGGCCGGGTTTTGGCCCTGACCGGCGCTAAGTACCTGACCAAGAATGGTTTCACTGACCTCGCTTTTGTCGATGCCGGCCCGTTCAACTACGGCTTCCAGAACCGCCCGGCCCAGATCATGGGCGGGGGTGTTGGCGAATGAACCGCAGAAACTGCCAACGGCGGTTCGGGCGGCGGATGCGATAACGACATTGGTCATTTTGGCGTATTCTCCTGCATTTGAAGGGCAGAGAATTCAGCCATGGGTTTATCAATAAACACCTTGGTGCTGCCCTTGCATAATTCCTATGCTGCACTTGCAGAAAAATCAACGGTCACGGTGTGCAAATTGGGTAATGTGGCGCGATTTAGGCCGATTTTTTATCCGAGTCCTGATCCTTCATCCAATAGGGATGGATCGTTGGAATGCCAAAGTAATACCCTTGCATACAGTCAATACCGGCCCTTGTCAGAAACTCGGCATCTTGTCGGGTTTCAACGAACTCTGCCACTGTGAACATTTCAAAATGTTTGGCCAAAGATATGAGCGCCTTGGTAAGCACCTGATTGTCAGGACTTTTGTGAATATCACGGATGAATCCGCCGTCGATTTTGAGAATGTCAAAGTAGAAATCGCGTAAGTACCGAAACGCGGTGTATCCAGCGCCAAAATCATCCAGTGCAAAGGATACGCCTTTTTTCTGATACTCGGACATGAAAGCTTGAACGATGTCTGGCATGATCATTGCGGATCGTTCAGTTATTTCCAGGATCAGGCGCTCAGCGATAGTTGGATCTTTGGCCAGCCCGCGATTTAAAACCCGTTTCCAGCGGTTATAACCAATCGAGCGCGCCGACATGTTGATAGAAAGCCGCAACGCAGGTTCGCGCGCCAATGCCGCCAGCCCAAGCTGCAGTGCCTTGCAATCAATTTTTCGACCTAATTCGGTCATTTCAACCTGATCAATAAAATCGCGTGCCGGTATGATCCGACCGGTTCTGTCCATAATCCGTATCAGCCCCTCATAAAACGCGGGGCGTTCGGGGGCCTTGGTCTGCATGATCGGCTGATAGGCCAGCATCACCCGGTTTTCATCCAGCGCCCTTGCAACAAGATCAAGTGCCAAATTATCGCGTTCAGTCACCGCAATAGTCAACGGGTCGGAAATTATATCCTGTGAATTTGCGGGAACTTTGAACATTTTCTGACCTTCCGTCACGCCGAATTGGGTATCGTCTTTGTGGCGGCGAATCCCTAAGTTTCGGTAAATGTTCTTATTTAGTTCTAATTCAAATAAATTGGGAATAAGCTGGCGCAAATTGCTGTAACGGAGATGAGTAATGAACCAAAGATGTAGTTGGGTTGGCAGTGAACCGCTTTATCTGGATTACCACGATACCGAATGGGGCGTGCCGGAATATGACAGCCGTGCGCTTTGGGAAAAGCTGATACTGGATGGGTTTCAGGCCGGGCTTTCGTGGATCACAATATTGCGCAAACGCGACAGTTTTCGAACCGCATTTGCAGATTTTAACCCGGATGTGATCGCTACATGGGGTGAGGCTGAGGTTGAAAGGCTATTGCAGGACAAAGGCATCGTGCGCCATCGAGGCAAGATCGAAGCCACCATCGGCAACGCCCGCGCTTGGCAAAAGATCGAGGCCGACGTCGGATTTGATCGGTTCCTGTGGGCCTATATGGGTGACAAGCCGTTGCAAAACCAGTTCGCAACCAGTGCGCAGGTGCCAGCACATACCCCCTTGTCGACCCAGATTTCAAAAGACCTGAAAAAAGCTGGTTTCAAATTCTGCGGGCCGACGATTGTCTATGCGTTTATGCAGGCGGTTGGCATGGTGAACGATCATACGGTGGGGTGTGATTGCCACGGGAAGGTGCAGGCGCTGGCGCGGTAGGGGTGGGTGAAATTGGTTTTCTAAAGGTCGATGATGAGTTTTGAGGGTTGGTTTGAAGAGTCTATAGATAGGTATGGGGTAAAACTGACAATGCGACGAATTCAAGCGGCATTTTTTCAAGTCAGGTTTTCGGGCCGAAGTTGCAAGTCGCCTCAATAAGGCGCACGGCTGGTTGTAGCCCAATGTAGACATACTCTCTCAAATCAACAGCTCGAGTTCGGGATTATTCCGAGATTATCGGACATTGTAAAGTTTACCGCGAAATAGAGCCTGTAGGCTTGCGCGACACGACCTGTATCCTGATCCCGAGATGAAAATTTATAGCCCTCCAGGCGCATCGGGGCATGGGCCTGCCTGACATAGGCCTACGAACGGGTCGCCCAATGGCAAAAGGTCGATATAGGACCTGGCCAACCCCTCCTGATCAGGCAAAGGAACGCCAACGCCCAAATCATTCCCTACGCCTGGTCCGCCGGTCTCGTCGGGCTCACGATCTTCGCGGGCGCAGACGATCGCCGGAGCACCATCGGGGCCGATTTCCACCCGTTGACAGCGGCCTCCGTTGCTTCGCGGGCGGCTTCCTGTTGGGCCCGCACGCGATCGGGAAATTGGCCAGGGTTCTTACCTGAGCTGTCAGCCCGTGCCTCATGATATCTCGCGCGATTTCGCAGCGACCTTTCGCGGTGCCGCCATGTGCTCTTGGCATCATCCGAACTGCGGCCGCCACCAGGTGCGGCCACAGGCGATCCGCCGGTCTCCTCACCCGTGCAATTGGGAAGGCCCCAATTCAGGCTGTTATCCTCGGCCTGGCTGGTCACACCGCCGCCAAACGGCGTATCCAGGTTCGACAAACCACTGCCTTGACGGCCACACTGGCCCAGAAAATCAAAACCGGCCAATTCCCGTTGCGCTCGAAAACAATCGTTTAGCGCCTCGAACCGCGCTTCGATTAATGCCCATCCCTGATCATCGAGCCTGTCGACGCGAATGGCGGCTTCGGCTAACCCGTCTCGACCCTGATCCAAGATGAGCGTCGCAATTCCGTTGGCGCGCAGTGTAACTGTAGCATTCAACCCCAGATCCCCGACCAAGGGCTGAACAATTGACCCGCGCCCATCATCAAATACGCCAGGTTCAATTTGCGCCAATTCTGTGGTGCTGGGCATAAACACTGCGCCCTCAACCCGGGCCTCGCTGTGCAGGCCATTGGCATAGCTGTGCAAGATATAGCTGCGTCCTGGTTCGGCTGTCAGAATGTCAGAAAACCGGGCCAATTCGCGGTCCGTTGTCAAGCGTGCGCGCTGATCCGCACTGAGAATTGCTGTGCAGGCAGCCAACCCCAACAAGCCAACCCATCGAAGACCATGCGTCATAGCGCGGTGCTCCTTGAGCGGACACTCGTCAAATGGAGCACCCTAGATTGCAGTCTGAACCCGGGCCGCAATTGGATCAAGTTTTTTGCGTGTCAGGCTGTCTGTGGAACCGCGCAAGGTTGGATTATTGTGCAAAGTCGACATTAAATAGTATTGCCGCTCAGGCTCTTAGGGCCCGTAACCGCACTTCACCCCCCGGTGCCATTCCTGACCAGCTCCCTAACAATCGCGCGTGCACTATCGCTGTACCATTCAGCATCCCCTCGTAGTCGGGCGATTTCCTGACCTTCGGGGTTAAGGATGACGGTTATTGGCAGGCCCAGTACGGCCATTTCGCGTGCAAGGGCTTGTTTCGGGTCCAGAAGAATCGGTAGGTTGGTGACTTCAACCTCTTCAAAAAATCGCTTAATCGCCGGAACGGTGTTGCGACCGGTGGCTATTGTTACAACTTCAAAATTCTCACCACCGAATTCTTCCTGTAGCGCGTCCAGCGATGGCATTTCTTTGCGGCACGGCGCGCACCAGGTTGCCCAGAAATTCAACGCAACATACTGGCCCTGCCAATCAGACAACGTGTGTTCGCCGCCATCCGGGTCTACAAATGTAGCCTGCGACACCTCTTTTGGGGCGCTGTGGAAGATCAGTTTTTTCAAGGTGCCTTCGCGCAACGCTTCAAGGTCGGCAATATCTGCGACCGCGCTGTTTGCACCAAAGGCAAGTGCCGTGTAGAGCACGACTGAAGTTAATAAACGCATATGACCCTCCGGGGGGTAAGAAATGACCAAAAAGACCCAGAATG
>CAZRHV010000099.1:0-7086 GCA_964599985.1 uncultured Marinosulfonomonas sp. | reverse complement strand
AGCAGTTTAGCGTGACCCGCGAGCGTATTCGCCAGATTGAGGCCAAGGCGCTGCGGAAGTTGAAGCACCCTAGCCGGTCGCGGAAATTGCGATCGTTTTTGGATCAGTAGGTTTGCGGTCGGATTAACAAATTGGCGGACAATTTTGCATCCTCACTGAACATTCGAATTGAGAATGCGTATCAGGTATCCGACAATACACTTGGATGGCGGTTTCTAGCCAGCCCGTGCAAAGTTCTTTCTAAAGCAAATGTTGCGTTTATTGGGTTAAATCCGGGTGGACGTGAATTACCCAAAGAACACGCGCAGTTTTGTATGGATTCCGGCAGCGCATATTTGCATGAAAGTTGGGCTGGGTTTCCCGCTGGTAAATCGCCGTTGCAACAGCAAGTGTTGAGTTTGTTTCAGAAGTTAAATGTTGAACCTGAAAATGTTTTGGCAGGGAATCTCGTTCCGTTCAGGTCCCCTGATTGGAAATCTCTCGAAAACAAACGGTATTCTATCGAGTTTGGTCAAAAGATTTGGAGCGAAGTTCTTACCGCCGTTAACCCTCGACTTGTCGTAACAATGGGAAAAGAAGTTTTTTCGTCAGTTTCCAATCTACTGGGGATACAAAGTGACCTTGTGCAATATCATGATGTTAGCTGGCAAGGGCGCACTATAGCTTCGGCAACAAATGGGCGGGTCCAATTAGTAGGCCTTCCGCACTTGTCGACATACAAAATCATAAACCGGGGAAAGAGTAAGCAAGCGTTGGCTTTGGCATTCGGAAGCTATTGGAAAAATTAACATTTCAGTCTTGATTTGCTCAATCCTCGCTTGGGCCGAGCACGGTTTTTGGCAACCACGTTTCTATTGGGCGATTGACACTACAAAACCCCAACAACCCCGAATCGCCCATGCCTCCCGGCAGCGTAATTCCCCATCGGCCGCCATCCTATTCGCCGCCCCATCCTGCAAATTGTTGAAAAATATGGGTTTAACCGGCCGTTACCCGCCAATTAACCAGTGTTACGAAACAATAACTGGAAAAATTGGAAACAATTCCCATTTTTACTTGCGTTTGAATAACGCACGTCAGTAACCTTATGTATCCACTAGGAAATTAAATGCCAAAGTCCAACTCTTCGGCAACGTTACGAGGGCAATATGAACAAGTTTATTACAATTCTCGCTGGTGGGGCCATTTTGGCCGCCACTACACTCGCCGCGCAGGCCGCGACCCTGACATTTGACCGCAGTTCGGGTGCTCCGTTTGATCCGTATACAGAAAGCGGTTTTAACGTCACCGATAATAGTACCTACATTATCGCGGACGCCGGCGGTATGCATTTGGATATTTCGGGCGGTCCTTACGGCGCAACGCGTACAATCAGCGCCATTTCAGGCGCTGTATTTTCCGTTACCTCATTGGACATTGGCTCAATCTGGCCAAGCATTTCCGTAGGCGGCCTGCTCGGCGCTCCACGGGCAAACATTTCATTTACCGGTTTTCTTGGCGGCGCTTCTGTAGCATTCGCCTGGGGGTCATCTGAAATTGGAAATAATACATTCAACTTCGACTCGGCCTTCAGCAATATTGACTCATTTCTGATTTCTGGATTTGATTCCGGCAACAATAATTATTCGCAGGGCATCGATGTGCATTTAACAATCGATAACATCGTTATTGCCGCTGTGCCGTTACCTGCCTCGGCGCTATTGCTGACCGCCGCATTGGGTGGCATTGGATTTGTAAGGCGCCGTCGCAAGGCATGACAGCAATCCCCGGTCCGCCGACTGGTTCCTTTACAATCCAGACCAGCGGCCCCGGGCTTTACGAGTTTAGCGATCAGGTAAGCAAATGGACCGCCGCGCAAAACGCTGGCGGTCTTTTGACGCTGTTTATTCAACACACTTCGGCCAGCCTGTTGATCCAAGAAAACGCTGACCCGAAAGTGCAGGCTGATTTGCATGGGTTCTTTCACCGCCTTGTTCCACCCTCGAGCGACCCGAAAATGTCCTATCTGACCCACACATATGAGGGACCAGACGACATGCCGGCCCATATCAAGGCGGCGATGTTGCCCGTTAGCTTGCAAATACCTGTTATTAACGGCGTACTTGCCCTTGGAACTTGGCAGGGAATTTACCTTTTCGAACATCGGGACCGCCCCCATACACGAAATATCGTGGCACTTCTGCAATAACTGTATGTTGGGTCATCATTTCCCCTCTACCCAATCCCTCGCCGCCGCCCTATAGTCCCTGTGGATAAATTGGGGAAACACCCAAGAGGCAGAAGAATAAGGGGATCGGCGATGCGCTGTCCGTTTTGTGGAAATTTAGACACCCAGGTTAAAGATAGTAGACCGGCCGAAGATCACGTTGCGATCCGGCGCCGACGGTATTGTACCGGCTGTAATGGCCGCTTCACCACCTATGAGCGCGTGCAACTGCGTGATCTGGTCGTGATAAAATCCAATGGCAGGCGAGAAGAATTTGACCGCGACAAGCTGGAGCGTTCAATCCGTATCGCGCTGCAAAAGCGCCCGGTTGAACACGCGCGGATGGATCAGATGATTTCGGGTGTGGTGCGCAGGCTGGAAAGTTCTGGCGAAACCGACATCGATTCCAAGCTGATCGGTGAGATCGTGATGGAATCTCTGGCCCGGATTGATACCGTGGCTTATGTGCGGTTTGCCAGTGTTTACAAAAACTTTCAGGAAGCTGACGACTTCGATAAATTCGTGTCCGAGCTGCGCCCACCTGAATCGGAAGAGTGAGCAATACCGACAATAACTATATGCGCCACGCGCTTGCACTTGGCGCGCGCGGGTTAGGGCGGGTTTGGCCGAACCCCGCTGTGGGATGCGTAATAGTCAGAGATGGCCGCATTGTCGGGCGAGGCTGGACCGGGGACGGTGGCAGACCCCACGGCGAAACCGTTGCATTGGCGCAGGCTGGGAAACTGGCGAAAGGTGCCACCGCTTTTGTCACCCTTGAACCCTGCTCGCATCATGGGAAAACGCCGCCCTGTGCGGACGCATTAATTACGGCAGGTATTTCACGCGTCGTGATTGCCACCCGTGACCCAGACCCGCGGGTAAGTGGTCAGGGGATTGAACGCCTGAAGGCAACAGGAATAGACGTCACAACCGGGGTTTTCGAAGAACAGGCAATGAATTCCCATAGGGGTTTCTTTTCCCGGATCACGAAGTCACGCCCGATGGTAACGCTGAAACTTGCTGCCAGTTTTGATGGGCGCATCGCTACCCAAACCGGCGAAAGTCAGTGGATCACCGGGGCCGAAGCCCGACGTTCTGTCCACGCTATGCGCGCGCGCCATGATGCTGTGATGGTGGGTGGCGGTACCGCTCGGGTCGATGATCCGACGCTGAATGTTCGCGATATTGGCGTTGAACATCAACCGGTTCGGGTGGTCTGGTCACGGCATCTGGATATTCCGCTGCAAGGTAAACTGGCGCAGACTGCCCGTGACATTCCGCTTTGGATATTGCACGCGGATGATGCAAGCACTGATATATGTAAGGCATGGCAAGGGCTTGGTGCGCGACTGTTCCCCTGCGCTACAAATCAACAACAGATTGAACCGGTGTCAGCGCTGCAAGCGCTTGGTGAAGCTGGCCTGACCCGGGTGTTTTGCGAAGGTGGCGGTACGCTTGCGGCGTCGTTGCTTTCCAGCGGTTTGGTGGATGAGTTGGTAACATTCACTGCCGGGATAGGTATTGGCGCAGAAGGTCAGCCGACGCTTGGGGTCATGGGGGTGGATCGCTTGTCGAAAGCGCCGCGATTTGAATTGGTCGAGACAAGAAAAATAGGTGCAGACACCATGACACGCTGGCGCGCTATCTGAACTTACCGGCGGAAAACTGGCCACAGGATCGCCTGTATTTTTGAAGCAATGCGATTTCCCAGACCAGAGGGCGGCATTGGCCCATCTTTCAACCGTGTCAAAGCAACCTCAACCGGGCAGGGGGTTCCGGTCACCGGATCATAATAACGCGGGTAATCGATCAGGCAGGCATGGGCCAATCCGGCCAGCGTCGGGTGTGCATTGCGGCGGTCAGGCGGATTTCCAATGTCTTTGGTCAACCCCCAACCGGCATAAAACGGCACCCCAAGACATGTCACCGGGCAGCCGCGCAATAGTGCTTCAAACCCCAATGTTGATGTCATTGTCCAGACCTCATCGACGGCATCAATCAACTGCGACGCATCGACATCCGCCAGTGTCAGATCGGCATATTTTGCGACCTCTTGCGGGGCTAACTTGCCTTTACGCAGGCCAGCCTCAACATCCGGGTGCGGTTTGAAGATGATAATGGCGTCCGGGTTTTCTGCCCGCGTGCGTTCCAACAGTCCCAGATTAGTGCGAACCAAATCACACCCTTTTTGGATGGACGCGTCATCCTCCACTTGGCCCGGCACCAGTATCTTGCGCCCTTCGGGCAGTTCGGGAATATTCTTTGCCGCCAGATTGTACTTGGTGATGCCATCGCGTGTTAGTCGGCGAACCAGTGTGTCAGCCCGTTCCAAGGCCGTGTCAGGTAAATCCACAGACGCGGCGATATGGCGTTCCAAGCGGCATTCCTGCCCGGGATCATAATAAATCCCAAGATCGTCTGCCGCGACAGAAAGCGGTGGCACCAGTTTTGCCCCCAGGCCGCGCGAGCGTAAAAAACCGTCCTCAATCCGCACAATGCCGGTATCTTCACCCTTTGGCAGGTCTTCTGCGGCCTGTGCCCAAATCAGCAGTTTGCGCCCCGTGGCTTGCGCCTTTTTCAGTGCAGCACCTGCATCTGCCTCAAATACCAGCCCCAAGTTTCCCCTGAAAAACTTATCAATATGGGGCCGTTTCCAACGTGCCATCCCGGTTCCAACATAACCCGAGCGGTCTTCACGCCAGGCCCGTGCCGTGGCTTCCATTGCGCCGATTGCGTCTTCCAGTGAACCCAGACAATCTCGGTAGGGGTCATACCAGCTTGGATATTCAAGCATTGCGCCTGCAAATAACTGGCTTCGGGTCAGCACCCGTTCCCGTCGTGCGACCGGGTTTTCGTCCTGTGTTAGTCCCCAGCCAGAATAAAACGGTTGCCCAAAAACCCGTGGCTTGTGGCCTGCATATATCGCCTCGAACCCCAGTTGCGACGACACGGTATAAACTGCGGTCGCGCCTTCCATCAGCGCCCAGGGGCTAACCGGATCGCGCAACAGCGTTACTCGTTCGTTTTCGTCTTCTTCTGTAAAATGCCCCTCACGGTGTCCGGCGGCAGTTTCCGGGTGGGCTTTGATCACCACCCGATTGCCCGGATGTTCCATCAGCGCAAAAACCAGCATTTCCTTAAATGTGGCGGCATTTGCGCCGCCATGTTCGATGGAAGCATCACCTTTGGTCTGGTCTATTACCAAGACATAGGGCGCATCGGGCACCGGATTGCCTGGGTCAAAAGCATTATACTTAGACAGATGAGCGCGTTTGATCCGGTCAATTGCACCCCGCGCCCGGTTTAGCAGGGCAGTGTCGTCCAGCGGATGTGTGGTCAACAGGGTTTCCAGATCACTGGGTTTGGAGCTGTCAAAATGCACGCCGGATTGATCAATATTCAAGCCAATCGGCGGCTCGCGGTCACGTCCGGGATGGATCGAGCGTAAGAAACTATCTTCAACACGCAAAACCGGCGCTTCAACCCGATCCGCCACTGCTTCCCCGCGTGGCGAAGTCGGGCTTTTGCCCCAGACGCCTACCCAATCTTTTGTCCCCGGTTTACCAAGACTGATTTGCCAGCCTTTTAGCTCCAGAATGCGCCGCACGCGGCCTTGGGTCAGAAAGCCGCCATTATATACAAAAAGCCGCCGGGTTTTTTGTTCCCCGGCGGCGTTGTCTAATTGTTCTGTTGGCATATTCCGGGTCAGAGATTAGCCAGTGTATTGAAAGTATTTGCCGTATTCAGTGTCCCGGTTATTGCGTTCAGGGTCTTGGACCACTGCACAAACGGTGCTTCCGTCACATAAACCGTATCATCGTCGCGAATGACAAAATCCCGCGCGGTAAAGATGCCGTTTGGTTTGGTCAGATCAAGAACATAAATCATTCTCTGTGCGCCAACCAGATCGGTGCGTCCCAGAACCTGATTTGCAATTTCTTCAGGTTCGTTACGAAATACAAATACACCGGTTGGATCAGCCGAAGAAGAACTAAGCCCGCCTACCTGAGCGATTGCCTCAATTGCTGATAATGCTTGCGTTGTGAATGTCACCCGGTTCTGTGAACCGGTTGCACCCAGGGCGGTAAATGCGCGTGTGTCTTCTTCCACTAAAATTCGGTCACCACTGCGTAACGCGATATCGAATTTGGCGCTTTTATAAAGATCCTGAAACCAGATTTTACCCTGTTCATTGCCGCGAAATACGGTGACTTGGGTAATTTCGGGTTCAATCGTCACGCCACCGGCCTTCGCCAGCATTGCCGTCAAGGTGCGGGTAGGGCGCTCGATTGCATAAATCCCCTGACCGCCGACCGAGCCGGTAATCGAAACTGTTGATCCATCACCCGCTAAACGGCGCACTAAAACCTGCGGATCAGGTGTCTGTTCGTCGAGTTTTTCGGTGATGATCCGGCGTATTGCTTCGGGAGTATTGCCCGCTGCACGGATGCGCCCGGCGTAGGGCACAAAGATAAATCCTGCGCCATCAACCTGTACTTCCTCCAGCACAGTGGCGTTCGCACCGGCACCTGCCAGCAGGCCGTCTTCCACATTTTCCCAGATCGTCAGGCCAAGTGTATCACCGGCGTGGATGGTATCTGAACCAACCTGACCGGCATTCAAAAACGCGTCTGAAAAGCCAAACGAGGGTACGATTGCCGTTGCCTGCGTTACATGGTCGTTCACATCCACAACAAAGGCATCACCCTGCTTCTGAACAGAGCCGGAAAAAATTTCCTGTTTATTGGGGCCGGACCTTGGCAGGCCGCAAGCTGCCAGCGTGGTGGTCAGCACCAATAGCGCCGCCAACCGCGATTTTCGCGATGTTAATATATTCACTGCACGGGTCTCCTCGACCTGAAACTTTGCCTTCAACACGT
>CAZRHV010000098.1:0-7343 GCA_964599985.1 uncultured Marinosulfonomonas sp. | reverse complement strand
CCAAAGTGGCGGGCATATTCGAATGGGAGGAATATATATGGATCGTCGTTCATTTCTTAGAAAAACGGCACTAGGTGGGACAGCTGCGGCTGCATCCACACTGGCAGCGCCTGCATACGCGGCAAGCCACGGCAATGTTGAGCTGACAATGGTAACATCATGGCCGCGCGGTTTTGCGGTTCTTGATGATGCAGCCAGCAAGCTGGAAGAAATTGTGGCAGCTACATCTGATGGCACTTTGACCATCAACAAGAAAACACCCGGTGAGCTGGTTGGCGCACTGGAAGTGTTTGATGCGGTGTCATCGGGTCAGGCTGATATGTATCACTCGGCTGATTATTACTATCTTGGTCAGCATCCGGGTTATGCGTTCTTTACGGCTGTTCCGTTTGGGGCAACTGCCCAGGAACTGACAAACTGGTATCACCACGGTGGTGGTCAGGAACTGCATGATGAACTGGGTGAAATCTTTAACCTGAAATCATTCCTTGCCGGTAACTCTGGTTCGCAGTCCGGTGGTTGGTTCCGCGAGGAAATCAATTCAGCCGAAGATTTTCAGGGTCTGAAGTATCGTATGCCAGGTCTTGGCGGTCAGGTGCTGTCCAAGCTGGGCGCATCGGTTCAGAACATCCCCGGCGGTGAACTGTATCAAGCACTGTCTTCCGGTGCTCTGGACGGTCTGGAATGGGTTGGCCCCGCAGCCGATGAACGCGCTGGTTTCCACGAGGTTGCCAAGGTGTACTACACCGCTGGTTTCCATGAGCCGGGTTCCGGTCTGGCCTTTGGTATCAACCTTGATGTCTATAACGGCTTGTCCGATCAGCATAAGGCAGTTCTGAAATATGCATCGATGGCAACAACCCAATGGCAGTTGGCACTGACCTTGTCGCAGAACGGCGCGGCACTGGCCCGCCTGCAGGCACAGGGTGTTAAAACCTTGCAATTCTCGGATGATGTCTGGGATGCGTTTGGTGCAGCTTCCAAGGAAGTTATGGACGAAAATATGGATGATGAGCTGTATGCGCGTATCCGTACCAGCTTTGATGCGTCTGTTGCGTCTTCGTCTTCCTGGATCGAGAAGTCCGATGGTTACTACGTAAATCAGCGGAACCGTGTTCTGGGCGGCTAAATCGACCTAATCGAAAATTGCAGCCCCCGCCCAAAGTGGTGGGGGCTGTGAACTAAATGCCGGGCGTTAGATCGGGCAATCGGGGAAGTTCATGACTGACTGGGTGATTTGGTTCTTTCAGGGCCTGGCTATGGCAATTTACAATATCGGCTACGCGCTGACCCATCTGGGGCAGTGGCTGGACTGGTCTGATAAGCAATCCATGATGCGGTTTATCTATTACGGTGGCTCACAAGAGCTGTTTTTTGCAGCATTGCTGGTCTTCCTGATCGTCACGGCGATCGGATTCTGGCGCAATCAGTTCATGTGGAAAATGGTGCGCGGGCTGGAAGGCTTTGCCAACAAAGTCGGGCGTTTTTTTGCCTGGGCCGGGATATTCATGGTCGTGCAACAGATCATGATCGTATTTTTGCAGCGGGTGTTCCGGGTGGCGGAAATTACCATCAGCCCGTTTGGAATGGATTTCACCAAAGACCTGAGCTGGTACGGTGAAGAACTGAAACTATATAACGCCATCATCGTCACCCTGTGTGTCACCTATACGTTTGTGCAGGGCGGGCATGTGCGGGTTGATCTGGTGTATTCCAACGTCAAATACCGCACCAAGAAGGTGATCGACATGTTCGGTTCGCTTTTCTTCATGTTGCCAATGGCGACGCTGATCTGGATGTATTCCTGGTATTTCATGTGGCGGCATCTGATCACGCCAAAGGTTTCGGCCTCTGACACGTTGGAACGCCTGGTTGAGGGTAAATCCCGGGCGCTGAAATGGAACGTGGAAACCATCGGATTTTCACCAAGCGGCTTTAACGCCTATTTTCTGTTCAAAGTTCTGCTGGTCACCTTCACAATGCTGATTTTCCTTCAGGCCATCGCTTTTTTCTACCGCTCATATCTGGAGTGGAAAGAAGGCCCTT
This sequence comes from uncultured Marinosulfonomonas sp., assembly GCA_964599985.1. Lineage (GTDB taxonomy): Bacteria > Pseudomonadota > Alphaproteobacteria > Rhodobacterales > Rhodobacteraceae > NVTR01. The sequence continues at coordinate 5,297 of CAZRHV010000098.1, read as the reverse complement.
CGAGCGAAGGGAAATATCTTGATCTGGACGCACGGGACTTGGTTGAAGACGACGCCTTACCCGCCACACACCTAAGGGCGGAGTAAGAATATGTTTGGACTTGATGGTGTCGAAGTTGGCCTGATTATTGTATTTCTCTGCCTGTTCGCAGGTATCCTGTCGGGTTTTCCGGTGGCCTTTGCCATTGGTGGGGCCGGGATTATCTCGTTTGGGATCATCGCTGCACTGGATAGTGCAGGTATTTTGATTCACCAAGCGGTGGATACGGGAAGTGAGGCTTACCGCGACCTGCTGCATTCGGGGGTGAGTTCGCTGAATATTTCGGTGTTCCGATACCCGGAATTGCCGCAAGTTGCGCAACCCTTGCTGGAGGGTGGCTGGGAAAAGGCGCTGACGCGCAATATTTCCTTTATCGTTAACAGAATGAACGAAAGGGTTCTGGCGGGGCAGTCGATTGAAACGCTGCTGGCAGTGCTGATGTTCGTGCTGATGGGGATCACGCTGGAACGCTCGAAAATAGCTGACGACCTGCTGACCACGATGGCGCGGGTGTTTGGCCCGCTGCCCGGTGGTCTGGCGGTGTCGGTTGTGGTTGTGGGTGCATTTTTAGCCGCTTCCACCGGGATTGTTGGTGCGACCGTGGTAACCATGGGTCTGCTGTCGCTGCCCACAATGTTGCGAAACGGGTATTCGGCTGAGCTGTCTACCGGGGTGATCGCGGCGTCCGGGACGCTTGGCCAGATTATTCCGCCCTCGATCGTGATCGTGCTGCTTGGCACGCTGGCGGGCGACTTATACGCAGCCGCGCAGGAAACCCGCGCGCAGGCGGCCGGGTGTACTGACGCGCTGTCATACTTGGGCCAAGCGGCGGTTCTGTCGGTTGGAACACTATTTCAGGCGGCGGTATTGCCGGGGATTATGCTGGCGCTGTTTTATGGGCTTTATGCTTTTGTCTATGCACTGGCGAACCCGGACAAAGCCCCCCCTGTGTTGGTCGAACCAAAAGAGGGCGTTGAACGGATCAACCGACGCCATGGTGTAACGTGGCTGCTGTTTGTCCCGGTTGGGATTATCGCAGCGGGCGTGTTTTCGGCCTGGGTCAACGTTGCGGGCAACCAGAGCATTGTGGTGGACAGCTTTTCCGATGTGGGTGCAGCAGCGTCGCTGCGCACCAACGTAAGTGATCAATGCCAAGTTTCGATGATTGAACTGCATGGCCAGGAAAAGTGGGACATCGCGGTTGTTGAGCAAGCCGAGATTATGGCCGCCGGTGGTTCAAACGAAAGCCGGGCCCTGACGGACGAAGAAAAAGTTGACGCCCGTCTGGCAAATATTGAAGCTGCGGCACCGATTGGTACCGGGGTTCTGATCCTCTACATGCTGATGGGTATCACGCTGGCAATGGCGCGCGGCATTGCACCATCCGCCAATATCCGCCCGCTGCTGATTGGTGGCTTTGGGGTGACCCTTGGGCTGATTGTCGACATGGTTCTGCTCGGGCCTGACGATACCTCCGGCAAGCTGGTAGTCATTCTGGCGATCCCGACGGCGATGGCGCTTTATGGCTGCAAATACGCGGCCTGGTTGCTGGGCCGTAATGAAGTGATCGGTGTCGTGTTCCCGCCGCTGGTGCTGATTATTGCGGTATTGGGGTCTATCCTTGGCGGCATCACCAACCCGACCCCGGCCGCGGCCCTTGGGGCGGGTGGCGCGATAATGCTGGCGGCGTATCGTAAGCTGAAGGAAGAAGAGGGTAATTCCAAGCTGATCCTGTTCGCTGCGTTTTCTATCGTAATCATGATCCTGATCGGGATAAATTTTGATTTGCGGGTGAACCGATCCGTAGTTCCGCTTGAAGATTGGGTGGCGTTTATCTTTGCGCAAATCACCTATTCATTCGCGATGTTTGGCATCCTGTACAGTTGCTGGGTGTTGTATCGAACGGGTGTTCTACGACCGGTAGTGCGGGAAACCGCCAAAGTTACCAGTATGGTGTTTACCATATTGATCGGCTCACAAGTGCTGAACCTGGTGGTGATTTCCTTTGGCGGCGAAGATTACATTCAGGACTTCCTGCGCAGCTTTGATCAGGAATGGAAGGTGTTCCTGATCGTGATGCTGGTGCTGTTTATCCTTGGGTTTGTGCTCGATTTCCTTGAGATCATCTACATCGTGATCCCGATTGTCGGGCCGGTTATTTACGGCGGCACGATGGATCCGAAATGGGTGACGATCATGATCGCCGTGAACCTGCAAACATCGTTCCTGACACCGCCCTTTGGCTTTGCGTTGTTCTATCTGAGAGGGGTCGCACCTAAAGGGGTGACTACAGCGCAGATATACCGCGGGGTTATTCCGTTTGTGATCATTCAGGTACTGGCACTGGCATTCCTGTGGACGTTCCCGGCGGTGGTGACAATTGTTCCATCGCTGATTGGGAACTAGCAAAACTCTTTAAAAGAGTTTTTCGAAAAATCTTTTAAAGATTTTTGCCTCAGCCACTGGTTGGGCGGGTATCGGGCAGGGATATGCGTGCCACCTGTTCGGCGATTGGATCGGTGGAAAGCGGGTGGGTGTCTGCCATCGCCGCCGCGCGGTCATTCAGGCATTGCCAGTCGCCGTCCTTGTAAATTTCTAACGCTGAAAACCGGGATTTGTAATCCATCTTGGCGCTGCCAGGCACCCAATAACCTAAGTACAGGTAGGGCAGGCCGGCCTCACGCGCGATGCGAATGTGATCAAGGATGATATAGGTGCCAAGGCTGTTGCGGTCGTGAATCGGATCAAAAAAAGAATAAACCATCGACAATCCGTCATCCAACACGTCTGTCAGGCATACGGCTGCCAGTTCCGGTTCGAACATGTCGGTGGCGGGGGCGGTATATTCAATGACGCGGCTTTTGATCGGGGTTTCTTCGATCATTGCGGCGAACTCAAAAATGTCCATGTCGGCCATGCCGCCCTCGGCGTGGCGGGTTTCCAGGTATTTGCGAAACAGTGCAAACTGATCTTCGGTGGCCCAGGGTGAAATTGCGTCGCGGGTCATATGCTGGTTGCGCCGGAGCGCGCGGCGCTGGCTTTTGCTGGGGGTGAAATCTGCCACCCGAATCCGGGCGGACAGGCAGGCGGAACATTCGGCGCAACTGGGTCGGTAAAGCACGTTCTGTGAACGCCGGAACCCCTGTTTGGAAAGTGCGTCATTCAGTTTGCCGGCGTGATCACCCTGCAGGGCAGTGAACAATTTCCGCTCCATCCTGCCTTCAAGGTAAGGGCAGGGTTGCGGGGCCGTCACATAGAACTGGGGCGCAATGGGAAGGGTGTGGCGCATGTCACTTTCAATTGCTGGGTCTTTGACACGTTAGCAACAGGTTCCCTATCCGCCAAGCCCCCCATAAATAGGGGGCAGGGTATTGTGGCTTTAGTGCGCCGCTGAGCGGTTGATCAGGGCCGTTCCAAGGAAAATGTCCGTCAGACTTTGACCGCGCGCAGTGGTGAGCATCAGGATGATCGAAATAATCATTGGCAGTACGGTTGAGAACGTAATCAGGAACAATAACGCGTGTACAAAGGCCATTTTGCCGCTAAGGCGTTCCCCAAGATGATTGCGAAACTCAACACCCATAAAGCGCATTCCGGGTGTCGCGGACTTGTTTGCCAGTGAGACAGAGCGATAAATCAGGCTGACGACAAATCCCAGAAATCCGAAAAAGAAGATCGCTGTAAAGCCGGTAAGCGGCACCAATAACATCGTAATGATCAGGATAAGGGTGGAATCGATAAAGAATGCCAACAGGCGTTTGGTTAAAACGTCGTTGTAAAAATCGGCGTGTCTTGCGGGGTCGGGGAGGCCCCATTCCAGATCGGAGGTGGACATTTTAATGAGTTTTCCTTGTTAAATGTGGGCAACCCCGCCAGTGGTCTGGCGAAAATTGCAGGGAGGGTGGTGCGTTAAACCGTGTCGTTATTGATTTCACGGGCAAGCTCAGCACGATCATCCAAAAACTGATCAAACTCTTTCGCGTCGCTGGCGGCGCGCAAACGGGTCAGAAAGCTTTCGAAATCGCGGTTTTCCTGCTCCAGCCGTTGCAGCATTTCTGTGCGGTAGGCGTCGAAGCTGGCATTTCCGGTGGAGCGTTCTGTGCTTACCGCCGGTGCAACTTCATTGATCGAGCGCATTGCTGATCTGTTGTACCAGTTACGCCGGCCACCGAATGTGCGGCTGCCTGCCCAGATCCCGGCAATCACGATTGTCAACGCCAGGCCAGCAACCCAAAACGCCGCAAATGCCAGTGAAATTCCAACGATACCAAACACGCCAAATGCGATCACACTGAGTATTTGTACAACCAGATGCGGTTCATTTGTTTCCCGGCTCTGAGCAATTGGTGATGTTTGTTCGTGGTGTAAATCTTCAGTGAATTCTGTAAATGTTGTTTTGTTCATTTTTATTCTCCCTTTGGCATTGGGCCAGCCGATTGGCCGGCCCGTTGTCTGTTCGATAGGTTGCGTTCAGGTTTGCGCCAGTTACTTAGGCCGCGTCATCTTCAGCTTTATCGTCAGACCCGGCTTCACTTGCCTTTTTGGCACGATCATCCATGAAATCATCAAACTCGGCCTTGTCTTTGCTTTCACGCAGGCGTTGCAGGAAACTTTCAAAGTTCTGCTGCTCTTCTTCCAGACGGCTCAGGGTTTCACCCTTATAGGCGTCAAACGCCATGTTGCCGGAAGATTTGAACGCGGCGCGGTGGCTGCGACGGGACATTGGGTGGTTGCGGTGGTTGCGCTTTGCGCAGTTGCCAGAAAACATGCGTTTGCTCCAGATCATATATGCGAGAAGGGCAAGGCCAACCGGCCAGACGAAGATAAAGCCAAGGACCATTGCAGCGATCCAGGCGCCCTTTCCACGATCATCAAGCCATGTTTCAGCTTGGCCCGGCCATGTTGCGACGTTGCTCATTTTGTACTCCATATTAAAGGGTTCGTTTCAATGTGAATGCGTTTCACATTACCTAGATTGCAGTCGGGAGGCTGATCTTCAAGAGTGAATGTGAATGTTATTTACATTATTTTTCAGTTATTAAATGAAATCAGATAGTTGGGCGGAAGAATTAATTTTTAGCATCGCCGGATTAAACTGAAAAAAATGCTTTAGAGTACACACAGCGGCCCGTACTATTTTGAATTCCGGCACTCGTGGGTCAAATAATTCTCGGATTGGCGACAGGTGGCCAAATGGGAAAAACGCCGCCAATTGCAGAGCCGGTTTGCTTGCGGATCAGGGTGGTCAATTGGTAAAG
>CAZRHV010000097.1:0-7345 GCA_964599985.1 uncultured Marinosulfonomonas sp. | reverse complement strand
ATTCGGCTTCCTGCTCTGCTTCGTCTTCAGCAGTCCATTCGGCTTCCTGCTCTGCCTCGTCTTCAGCAGTCCATTCGGCTTCTTGCTCTGCCTCGGACTTGCCGGGGTTTAAGGTGAACTTTGTTTGGTCGTCGTAGATATCACCCGTAGCGCGCTCAACAGAAAATGAGCGTAAAGAAAAGCCCCGGGTAGCCGCTACTTCGATACTGGTTTCGCCAACCTCAACAGTGATGTTGGTGAAACCTTGCTCTTTAAGTTGATATACAATGCTTTCAGTTTGGGATTGCGCAAATGCCATTGTTGTAGATAGTGCAATTGCTGCGGTCGTCGTCAAAAGTCGTTTCTTCATTTTGTGGTATCCCTCCAGTTACCTGTTTTGCCCAGCGGATTTCCGCTGACCAGTCGTGCTGCCCGTCATGTTGTAAACACATTCTCAACACTTTGGCACCTTTTTTATACGACGGTACGAAAATTAGTAACATGATTATGATCGAAGGTTTATGGAGTGGAAACAATGCCTTTTTCTGAACGGAATTGTATCCTTACCCGCTGAAATCTGGTTCCAGGCAGATTCGTAAAGCCACATGTAGTTTGTCAATATGTTTGTGCGCTGCCGTCCCAATTCAAGAAGCAGCCGGTGCTTTCTATCGACAAATCATCAAAGCGATCTGTCAGCCCAACTACCGCCTCATCCGTAGAAATATCGGCATATTCACCGCCCATATCGGTGATGACCCAGCCGGGGTGATAGATGCCGACGGCGATGCCGTCCGCGCGCAGGTCGGTTGCGAGGTTTCTGCCAAGGTTGAGGGACGCGGCCTTGGAGGCGCGGTAGATGTAGGAACCGCCGTTGGCTTTTTGGTGGCTGGCCATCTGCGAGGAAATGATTGCGATTTTCGCAGAGCTTGCAAGACGCAGGTTTGGTAGTAGGGCTTGAACGGTCAGGAAAACCCCGGTGACGTTAGCGGCAAATGTCTGCGCCCACATGTCAGCGGGAAATCCGGTTTCCAGCTTTTCAGTCTTATCGAGATAGACGCCTGCATTGCAGATCAACAGCTCAACTGGTTGGTCTTTCAAGGTTTTAGCCAAGTTAGATTGGGAATTAGGATCAGTTACATCCAGCGACAGAAAAGGGGCGCGTTCCGGGCGCGAGGTTCCAAACACCGCGCAATTTTGATTTGTATAGTGGTCAAACAATGCCCGCCCGATACCGCGGTTGGCTCCGGTAATCAGGATTGACATCAGTTGGTTTTGCGCGTCGGGGTAAAGGGCAGGGGTGCGACAGGTACACCGTCTTCCACCAGTTTTTTAGCCTCATCGCCATTGGCTTCGCCGTAAATTGATCGTTCGGGCGCATCACCTTCATGGATCGCGCGGGCCTCTGTGGCGAAATCGCTTCCGACATATTCGGAATGTTCCTGAATTTTCTTTTTCAGTTCAATCATAGCGGCTTCTGCCGGGGAAGATGGCGCCGTCAGGGCGTGCATTTCGGTGCAGGCGACGGGATTTCCTGTGGCGTCGGGTTTGGCGGTGGTTTTGCGTGAATCACGTACGCACGGTGCCATGATCGCCTTTTCCACGTTGGTGCTTCCGCAGTCGGGGCAGGTCAGAAATTGGGCCAAGCACAATTTTTCATAGGCGCCAGCAGATTGAAACCAGCTGTCAAATTGGTGGTCATCGTGACATTTCAGTGTGTATTTAATCATACGACTCTCTGGCGTAAATTATTTGCAGCACGATACAGATCGTTTCGCTACTTTTCAATTAAAACTCAGCGTCAAAATACGTTGCCGGTGGTTCAGGGGTCGAAATTCTTAATCATTTGGCGTAGTTCGGGGTTATCTACTGCCTCGGCTGCTTTTTTGCGGCTCATCCATTTTCGCTTGCGTTGGCCCTTTTCAGGATAGATCGCGTGCAGGCGTTTCACCTTTAGCGGGAACAGGGCGACAACGCAGGGCAGGTCATCGCCTTCAACGTCACGGGTGTAACTGTAAATGCCCAGACAATTGCTGGTTATTTTACCTTCAACGCCGGCCTCTTCAAAAGCCTCGCGTGCGGCGGCTTCACCGGGGGTGGCTTTGTCCATTGGCCAGCCTTTGGGTACGATCCAGCGTTTGCGCGTGCGGGTAGTGATCATCAGCACCTGCACTTTACCCTTGCGGATACGATAGCAGAGCGCGCCGAACTGGGTGCGCAGCTCGCGTTTACCGGATGCCGGAAGTCGAATTGGCTGTTGTTTTGCCTTTGAGATGCTCATGTAGTCACACTGCTGATTTACGCCGATTATCAGATTATTATTGTTTTATTTGCGTTAATCTAACGAATATTTTGCCTTTTTCAATATGTCTTGGCTGAGTATCCCGCCTCCGTTGGTGGATTATTGGGCTTTCAGGCTGAATATTTGTGTGACCAGCCCGTCAATGTCGGCTGTTTCCGGTCGCAGGGCGTTGAGCGCCAGGGTGGCGCGATCAGTAATGATGGATTGCTGGTCGGTATTTAGCAGAACATTCAAGAACTGGGCGAGCATTTCGGCGCTGTCAGCCATATATGCAGCCTGAATTTCGGTAAGGGCTGCATAGGCATCCTGGTGGTTGGAAATGTCGGGCCCGTGCAGGATGATCGATTCGTATTGCACCGGTTCAAACGGAGTGTGGCCACCTTTTTGAACGAATGACCCGCCGACGATTGTAATTGATGCAAGGCTGTACCAAATAGGCATTTCTCCAACGGTATCAGCTAGATATACGGCGTTATTTATGTTAATTTCGCCACCCTCAGTGCGGCGTGTGCAGGTCAGGCCCTGAGCATCAATCAAATCAGCGATTTCATCGCCACGTTCTGGGTGACGTGGGGCGAGTATTAGGCGTGCTTTGGGGTTGTCGGCGTTAATTGTCTTGAACGCGCTTAATATCAATTCTTCTTCGCCTTCATGGGTAGAGGCGGCCAATATTGTGGTGGCGCGGCGGAATAAAGGGCTGAGACGTTCCAATTCATCCGGGTCCGGGTCGGCCAGAATGACGCTGGCCTTCAGGTTTACCGGCGCGCGCAAGTGATCTGCGGGCAGGCCGAGTTTCACAAATCGCGCTCCATTTGCGTCATCCAGCGGCGCGAGGCTGTTGATATTGGCCATGACCCGGTGGGTTATTTCGGGAAATCTGGCCCAGATCAGGGCAGATTTGCGCGACATGCGTCCGCCAATTACCATCACAGGGATGCTTGATTTGGCGCAATGCAGGGAACGGATTGGCCAGAGTTCGTTTTCCAGTGTGATGGCGGCAACCGGGGCGTATTTTCTAAGGAATCTTGCAACAATGCGCGGCGTGTCAAACGGGGCGAGGCGGGCAATGATGCGCGGATGGTTCCAGCCTGCTACCATATCGCGTGCCGTATAGGTATTTGAGGTGGTTAAAATTTGCAGGTCCGCGCTGCGGCTCAGAAGAGCTTGGATTAGCGGGCGGGCGGCCGTCAGCTCACCCAGACTGGCGCCATGTATCCAGATTAGCAGGTCGGAATTTTTGGGATGTTTGCCGTACCCGAGGCGTTGCATCAGGCCACGGCCGGTTTCACGGCCACGCAGCAACGCGATCAGCATTTTGATCACGACAAAAGGGGAAATTATCAGCAGGATGATGCGATAGATCAGCAATTTGCGCCTCAATCGTTTGCGTGTCTGCTTCTAGGGCTTGCAGTTGCGCGCCGCAAGACAGGTGTGAATGTGTGCTTGTAATAAATCGCGTGGCGCGTTTATTTCGGGCGATCTAGGGATATGGGAAGTTCGCATGACAAAGGGGCGCGGAGATATGAACGGGTATCATTTGAAACGCGCGTTTGATGGGGCCGAGTGGCTGTATGACTTGTCGGTGCGTGTTGATGAGGTTGGTCGGATCAGCGAAGTGGTGGTGGATGACAACCCTGATGAGCTGCATGTTATCGGTGGACCAGTTATGCCCGGTTTCACCAATCTGCATTGCCATGCGTTTCAGTTTGCGATGGCGGGGTTGACCGAGGCACGAAAGAACCCGGTGGATACGTTCTGGTCATGGCGAGAAATGATGTATTATTTTGCGCTGCGACTGTCGCCCGACGATCAGGCGGCTGTGGCGGCCAAGCTGTATCTGGAGTGTCTGAAACGTGGCTATACCGGTGTGGTTGAGTTTCACTATATCCACAACGCGCCGGATGGTTCGCCCTATGAGCGGTCAGAACAGATGTCGCTTGCTACGCTCGAGGCGGCGGCGACAACAGGGATTCAGCTGACCCATCTGCCTGTGTTTTACGCCCATTCGGATTTTGGCGGACAGGCACCGGGGGCAGGTCAGCGGCGGTTTGTAAGCTCGATTGATGGTTTTGCGCGGATGCTTGACGATCTGCGCCGGCCGTGCCGTGAGCAGGGGGTAACCCTTGGGCTGGCGCCACATTCTTTGCGGGCAGTAAGCGAGGATGAAATAGCTGCTTTGGTGGAAATCCATGCCGGGTTGGGGGAGAGCGCGCCGATCCACATTCATGTGGCAGAGCAATTGCCCGAGGTTAAGGCTTCGCTGGCCTATAACGGCAAGCGCCCGGTTGAGATGTTGTTTGATCTGGCGGAGGTGAACGCGCATTGGTGTCTGATCCACGCGACCCACATGACCGGGGCTGAAACCGAAATGGTGGCGCGATCTGGGGCGGTTGTCGGGCTGTGTCCGTTGACCGAAGCAAATCTGGGGGACGGCGTATTTAACGGACCCGCGTTCCTGAAAGCAGGCGGGTCGTTTGGGGTTGGCTCGGATTCGAACGTGAATACAGATCCGTTTGCCGAGTTGCAGATGTTGGAATACAGCCAGCGATTATTGCACAATCAGCGCACGGTAATGGCGAGCGATCAGAACTTGAATACCGGCACCAGCCTGGCAGCGATGGCGCTGACCGGGGGCGCCAAGGCCGCGGGGCGTAAATCCGGGCGGATTGCGACCGGGTATATTGCGGATTTCTTTGAAATGGCTGAGGAAGGTGATTGCGCGTATGACCGTCTGCCGACGACCGCATTGCTTGACTATCGGATGTTTACCCAAAATCCGCGTGTGGTTGGCGATGTTGTGGTGGGTGGCCGACAGGTGCTAAGCGCCGGGCGACATCCGCAGGAAGACGCAATAAATGCTGCATATCAGCGCGCAATGACCGGGCTTTGTCAGGAAATCTAGTGCAAAAGACCCCCGCAGTTAAGCAGGGGCCTTGGGGTGTTTGTTTCTTAGGCTACCGGGGCGGCGGTGGTGCGCAGGTAGGGCAGCACAACCTCGATATTGCCAAACTTTTCGCGGGCCTGATCGTCGTTTAGTGACAGGGCCACAATAACATCATCACCTTTGTTCCAGTTTGCCGGTGTTGCCACGGGCGTATCATCGGTGATCTGGATTGCATCCAAAGCGCGCAGAATTTCGTCAAAGTTACGGCCAACAGACATTGGGTAAGTCATTGTCAGGCGAATTTTCTTATCGGGGCCGACAATGAACACGGTACGCACAGTGGCACTATCCGCAGGTGTGCGACCGTCGGGCAGATACGCTTCGGCTGGCAGCATGTCATAGAGCTTGGCGATGCTCAGATCACTGTCGTCCAGGATTGGGAAAGTCAGGGGTGCGCCGGAATAGGTTTCGACGTCGCTTTTCCAAATCATGTGCTCTTCGACTTTGTCCACGGAAACGCCGATCACCTTGGTATTGCGCGCTGCAAACTGGTCAGCCAGCGATGACACGGCGCCAAATTCTGTAGTACAGACCGGCGTAAAATCCTTGGGGTGGGAAAACAGGATCGCGTAATTGTCGCCAACCCATTCGTGAAAATTGATGGTTCCTTCGGTGGAATCGGCGGTGAAATCGGGAGCGGTATCGTTGATACGTAATGACATCGTTTTAATCCTCAGTTTGCCGTTGTGGCGCACTTTCGCGCTGTTCAACGGGGATATAGGGGTGGAATCTAACCTGTTCATCCCCCAAACGGATGACATGGTGACGCAGTCGGGCGTATGATGGGTTACATGAGAAATATTGACCCCGAGGGAGAATTGGGATGTTGCGATTTGTTCTGATCTTGGTTGTTGCCTTTGGCATTTTGGCTGGCCCGACATGGGCGCAAGACCGCGCCGTGATTGAGCGTCAGTTTCAGATCTGGCTGGATGAGGTTGTCTGGCCGCGGGCCAAGGCAAAGGGTGTTTCACAAGATACTTTTAAGGGTGCTTTTGACAGTGTGACATTGAACTGGGAATTTTCCGACCTGGTTTTCCCCGGCATGGAACCGCAACCCCCTGCACAGCAAAGTCAGGCAGAATTCAGCACACCTTCGAAGTATTTCAAGGGTGACCGGCTGGAAGGTACGGCGGCTATTGGGCGGCCACTGGCGGTGAAACATGCAAGTACTCTGGCAGCTATTGTACAGACGTCCGGCGTGCCGGGGCGTATCATTCTGGCCATTTGGGCACGCGAGAGCGGTTATGGCCGCGTGCCGATTACTTATGATGCTTTTCAGGTGCTTGGTACACGGGCCTATGCCAGCTCTGGTGATTATCTGACCCGCGAATTGATCGGTGCACTAGAGATTGCAGAGGCGGGGCATGTGCCAAGGAACGCAATGAAAAGCAGTTGGGCTGGCGCGCTTGGGCAGCCGCAGTTCATGCCAAGGAGCTATCTGGCCTACGCCGCGGATGGGGACGGTGACGGGCGGGCAGATATTTGGCGCTCGAATGCGGACACCATGGCGTCGATTGCGAATTTTTTGGCGGTGCATGGCTGGGACGCTGCGCGTGACTGGGGATATGAAGTGCGTGTCCCTGAAAAGGTGTCTTGCACGCTGGAGGGGCCAGATCAGGGCCGGCAGGTAGGGGCATGGGAGGAAATGGGGATCACCCGGATTTCCGGGCGGCCCTTTCCCAAAAGTTCACGTCAGGGCCTGAGTTTTCTGTTGATGCCCGCGGGGCGGAAGGGCCCGGCCTTTATCGTCACGCCAAATTTCTATGTTTTGAAACGCTACAATCGCAGTGATCTTTATGCGCTTTATGTCGGCAATCTGGGGGATCGTATCCAATATGGTATGGGAGATTTTTTGGCCGGGTGGGCCAAACAGGATAAGATTTACCGCCCGGATATTGCGGTGATCCAGCAAGGGCTAGAGGTGCTAGGGCATGATGTTGGCGGGGTTGATGGGCTGCCCGGCTTTAAAACCCGGCGCTCAATCGGGCGCTGGCAGGAGGCAAGCAGCCTTGAGGCCACCTGTTTCCCGGAAGCATGGATGAAAGATGCGCTGGAAAGTTAAGACCGGGTCGCATTTGTTTGACGCAGAAAAAAATGAAAAAGATTTGGAGGCGAGTACCGGA
>CAZRHV010000096.1:0-7382 GCA_964599985.1 uncultured Marinosulfonomonas sp. | reverse complement strand
CAAATCCCGAATTACCTGAACGGGCGGCTTTTCAACCGGATATCCAGTTCCGTCGCGATTATGGCGTTTATTGCCACTGCGCAGACTTTGGTCATTCTGACCCGCAACATTGACCTGTCTATCGGTTCAATCGTGGGCTTTGTCGCCTTTGCAACCGGCAGTCTTATCAGTAACAATCCTGATCTTAGCCCCGCTGTTCTGGTGGCCTATTCGATGGTGATAGGTGCGGGTTTCGGCGCGATTAACGGTGTGCTGGTTGCCTATGCCCGTATCCCTGCGATCATCGTGACGCTTGGCACGTTGGCGCTGTTTCGCTCGGCGCTTGTTGAATTTTCGGACGCAAAATCGATCACCACCTCAAACCTGCCGGAATGGTTGGTCAGTTTTCCAAATACAGTATTATTCCAGCTTGGGCAGTTTCAGTTTCGCGCAGGGTTTATGGCGGCACTGCTGGTGGTATTTCTGGTTCATCTGGCGCTGACCAAATTTCGCCCGGCGCGAAAATTATATGCTGTCGGTTCCAACCCGGAAGCTGCGAAAATGGCCGGGATCAATACCAGCGCCGTGGTGTTCATCACATTTGTATTGGCCGGAGTATTGGCCGGTCTTGCAGGTTTCATGTTTCTGGCGCGTTTTGGCACAATCACCGTCGTTGCCGGATTAGGGTTAGAGCTGAAATCTGTCGCGGCCTCGGTTGTAGGCGGGGTTAACATTTTTGGCGGCTCGGGTTCAGTTCTGGGTGCGTTGATCGGGGCCATAATGATCGATTTAATCGACACCAGTCTGGTGCGCTGGGATCTGGTCAGCGAGTTCTGGCGAGAGGCTGTTTTGGGCACCCTGATCCTGATCTCGGTGGCAGTAGACGCAATCGTTATGCGACGTTTGATAGCACTGCGGGTAGCGCGTGAGAAATCCCGAACGGTTATTGCAAAGGAGGCGACGCCATGATCGGAGCAGTGTTTACACGTCTGAAAAGCTGGGAGGGATTGCTGCTTGGCGCCCTGATCCTGATCATTCTGGTCAACAGCGCCCTGTCGCCGCAATTCATGACGCTGCAAAACCAGATCAACCTGTTCCAGTTATCGATCGAAAAGATCATCGTTGCGCTGGTAATGACGTTCATCATTATCAACGCCGAAATTGATCTGTCTGTTGGTTCAATGATGGGGCTGGCGGCCTGCTTGTTTGGCTGGATGTTTCAAAGCGGTGTTGGCCTGGGTCTGGTTATTCCCGTCGTTCTGATCGCCGGGGCGTTGGGTGGCGCGCTGAACGGGTATTTCATAGCGCGGGTCGGGCTGCCGTCACTGGTGGTGACGCTGGCCACGTTGATCGGTTATCGTGGGTTGGCGAGAGTATTGGTGGAGGATCGCGGTATTACCGATTTTCCTGAATGGTTTGATGCCCTTGGTCAGCAAGGGCTGGTTGGGCCTATCCCGTTTGCCATTTTCGCATTTGTGGCGTTGTTCATCATACTGTTCGTCGTGCTGCAACGCACTGGTTTTGGGCGCAAAACCTATGTCATCGGGACCAACCGGGATGTCGCGGATTTCGCAGGTATTGATACCGGCCGTCATAAGCTGATTTTATTCACCGCCTCCGGGGTTGTGGCGGCGTTTGCCGGGCTGCTTTATGCCGCTCGTGTAGGGGCCGTGCGCGGAGATGTGGCACTGGGGTTTGAGCTGGATATTATTACAATTGTCCTACTGGGCGGGGTCAGTATCTTTGGCGGGTCCGGTTCGCTTGTGGGCACATTGCTGGCTGTGCTGATCGTACTGAACCTGCGTAACGGTATGGCGCTGATGAATGTCACTGGTCACATCCAGACCGGCGTAATTGGTCTGTTGTTGATCGGCTCGGTTCTGGCGCCCCGGATTGATCTGACCAAGCTGTGGCCCTCTGGGAAAGCAAATCAAAAAGGAGAAAGCGCGTGAAAGGCACTGTGACACGCGTCGAATTTGACAAACCGATTGTGCGTGAATCCGTGGCCGAAATGGTGGCGCAGCGCATTTTGGAAATGGTCACAGCGCGGGCGTTAAAGCCCGGCGACCAGTTGCCGCCTGAACGCGAACTGGCGCTGTCGCTGAATGTATCGCGCCCCTCGGTGCGCGAGGCAATTCGCGGTCTGTCGATCATGGGTGTTGTGAAATCCCGCCAAGGTGGCGGCGCCTATATCACCGAACTGGACGGCGAGGCATTGCTGGGCCCAATCCAGTTTTTTCTGTCACTGGAAGACATGAACATCCGAGAGCTATATGATGCCCGCAGCCTGATCGAAAGCGATGTGGCCCGGCGCGCGGCCGTGAATATTGACCACGAAACCCTTGCCCGTCTGGAAAGCATTCTGGCAGAACAAAAGCTGATGTTGAACGATGCGCGTGCTTTTCGTCTGTCGGATTTTGAGTTTCATGAGGCGATATGGATTGGTTCGGGTAACGCGTTTTTAAAACGAATTGGTGAGAGCCTGAACGTGCTGGGGTTGGAATTTCGCAAACGCCGCTCTGAAAGTACCGGTGTGTTACAGCGGAGCTTTAACGACCATCGGATACTGCTGGACGCACTTCAACTGCGAAACCCGGATGCCGCCGCCAAGGCCGCCGAACAGCACATGCAGAACGTCTACAAATCAACCATCGCACAATCGGATGGAGGGATATAATCATGACCGCAAGAATTGGTGTTGTCGGCATTGGCTGGTGGGCCACGTTCAACCATATCCCAACCATTCAAAACGATCCTAACGGTGAAATTGTAGCGATCTGTGATTTGGATGCAGAGCGGCTGCAAATAGCTGGCGATAGGTTTGGAATTTCGGCCCGCTACACCGATCTGGCGGAAATGCTCACCAAGGAAAATCTGGACGGCGTGATGATTTCTACGCCCCATGTGGCCCATACTGGTCCCGCAATTGCAGCCCTTGAAGCCGGGTGCCATGTGCTGGTGGAAAAGCCGATGGCAACCACTGCCGCGGATGGGCGCGCTATTGCTGCGGCGGCTGTAAAAGCCGGAAAAGAAGTGCTGGTGCCAACGGGCATGAGTTTTACTGATTTTTCAGCGAAAGCTGCGCAAATGGTTCGTGATGGCCGAATTGGCAAGGTTCGACATGCGGTCTGTCAGATGGGTTCAGCTTTGGAGGATTTATTTGCCGGTGAGCCGATGATAGAAACCGCCGATCATTTGTTTCGCCCCCCTGCATCTACCTGGGCCGATCCAGACAAAGCAGGCGGTTATGGCTGGGGTCAGATGTCTCATTCTCTTGGTTGGCTGTTTTACGTCTCTGATCTGACGTTTGAGAGCGTCTATTGCATGGCAGGGCAATCCAAAACCGGTGTAGATTTCTATGATGCAGCGACCGCGCGCGCTACCAATGGTGCCACGGTTTCGCTGTCGGGTTCGGCGACTGTTCCCAAACATATCGGAATGCACATGGATGTCCGCATCTACGGCACCGAGGGCATGATCGTCTTTGACATTGAACGCGCGCGGCTGGCTTTGCAACGACTTGACGGTGTGGATGAGGTGGTTGAGTTCACTCAGGCTGACGCTGAATATGACGGTGAGCTGCCGGTAAACGTATTTGCCGCTATCTGTGCTGGAAAGGATGTGGTTAACGCTGCCAACGGCGAAAACGGCGCACGGGTAACGGAAGCGCTGGACGCGATGTATCGCTCTGCCAAATCAGGCAAGCTGGAAATGATTGGGGGTTAGGGCATGTTTCTTTCACTGACCGCGTGGTCGCTGCCTTCCTGTACTTTGCCTGAAGCCGTCGCCATTACAAAGGCTCTTGGTATCGGTGCGCTGGATGTCGGGTTGTTCTATCGCTCAGCTCTAGACAAGGCGGAAATTCTGTCGGACCCAAAATCTGCCGCTGCCAACCTGACCGATTTGGGCGTAGACATCCCGAACTATTATCATCTGTTTGGCGAAGGGCTCGTCGGACAAAACCTGGCGCTACCCGGTACGCTGAAACAGAACCTGGCCGATCTTGAATCAGTGCTGACATTTGCAGATGCGGCGAACATTTCCACTGTGTTTATCCTGCCCGGCATCGTAAATCCCGGCCAATCGCGGGCCGACGCGATGGCAGTATCTATCGATAGTCTCAGGGCTATGGGCAATCTGGCAAAAGATTACAAAACCACGATCTGTATCGAGCCCCATGTGCATTCTTACGCGGAATCACCTGACATCGTGATGAAAGTAATCAAAGCCACCGGTATCAAACTGGCGCTCGATTACTCCCATTTCGCCTGCCTGGGCTATCGCCAGGACGAAATCGACCCGCTGGCCCCCCATGCCGCCCATGTTCACCTGCGGCAGGCCAAAATGGGCGCGCTGCAAACCAAGTTCGCCGAGGGCACACTGAACTTTCCGGCATTGTTCGGTACACTGCGCGACGCCGGATATACCGGAGCGCTGGCGATCGAAAACGTACATCAGGATTACATGAACACGCTGTTTGAGGACGTGTTGACCGAGACAATCGCCATGCGCGATTGCTTTAACAACTGGCAGGAGGGTTTGTGATGGCAGGCTATGCGTGGGTGCTGGAGGTACGTCCGGGATATGAGGAAGAATACAAGAAACGCCACGATATAATCTGGCCCGAAATGTTGGAAGCCCTGCGTGATGCGGGCATATCGAACTACAATATTTTCCGCCATGGGCTGACTCTGTTCGGCTATTTTGAGACCGAAGATCTGGAGGCTACGAAGGCAAAACTGGCCGTTAGCGATGCGAACGCCAGATGGGGCGAATGGATGGCGCCGATCATGAAAATCGAAGTCGATCCGACGACGCAGTTCCCGTATTTGCTGCCCAAGCAGTTTCACATGGAATGAAGTGGTTTGGTAATCCCCCATTTTTAATGGGGTTTGGAAGTAGAATCTAAGCCGCTTTCAGTTCTTGTATTCCGGCGTGCATAATCTGGGCGTGATCGAATTTGAGCCGCCTGTATTTGGGCCCGGTCTGGCCTCACTCCTTAAAGAAAACATGATCATCTCGATGGACAACCCGCCAGTCTCAGCAACGTGGAAGATGTCAGGCAAGATGTAAAATTTCTATATGGGCTGTGAAGGATTGCGATTGGAGTTGTCTGGAATCCGAGCGTGGCAGGTTATCTCAGAAATCCGCCCCCTTCTCAAAGGTTTGGTAAGAACAGATTTTTAATCTGAGTATTGTGAACACCGGTTGGCGCATTCGGCTGTTTCGGCATCTGACTTCTGTAGGTCAATAACAAGGGAGCCTGTCTATTTTTGAGGATTGGCATCCCCAAATCTGCGCGTTTTGTTTCCTGGCGGGCCACGGCCAGTAAAGTTGGCTTTAGGACCGGGCTAACATACCCGGGTATCCAAGGACTATTTGAGCGTGGGACCTTTAATGAGACCGCTGGTCTGTCCGAAACCAACATTTCGCTGGAGTGGTCGGTTTTATGTTCTCGGTAAACAACTATTTTCAGAACGACAAACAGATAATATATGCCCAAAATGTATATTGGTAGAAAATCCAATAGTGACCAATAAATCATATGATACAGCGCTGCACCGACCCATAGAAGCGCCGGAATTAAATTGAAGATGATCACCCCAATTCGGAAGCTGAGATATTTGTAATCTCTTTTTTTGGAAATGGCCCCGGTTGGCTGCCATTCCATTGCTGATCCAAGGAACTTGTCGAACAAAGCGATTAGATGCGCCCAGCCATATACCACACGCACCGACGCTGCTTCGATTCCATATGGTTTTCTGTGCCAAAGCGGAACAATCACATGCATATATAGAAACGACGGGAAGATGAGCAGGTAATTTGCAACCATGATTTCTTCAGGAATCAAGAACAGCATTATCAACGGAACAACTGGCGTAAGAACCGAATAAAGAGCGGTGTGAATGTAGTACATGAAACCAGAAACAAAACACATTCTCGAATTTAGTGGAAGTTTCGTATTCCAAAACTTTTTGGACGCCAACAAACTCATCGATCCCATGCACCAACGGTATTGTTGTTTAAAAAAGGAACCGAGATCTGAAGGACACAATCCACGGGCAAGGACCAGTGGTATGTACAATAAGTGCCAATTTTTGGCTCTGAGCTCAAACCCAGTATGAACATCTTCAGAGTGCTCAATCAGGGCAGTACCGCCAATTTCGTTCAACGCCGCACGGCGATAAATAGCGTTGCTACCAACGCAAATTGCGCCGTCATGAGTCTGACGCGAAGTTTGAAGTACACGATAGAAGAGTTCCTGAACGGCACCAGCACCTCGTTCAAGCCAATTTTGATCTTCGGAAAAGCCAAAATACTGCGGCGATTGAACAATGCCAAGCCTGCTATCTTTATCAAAATATGGCAGTGTTTCGTCGAAAAAGTCGTGGCGGGGTCGGAAATCAGCATCAAAAATAGCTATGAAATCCGCGCTCGTTTTTTCAAAGCCATAGCGTAAATTTCCTGCTTTCTTAAACCACCCCTTGTTAGGGCGGGCATGATAATTGAAGTTAAAAGCATCAGCCATGGCACGCACTTCATTGCTATGCGCATCATCGAGGCAATGCACATTCATTTGGCCGCGGTAGGTATTTTTTGCCTCAAGGACGCCTCGCCAGGTATTCGCCAATACATCCAACGGCTCGCCACATGTTGGTAAAAAAACATCTACGCTAGGGGCATCAAATTTTTTCCAAGCCCGCACCATTGATCTGTGGGCTGCAATGTTAAAATCCTTTGGAAAGAGGCTAATTCTAAGGGAAACAAGGAAGTATATAACGGTGTACCCGAGCAAGACATAGAGCGGGAGCATCCATATGTTGTGGCTATAAAGGCGAGCAGCGCTAAGGGACACGCATGCAAATCCAAATACCGAAAAAACATTAAGTAAAGTTACATGTCGCTTGATGTATGAGTACTTTTCAATGTCGCACGGTGCCGGTGGAAGGGGGGACATTTTACGTGTCGTACCCAGTTCGAATAATTTATAGTTATTCCACAGATTACTCATCACACCCCCTGTCCACCAAATCGTATTATTGCCAACGTCAAATTAACCACAAACGAATCACAACAAAAATTTGTAACAATTTCAATTACTCAAAATCAAGGTGGGGTAAGCCAATAATCGGCGGTAGTATGCCAGCGAGTGTTTCTACAGCACTATCCAGGTGGCCCACACAGTTTTCAATTTCTTAGATGAAGGCAATTTTTATAATTTTCAGAGGCTGTAGATCAAGCTAGTTCAAACCCAAAACTGTTTGGAAATATCGTTCCATAACCTGCCTCTTTAGGAAATACTGCACAGGCTTCAACACTTGGCAGTATTCCGGCGTGGCGCGCATATCGGTGCTGTCAGACGGATGCGAACCAGTCTCTGTACGGCCAATATGACTGTCCCT
>CAZRHV010000095.1:0-7385 GCA_964599985.1 uncultured Marinosulfonomonas sp. | reverse complement strand
CCACCTTCACCACTATCCGACTTTGCGCCAATACGGTTCATCGCCACGTTCAGCGTCTTATGGGCTTCCGGACTAAGAGCCCCCAGCGACATCCCCGGCGTCACAAACCGCTTGCGAATTGAGGTGATACTTTCGACTTCTTCAATATGCACCGGTGCACCGAGGGTCTTGAAATCCAGCAAATCACGCAGATGTATCGGTGGATTAGCTTGCATTAGGGTCGAGTACTGCTTCCACAGATCAAAGCTTGCATTTGCACAGGCCGACTGCATCAAGTGCATCGTGGTTGCGCCCCAGGCATGGGTTTCCCCCGAGCTGCGAGCCTTGTAAAACCCGCCAACGGATAACACGTCCGTGCCGCCACGCCAGCCAAGCGTGTGCACTTTTTCCAATTTGCGCTGTATCCCATGCAGCCCGATCCCAGAAATCCGGCTAAGCATTCCGGGGAAATATTCCGCCACCAGTGCCCGACTCAGACCCACAGCCTCAAAATTCAGCCCGCCGCGATAGGAAGACACTACCGAAATCCCCATCTTCGCCATGATCTTCAGCAAACCCTGATCAATCGCCAAACGATACCGCGCCATATTTTCGGTCAGCGTCCCGTCCAACAAACCTCGCTCAATCCGATCCGCAATCGAATCCTCAGCGAGGTAAGCGTTCACCACGGTCGCCCCGCAGCCAATCAGCACCGCGAAATAATGCGGATCAATACACTCAGCTGATCGCACATTTAGCGAGCAAAACGTCCGCAACCCCTTGCGCGTCAGCCCGCTATGCACCGCGCTCGTCGCCAAAATCATCGGCATTGCCACCTGATCAGGCCCCTGCGCCATATCGCTCAGCACCAGATGCCCAATGCCGGATCGCACCGCATCTTCGGCCTCAGCCCGAATACGTTCCAGCCCGGCCTGCAAAGCCCCTTCGCCGCCATCCGCATCAATACAGCAATCAATTTCCACCCACGGCGCATTGAAGCTCTCGGCCAACCGCTCAAACTGCGCATTCGCCACAAATGGGCTCTCCAGTACCAGAATCTCAGTCTGGCTACTGTCTTCATCCAGCACGTTTTTCAGGTTCCCGAACCGTGTTTTCAGGCTCATCACCCGATGTTCCCGCAAACTATCAATCGGCGGATTGGTCACCTGACTAAAGTTTTGCCTGAAATAGTGACTAAGTGGCCGGTACATTCCCGACAAAACCGCCGACGGCGTGTCATCCCCCATCGACGCCAGCGTTTCCTTGCCATCTTCCGCCATTGGCGCCAGAATCTGCTCCAGCTCCTCAAGAGAATACCCGGCCGCAATCTGGCGTTTACGCAGATCACCACCCCTATGAATTGCCGCCTCTGCAACACCGGCCAGCTCATCTTCCAGATTGTTGATCCGCTCAACCCACTCCCCAAACGGTAGCGCGCTGGCCATTTTGTCTTTAATCTCGGTGTCGTGGAACAACAGACCCTTCTTCATGTCCACCGCCAGCATCTGACCCGGCCCAAGCGCGCCCTTTTCAACCACGCCAGCCTCATCCACCGGCACCATACCGGCCTCGGATCCGGCCATGACCAGACCGTCATCCGTCACCACATAACGCATTGGCCGCAGTCCCGAACGATCCAACCCGGCGCAAACCCAGCGCCCGTCAGTCATCGCCAGCGCCGCCGGCCCGTCCCACGGCTCCATCACCGAATTGCAGTACGAATACATGTCGCGCCAGGCCTTTGGCAGCTCAACCGCCTGCTTGCTCCAGCTTTCCGGCACCAGCATGGTCTTCGCCATCGGCGCAGATCGCCCCGCGCGCACCAAAACTTCAAAAACAGCGTCTAATGCGGCCGAATCCGATGATCCTTGCGCCACAATCGGCTTGATGTCATCCGCCAGATCACCAAATGCACCGGACGCCATACGTATCTCATGGCTTTTCATCCAGTTCAGATTACCCTTAAGCGTGTTGATCTCACCATTATGTGCAAGCATCCGAAACGGCTGGGCCAACCACCACTGCGGGAACGTATTCGTTGAATAGCGCTGATGATAAATCGCAAAAGCCGACTCAAACCGTTCATCCTGCAAATCCGGGTAGAAATCCGCCACCTGCTCGGCCAGCATCATTCCTTTGTAAATCACCGACCGGCACGACAGCGAACAGATATATAGGTCCGATACCTGCGCCGCAGCGGCCGCCTTTTCAACCCGACGCCGGATTACATACAGCTCTCGCTCAAAGGTTTCATCATCGACACCTTTGGAGTTCGAGATCAGAATTTGTTCAATCTCTGGTCGCGTCGCGTTGGCTTTTTCGCCCAGAACCGACACATCCACCGGCACCTGTCGCCAACCATATATATAGTATCCCATTCGTAGAACTTCGGATTCCACGATGGTCCGGCAAGTCTCCTGCGCCCCCAAATCGGTACGCGGCAGAAACACCTGGCCAATTGCGATCAGCTCATTTTTGCGCGGCTCATGCCCAGTTTGGCGCACCTGATCATAAATAAACGTCACCGGAATTTGCAACAAAATCCCGGCCCCGTCGCCGGTCTTGCCATCCGCGTCCACCGCCCCGCGATGCCACACAGCCTTTAGCGCAGTAATGCCGTTCTCAACCACCTTGCGGCTCTTCTTGCCGTCAATCGAAACGACAAGCCCGACGCCACAGGAAGAATGCTCAGATTCTGCGGAATAGAGACTGTTTTTAGCCATAAACCGCCGTTTGGTTTCTTCGGCGGCTGCCCAGTTTTCATCATATTTGGTCATGGTCAGTATGCCCCCACATGAGCGTTTTTAGATTCGTACTCGGCCATTGTTGCGCGGCGGTGGTCACCCTCCAGCCGGACCGAAGCCATAGCACGGTCATTATAAATTTCTGAGCGCAGCGGCCAGTCGCGCGCTACGTCAAAAAGACCCGGCATCAGATCATAGCCTGCCACCGGTCCGCCAACGTCCCGCATCCAAAGATGCGTGCCGCAAGTCGCGCAAAAAGCCCGCTCGGCGAACGAGGTCGAGGCAAACCGGGTCACTGGCCCCTCTACCGTTACTGCCTCTTCTGCGGCGTGGAAACACAGGATCAGCCCACCCGACCAACGCTGGCACATGCGGCAATGACAAGCACCCGGCCGCGGGTCGTGTTGACCATCGATGCGGATCTTGATGGCACCGCACAGGCAGCTGCCCTCAAGGTGTCCCTTGATTTCCTTCATGCCTGATCCTCACCCATAAAGTCCTTGATAATTGCTTCCACCTCGACAGAAGTAATCTGCGCCCGGCCTTCTGGTAGCTCATCGGTGCTATTCTTGTAATCCACGAAGTACTCGGTGTTCAGCACCAGCCCATCCGCGTTGTCCAACAGACCAATCGGCAGGCTGGTGTTACCCACATATTTCCCGGCCGTTAGTCGATACCACAGTGCCGAGCCACATATTTTGCAGTTGGCTCGTTCTGCAAATTCCGAGCTTTGGAATGTACTGATGTTTTCACCGCCAGAAACTGTCAGGTTTTTTGATTTTACGGACACGCCTTTTAATGCCGATCCGACCCAACGCTGACACATCTTGCAATGGCATACGGAAAACGTGTCGGCCATGTCTTCGGCGCTAAATGTCACCGCACCGCACATGCACTGTCCTGTTCTGTCCGTCATGGCTTCATCCTTTGTTAGCCAGATAGGTCAAACTATATGCCCCATCTGTAGCCCTAGTCATTTCTGGACCTCAAAATCCCGAAAATTGAATTTTCGCAGTACCAAGCGTACCAATTACACGGTTTTAGCCTACTCCGCTGCCACCTGCGCACCCTGTTCCAGGTATTCCAGCATCGCCTGTGCCGCCTCGCGCCCATCACGGATCGCCCAAACTACCAGACTGGCGCCGCGCTGAATATCACCACAGGCCCAGACACCTTCCAGACTGGTTTCGTGGGTCACGAAATTGGCTTTTACAGTCCCCCAATCAGTCACGTCCAGTTCAGTCAGCCCCCACTGTTCCGGCAGGTTTTCCGGCGAAAACCCAAGCGCTTTGATCACCAGATCAGCCGGTTCAACATAATCCGAGCCTTCGATCATTTCCGGCGTCTGCCGCCCGCTGGCATCTGGCGCACCAAGGCGCATTTTTTGCACCATCACACCACTAACTTCTTCGCCGCCCATGAACCCTTTGGGGGCCGCCAACCATACGAATTCCACACCTTCTTCCTCAGCGTTCTGAACCTCTCGAACACTGCCCGGCATGTTGGCCCGGTCACGGCGATACAGGCATTTTACGCTCTCGGCACCCTGTCGGATTGCAGTGCGAACACAGTCCATCGCCGTATCGCCGCCACCGATTACGACAACCCGCTTTCCTTCGGCGTCCAGCTCGCCTGAAGTAAACTCGATCACTTCGTCGCCAAGGCCGATTCGGTTGCTCACCATTAAGTAATCAATGGCTCGAACAATGCCCTCGGCTCCGCTACCCGGCATCTGTAAGTCTCTGGAATCATAGACTCCTGTAGCGATCAACACGGCGTCGTGCATCCCGCGAAGTGCATCAAAGGACAGGTCAGTTCCAACATTGGTATTCAGCGCAAAACTTACGCCCGCCTGTTCCAGTTGATCGATCCGACGCTGTACAATATCTTTTTCCAGTTTGAACCCCGGAATGCCGTACATCAGCAAACCTCCAGCGCGATCATTGCGTTCATACACCGTCACCTGAACACCCGATGCACGCAGCATATCTGCCGCCGCTAGACCGCCCGGACCGGAGCCGATGATGCCAACGCTTTGGCCACGCTCAAGGCTCGGCGTGTTCGGTTTTACCCAGCCATTTTCCCAGGCTGTATCTGAGATATACTTTTCAACGCTGCCAATGGTCACAGTGCCATGACCAGAGGTTTCGATCACACAATTACCTTCGCACAACCGATCCTGAGGACAGATACGTCCGCAGATTTCCGGGAACGTATTGGTCGCCTGACTAAGGTCATAAGCCTCCCGCAACCGCCCCTCAGCCGTCATTCGCAGCCAATCAGGGATGTTATTGTGCAGTGGGCAATGGTTCTGGCAATACGGCACACCACACTGGCTGCACCGGCTAGCCTGCTCGGCAGCTTTTTGCGCGGCATACTCCGCATAAATTTCATCAAAATCCGTCCGGCGTATACCAGGCGCACGCTTTTGTGGCATATCCCGTTCCACACCAACGAATTTCAGCATAGGTTCCTTCGCCATCAACCATTCCTCAAGGTTTTCTAGGTGTCCTGTTTAAGTCCCGAATTTGCAATTGAAAAGGCAGTATACTTGACCTATTTATAGGTGGTGCGCCAGTTTGGAAAATTTTTTCGTTAAGAAGTTCAGAATATATGTTAATATTACTGACCTAAATCAAGTCTTTCCTTTTAGATTCCGCAAGTTAGGGTGTGCCACATGTTTTCCAAGGTAAGCCGATGACATTGCTCCATCTCCTATTAGTGGCCATAATTCAGGGCATCACTGAATTTTTGCCAGTGTCTTCATCGGGCCACCTAGCGCTTATACCGATTCTCACCGGGATTCAGGATCAGGGTCAAACGATTGATGTCGCTGTCCATATCGGTACCCTGTTTGCTGTCATCATCTTTTTCTGGCGCGATGTTTCTATCTGCATTGCAGGCGTCCCCCGACTGCTCACCGGCCATATCGACACCCCAGGATCGCGCCTCGCTTTCTTGCTGATCATCGCCACCATCCCGGTAATGATCATCGGGCTGATTCTAAAGATCACCGGACTTAGCGATATGATGCGCTCGCTCGCGGTTATTGGCTGGGCGATGTTGTTATTCGGGTTGTTACTATACTGGGCAGATCGACGTGAAGTATCAGAAAAGAAACCCGAAAACTGGTCAATGAAAGAAGCAATAATCCTCGGGCTCTGGCAGGCCGTCGCCCTGATACCAGGCACTTCCCGATCCGGAATTACTATCACCGGCGCACGTCACCTTGGCTACAACCGTACAGATTCCGCCAGAATTTCGATGCTGATGTCGATCCCGACAATCATCGCGTCTGGTGTATTGTTAGGGGCAGAAGTTGTATCTACCGCCGATATTCAAGCCGCCAAAGATGGCGCCATTGCCGCGGTGTTTTCCTTCATCGCTGCCCTATTTGCCCTAACCCTGATGATGCGCCTTTTACGCACCGTCAGCTATACACCCTACGTCATCTACAGGGTGATCCTGGGGCTGATCCTGCTGACAATCGCCTACACCTAAGCGTTCAGGTTTTTCGCCGAATCTTTGATCGTAGAAAACTGCCCCGCCGGGCGATAGGGCCACAGATAGTCTGGCAAAACCGCCTCCATCGCAATGGGCGTAATCCCCAGATCAGCAAAGCCTTTAGCACTTTTGGAAACCACATTGTCGTGGCGCAGGCTTTTCACCTGATCACGAGTCAGGATGCCGTTGTTTATCAGGCCAAGAGTCACCGCCTGCATCACATCAAACCCTGCTCCAATGATAGAGCCAAACCAAAACGGCAGGTTCAATACCAGCCGCTTTCGTTTGATGACATCCAACATCAGATGGGTAATTTCGCCTAGGCTAAGCACCTCGGGCCCGCCCAGTTCATACGTACCACTTGCTTGACCAAGAACACCTTTAACAGCTGCCTGCGCAACATCATCCACATACACCGGTTGAAATTTGGAATCACCGCCAACAATTGCCAGAATCGGACCAAGCCGGGTCATTTTGGCGAATTTGTTAAAGAACTTGTCTTCAGTCCCAAAAATTGCGGAGGGGCGCAATATCACGGCGCTTGGGAAATTCTTCAAAACCCCATCTTCGCCCATAGCCTTACTTTGCGAATACTTACTTTCGGCGTTGGCATCTGCCCCGATTGCCGACAAATGTACTAATTGGCTGACTCCCTGCTCAGCTGCGATCCGGGCAATACGTTCCGCACCCTCATGCTGAATGGCATCAAAACTGTTTGCCCCTTGCTCATTCAGAATGCCGACGCAGTTCACCACCGCATCAGCCCCCCGCGCGACCGAGCGCACGGATTGATCATCACGGATATTGCAAAACACAGGCTCTACCTGACCCACGGTGCCATAGGGCTTGACCAACATGGCCTGGTTTGGGCGACGAACGGCCACCCGGACACGCCAACCCTCTCGCGCCATTCGCTGAGCGATATAGCGCCCTACAAACCCAGAACCGCCGTATATTGTGACTAACTTCGACATGATAAAACCTTGGCTCTATTACATCTACGGGTCTACTTGCCCGCCCATGCCCATACAAGGTGCAATTCTTATGATCACCGGTACCTAATTAACGTTGACAGGCTGGCAACGGCCTATTATCCCGCAACCTCTCGACACCTGCCCAGGTGGCGGAATTGGTAGACGCGCTAGCTTCAGGTGCTAG
>CAZRHV010000094.1:1242-7446 GCA_964599985.1 uncultured Marinosulfonomonas sp. | reverse complement strand
AACCATTTTTCCGCCGTCGTAAGGTCTGTCCCTTCTCCAGCGACAGTGCCCCGAAAATCGACTATAAGGACACACGTCTTTTGCAGCGCTACATATCTGAGCGCGGCAAAATCGTCCCTTCCCGTATCACTGCCGTTTCGGCCAAGAAGCAACGCGAACTTGCGCGCGCCATCAAACGCGCCCGTTTTCTCGCCCTGCTTCCCTACGCTGTAAAGTAAGGAGCGCACCATGCAAGTTATCCTGCTAGAACGGGTTTCCAAACTCGGCCAGATGGGCGACGTGGTAAACGTCAAACAGGGCTTCGCCCGCAACTTCCTTTTGCCCAAGGGCAAAGCCCTGCGCGCCTCCGAGGCCAATATCAAATCTTTTGAAGGCCTAAAGTCACAGCTGGAAGCCAACAATCTTGAATCCAAAAAAGAAGCAGACGCCGCGGCGGATAAGCTGAACGGTCAGATCTTCGTTGTGATTCGTTCCGCGTCCGACGCTGGCTCGCTTTACGGATCAGTTTCCACACGCGACGCAGCCGACGCCGCAACCGGGGCTGGCTTTACCGTTGATCGCAAACAGGTCGCCCTGACCCGTCCGATCAAAGAACTGGGCCTGCACATTGTCACCGTAACCCTGCATCCAGAAGTGGAAGCAGAAATTACGCTGAACGTCGCGCGCTCTGACGAAGAAGCAGAACTGCAAGCCGCCGGTAAATCCATTCAGGAACTTGCCGCCGAAGCCGAAGCCGACGCAGAGTTCGAGATTGCCGAACTGTTCGACGACATTGGTGCTGCCGCATCTGACGACGACGATCTGGCTGAAGCCGCCGGCATCGAAAAAGCAGATGACAGCGAAGAAGCACCTGCGACAGATGATGAAGCTGACGAAAGCTAAAGCATCCCGACCCAAATCTTCAAAAGCCGCGCCGTTAATTCTGCGCGGCTTTTTCTGTTTTAGCTAACAAAACTACCCACTCTTTGCCGGACTCATACAATTTCAACTAGACCGATTGAATTCAACGAATTGACCAACGGGATACACCAATGAAAAGCGTCAGGAAATATCAGACAGCTTCCCGCCCGCGGCCCCCACTTGAATACCATCGCCAGTATCCAGTACCGGCGACCGCAGTATACCAAGTAACAGTATCTGTTCGTCACTAAGTACTTAAAACCAATTTTCTACGCTATCACTCATAAGAATTCTCTCGGGCGGTGATCCGACCGGCACCAGCACCACAGGACCGGTCATCATCATTAACATTTCTCTGCGATCAATCGACATGTTCGATCCCCGCAATAGCCCGATACGCTCTTGCAGGTCTTTCAGCTCACTTGCAGCCAACGGATTAGTGAATGAAGCTGTTTTGATCGGCTAAATATTTGGTCGGCGCCAGCTGAAGCCAGCAGGAGCCATCCCTTAACGCACTGCGTTTTCTGGCCCGCGCCCCCGGTAAGCGTCCAAAAAGGCCGCCGCTGAAACAGCGTCAAATGTTTCAAGCCGCAACAACTTAGTCCAGGCGGTCATCACCACCACTTCGCCCAAGCCAGGTGACGCAGTGGCAACCACCCCGTCCCATCCACCGCGGTATAGTGATGCCCATTCCTTCAGCGTTTCTATGGCCGCTTCACCCGGGGTTTCGTAATAGATGACAATATTGCCATGTTCCAAATTGTGAACCAGATTTACCTTGGGCAGTTCATTCGTGTAAAATCCGGCATTCAAACTGGAGGAGGCATGATCCCCCGATGTAGGAAAAGGTTCCACAAATCGTTTTTCCACACCTATCCCCAAATGCGCATTGCCTTGCGCCGGGACGCTTCGCACCTGCGCCAATACCGCGCTCCCCTCTGCGGCAAGAACTTCAATTGCAGCCTCAGACCGGTTGTTTGCCTGGTTGGAATTCCACCAGAACACAGCAATGGCGGCAACAGCTGCCGCAACGCCAATGCTGACAAACCAGTTGGTTTTGCCGGATGTCTGGCCGATATTGGTGCCATATTTCGGGCCACCACCACCGGATGAATTAGTCTTTGATTTGCGGGATTTAGATTTAGGCATGTGTCCTCCGGCCAGTTCAGGAAAATCTTAGGGTGAAGACATCACCTTAACAATTAAACTTGGCGTGAAGCCGCGGCCTAAACCGGCCCGTAGGCCGCCTTCATTTGCGCATAGGATAGCAGTTTACGTTCCCGTTCATCCCATAATTGCAACTTCACACAGGCAAAACTTTCGCGAATGGTCAGGCGCTGCGCCTCGGCCAGCACCGGGAAATCGCGCAGCACTTCGGTGAGCCGGTAAAACGGGATACGGCTATAGAGATGATGCACATGGTGGATGCCGATATTGCCAGTCAGCCACTGCAACGGCTGGGGCAATACATAATGCGAACTGCCGTGCAGCGCCGCGTCGTGCATATCCCACCCCTCATCTTCGTCCCACTGTGCGTCCTCAAATTGATGCTGCACATAAAACATCCAGATGCCCAGCGTTCCGCCAACAAGTGTGGTCGGTACAAAGATCAACGCCACCGGCTGCCAGCCACCGAAATAGATAATAACAGCCAGTACAAGAGCGATGCCAAAATTGGTGCCCATCGCACTTGTCCAGTATTTCTTGGAATTGAACATGCCAAAAGGCAATCGGTTGGTCAGAAAAAATATGAACGACGGCCCAAGCCCAAACAAAACCAGTGGATGACGATACATCCGGTATTGCAAACGGCGCAGGGGCGACAACGCTCGATACTCGTCCACTGTCATCGTATGTACATCACCACCAAGCGAGCGTTTATCCAGATTGCCAGACCCGTTATGGTGCAGCAAGTGTGAGCGTTTCCAAACATCATATGGCGTCAGCGTCACTACACCCAGCACCCGGCCGACCCAGTCACCTGCCTTGCGGCTGCGGAAAAACGCGGCGTGGCCGCAATCGTGCTGAATGATGAACAAACGCACGACAAACAACCCGTTTACCATGGCGATTGCCAATGCCAGCCAATAGCTAACCGACAGCGCCCACCAGGCCGCAGCCCAGAGCGCCAGAAATGGTATCGCACTTACGAGAATCTCAAAAATACTGCGGGCATGGTTCGGGTCGCGATAATTTGCCAAGGTGCGAACCCAATCGCGCGCTGCGCCCACACCGCCATCTGCGGTGCCGTTCGAGTTATTTCTATCCATTAACCTGCCCAACTGTTTTATTATTGGATAAAGAGAGTTTGAAAATTCACAAGCATTATTGTCCTTGAATATGATGCAAACCATAAAAATGTGACCAAACAGCAAGTTTTGATCACGCCAATGTGCCAAAATGATGTTCTTTTAGGCTTTACACCACGTTAGTTCATTTAATTCCCAACACTATTTCTAATCCGCAGTTTTCACCCATTCTACTCAAACCAAATGGCCACCGTTGCCAAATTTTGTTAACACCGCCCACAATTGGGGTTTTGAATTGTTAACGATTGGAATTTCTAGTGGACCCCTTAACAATAGTCGCCATCCTGTCATGGGGTGTTGTCGTCGGTATAATATTCTCAGCCATCGGCGCAGCTGGCGGGATACTCACTTCTTTCGGGTTGATCACCCTGTTCGGCGTTCTGGAACCAAACAGCGTTAAACCAATGACCCAACTGGTGGTGCTGGCCGCAGCACTGATACTGGTGCCGGGCTATCTGCGCCGCGCTGCACTGGTCTGGCCGCTTGGCCTATTGCTGGGGGTGGGCGGCTGGTCGGGGCTTACGCGGGCAGCACGCTTTCCAGCAGATACCTGTCGGACATGGCCACATTCCGTCCACTTTTCGGGCTGCTAACGCTGGTGGTTGCGGCGCAAATCATCTGGAAACTTTATCGTGGCCGGCACGTACGTGGTTCCTGCACCTATGCACCTGAACCTCAGGCACAATGCGGCGTCAGCCAAACCTCGATCACCACACAAGCGGTTAAATTCAGCTACGGCGGAACCGATTTCAGCGTCCCGACATGGTCCCCCCTGATTGCGGGGGTGCTGATCGCGATGACCGCCTCTATTTTCGGCGTTGGCAGAGGCTTCCTGCTGGTGCCTTACATGGCGTCAATCCTGGCAATGCCAATGCACATCATCCCAGCCACGGCGGCGGTAGCGATTTTCATGTCGCTTATGGTTTCTATCAGCAATTTCATGGCTTTGGGCGCACCTTTGCACCTGAATATCCTGATCCCGCCCACCATTGGCGCGGTTATCGGAGCCATCGTCGGGCCTTGGATCAGCCGGGCGATGAAAAACCACTGGCTGCAAGCCACAATGGCCGTGATCGTGACCGGTATCGGCCTGCGATACACGATGTTCTAAACCGGCGCAGGGTGCGCATCCTTTGCACTTCCATGCGCGCCCCACAAAAAAGGGCCGCCCCTACAGGCGACCCCAATCCACATAAAGGCTCTGAAAGTTATTCTTCTTCCAGCGACTCAATCGCTTTTTCCAAAGCGGCCTTTTTAACCGTCTTATCCTTCACATCCGCCTGCTCAAACACATAATCAATCACCTTGTCTTCAAACAAAGGGGCCTGAATTTGTTGACGCATCTGCGGGTTATTCTGGACGAATTCAAAGAATTGCTTTTCCTCACCCGGATACTGACGCGCCTGGTTCATCACCGCTTGCGTCATCTCGGCGTCGGACACTTCGACTTCTTGCTTCTTGCCGATGTCAGCCAAAAGCAGACCCAAACGCACCCGGCGTTCGCCCAGTTTCTTGTGCTCTTTCGTAGTCTCAATTTCAGGGTGATCATGGCCCTGCACATCCGGGTTGTCTTCGTGCCATAGCTGATGCGCAATCTGCCCGGCTTCGGCTTCCACAAGACTTGGCGGCAGCTCAAACTTGACGGTTTTGTCCAGCTCATCCAGCAATTTTCGCTTCATCACCTGACGCGAAGCGCCGGTGTATTCCGCTTCCAGTCGTTCACTGATTTGCACCTTCAACGCAGCCAGATCATCGGCACCGAATTTCGTGGCCATTTCATCGTCAATCGTCACTGGCGCAGAGCCTTTTACGGCCTTTACGGTACAGCTGAACACCGCCGCCTTACCCGCCAGATCCTCAGACCCGTATTCATCGGGAAAGCTGACCTTAACCTCAACATCGTCACCGGCCTTAGCACCAACCAGTTGTTCTTCAAAACCCGGGATAAAACTGTTGGATCCCAGCACCAGCGGGTAATCCTCACCTGCGCCACCATCAAACGCCACGTCGTTCACTTTGCCCAGAAAATCAATCACAACCTGATCACCGTCCTTGGCTTTGGAGCCCTTTTTTCGGTCTTCAAAATTCGGCACTGATTCCGCCAGACTGGCCAGCGCTTCTTCTATGGCACTGTCTTCGGGCTTTACCACCATACGTTCCAGCTTGACCTTGCTCAGGTCAACTTCAGGAATATCTGGCAATGCCTCATAGGTCATATCGACCTCAACATCGTCGCCCTCTTTCCAGCTTTCATTGGACATCTTCACATCAGGTTGCATCGCCGGACGCTCACCGGATTTCTCAAAATGCTCGGACATCGCCGCATCAATGCTTTCCTGCAATGCCTCACCCAGAACCTTGGGACCAAACTGCTTTTTCAGCAGCGCCATCGGCACTTTGCCCTTGCGAAACCCCTTCATTTCCACGTCCGGCTGCGCTTCCAGCAACTTTTCGCTTACCTTATTGTCCAGCTCGGCGGCAGTAACACTGATATGATAACCGCGTTTCAGGCCTTCGTTCAGGGTCTCTTTGACCTTCATCTTCATGTCCTTTTTAGTAGATCGGGGGCCACCAATGCGGCACTTTGTAAATCAGCCGTCCTTCTAGGGGTGGGTTGGCATACATGCAAGACCAAATGCCAATGTGGCTTGGCTAAAGCGGCGCAATTCCGGCGCGCGCTCAACGCTTAAACAGCCCCCGCGCGCCGGGCCGGCATTGGCATGGAATGCAAAGCCGCCAATTCGCAACCCAGCTAAATGACGTAACTTTTTGATAATGACATAATAAATTGAATTTACCTGAATTGTTATTGATCTGGAAACAGCAACTGCTGACATTAATAAACTGTGTTGTTACCCGTGCAAGACTGATAGTAATGGGGCAGTAGAGCAATAGTTCCAATTTCAGAGTAACACCTATGCAAAAACCACTCCTCCTTACTGCCCTCACCGGGTTGATCGCCCTTTCTGCCTGTGGCGGAACCACTGGCGGATCG
>CAZRHV010000094.1:0-1142 GCA_964599985.1 uncultured Marinosulfonomonas sp. | reverse complement strand
GTCTGTTCGGTGGCGCCAACAGCGATTCAGTTGCCGGCGCTTTGGTGCTTAACAATTCAGGCGGTTTCACCGAAGTCGGCGTTTTCTCCGGCAAGCGCTAAACCTGTTCAAATGATCAAACCTGTTACATATTGAACGTATCCGGTTTGTAGCGGATTCGAACCGGCACTCTCTCGTTGACAATTATACCCGGAAAGACATTTATAGCGCCACAAAACCTCCGAAGAGAGGTGATGTCAGAGGCAAAATGAATTTTAGCAGCTATGTGCTGTTAATTGATCGAGACAGGGCAGTTGAAAAAACTTCCAACAATTGGCACGCTATGGATTGGCGGAGAATTGAGCTGGTTAGAGCAGCTTTGCATTCAGTCATTTTTGGACAACGGCCACAAAGTCGTTTTGTATTCCTATGATAAAATTAAAAATGTACCCTCGGGTGTGCAACTGGCAGACGCCGCTGAAATTCTTCCGACAGAAAAAATAATCCGACATGCCCGTACCGGTAGCCCGGCCTACCACGCAGATGTATTCCGGCTGCATATGCTGCGTAATACAGATTATGTCTGGGCGGACACCGACGCGTTTTGTTGCCAGCCATGGGAAATCAAGCGGGGCGCGCATTTCCACGGCTGGATTTCTGATGAAAAACCACTTGTAAATAATGGTGTTTTACGGCTTCCAAAGACCAGCCAGACGCTTGCGAAGATGCTTGAATTTACCAGCGACGAATACCCGATACCGCCCTGGTACGGCCGCAAAAAACAAAAAGAATTACAGGATCTAAAAGAAAGCGGGAAAGGCGTTCATGTCTCGCTGCTTCCCTGGGGCGTGTGGGGGCCGGACGCTTTAACCTGGTTTCTGAAAGAAACAGGCGAGATCAAGCATTCATTCCCCGGACACGTAATATATCCAGTCCCCTTCAAGGTGGCTGGGATGCCATTGAATCCCGACCGCATTGACAAGATTAGATCGCTGATAAAAGAGGACACTCTTTCAATACATTTTTGGGGCCGCAGGTTTCGAAATATTGTTGCAAAGTATGACGGTGTTCCAAGTAAAAATTCGTATGTTTCCGAATTGTTAAGGAAACACAAAATCGACCCTAAAAAAACCGCTCACTTAATGAAAAATCCTAGCCCCCCC
>CAZRHV010000093.1:0-7488 GCA_964599985.1 uncultured Marinosulfonomonas sp. | reverse complement strand
TTGGATGTGAGTGCGGTGATCACGCACCGTTACAATGTAGATGATTTTGAGGCGGGGTTTGCAGCGATGCGGTCAGGGTCAAGCGGTAAGGTTGTGCTGGATTGGCGCGGCCAGACCTGAATGCCAAATCATTCCATTCTGGTGATTCAATAGACGGGTCGGCGCAATTCGCTTAGACTGGACCAAGTGGTTTTGGCGTGCACGGGATATCAAAAGCAATGGAGCTTAAATGGCTCAAAGATTTTTTAGCGCTAAGTGACTTCGGCAATTTTCGAATAGCCGCCGAATCCCGTTGTGTTTCGCAACCCGCGTTTAGCCGCCGCATTCAGGCGCTGGAAACCTGGATCGAAGCAGAACTGATTGACCGCTCGGTCCAGCCCGCCCAATTGACGCCCGCAGGCCATTTGTTTCATCCAATAGCGCAAAAAATCGTCGATCAGGCCTGTGCGGGAAAGTTTGAGATTCAGACATTGGTGCAGGAAAGCAAAGAAAGAATTCGATTTACCACGCTCAGCACTCTTGCACAGGTATTCCTGCCGTCCTGGTTGAAAAGCCTTCAACCATTCACTGATGCCAGCCAGTTTACCGTGAAAACCGAATATGACACGATCATTGACTACTTTTCAGCGGTGGAAAACAATTCGGTCGATTTTTTTGTTTGTTACGAAGACCCGAAGAACAAATTTTACCAGGATGAATCCATCTTTAGTTCTCTAAAACTCGCCGAGGAATTTCTGGTACCGGTGATCAGCCCGGATGCGCAGGGCGCGCCAAGCTGGTGGCTGCCGGATCGCCCGCAAGGGGTAATACCCTGTCTTCATACGCTGATCCAAAATACACCGTCGCCTGTTAGATATCACATGCAAAGCAAATATAGTGATCTGACATTCAAGTCGATCTATGAATCTTCAATTGCCCCGACCCTTAAGGCGATGGCGATCGAAGGGTTTGGTCTGGCATGGATTCCCAGTGCCCATGTGGCCGACGACCTGAAAAGCGGGCGGCTGGTGCGCGCTGCAGAACCCAAGGATGATATATTCGTTGATATCAATATTTATCGTTGTACCAAGCACAATGAGCCACGGGTTGAAAAATTCTGGCAGGCGCTTTTGCAAAGCTAGTCGCACGGTATCATTTTATACGCCTGAGCCAATAACCAATTCAAATCGGCAACTGTAGTCATGCAAATAATGCATGGATTTTGCCAATATAGGTATTGGACACATCTATACCTAGCTTCCAAAGTGGAACGATACAAAAAAATGGGAGAACCTGTATGAAAATTCAACCAAAATATGCCTCGCTTGTTGCAGTGGCAGTGATGGCTGTATCCGGTGCAACTGCTGCTTCGGCACAAAGCACGCTGGATATTGTCAAAGAACGTGGTCATCTGCGCTGTCAGGTGGGCAACCCGTCACCTGGCTATTACAATCTGGATTCCAATGGCGACTGGTATGGCCTTGACGTTTCTGTTTGTCAGGCTGTTGCGGCTGCCATCTTTGGCGACAAGACGGCGCTTGAAATTCAGTCGGTCAGCACTCAGGCGCGTTTCACCGCACTTGCAAATGGCGAGAGCGACATGCTGTCGCGTACAGCAACCTGGACCATGACACGTGATACACAACTGGGCATCGATTTCCTGCAGCCTAACTTTTATGATGGCCAAGGCTTCACAGTTCGTGTCGACAGCGGCATCACCAGTGCAATGGAACTTGCCGGTGCCAAAGTTTGTGTGACGACCGGTACAACCACAGAACTTAATCTGACTGACTTTAGCCGTTCAAATGATCTTGGAATCAGCAACGTAACATTTGAAGACTTCAATGTTCGTGATGATACCTATCTGAACGGTGGTTGTGATGCGGTGACTGGTGACAAATCGTCGATGGCTGGTAACATTGCTTCGTTCCCTGTTCCAGGTGAACATATGATCCTGCCTGAAACTCTGTCTAAAGAGCCTCTGGCTTCTGCTGTTCGTCATGGTGACAGTCAGTGGCGTGACCTGGTTCAGTGGACAATCTTTGCGCTGATCAATGCGGAAGAGCTTGGTATCACTTCGGAAAATGTTGATGACATGCGTGCTAACTCGACCAATCCAAACGTGCTTCGGATGCTTGGCGTTGAAGGCAACTTGCATGATGGTCTCGGACTAAGTGCAGACTGGGCGTATAACGTCATCAAGAACGTCGGCAATTACGGCGAGATTTACGAGACCTACATGGGCTCTGGTCCTTTGGGCATCGGCATTGAACGCGCAGGTTCACTGAATGCTTTGTGGACCGATGGCGGTCTGATGTATTCGCCACCGATGCGTTAAATCAATATTGGCGCCGGACTGTTTGGTTCGGCGCCAACGTTTTATGTCGGGTCTGAACACGGCAAAAACACCAACAGCGGGGTAAGGATATGGCGGATGCAACCGACGCAAAGGCGGCCGTACGTGAACGGCCCAAAGAGGAATTCAACTTTTTTCAGGATCAGCGGGTTCGTTCGATATTCTATCAGCTGTTGACGGCTGGCATATTTGGCTGGCTGGTCTGGTATCTGATTGGTAACACCGCCCATAACCTCGAAGTCCGCGGCATGAATACCGGGTTTGGATTTTGGAATGTTTCGGCCGGCTTTGATACCGATTTCAAACTTATAGAATATGAACCCGGTGTTGGCACCTATGGTCGCATCTTCATGATCGGTGCATTAAACACGCTGCTGGTATCGTTCGTCGCCATTATCCTGAGCACCGTTCTTGGCTTTTTCATCGGCGTGTTGCGGCTGTCATCAAACTGGCTGGTGTCAAAAGCGGCGCTGACATATGTCGAGATTTTTCGCAACGTGCCGTTACTGATCCAAATCGTGTTCTGGTTCATCGGCGTCTTTAGCCTACTGCCGGTAGTCAAAAAAACCATCGACCTTTCTTTTGGTGCTGAGCGCCTGCTGCTGAACAACCGTGGTCTTTATTTTGCGACCCCGATACCGGGAGAGCTTTTCTGGATGACACTGGTGGCCCTAGCCATTGCTGTCATTGGCGTAATAATATTTCGCCGCCGTGCCAAGAAATTGCAGGAAGCCGACGGCACCCAAACCAATACCCTGCTGCCATCCATTGCCGCGATCGTGCTGCTTCCATTGGTCGTGTTTTTCATCACCGGCATGCCGCTGGAATGGGATGTGCCAGAATTGAAGGGCTTTAATTTTGTCGGCGGCACAAGCGTTCCACCGGCGTTTCTGGCCCTGGTTGTTGCGCTGACGATTTACCACGCCGCCAGTATTGCTGAGTCGGTGCGCGCCGGTATTTTGTCAGTCAACCGGGGACAAAGTGATGCGGCCATGTCGATCGGCCTGAAACCCGGGCGGGTGATGTCACTGGTGATCATCCCACAGGCCATGCCCGCGATTGTTCCACCGATGATCAGCAACTGGATGGACACCGTCAAAAATTCGTCGCTGGCAATCGCCATTGGTTATTCCGACATCGTTTCATTGTTCATGCAAACCGCCCTAAATCAGGCCGGTTACGCCGTTGAAATGGTTGGGTTGACCATGGCGTTTTATATGTTCATCAGCCTGACAATCTCGTTCTTTCTGAACATCTATAACAAACGTGTACAGTTGGTGGAGCGTTAAGAAATGGCTATTGTAACCGCACAAAAAACCCCCGCACGTTCAGCGCCAATTTCGGAAACATCAGTGATCGGCTGGTTGCAGAAAAACCTGTTCAGCTCTGCCTTCAACACCGCACTGACGATTTTCACGCTTTATCTCATTTACATAACCCTGAGAGGCGCGCTCGGCTGGGGTTTTGCAGACGCGACATTTGTCGCCGACAACCGGCGTGCCTGCTATGATAACAGCCTGACGGGTGCCTGCTGGGCCGGTGTGATCGACTGGTTCGACAACATCTTTTATGGTCGCTACCCGCGCGAAGAAATCTGGCGGATCAACTATGGTGGGCTGCTGCTGGCCTTTTGGATGGCCCCGCTTTGGATTGCCCGGGTAAAGGGTAAAATTCTGGTCGCGGCGAGCGTGGTAGTTTTCTACCCGTTCTTCGCTGGCTACCTCTTCGCCGGCGGCGGCAAGGGCTTGTTTATGCAGGTTATGATCTCTGGCGCGATTGTCGCTTTCATAATCAACATGGCAAATACCCTGACCTGCCAGTTAAAGAACCAAGGCCTGGGTGCATTTGTGATCTCGGCGCTCGGCAAGACGACTGCACCAGATAAATCGCAGCGAAATATTCTGTTGCTGATTGTCGCGGTTATGTTTGCAGTCGTCTACGTTTGGCAGATGGGCCGGGCACTTGAAAGCGTCAGCTGGACCAAGTGGGGCGGCTTGTTCCTCACGCTGGTTATTTCCGGTATTGGCATTGCGTCATCGATGCCGGGCGGTATCATACTGGCCCTTGGGCGGCGTTCCAAACTGCCGGTTGTCCGGGTGCTTAGCACCGGGTTCATCGAAATATTTCGCTCGGTTCCACTGATCACAGTGCTGTTCATGGCCACAACAATGTTCCCGCTGTTCATGCCGGAAGGTTTTGTCCTGAACAAACTGGTACAGGTCATCATCGCCGTCATTCTGTTTAACGCGTGCTACATGGCTGAAACCGTGCGCGCCGGATTGCAAGCCATTCCCAAGGGACAGTTTGAAGGGGCGCACACAATCGGCCTTGGCTATTGGGGCGCCATGGGGCTGATCATCATGCCCCAGGCGCTGAAACACATGATCCCAAACATTGTCGGCAGCTTCATCGGTCTGTTGAAAAACACGACACTGGTGTCGATCATCGGCCTGTTTGATCTGCTGGGGATGCTGCGTTCAATCAGCAAAGACGCGCCCTGGATCGGGCTACACAAGGAACCGCTGATATTTGGCGCATTCCTGTTTTTTATCATATGCTTTTCAATGTCCAAATACAGCCGGCATCTGGAAGTAAAACTGTCCGCTGGCAATTCGCATTGATCGGCAACGAGGGGAAAACACCATGAGCGTTGAACAAACATCGGCCCAACTGGCATCTGCCGCATCCAGCGAAGTGATGATCGAAATCGTCGGCATGAACAAATGGTACGGCGCGTTCCATGTGTTGAAAGACATCAATCTGACGGTTCACAAAGGGGAACGCATCGTGGTTTGCGGCCCATCCGGTTCCGGCAAATCCACGCTGATCCGCTGCATCAACGCGCTGGAGGAACATCAGGAAGGTGAAATCATCGTTGATGGTATTTTGCTGGGCAAAAACCTGAAGAACCTTGACCATATCCGCACCGAGGTTGGCATGGTGTTTCAGAACTTTAATCTGTTCCCACACCTGACCATTCTGGAAAACCTGACCCTTGGCCCGATCTGGGTGCGCAAAATGGGTAAGGCCGAGGCCATAGAAACCGCAATGATGTATCTGGAGCGGGTCAAAATCCCGGAACAGGCCGATAAATATCCCGGCCAGATGTCGGGTGGTCAACAGCAGCGGGTGGCGATTGCCCGGTCACTTTGCATGAGCCCGAAGATCATGCTGTTTGACGAACCCACGTCAGCGCTTGACCCGGAAATGATCAAAGAAGTTTTGGATACCATGGTCGATCTGGCCGATACCGGCATGACAATGATCGTGGTGACGCACGAAATGGGTTTCGCCAAGACCATCGCCGATGAAGTCATTTTCATGGATGAGGGCGACATTGTTGAGCGCAACAAACCCGAAGATTTCTTTGGCAACCCGGAACATGAGCGCACCCAGAAGTTCCTTAGTCAGATTTTGTAACTTTTGTCAGGTATGTTGACTACCACGGATTTGCTAAGATGATCAAAGTTACAGAACGCGAAAACCCCGTAGATATGGTTACTTTTGCTGAATCGGAACGCCTGTTCCTGAACCCAGTAGAAACCAATGACTGGCGCATCAGGCGGGTTATCCATGACAAGGTTATGGCCTGTGCAAACGACCTGCCTGATGGGTTGTGTCTGATGGTCTTTGATGCATTTCGCCCGCGAAAACGTCAGTGGGAATTATGGCGCCCGGTGTTTGCCAAACTTACTCAGGATAACCCGGATTGGACCAAAGATCAGGTCTATACCGAAGCATCAAGATGGGTGGCACCGCCTGACGGGTTTGGCAGCGGCCATCAGGCCGGGGCGGCGGTTGATGTAAAACTGGCCCACGCTGATCGTACGGAACTTGATTTCGGCGGTGTTATGAAAGGTCTTTCAGGGGTGGCCCCAACCAACTGGCCGGTCGCCCCCAATATTCGCAAAAACCGCGATATGCTTGTGGCAGCGATGCACGCTGTCGGCATGATAAATTACCCCGATGAATGGTGGCATTTTTCCTATGGTGACCGGCTTTGGGCCGAGGTGACCAACCGGGACACGGCTTTTTTTGCACCCATAGACTAGACCGCCAATAAACTGATTGAAAGCGCGAACCATGACCACCAGATTTTTCACCACCTCCGGCAAATTCCATCGCGGGAATTTACACACCCATTCAACCAATTCAGACGGTATCCTTAGCCCGCAAGAAGTCTGTAATCGGTATCAGGCAGAGGGCTATGATTTCATCGCGCTGACAGACCATTTTGTCGGGTTGTTTGACTATCCGATCAGCGATACTTCCGCCTTTCGCAACGAACATTTCACCACAATTCCGGGGGCCGAACTGCATACCGGGTCCATGGAAAACGGGCATTTATGGCATATCCTTGCGGTTGGCCTTCCTGTCGATTTCATGCCACCCAATGCCCCGAATTTTCGCCCGGTTAAAGGCTCGGAATCGGCCGCTGACATTGCGCAGCGCGCCCGCGATACCGGGGCGTTTATCGCCATCGCTCACCCCCATTGGTCAGGTCTTTCCCGGGCCGACGCCAGAAGCCTGACCGCAGCTCATGCCGTCGAAACCTATAATCACGGCTGCGTCGTTGATAATGACCGCGGCGAAGGTTTCTTGACACTGGAACATTTGTTGAATGAGGGGCGGCAACTGAATTTGATCGCTACCGATGACGCCCATTTCAACACACCGGATCATTTTGGCGGATGGGTCATGGTCAAAGCAACGGAAAACACCCCCGAAGCTTTACTTGCTGCACTGAAATCTGGGGATTACTATTCAAGCACGGGACCGGATTTACACGACATTCGTGTCAGCACCGACAGCGTTGAAGTGAATTGTTCGCCGGCAGTCACAGTCATTGTACAGGGCGATCGCCCATCAACCGCAACTTTGCATGGTGGTTCAATGACCACGGCAAAGCTACCGTTGGAACGCCTGGGGAATTCCCCATGGCTTCGAATTACAGTGATTGACAGCGCGGGAAAACGAGCATGGTCGAACCCTATCTGGCTGAGCCGGTAAACGATTTGCTTTGCCGAATTACCAGTGGAACACTACCTGAAACGGCTGTTTTTGCGCGGATAAAAGTGCGCTAAAACCATGTCTATAATTGTATTGTTTGGTTGCGGGGGTAGGATTTGAACCTACGACCTTCAGGTTATGAG
>CAZRHV010000092.1:0-7611 GCA_964599985.1 uncultured Marinosulfonomonas sp. | reverse complement strand
TTTGCGTGGCCATTTCAAAGGCAACACTTATTTTATGTGCCAGCTGGAAAGCACAAATTCTCTTTTATCGAAACCGAATTCTGGATTACAGACTAAATCGCATTTCCGATCTCGTCAAAATAATGCAACTTGTCTATCGCGAAGTCCAAACCGATTTTAG
Organism: uncultured Marinosulfonomonas sp.; assembly: GCA_964599985.1. GTDB lineage: Bacteria > Pseudomonadota > Alphaproteobacteria > Rhodobacterales > Rhodobacteraceae > NVTR01. Next base: position 7,451 of record CAZRHV010000092.1, on the reverse strand, counting down.
TATTACACACCAAGTCGATTTCGCCGCTGGCACGGACCGTAACTTTTCCCAGATCGCCGCAACTAATGATCAGAAAAGTATCTGCCCCAAGATACTCAACAACGTCTACGACACCGTCCATATGCCCATTTCCAGGCTCCGTCACCGTAATGGATTCAGGGCGCACACCAAGATTGTCGGCTTTTGATTTGCCAGTGATGGAGATCGAACTACCACTTGCCAGATGAACTTGCTTTTCATCAGAACTGCACTGAAGAATATTCATTTTCGGGCTACCAATAAACTGCGCTACGAACAGATTCTGTGGGTTGTCATACAGCTCTCTCGGGCTGCCAACCTGTTCGATCATCCCGTCATGCAACACGACGATGCGATCTGCCAGTGTCATCGCTTCAACCTGATCATGGGTGACATACACCATCGTAGAATTCAGCGTCTGGCTGAGTTTCGCGATTTCATAGCGCATCTCGACACGTAACGCCGCATCAAGGTTGGATAGCGGTTCATCAAACAGAAACGCGGTGGGGTCACGAACAATTGCCCGGCCAATCGCGACCCTTTGGCGTTGCCCGCCAGACAGGTCTTTTGGGTGGCGATCCAGATAGTCCTCCAGGCGAAGTGCTGCCGCGGCTTCGTCCACCATCTTTTTTATCTCTGCTGGCGGCATACCGGCCGTTTTCAGGCCAAACCCCACATTGTCCCGCACGGTCATATGCGGATAAAGCGCATAGGATTGAAACACCATCGCCAGCCCGCGCTTTGACGGCGGCTGTGCGGTCATATCCGTGCCGTCGATAAAAATGCTGCCACGGCTGGTTTCTTCCAGGCCAGCAATCATACGCAAAAGGGTTGATTTTCCGCAGCCAGAAGGCCCCACAAAAATAATGAACTCACCTTCCTCAATCGCCAGGTCAATGCCCTTGATGACTTGAACTTCACCAAACCACTTTTCGACATGTTTGAGTTCGATAGCGCCCATTGTTCAGTGTCCTTTTATCTGCGCATTGGGTGAGGCCCAAGCCAACCAGATTGCCGCTGTCCAGGTGAAATCCATGCCCCCGGCGGGGCTTCCGTCCAGAGGGTTAAAATATTCGGCGAATCCGGAACGGGTTATCAAGCTGGCCGTTTCAGCGCGCAGCTTATCGGCGCGGGAATTCAGGCCCATTTCAGCCAGACCCATACCGATCAAAGTATTTACAATGGCCCAGGCCGGGCCCCGCCAATATCGCAGCGGTTCAAACATATTAGATTCCGGATCGTGGCTGGGCACCGAATAGTTTACCGCATCGGTAACGCGATCATAGGTGACCTTCATTTCGCTGGAGTCAACGCCGGCGTACCAACATAAAAACGATGCTGACGACACGCTCCCGGCGAAGTTTCCGGTTCTTATGTTGATTGCGTCAAATGCGCTGATCTTAGGGTTCCACAGCTTCTGCACACCGGATTCCAGTGCGGTTATCCAACCTGAAATTTCTGCAGTATCCTTGCCAAGAGCCTTGGCCATTTCCAGCAAATCCCGGTTGGCGCGCAACAGAATGAACGTCATACCCGGATCAGCGACCCTAAACGGGCCATTGGCCGCCAGCTCTGCTTCATCCCAACCGCACCCTCGCCCGGCATAAACAATCGCCATGAACCGGTCGTAGTCCGTCTTGTTTGGCCGCATGCTCTCATCAACATGGCTGGTGTCGTTTCGGGTGTAATCGCCGATCATGCTGGTGTCGATATTGCCCATGGCTTCATCCCATTCGGGCGCATTATCCCTGCCACTTTCCCACGGGTGGTTGACGGCAATCATACCATTCTCGTTGCGATTTTCGAAGAACCATCGATGCCAGTCCAAAAGCTTGGGAAAAAGCGCCTCCAGTCGCGCCTTACCGCCGCCCGGGTCTTTTTCAAGGACACGGCGGGCGAATGTCGCAGCAACCGGAGGCTGGGAGATTCCTGAAGTGGGAGGAAGATGCTTAGTTCCCCATTCGTCGGGCCCCGGGAAATAGCCGGCGCTTTCATGGTGGAAGATGATGTGCGGCACCATGCCGTTGGTCCATTGCCCGGTGAATAGCGTTTCCAGTTCTACCCAGGCGCGATCCAGATCGAATGTGGAAAACCCCAGCGCCGCGAACGCACTGTCCCAGTTCCATTGATACGGGTACAGACCTGCCGTTGGCACAGTGTAGTTGCCCTTGTCATTGCCACGAATTATATCGCGAGCCCGATCATCCAAATTTTTTACCAAGACGTTCATTTATCCTTTTACGCTTCCTGCCGTCAGGCCTTTAGTCATGAATCTTTCGAGCCCCAGGAAGATCAACATGATCGGGATCGTAGCAATCACCGAACCTGCCATCAGGTGTTGGCGGGGAATTTCCGAAGAATTCAGCATCGCCACCCCTCGGGTCAGAGTGAATTTGCTGGGGTCATCCAGCAGCATGAAGGCCAGCAAGAACTCGTTCCAGCCGATCATGAAAACGTAAAGTGAAACCGACGCGATTGCAGGCAGGCTAAGCGGCAACGTGATTTGCCAGATCACTTGCAGGCGGCTTAGACCGTCCATCAGCCCAGCCTCTTCAATCTCGGCGGGCAGTCCGCGAAAATAACCTTGCAGCATGTAAAGAGCCACCGGGATGGTGGTGACTGGATAGATCAGCAATATGCCGAAGATCGAGTTTCGCAGGCCCACCACTGAGAACGCGATGTAGATCGGCAGGGCCAGAACAATCATCGGCACCATATAGATCAACAGGATCGAACGTGACATTACCGCCTGACCTTTGAACCGCAGCCGGGCCACCGCATAAGCGCCCGGAATACTAAACAGCAGGGTGATGATGACTGTCATCAGCGCCACAAAAAACGACGTCAGAAGAAAGCGGCCAAATCCAAAATCGCGGAACAGTTCCACATAGGATCGAAACAGCCCCCAGCCCCGGCTTAGATCAAGTGAGTAATCCAGCGGATTCAGCAAAAGCGACTGTTGGCTTTTAAAACTGGTCATCACCATGATGAAAAAAGGAATGGCGACGATGACGGTGAAAAACACGTAGCCAAAGCCTGTCAGGAACTTGATCAGCGCGGCTTCAAACTCATGGCGGGTCAGCGTGCCGATCGGTATTTCATCCAGCATGCGACGCAGCGCCAAACTGGTTCCGGTGGCAAACGCCACCAGCGCCAAGACCTGCATGACTGTGTTTTGCGCCATTGAAATTCCAAAGGGTTGCCCAAACCGCAGCGCCACCAAGACAGTGCCGCAAATAATTGCTATGACCCATGCAGGCCCGTTGCCCAATTGATCCGGTTTGCGCAACAGCAACAAAATCGCCGCAACTGCCCCGGCGGCCATTGCTGGCAACATGCCGGGTGTCACGGCGGATCCTGTAGCCAGTGCCAGTGTAATGGCCACGCAAATGGCGACAATTCCACCCCACAACGCACCCAGAATGATGCCGATCACATATCCTTTCCGAAGGAAACTCATAGTCCTTCCTCCTGCGATCCATATTTGAAGAAGAATACCGAGAACGCGATAAGGATCGCGAATATGACGACGGCAACAGCCGCCCCCGCGCCGATGTTGGACACCGCAAACGCCTGTTCATAGACATTCACAGTCAGCGTGCGCGTGCCTGCGTTGCCGCCGGTTAGCAAAAAGATGTCGTCAAATTTGTTGAAGGTCCAGATGAACCGCAGCAGGAACAGCACACTAAGGATGCCCATCAATTGCGGCACTGAAAGATACCAGAATTGCTGAAATGGCGAGGCCCCGTCCATATCGGCAGCCTCATACATATCGGTGTTGATGCTTTGCATCCGCGCCAGGATGAACAGGAACGACATCGGGAAATAGCGCCATATCTCGAACACTGTGACCATAATCAATGCTTGCGGCTTGGAGCCGAAGAAATTGATCGGAGAGTTGATCACACCCATTTGCAGCAACAACGCATTGGCCGAGCCTGAAAACGGATCAAACAACGTGATCCAGGTGAAGGCAACAGCGATAACAGGGGCCACGTAGGGAAATAAATACAGGCCGCGCAGCATACCCTGGCCACGAAAACTTTTGTTCAAGAGCAGGGCGGCGAACAGCCCGACGATCAAAGCGCCGACTGTGCCAAAGATTGAGTAAAACAGGGTGACACCAATCACGCTCCAAAACTCGCCACCGTCAAATAGTTTGGCAAAATTTGCCAGCGTGAAAGTGCTATTGAACAGCACGGAATCCGCCTCGCCGGACATCACTGCTTCGCTGTCTCGCGGGTTCGGATCGGCGTCGATAAACGCCTGATCCCCGGTGATCGGCATTTTCAGGCGTTCCTTAAATGCCGGATCCCAGTCGCCCAGATCGCAGAACAAGTTGCGCCCATCCAACGTACAGCGCGCGTCCAGTTGCAGGATCGTCATGCCCTCGGGCAGCACATCGCGCATGGTAACGCCGGTAATAATCTCTTTGCGGGATGAATTTGTCAGCCGGTATTCAAGCGTCGCCTCGTCGCCGGGGTTCTCGATATCACCGCGGATGCGTTCATATACTTTGGCCTCAGGCAGTCGCAGGTCTTCCAGACCAATCGGCTTAAAGCTAATCCAGAAAATTGCCAACAGCGGCAGCAGAACAACCAATGTGGCGCTGATCAGCGTCGGCGACAGCATGCCCCAGGCAAGTTTCGCTTCGCGTTTCTCCAGTGGGCCAGTATCTATCGGTGGTGTGGATGACTGCATGGGGTCACTCATTTTCCTGGATGGAATTAGAGGCCCGGAGCGGATGAACCGCTCCGGGCAAAGGGCCTAGTTAACCTCGGCCAATTTTTCGTTCAGGATTGCCACAGTCGCGGCACCGTCACGCACACCATCCATATACTCACGTACATAGCGGTTGAAGATTTGCGCGTTATTGATCTTGGAGGCCAGACCAAGCTGCCCCTCAGTCACGCCCCACCGCTTTGCTGTATTTAGACCCAGAACGATGCCGTCGATCACGTCCTGTGGATACAGTTCAGACAAAGGTGCCCGGCGATCAACACCGACGTCCAGTTTGGCCCAGGCAGTCTTGAACTTATCTGGATCGTCAGCTGTCCCTTTGCGCACGGGGAACTTACCCTCGGGTGCCATAGAAAGCGTCTGCATGTAGCCGTCGCTCATAGAATACTCAACGAATTTCATGGCTGAATCGATGTCCGCGTCAGCTGTGATACCGAAATAACGTACATCGGCCCAGGCTGCGCCATCGGGGTTTGATGGCCCAGAAAACTGAGTGATAAATCCAGTGGCATTTGCCAGCTCGCGGGTTGTGGGATCATCATTGATCGTCACGGGTGCCGCGTCGCGCAAACCCGCAAGTTCGTCCATGATGAACGGGGACCAGATGATCATTGCGGCTTTACCTGCAAAGTAGAGTTCGCGTGATTGCTTCCAGTACAACTCACCCGGAGGCGAAGCTTCCGTAATTGCCTTATAGAATTCCAGAACTTCGATGGTTGCCGCTTCATCCAACGGCGCAAAACCGTTTTCGTCGACCGGGGTGACACCATTGGCCAGGAACACATGTTCTAGGACCTGCGACATAAAGCTTTCATCAATTTTGGTGGCCGACACAAACCCAAACATTTCAGGTGGGTTGTGTAGCTCGGCCAAGGCTGCAATGACGTTAGCATAGGTGCTGGGAGCAGCCAGACCGGCCGCGTCAAACAGATCCTTGCGATAGATCAGCATCTGCGTCCAACCATCAACCGGAACCGAGGCAAAACCATCAGGAACAGCCGCCATATCAAGGCCGCCATTTGCAAATGTACCTTGCCCCAACGCTTCAATCACATCCGTGGCTGCGTCTGTATCCAGGATTCCGGCCTCTGCCCAAGGCAGCGCATATTGCAGTGGATGATAGATCACATCCGGTAAATCACCTGCAGCAAATGCAGCAGTCGCGCGTGTGCCCAGATCACTTTCAGTAACCGGAATAACTTCTACGTCAATGCCAGTAGAGGCAGTGAAATCAGCCGCCATTGCCTGCTGTTTTGCCAGCCGGTCCGGCTGTTCTTCGGTTGTCCAGAACCGAATTGATTCGGCGCTGACAGATACGGCGGACATCGCCAATACTAGTGATGTTCCAACCAACAGGCGCTTTAGCCCGCTTTTTGCAGAATAAGTCATTCTATCCTCCCATGACTTTGTTGAAGGTTCTGAGCCACCAAGGCACAGATTTCTTTCGGCGATTTGGTGAGCGGCCCGTCCGATTGACGTTCAATCAAACGGGCATCTGCCAATTCGCGGAAACTTTCGGCGTCCGCACCGCGGATAACCTTGAAAATGATGTCAGCCAGCCGAGTTCCGGCGTGTTTGGAATCCACTGAAAAGGTGGTAAGCGGCGGCGTTGAGTAGGCCCCTTCTGGGATGCCGTCATAACCGATTACTGAGATATCGCGCCCGACATAAAGGCCAAGCGACGTGGCTGCGCGGCAGGTACCCAGAGCAGCCCGGTCAAGTGCGCAGACAATTGCCGTCGGCGGCGCCGGAAGCGTCAGCAAGTTACGCGCTTCGCGAAAACCTTGCTCAACCGACATGGCGCCCTCGGTGATCAAATCTTCATCCACCTCAAGGCCAGATTTTGCCATCCCAATGCGGAAGCCATCGCGTCTTAGTTGTTCAAAATTATTGTCTGCATGGCCGCCAATAAAGGCGATCCGCTGGTGCCCAAAATCTTGCAGCCGGCTCACGGCTTTCTCCATGGCGTGTTCGCCGGCTACATCAAACCAAGGGCACTGATCGGTGTTGGAAACGCGGCCATACAGTACAAAAGGCATGCCTTTGCTTTTCAGCAAGTCCACCCTGGCATCGTAAATTTTCGTGCGTGGCAGAATGAAGCCATCCACCTTTTGCTCGGCGATCAGTCGCGAATGCACTTCCAGGCTGTGTTCATCCGACTGCGCGGTCGCTACTACCAGTGTCCACTCCTCTTCACCCAACCGCTCAGATATCCCGTTTAGGAATTCCGCAAGGAACGGGCGATGAGCGTTTTCGCCGGCGACGTTCAGCACCAGACCGACAGACTTGACCAAACCAGTCTTGATTGCCTGCGCATGATTTGACGGGCGATAGCCCATATTTCTGGCCGCACTGGCAACCCGCACTTGGGTAGACTTGGCAATATCCGGGTACTTGTTCAGCGCGCGCGACACAGTGCTTTTGGACAACTTCAGTTGATCTGAAAGATCCTGAATTGTCACCTTATTGGAACGAAGCTTGCGAGCTGATCGCGATGCGTATTGTCTCGATTCGTGCACGTAATCCCCCTGTTCAAGAATCAAGGTGCATACCGAAACCGGTTTCGTCAAGTATTTTCGAAACCGGTTTCGTGGAATTGCCAGAAAAGCCCGACAAACCCAAATGGCTCAAGACATTTTTCTGCGCTGAATGACAAAGAGCGTCTGCGAAAATCCAACAATCGTGATTATTAA
>CAZRHV010000091.1:0-7703 GCA_964599985.1 uncultured Marinosulfonomonas sp. | reverse complement strand
GTTCCAGATCATCCCGGGCGGCCCGCAGGTCACGCAGTTCCTGCGCTTTCATCACCGCCTTATCTTCAGCCGCCGCTTTGACCAGCTTTTCTTTTTCTGGGATGGTTTTGCTGTCCAAAACGCTGATCTTTTCTTCGCCAGCAGAAATATACAGCGCCAGTTCGTCGTAGAATTCCAGCGTTTTGTCATATAGAACATCCAGTGATTTGATGTCCTTCAACAGTGTATGTTCATGGCTCAGCAGGTTATCGGTAACCTTATCAATCTGCCCCTGAACGGTTTCATAACGTGCCACGAAATTGGCAAATGGAGCGGCGCGACCCAGCAGCTTTTCCCACCATGACTGCTTGCGCCGCACGTCCAGTTCGGAAATCGAAAACCCACGAATGGTAGTGACGATCTCACGCAAACTGTCCCCGGCAGGGCCGACATCCTTGTTGCGAACATCCGCCAGCATCGCCTGGGAAATTTCCTGCAATTCCGACTGCGCCGCCGCACCAAAACGGATGATTGACCCGGTTTTTTCCATGTCAATTTCGTTCATCCGCTTTTTTATTTCAGCGGCCATTGGTTTGTCGGCATCCGCCAGTGGTATCAGAGCGTTCACCGGTTCAGCCAATTGAACAGCCGTCACTTCTTCCAGCAGTTTCAAATCACTAGCGGCCTGTTGGCGTACTGCATCAGTCATGGTTATTAACCCCTTTATACATCCGTTGTGCGAACGCCTTCGCGTTCCAGTCGTTCACGAAGAACTTCGATTTCAATGTTCATATCAGTTTTGTTGTCCAGTAACATCGCCCGTGTTCTGGCGGAAAAATTACCCTCCAGATCATCCAGCAATGCCTCATAATCCCGACGGGCATCGCTATCGCGTGTGCGGGCATAAATATCTGCAAACATCGCCGTCGCGTCGCGCGCGCCCAGCAAATAGACCCCCAGATAACGGCGAACCGAACTCAGATCACGCGGGTCTTCTTCAACGGTACGAAACATATCGCGCGCCGTCAGCGCAAACTGATCTACCCGCTTTTCCAGCCCTCGATCCTCGGCCCGCAATATTGCGTCCTTCATCGCTGCCAGATGTCTTTCCGCTTCCCCAACAGCGCGCGCCACACGGTCCTGCTGAAATGTATCAACACCTTCCATGCCCTTGCTGCGCATCGGATCCAGCCCAAAGGCAAAGCTATGCAATACCGCCCCCAATACCGCATAAATCGCAGGGTTAATCACCCCCGACCCACCCGCATAAACTGCCGCAAACAACCCGGCACCTGTCAGTACAGACCCTAGCATCTTACGCGGCAGCGCCGGACGTCGTGCAATTTTACGTGCTTCATAGGCCTCCTGCGCCAGCATACCTTCGCGTGTCATCCAGGCTGCCAGCAACAACAATCCCAGACCGGCCAGCGTGTATATCAGCCCAGATGTATCCTGCAAAAATGCCCGCACAGCCAGCGGCAGGGGCGCTAGAAACAAAAAATTAACCCGCGCCCCAGTCCGGCTACGCCGCTGCCCGCTCCAGGAACTTCTGGTGTCTGGCTCTGCGTCACTTGCGTCTTCAGGGCTGAATTTACCGCCATACCGCTTGGCCATCAGCTACCTCCGGTTATCGCGACATAAAATATAGTCGCAACCAACAATAGAAACGCCAGTTTTTGCAGCCCGGTTCCGGTCACGAATATTCCCACCATAATTTCAGTTTTACCCAACGCCTTATATAGGCGCTGAACGGGCAGCTTACTACCGGTCAAATTCATTCATTGTTCGGAATTCGACTGCAACTTACGCTCTGCCGACAGTTTTTTGGAATAGCCGGACTGGATAACTTCAACAGCCACCAGTACTAAAATGGAAAAGTAGAACGTGCTTTTCGACATCGGGATCAGGGCATGGTCGAACAGCTTGATCTGCAATGAATCATCGTGCATCGCATGTGCCGCCGCTGGCCCGGCTTCGCCCAGCAATACCACCCCGACAATAAGCAGGATAAACAAGCCCAAAACCTCATACATGCGGTTTTTCTGCAAAAATACCGTCACCCCGTCCGCCAACACCAGCATCGCCACACCAGAGGCCAGAATAGCAACTGCAAGCACCGGAAACACATCTGTAATCGCCAGCGCAGACAGGATGGAATCAAAACTGAATATCAGGTTCATGAAGATAATTATCATCACCACCTCAGTGGCTGATTTGCTTTTGCCTTTCTTTACATCGGTATGTAGGTCTTGAATTGATAACATGTGACCGATCTCTTTTACGGCCGTGTACATGATGAAAATGCCGCCAAATACAAAGACACAGGTGGCGAAATTCACCCCGCCTTCGATCACACCGGGCCAGTTGAAAACATAAAATGGGGTACTCATCGCGTCGATCAACCCGATCATTACAAACAGTAATACCACCCGTAAACCGACGGCGATGATGATACCCCAGAACCGCACAGATTTTTGCTTTTCAAGGGGCGCGCGCTGGCTTTCGATAGATATATAAAGCAGGTTGTCGAATCCCAGAACCGCTTGCAAAAAGAATAGAATAAGCAGGTTGCCCAGATTTTCAAATGTTAGTAGATCAGCCATCGCGCGAAAGTCCCCATTTTGGTTTTTTGCAAACAAACCAGATGCGGACAGTGGCGGCAAGGGTGCGCAAAGAGGAAAATTTGCGTCTACCCGCTTATCTTCGCCGGTTTGACCGTCGCTTACGCATGGGTTTGGGCCGCGTATCCCGGCTTAGCCCCAGCTGATCCTTAACCACCCGCTGTTTAATCTCTTCTACCTCGCCGGGTTTAAGATCACGCAACAGAAACGGTCCGTAACTGATGCGGATCAACCGGTTTACCTTCAATCCGATCACTTCCATCGCGCGCCGGATCTCGCGGTTCTTACCCTCTTTGATACCAATGGTGATCCAGGCGTTTGCCCCCTGTTGGCGATCAAACTTGATTTCCATCGGCAGGAACCGCTCACCCTCATGGGTGATGCCTTTGCTCAGAGGTTCCAGTTGCTCATCCGTCGGCCGCCCATTTACCCGAACCCGGTATTTGCGAGTCCACCCGGTAGACGGCAACTCCATCTTACGCTTCACCTCACCGTCATTGGTCAGCAGTAACAAGCCCTCGGAATTCAGATCAAGCCGCCCAACCGACATTACCCGTGGCAACGTATCCGGCAGCGCGTCAAACACCGTTTCGCGTCCCTTTTCGTCCGCGGTCGTCGTCACCAACCCGCGCGGTTTGTGATACAGCCAAATACGCGGCGGATCGGGTTCACCCACCTCTTTGCCGTCCACCACAATCTTGTCAGAGGCCGTTACATTCAACGCCGGGCTGTCGATTTTTTTGCCATTCACAGATACGCGCCCCGCCGCAATCATCCGCTCTGCTTCACGCCGGGACGCAAGGCCGGCACGCGACATTACCTTGGCGATCCGATCACCTTTGGGGCTCTCATTTTCCATGGGTTCCGCCATACAGGTGCCTGCACGAAAGGGAAAGCGACTTGGCAATGCAGCACCCACAGGGCATGACAACAGCATGAGTTTCAAAAGTCATATGGACGCCGCCTTGGAGCAGGCAGTCAAGGCCGCCAAACGCGGCGAAGTCCCCGTCGGCGCCGTAATCATCGCTCCAAACGGCGACATCGTTGCGCGCGCTGGCAACCGGACGCGTGAGCAAAATGACCCGACCGCTCACGCAGAAATCTTAGCAATCCGCGCTGCTTGCAAAGCAATCGGTTCGCAGCGCCTCCCTGAATACGATCTCTACGTCACCCTGGAACCCTGCCCAATGTGTGCGGCTGCCATCTCGCAAGCCCGGATCAAACGGCTCTACTATGGGGCATCTGATCCAAAATCCGGCGGCGTTGTCCAAGGTCCGCGCATATTCGAACATCCCCAAAGCCACCATGTGCCAGAGGTATACGATGGCATCGGCGCACAACAGGCAGAAGATTTGCTACGTGGGTTTTTTCAGGGGAAAAGGTAACTCAGTCGTTGCGTTCAGGCGCGTTCGGGTTCTTTGGTAATTTATGGGCTATGCCTTTGTGATCTCGATACAGGTCTTGCCGGCAAATCTGTGCAGAGAGTCTTTCATGGTGGCGATCGTATCCGCAGTTGGTGCCCTATCATTCCCTGCAACCCGGTTATTCCGGCCTGGTATGAGCCAGAGGCATCTGCGCCTATGATGTCCCTGCCTTGGCATGCTTTGCTAGGCTGGGTGGCGTTGCTGCTCTTATTGGTGTTGCTATCTGGCGTTGATTCAACTGAATTCCAACGCAGATTTCGTGATTGAAAACACCCCCTGCTTGCGGGTCCGGTTCAGCGGCGCTAAACCCGCGCTCAAGCACACTCGGAGTCCCCATGTCTATAGACCCAAAAACTGCCGCCCATGTGGCAAAGCTCGCCCGAATTAAGGTTGAATCCAAAGACTTACCCGCGCTGGCGCAGGAATTCAGTGCAATCCTGGGCTTTATCGAACAGCTGAATGAGGTGGATGTTGAAGGGGTAGAGCCGATGGTATCCGTCACACCAATGCGCCTGAAACGCCGCGAAGATGTGGTGACTGACGGCGGCATTCAAGATAAAATTTTGGCCAACGCGCCCGATGCGCGGGAAGGCTTCTTCGCTGTGCCAAAGGTGGTGGAATAATGGCTGATCTCAATACCCTAACCATCGCGGATGCCCGCGATAAACTGCGCTCGGGTGAGGTTACATCGGTCGATTTGACCGATGCCTGCCTAAATGCCGTACAGGGTGCCAAGACCCTGAATGCTTTTGTTCATGACACACCAGAAATTGCTAAGGCACAGGCCAAGGCGGCGGACGTGCGGATCAGGGCTGGGGATGCCCCCGATATGTGTGGAATTCCCCTTGGAATCAAAGACTTGTTCTGTACCAAGGGTGTGCCAAGTCAGGCCGGCTCGGCAATCCTGAACGGCTTTGTACCTGAATACGAAAGCACCGTCACCCAAAACCTGTTCGATGCGGGGTCGGTGATGTTGGGCAAGTTGAACATGGATGAATTCGCCATGGGCTCCAGCAACGAAACCTCGACCTACGGCGACGTAATCAGCCCCTGGCGGCGCGGAAATGACCAAGCAGCCCTGACCCCCGGTGGCTCATCCGGTGGTTCCGCCAGCGCGGTTGCGGCCGATCTGTGCCTTGCGGCAACCGGGACGGACACCGGCGGCTCAATCCGCCAACCCGCCGCTTTCACAGGCTTGGTTGGCATCAAACCAACCTACGGCCGCTGTTCCCGTTGGGGGGTCGTCGCATTTGCGTCTTCACTGGATCAGGCCGGGCCAATCACCAAATCAGTGCGCGACGGGGCGATCATGTTGGAAGCCATGTGTAGCCATGATCCCAAGGATTCCACCTCATTCGACATTCCCGTCCCCAATTTTGAAGCTGCTCTAACGGGTGGCATCAAGGGCAAAAAGATCGGTATTCCAAAGGAATACCGTATGGATGGGATGCCGGATGAGATCGAAACGCTCTGGTCGCAAGGCACCGAAATGATGCGCGACGCGGGCGCTGAAATCGTCGATATTTCCTTGCCGCACACCAAATACGCGCTGCCGGCCTATTACGTCATCGCCCCGGCCGAAGCCTCCAGCAATCTGGCGCGCTATGACGGCGTGCGCTATGGTCACCGCGCCAAACTGGCCGCAGGCGATGGCATCACCGAAATGTATGAAAAGACCCGCGCAGAAGGCTTCGGACATGAGGTTCAACGCCGGGTAATGATCGGAACTTACGTATTGTCGGCCGGTTTCTATGACGCCTATTACAACCGCGCGCGCCGGGTTCGCACATTGATCAAAAAAGATTTTGAGGACGTGTTCGCTCAAGGGATTGATGCGATCCTGACGCCCGCGACGCCATCCGCCGCGTTTGGCCTTGGCGAAATGACAGATGCCGATCCAATCCAGATGTATCTAAATGACGTATTTACTGTCACCGTGAACCTCGCCGGGCTGCCGGGAATTGCTGTGCCTGCGGGCCTTGATAAGCAAGGTCTGCCGCTTGGGCTGCAACTAATCGGGCGTCCCTGGGAAGAGGGCGAGCTGCTAAATGCCGCCTATGTGATGGAACGCGCTGCCGGGTTTGTTTCCAAACCGGCGAAATGGTGGTAAAAACACCTGCAAAACGACACTAAAAGGGTCAATCGATGCGGTTAATTATTTTGGCGACGACAGCGCTTGTGCTGGCAGGGTGTGAAACGCCAGTGCCAGATTCCGGTGCGGGTGTTGGGTTTGACGAATATTCAAACTATCAAAACCAACGTGAAACTGAGCTGGCCGGAACTGGCCCTTTTGTTCCGGGGTCTGCGATTTCCGATGAAACTGTCGATACCAATGTTAATGTCGATACTTCTGGTCCGGCCCAGCAGGTTGCCGGATCAGCCGTCCCGATTAACCGCGATAACCCCGGTATTTCGGATGAGCAGGATTTTAGCGCTGTTTCTTCACGCGAAAGCATCGAAAGTGACGCAGAGCGTCGTGCAGCGCAGCAGCAGGCCTATCAGGTGATTGCGCCGACGGCCTTACCGACCCGCGGACGGGCGTCCGGGGCTTCTATTGTTGAGTTTGCGCTGTCTACGACCAACCTAGTGGGGCAGTCGATTTATCGGCGTTCTACCATTCTGGCGCAGAACCGGTTTGATCGCAATTGCGCCAAATATGCGTCACCTGACCGGGCGCAAGAAGCATTTCTAAAGGCTGGCGGACCAAAGAAGGACCGTCAGGGGATAGACCCGGATGGCGACGGATTTGCCTGTTTCTGGGATCCATCGCCCTATCGGCGGGCAACCGGGGGCTAGGTGAATTTCTGCCAGCATCCGTCGCCGAATTTTGGTGAGCGGCGCCGCGGTGAAACGCCTGATCTTATTGTCATTCATTACACAGCTATGGCGACGGCGGAAGACGCTTTGGCTCGGTTATGTGACCCGGAACGTGAGGTTTCGGCGCATTATCTGGTGTCTGCTCAGGGGGACATTACCCAACTGGTAGCGGAAGAAAAACGCGCCTGGCACGCCGGGGCGGGGGTCTGGGGCCGTTGCACGGATGTCAATTCGCGCTCAGTCGGGATTGAACTGGCGAATGATGGATGTTCGCCGTTTTCCGCCCAGCAAATGAACTCGCTGGAAGGTTTAATTGCTGGGACAATGGAGCGATGGAAGATTCCGCCTGAGCGGGTGATTGGCCATTCCGATATGGCTCCGGTGCGTAAATCTGACCCCGGTGGGCGGTTTGACTGGCGGCGGTTGGCACTGAACGGGCTATCGGTTTGGCCCGACAAGGGCGCAGGATATATCGTTGATTTAAAACGATTTACCGAAGATGCGCAATCCTTTGGCTATGGCCAGTCAACCGAATTCAACGCGCTTCTGAGCGCCTTTCGCCAGCGGTTTCGCCCCTGGGCTGACGGCCCTTTGGACGCGACAGATATGGGGCTGGCCAAAGACCTTGCGAAACGCTTCCCCGTTGACCAAACGCCCCCAAACACCTAAGTCACCGATTGCGCGGATGGCTGGATGGCTGCGGGGGTAACTCCGAGGAAAGTCCGGACTCCAACAAGGCAATGGTGCCGGGTAACGCCCGGCGGGGGTAACCCCAGGGAAAGCGCCACAGAGAACAGACTGCCATCTTCGGGTGGTAACGGTGAAAAGGTGCGGTAAGAGCGCACCGCGGGACTGGCAACAG
>CAZRHV010000090.1:0-7843 GCA_964599985.1 uncultured Marinosulfonomonas sp. | reverse complement strand
ATGGAACCGCCTGACGCATCATGTTCGAACCCATCAGGGCCCGGTTCGCATCGTCATTTTCCAGGAACGGAATAAGCGAGGCCGCAACCGAGACCAGCTGCTTTGGTGACACGTCAATCAGGTCAACATTTTCAGGGGCTGACAGCTGGTAGTTGCCGGATTTCCGGGTCGAAACCAGTTCGTTCTTGAACTTGCCGTTTTCATCCAGTTGCGCGTTGGCCTGCGCCACGGTGTGACGCATTTCTTCGGTGGCGGACATATAGTTTACTTCGTCTGTCACCTTGCTATCCACAACTTTGCGGTAGGGTGTTTCGATAAAGCCGTATTTGTTCACCCGGGCGAAAGTGGCCAGTGAGTTGATCAGACCAATGTTTGGCCCTTCCGGCGTTTCAATCGGACACATACGACCATAGTGCGTTGGATGCACATCGCGCACTTCAAAACCGGCACGTTCGCGGGTCAGACCACCAGGCCCAAGGGCCGACAGGCGGCGTTTGTGCGTCACTTCAGACAATGGGTTGGTTTGGTCCATGAATTGCGACAATTGGCTGGAACCAAAGAATTCCCGCACCGCAGCGGCGGCAGGTTTTGCATTGATCAGATCCTGCGGCATCACCGTGTCAATCTCGACGGAAGACATGCGTTCTTTGATCGCGCGTTCCATCCGCAACAGGCCAACGCGGTACTGATTTTCCATCAGCTCACCAACCGAGCGCACCCGGCGGTTACCAAGGTGGTCGATATCGTCGACGTGGCCACGGCCATCGCGCAGGTCAACCAGTGCCTTGATACAGGCGATGATGTCTTCCTTGCGCAAAGTGCGCTGGGTGTCTTCCGCGTCCAGATTCAGACGCATGTTCATTTTGACCCGGCCAACAGCCGAAAGATCGTAACGATCCGCATCAAAGAACAATGTGTCGAACAGCGCCGAAGCCGCATCAACGGTTGGCGGCTCACCTGGGCGCATGACGCGGTAGATGTCCATAAGCGCAGTTGCCCGGTTCATATTCTTGTCTGCGGCCATGGTGTTGCGCATGTAGGGACCGATATTCTGGATATCGATATCCAGAACCGGAATGTCGGTGATCCCGGCATCCATCAGTTCCTTCAGGCTACCACCAGTCAGTTCACCGGCTTTGTCGAATTCCTGCGTCAGCTCATCACCAGCTTCGACATAGATCGCGCCAGTATCTTCGTTGATGATATCCTTGGCAACATAGCGACCAACGATGGCATCAAACGGCAACAGCAGGTCTTTGACCTTGGCGTCATCGATCAGTTTCTTGACGGCGCGTGGGGTAACTTTTTTGCCAGCCTCGGCAATCACTTTGCCGGACTTGGCATCCACCAGATCAAATTCAGGGCGCGTTGCGCGAACACGTTCCGGGAAGAATTTAGTAACCCAGCCTTTGTTCTTTTTATACTTGAACTGAACCGTGTCGTAATAGGCATCCATGATGCCTTCCTGGTCCAGACCCAGTGCGTAAAGCAGCGTGGTAACCGGCAATTTCCGACGGCGGTCAATGCGCGCGAATACCAGATCCTTGGCGTCGAATTCAAAATCCAGCCAGGAGCCTCGGTAAGGAATGATCCGGCAGGTAAACAACAGCTTGCCCGAGCTGTGGGTTTTGCCTTTGTCGTGGTCAAAGAACACGCCCGGTGAGCGGTGCATCTGGGAAACAATCACCCGCTCGGTGCCGTTCACAACGAACGTGCCGTTTGGCGTCATCAAAGGCATGTCGCCCATGAATACGTCCTGTTCTTTGATGTCCTTAACCGACTTGGCGCCGGTATCTTCATCAATATCAAACACGATCAGGCGCAGCGTCACCTTTAACGGCGCGCCATAAGTCATGTCGCGCTGCATACATTCTTCTACGTCGTATTTTGGCTTTTCCAGCGTGTATTTGCCGAATTCCAGCACAGCTGTTTCGTTGAAATCCTTGATCGGGAATACCGACTGGAAGACACCTTTGATACCTTCGCCGTCCATCGGATCGGCTTGGTCGCCGGAATCGAGGAACAGTTTGTACGATGATTTCTGAACTTCAATCAGATTGGGAATTTCCAGAACTTCACGAATTTTACCGTAATACTTACGAAGCCGTTTCTGGCCGAGGAAGGACGATGCCATGCTCGATATACCTTTCATGTTCGCAAACGCACCATCCGCCGGGGCCACGGTGATACGCCCTTGAAACAGGGGTTTCTGGTCAATTCTTGCAAGCCGTCCCACCGACCTGCACCCGATCCAAAAACCTCTCTTTAGAAATGGCCCCTAAATGGGGTCGCTTTTAAAGACAGGTGAGGCCGGGCACGAAATTCCGTGCCCGGCCAAATTATTATGGGCCTTAGTGGCCCGTAAGCCCTTAGGCTACTTCGACTTCAGCGCCAGCTGCTTCCAGCTTGCCCTTAACGTCTTCGGCTTCTTCTTTTGAGACGCCTTCTTTGATCTTGCCGCCGGCTTCAACCAGATCCTTGGCTTCTTTCAGGCCAAGACCAGTCATTGTCCGTACTTCTTTGATCACTGCGATCTTGGAAGCGCCGGCATTTTTCAGCACAACGTCAAATTCAGTCTTTTCTTCTTCTGATGCACCGCCAGCGTCGCCGCCACCAGCCATCACAACTGCGCCACCGGCAGCAGGTTCAATGCCATATTCATCCTTGAGGATGGTTTTCAGTTCCTGGGCTTCAAGAAGTGTCAAACCGACAATGTCTTTCGCCATTTTTGCTAGATCAGCCATTTTCTTTTCCGTTCTTTTTTTCGATGTGTTCCAACGCGAGTTTCACCCCACGCAAATCCATTCGTTGTCTAAGCAGCCTTGTCTTCAATCGTAGACAAGCAGCCCGCGATGTTTGCAGCAGGTGCGCCAATGGCCCCGGCAATGTTAGCAGCAGGTGCGCCAATGCAGGACGCGATGGAAGCAAGAAGCTCATCACGGCTAGGCATTTTCGCAACAACTTTAACACCGGCGACATCCAGTGCCTCACCACCCATAGCACCACCAAGGATCACGAGCTTGTCGTTCTCTTTGGCATATGCATCCATGACCTTGGCCGCGGCCACTGGGTCTTCGGAATAGGCGAGGACTGTCATCCCGTTCAGGAGATCACCGATAGAAGCGTTCGGGGTTCCTTCGAGGGCGATTTTGGCGAGCCTGTTTTTGGCAACACGAACAGAACCACCCGCTTCACGCATGTTGGCGCGCAGTTCCTGCATTTCGACAACTGTAAGACCTGCGTAGTGGGCAACCACTACAACGCCAGAGCTTGCAAAGATCTGGCCAAGTTCTTCGACCGTTCTCTCTTTTTGTGCTCTATCCACAGTTTCACTCCAATTATGGGGGTGTGACCCCCCGGCTCATGTATGCCGGACAAGTGCCCGACAATCGGGTCCTTACGGGTCCTTCGCAAAATCACCCCTGGTCTAACCCCAGGAATTCATTGTTAATTTCCCATCTCAGGCAGGAATTATGGCTAACATGCCACCCACCGTCTCGGACGAATCGCACAGGCCGTCGCGCGAACGCAACGACCTGAACCCGCGCGATATAGGCGCTTTACCGGGGAATGTGAAGGGGTATTTTGGGGATTGTTATGGCGACACTCCGGGTTAATTCGCCCACATCACCCACAGGACTCGGATGTTAAAGTCCTACCGGCTTTTTTCGGCGTTCTTAAAACTTTGTAACAGGGGAATTGGTTAATAAGGCGTTGCTGTGGGTCGAATGTGTCGTTTCATTTTGTTGCCGGAGAAAGTGCCCGTTTGAAATACCTAAATTGAAATCCTGAAAGGAAGATTTGAACCCGTTTTCACCACTTGCTTTTCATTACCAAACAGACTTTCTTCGAAATTAGTAAGGATATTCGTATGCCGTTCGAAGTTTTGCGAAAGTACCCCAAATGCGATTTGAAATAGCTTTGCAGAAGAGGCTGAGTGATCTCGATGCTGATTTGCCAGCAGATATCTGGTCATTGGTTTCATGGTTGGAACGAAAGGGACAACACTTCCTGTTCAGTTCCAACAGAGAACCATTTTTATCCACTTCACTTGTATCCACCAAGGAGGAACTATGGTCACATGTGAGCTTTGTATTGCCGCCTGATCTAGTTCGCTATTGGCTTGGAAAACAAGGATACGAACGACAGATCATACCCTTCGTCCGATGTGGCGCTGACGGAAGCTATATTGCGCTTTGGAAAGGTGTCGACGTGGTTGATCGTTTTGTATTCCTTGGTTCCGAAGGTGAGGCGTTTGTCGTCTCCGAATGCCCAAAACAATTCATTGCCCTCATTACTATGGGATACGCGAGCATTGAAGGCCGCGAGGTTCTGGCCGTATCACCAGAGCAAGCGTGGAGGGAAATCAATGACACGCCTTGGCCAGAGCCAATCGAACTAAAATCATGGACAGCCAATCAATTGGGAATTTTCTATCCAAAAAAGGGAGAGGAATTTTTGCCCCACGATCCTATGGATGATCCATTCCAAATTTTCGTGGCCCAAGCAACCAATTCCTGATGCATTCGTTTCGAAGTATTAGAAATTATTGCTATGACAGCTACGTCCTGCACAGCGGCCACTGAACGAAACCTGTGAACGAACTTCTTGACGATTTGCGCGCAAATTCAATCCAGCGGGACCGATAGTTTGGTTTCCCCGGTAACGATACCGCCGCGATTGCCGATCTTAATCGAGCCGTAGCGCTGGGCGAAGCATGGCGGCAGTTCGCGGTCCCCCGGCAGGGACAGCCACAGTCGCAACAGGTGGCGGCGTTTGGCCGGATCGGGCCAGTCGATAAAGCCGGTGCGGTCATGCAGCTGAGAATGGTTATAGACGAACTGCATGTCACCGGGCACCAGTTGCATACTGATATTCAGGTTCGGGTCATTCGCCAGTGCATCAAACATATCCAGTGCTTCGATATGGGCATCGGTCAGACGCAGGACACCGTCAAAGCGCTGGGCGCTGTCGATATACTGGCGCTGATAGAACACCGTCAGTTGGCCCGCGTGCCAGCTAAATACCGGGATTTCCATATAGGGTTTGGCGCCATCCGGTATTTCTCCGCGCCGGTCAGTGGCGATCGGATCAAACAGCAATTTCAACAGATCGGGACGCTCGGACAGCATTCGATTGAATATCGACACGGCACTGACCAGCAAGGACCGCCCGCCTTCCCGGGCATCGCGAATACAAAGTAAGGCTACGACATCGGCGCTGTCAGTGTGGAATGTCTGGCGTTCGGAGGTCTGGTAAATCCGTTTGGTCATATCATCGCCGCTGGCACCTATATCGCGGACATGGCCGAGAATGTGACCCTGTGCGTTTTGCGAACGCGCACTGCCCAGATGAGAGCCGATGCCGCAAAATACCGTCGCTGCAAATTCCGGGGTGTAGGTTTCTATTGGCAGGCCGCGCAAAACCTCTACCCCTACGCCGCGTAGCAGCTTTTCCTGCATCACTATCAGGTGGTTTCCGAATTGTGCCAGCGGGAATTCTTCTTTGCTAATCTCACCTATATCTTTTGACAAGCTGAGATAATGACGTGCGGCATTTTCAAGTTCAGCGATGTCTTGCTTTGTTAGCCGGGTCATCCACTTTTCTGTGTTCAACGCCAGTTCAGCGCCCAGCCATGCGGCGGGGCCGTTTATGGTGGCATCAGGTATGCTGATTGTGGTCATTTATTAACCTTCGGAATGCGGCCAAACGGTACGCTTAAAATGAAACCCGCTGACTATTTATTCAGCCAGGTGATGTGTCAGCGAAAGTTAACTACAGAATATATTTCATGCCCCTGCCAGCATCCGGTCAAACTTGGCCGCGCAGATGAAATCGTTATCCGTCAGCCCGTCGGCTTCGTGTGTGGTGAATGTGATTTCGCAATAGCCCCAACCAAATGCCACATCCGGGTGGTGACCCTGCTGATCCGCGAGCCATGCGGCCAGATTGGCGTGGTATACTGCCTTGGCGTAGCCTTTGAATTCCAGCCGCCGTGTCAGGCTTTGTCCATCAACGGCCAGCGTCCAGTCGCTATGCAGATCTGCGCGTAGTTTTTCCACGCGCTCGGCTGAAACGGCCGGGATGCCGCCAAGGCAGGGCTCACAGGTTTTGTCGGCCAGATTCTGATCAGTCATTTCGTGCTTTCTTTTTCAGGCTGCTGCCTTTGGCGGATAGGCCGGCACAAACAACCCCAGCGACTGAGCCTGACGCACATCCGCCAGTAAATCGCGCTCGGCCGCCTGAAACAGCGTATCCACATCTTCTAACACAAAATAGATCGGTTGGTGGATGTCTATCCGGTAGGGTGTGCGCAAAATATCCAGAACATCAAATTCACGGCGTTCCGGTACATTGCTGTTCACGCTGTATTGCAGCTCAGACGGCGAGGATGCCAGACCAGAGCCCAGCGCCTTAATCACGCCGCCCTTTTGGGTCAGGCCGAATTCGATGGTGAACCAGTAGAGCCGGATCAGCCAGGCGTAGTCTTTGGCTTCAGCCTTCAACCCTGCCCGCCCCACGGCTTGCGAAAACATTGCAAACCGCGGGTCCGTGAGCAGCGGAGTATGGCCGAAAATCTCATGGAAAATATCGGGCTCTTTTATGTAGTCGAAATCGTGTCGCGCCCGGATGAAAGATGCGGCTGGAAATTCCCGATTGGCGAGCATTCCGAAGAATTTGCCAAAACCAATCAGTGCTGGAACTGGTGTTACCCGCCAACCGGTCAGGCCAAGTAAGGTCTCGGAAACTTCGGCGCATTGCGGGACCCGATCAGATGGCAGGTTGATCTTATCAAAACCAACCAGATACTCGGGGGCAGAATGCTTTTGGATGTTCGGCAATTGCGCCGCGAAGAGATCACGCCAAACTGTATCTTCCGTGGCAGAATATTGGATCATACCAAGTTGGTCTGGGGTCTTTGCAATATAGCTACTGGTTTTCGCCACTCTGTATCCCTCCGAAGGTCTATTGAAAGGATCGCATGGGGTCGGGGCAATAGTTTGCTTTTTTTATTGCTAAAATGCCGATTTTCAGCAATTATTTTCTAAGTTTAATAACGATTGTAAAAAAATTATGCCAAACTTGGACGATACGGACAAACAAATCCTCCAGCTTTTACAAAAAGACGCCAAGATCAGTTCTCAGGAATTAGCGGATAAGGTGAACCTGTCTGTATCGCCATGTTGGCGACGGGTTCGTAAACTGGAAGATGCGGGTATCATTGAAAGCTACGCCACCCTTTTGAACCGTCGCAATCTCGGCTTGAACACGCTGGCTTATGTGCATGTCTCGCTGATTGAACACACCGAAGCGGCCATTAGAACTTTCGATGATTTTGTAGAAATGCAGGATCAGATCATTGAATGCTGCTCGGTCACGGGTTCAGACGATTACCTGCTGAAAGTTGTAGCCGAAGATCCGGAAGGTCTGGAAAGTTTCATCATGAAAAAGATGTTACGTTTGGGGATTGTGCGTTCTTCCACAACCAATTTTGTGCTGCGGCAAAAGAAATACAGCACTGTATTGCCGTTGGAATTAACTTGAAACGAAAAAGGCGGACCCAACCGGACCCGCCTTTATAATTGCTATTGCCGGTGTGGCTTTAGTTACCGGTGGCGGAATCCACGCCAATCGTAACACCCGGACCCATGGTTGAGCTGATCGTAATGCCCTTCATGTAAGTCCCTTTGGTTCCAGTTGGCCGGGCTTTTTGCACAGCACTAATAAAGGCACGTACGTTTTCAACCAGCTTGGCTTCGTCAAAAGACGCCTTGCCAATTCCGGCGTGAACCACACCGGCTTTTTCAACCTTGAACTGAACTTCGCCGCCTTTGGCCGCTGT
>CAZRHV010000089.1:0-7951 GCA_964599985.1 uncultured Marinosulfonomonas sp. | reverse complement strand
AATGGTCATCCAGTGGCGGGGAAACCCGCCATGGACAAGATCCGGCTTACAGGCCATCCGCGCATATCACGCTAGTTTTGGATCATGTAGTGCAGGCTCGAAAACTCTGCCCGCAGGGCCGCTGTTTCAGACGCCAGACTTTCAGGATCGTTTGATAATAATGCCCGCGCCACCAGATCGGCGATCTCGCCTACATTCTCCGGCGTCGCCCCAAAGCGCACCAGTTCGGGTGTGCCAATCCGCAGACCATTCAGATCACCGGTCACGTCGTCTATTGGCAGGCCAATCCCGCAAGCCAGAAACCCGGCTTTGCGCAGTTTCTTGGATGCGGTTTGCCCGCCACCAAAGGGGGCTGCTACCAATGCAAACTGGTGCGAATTGGTGTAACCCTGTTCGCTGGCAAAAACCTTTAATCCACGGCCCTCCAAAACCCCAGCAAATGTCTGCGCCACCGCAATCATTTCGGCAGCATATGCCTGCCCATATTCGCGCCAGTCCAGCATAGTCAGGGCAAGGGCCGCCGAATTGGCCACGTCAAAATTTGCGGTCATCCCCGGATATGCGATGGCATCCAGCCGCTCTGCCATTTCCGCGTCATTGGACACCAGCAAGCCGCTGGCCGGACCGCCAAGGCTTTTATAAGTGCTCATCGTCATCACATGCGCGCCTTCATGCAGCGGGTTTTTCCAGGCGCGTCCGGCAATGATCCCGCATTGGTGGGCTGCGTCGAACATCACCTTTGCACCCACTTCATCCGCAACCTCGCGCACTTCACGTACCGGGTGTTCAAACAGATTCAGGCTACCACCCACAGTGATCAGCTTGGGTCGCGCCTTTTGTGCTAGTTCTCGCAATGCCTCAACATCCAGCGTGTATCCGTCGGCATTGACCGGGGCGGGGACGATGTTTAGGCCGTATAGGCCAGCGCAGCCGCCCGCATGGTGGGTGACATGGCCGCCAATCGAGGCCGGGGGTGAGATGATCGTGTCGCCGGGTCTACAGGTTGCCATGAACACATATAGGTTAGCGATAGCCCCGGATGGTACGCGGATTTCGGCGTACTCGGCCTGAAACACTTCTGCGCATAATCCGGCACAGATCACCTCGATTTCTTCAATCGCTTCCAGCCCCATTTCGTATTTATCGAAAGGGTAGCCAAGCGAGGGGCGAGACCCGAGACCTGCGGATAACATCGCCTCAGCCCGTGGGTTCATGATGTTAGTGGCCGGGTTCAGGTTGAAGCACAGGTGCTCGTGGATATTGCGGTTTTCAGTTGCCAGTTCTGTTAGCCGCGCAGCCACGTCACCAGACGCTTGTTTAGCGGTCCGAGCGGCAAGCTCGCTTATTTGTTTTTCACAGGTTTCAGGAACCCAGTTTCGATGTGCCAGTGCCATTACGTGTCCCTTAAGTGTTACGGGCATGTTCAGTCGGAATTTACCGCACCACAAGCACTAAGTGTATTATTCGAAATATGTGCAGTTGTGGCCGGCTTTGGGTGGGTTTTGTGTTGACTCGGGGGGCCATCACAGTAAAAGGCGTGTCTTACAGATTTCACGGGCGTGTACCCTTTGGTGCCCCGACGCAGGAGCAAATACCATGGCAAAGCCAACCACGATTAAAATCCGCCTGAATTCAACCGCCGGAACTGGCCACTTTTATGTGACCAAAAAGAATGCCCGCACCATGACCGAAAAGATGGTCGTAAATAAGTACGACCCGGTTGTGCGCAAGCATGTTGAGTACAAAGAAGGCAAGATCAAATAGGTCTTTCCCCCTTGACGATCAAAGTTAGCCGCGCATTCCAGCGCGGCTTTTTTGTTGCTTTAGGGGTGGTGTTCGGGCGCAAGACCTGCCTGAATATGGTCCTATTTGCGCCCCAACATTGGCACCCTGTGCTAGGATGACTTGCAATATAAAATCAATTTCGGAGGACGCCATGCGTTTTATCGCTATAGCTTGTATTCTGTCTCTGGCCGCTTGTTCCGTGACGAAAAATACGGATCGTAACAATGGTGTTGGGTTCGGTTCTTACAATACACAGTAGTTTTCCCTGATTAAGTAAACGAAAAGGTCCAGCAAATTGCCGGCCCTTTAATTCTGTGAATAGAACTGTCGCATCAAAACCCGGGGCCGGTGGTTAGCATACCCTTTGGTTTTGCCCTTAAATTTGTCCCGGGCAAGTCAATAGAGCGATAGACACCGTCAGTAATATAAACAATGTTCAAAGCTGTTTTTCCCTTGCTAGTGCGCACCAACACAAACCCTGAGGTTGCCTTTGAAGCCGCGTTCAAAAACGCTGATATATCAAATTGCGCCGGATTGCGTCGTGTGTCCATTCGGGCGGTCCGCATCAAGCGGGTGACAAGGTTGATATGCGCCTGTGTTAGCTCCGTCTTGCTGAGATAGTTTCGGGTTTTCACCTTGCCTTTGACCGTAAACTGCGCCGCGCCGGTCTGTGTGTTGATACGGCAGTTTAAAGCGACGTCCGTGCGGTATTTTCCACCGCTATTCAAAGAGGCAATAATGCAAGACACGTTCTGACCGGCCTGAGAATAACCAGAAGAACCAAAGCCCACCATTGCAAGAACCAAGATCAGGACTCTGCCATATCGGGCGATCGAAATACTCATAACAACTCCATTTCCCAGCTCTAGCGCTGATGGTCGGCTTGTATTTTGGTCAGCATTTGGCGTGACACTACACACCGGCTCGTCACCTTTCATCGGACCAATGACCGGCAATATTTGGCAATGGTCTGAAAACCTGATTTAGAATTGGGCGTCTTTGCCGGCCAGCTGCAATTACTGTGCCAGCCATGGCCATGAAAAAAGGGCCGGTAAATTACCGGCCCTTTTGCATATTGAGTGTAAGGTGTTTTAGTTGCGGTTGCCGAGGAAACTCAGCAAGAACATGAACAGGTTGATAAAGTCGAGATAGAGGTTCAAGGCCCCCATAATCGCAGATTTCCCCAGCCATTCGCTGTCCATTGCATGGGCGTGCTGCAGGTAATCATTCTTGATCTTCTGAGTATCATAGGCGGTGAGGCCTGCAAAGATCAGCACACCAAGCCCCGAGATTGCGAAATGAATCGCCGGGCTTTTCAGGAACATGTTCACGATCATCGCCACTATCAGGCCAATAACACCCATGATCAGGAACGAACCCCAACCAGAGATGTCTTTTTTGGTAGTGTAGCCGTATAGGGATAGACCGGCGAAAGCGATCGATGTGATCAGGAACGTCTGGGCGATTGAAATGCCCGTGTAGACGGCCATAATCCAAGAGATCGACAGACCCATTGCAGCTGAAAACGTATAGAAGAACAGCTGCGCGCCTGCGGCAGATATGCGGTTGATCATTGCGCCAAAGGCGAAAACCATGATCAGCGGCAGGAACATAACGATGTACCGGGTGAAGCCGGTAAAGAACGTCGCTAGCAACGCTTCATTTGTGCCGACCGCCCAGGCAACGCCTGCAGTTAGCAACAGGCCAACGGACATGGTGCCGTAGACCTTGTTCATATGTGCGCGAAGACCCGCGTCTATATCGGCCGAGCGGGCGCCTGCGCCGACCTGTGCCGTTTGATAGTCAGCCATTTTTAACTGCCTCCTGAAAATTCCACTGGGCACGGCCCATCGAAATGGGCCGCTCTCCCTACCTATATTGGCGAGAACGGCCCGTTTTTCAAGGGTTTCTATGCAAGTGTAACGTGTTTTTACGTACTGAGGACTATTGGAGCCAGTTCGTTGGCACATCCCAAGAGGAACGGGCGACTTCGCGCGCTGCCTGTTCGCGGGTGATGCCGAGATCCAGCAGCCGGCTGTCCGGTAGTCCCGCCAGCGTTTTGCGCTGTGTTTTCAAGGCAATGGCAAGACGAATACGGGCGAATAGGCCAAGGTTTCCCCGGATGTTATGGGTTGTCGCGCAGCTTGTGTTTTCAACGGTTGTCATGGTCTCGTCCTTTCCAGTTGCTTATGTGTTGACCGGTTTCGATCAATTTCCTTGATATATCTTGCAATCCGTGGCAGATAAGTAAAACGAATGTTTGTGCGACTCTTCATCAAGGATTGTGATATGCCAAGAAATCTGGACCTGACTGCCCTTCGTTCCTTTGTTGCCGTTTCGGATTCTGGTGGTGTGACGCGGGCGGCCGGGTTTTTGAACCTGACGCAATCAGCGGTGTCGATGCAATTAAAGCGGCTCGAGGAATCACTTGGGTTGCAATTGCTGGATCGCTCGGCGCGCACAATTTCGCTGACGGCCTCGGGCGAGCAGTTGTTGGGTTATGCGCGCCAGATGTTGGCCCTGAATGATGAAGTATACGGCCGGCTGACCCATCAGGCATTTGAAGGAGAGATCGTGCTGGGGGTGCCCCATGATATTGTCTACCCTGCCATCCCCAATGTGCTGAAGCGTTTTAACGCAGAATACCCGCGGGTGAAAATTCAGCTGCTGTCTTCCTATACCCGGGGGCTTAAGGATCAATTCGCCCGGGGTGAGTGCGATATTATTCTGACCACCGAAGACAATGTTGGCGAAGGTGGCGAAACATTAGTAAGCCTGCCGCTGGTCTGGGTCGGTGCGCAAGGGGGGGTGGCGTGGAAGCAACGCCCGCTAAGGTTGGCGTTTGAATATCGCTGTTTCTTTCGCAAGATGGTGCAGCAAGCGCTAAACACAGCTGAAATTCCCTGGGAAATGGCAATCGAATCTGAACAATCTCGCCCAATTGAGGCGGCTGTTAGCGCTGATCTGGCCGTCCATACGATGATCGAAGGCACCGTGACGCCGCAATGCGAGATCATTCAGCATGGTGGTGCGTTGCCGGAACTGGCTTCGGTTAATATCAATCTTTATGTAGCGACGTCGTCCAAAGGGCAAATGGCGGATGACTTGGCGAACTATGTGCGCCAGGCGTTTAGCCCCCGTTCTGTGCAGGCTGTGGCGTAAACCACCGAAACCCTCGGGCTCCTGATTCCAACATTAAACTGTGTGGTTTTTGCTGGGGTAAAACTGACCGGAAAATTCCCCTAAAAGAAAACACCATCGTCGTTATTAATAGTTTTTAAGGTAGTCTGCGCGATCTGATAGAAACAACCGGGCTTACAAGGGTTTTGGCTAATTGGATTAAGTAGGGGTGGTTTGAACAGGGGAATATATTATTGCCAGAAAAATACAACTAATGAGCGAGGAGAATCAAAAGCCCAACTAACTTTGAATTGTGTGCTTTTTTGGCAATTCTCCTAGAGGTAGAATCACCAAAAAAAGAAAATTTTGAAGCTGAAAATGCAATAAATTTTCTAATTTACCTTATAACATATTGAAATTTAATACTTTAAAAAGTTATCTACAGACCTATACAAAAAGACAGGTTGAGGTTTTCAACCGAAAGATGGACACCGATACGCACGTTTAACGAATATGGAGTTACCCTATGAAACATCCTGTGGATGTACACGTTGGTAAAAGAGTACGGCACCGTCGCTGGATGGTTGGGATGACTCAGCAGCAATTGGCGGAAAAGGTTGGGATTAAATTCCAGCAGATCCAGAAATACGAAACTGGTATGAACCGCGTCAGTGCTTCCCGCCTTTGGGATATTGCTGAAGCGCTTGAGGTTTCAGTCAGCTTTTTCTTCGACGGCCTTGAAGACGCAGAGTCTGCCGCACGGATTTCAGGTTCGACGGTTCCGGGTGATATTATGGCCGATAAGGAAGCGCTGGAACTGGTTCGTTCCTATTACGCGATCCCTGAAAACCAGCGTCGCCGTCTTTTTGAACTGGCGCGCGTCCTGTCTGACGTTGCCTGATCAGCCCTTGACCACTGCCCGCGCCACGGATACCCGGATTGGGTAATTCGGGCGACGGGCAGAGATGACAGATATATCCAAAACTGAACAAGAGTTTCTGATCTCGGTCGCCCATAAAGCGGCCGATGCGGCGCGTAAAATTACCCTGTCGTATTTTCGCGGCCAGCAACTGGCGACGGAAAACAAGGCCGGTGTTGGTTTCGATCCGGTTACCAAGGCTGACCGGGAAGCCGAGATCGCGATATGCGATATACTGCAAAAGCTGCGCCCGCAGGATGCAATTCAGGGGGAAGAACTTGGTGATCAGCCGGGGACGTCTGGTCTGACATGGGTGTTGGACCCGATTGATGGCACCCGTGGCTATATGAGCGGAACGCCAACATGGGGAACATTGATTTCGTTACGCGATGAAACGGGCCCTATCATGGGCTTGATTGATCAACCCCATATAGGTGAGCGATTTTTCGGCGGATTTGGCGTATCTGAATTGACCCACGGTGAGCGGGTGATCCCGCTTGGGGTGCGTCCGGCGGCGTCATTGGCGGATGCCATCTTGTATACCACCTTTCCCGCCATCGGGACCAAGGATGAAGAAACAGCCTTTAGTCTGTTATCCGGTCAGGCGCGCCTGACCCGCTATGGCATGGATTGTTACGCCTACGCTTTGTTGGCAGCAGGGACGATTGATCTGGTGGTTGAAGCAGGTTTGTTTCCTTATGACATTCAGGCGCCGATTGCGGTGATCCAGGCGGCTGGCGGTATAATCACCGATTGGGATGGTAACCCAGCCCATGATGGGGGTCGTATTCTGGCCGCTGCCAGCGCTGAATTACACGCAAGCGCCATGAAGGTGCTTCAAGCCTCCCTAAAGGAATAGCGCTTGCCCGATTGAGTCTGACCGGTTTACGTTCCTAGCAGGCGAGCTCGAATCCTTCCCCGTTCTATCGCGCCTGCACGACACCATCCGAACCGGGCAGAACTGAAGTGCGAGGGCCCGATGACCAACGAAACTCTGATCACAAACGCTGATTTCATCCTGACCATGGATAATAAACGCTGGGAAATCACCGGTGGCGATATTCTGATCCGCGATGGAGTTATCGCGCAGGTCGGGCAGGGCCTGACCAGTGAGGGCGAGCAAATCAATGCGCAAGGCTGTGTTGTGACCCCCGGATTAGTGAACACCCACCACCATCTTTACCAAACCCTGACCCGCGCAGTTCCCGGCGGGCAGGACGCGTTGTTGTTCGGCTGGTTGCAGACGCTTTATCCGATCTGGCAGCGGTTTGGACCCGAAGAAATGCGGGTTTCCGCACTGGTGGGCTTGGCAGAGCTGGCGCTGTCGGGATGCACGATGAGCTCGGACCATTTGTATCTCTACCCCAATGGCGCACGGCTGGATGATACCATTGATGCAGCACGCGAAATCGGGCTGCGGTTCCATGCGACGCGTGGCTCTATGTCAATCGGCGAAAGCGATGGTGGGTTGCCGCCGGATAGTCTGGTGGAACTTGAAGACGATATTCTGAAAGACTGTATTAGGGTGATTGATGCCTTTCATGACCCAAAACCCGGGGCGATGGTGCGCGTCGGTGTGGCGCCCTGTTCACCGTTCTCTGTCAGCCGGGATCTGATGCGTGACACAGCTATTCTGGCGCGCGACAAGGGCGTGATGATGCACACCCATCTGGCTGAAAATGACGAAGACATCGCCTATTCGCTGGAAAAGTTCGGCTGCCGTCCGGGGCAGTATGCCGAGGATCTGGGCTGGACTGGTGACGATGTATGGCACGCCCATTGCGTAAAACTGGATAGTTCGGAAATTGATCTGTTTGCCCGCTCCCGCACGGGTGTGGCCCATTGCCCCTGTTCTAACTGTCGCCTTGGCTCTGGCATCGCGCCGGTGCGCAAGATGCGGGATCATGGTGTGAAGGTTGGGCTTGGGGTGGATGGTTCGGCCTCAAATGATGCGGGAAATCTCGCGGCGGAGGCCCGGCAGGTGATGCTGTTGCAGCGGGTGGCCAACGGCGCCGACGCAATGAGCGCGCGCGAGGCGCTGGAAATAGCCACCCGAGGCGGGGCCGAGGTGCTGGGGCGCAGTGATTGCGGGCAAATTGCGCCGGGGATGCGGGCGGATATTGCCAT
>CAZRHV010000088.1:0-7977 GCA_964599985.1 uncultured Marinosulfonomonas sp. | reverse complement strand
TACTGTCATTATCATCTCTGGCGAAAGTGCTTTACGACCCTAGGGCCTTCATCACTCACGCGGCATGGCTAGATCAGGGTTTCCCCCATTGTCTAAGATTCCCCACTGCTGCCTCCCGTAGGAGTCTGGGCCGTGTCTCAGTCCCAGTGTTGCTGATCATCCTCTCAAACCAGCTATGGATCGTCGGCTTGGTGAGCCGTTACCTCACCAACTACCTAATCCAACGCGGGCTAATCCCTCTCCGATAAATCTTTCCCCCGAAGGGCGTATACGGTATTACTCTTCGTTTCCAAAGGCTATTCCGTAGAGAAGGGTATATTCCCACGCGTTACTAACCCGTCCGCCGCTCATCCCGAAGGATGCGCTCGACTTGCATGTGTTAGGCCTGCCGCCAGCGTTCGTTCTGAGCCAGGATCAAACTCTCAAGTTGAAAAGCAATTGCTTGCTTATCCTTGACGTTCGAACCTCTGCACATCGACCTGCAAGGATTACTGAACCCTACAGGCGTCTTTTCTGTTTGTTGTGCTTCAGGTTTTCATAAGAAAACAAGAAACCGTTCAAACAGTGAAGCTGACCTTACATCATCGGGGCGAACCCCTAGTAAGTCGATATGAAGAGGTTGATCCATCGAATGAACCAAACCGCCCACATATCTCTTCAGTTACTAGCAATTTCAAAGAGCACAGAGACAACATAAATCGAGATGCGCCCTAACTTTTGGCGCGCCCCGCCTGCATTATCTCTTGTTTTTATTCTGCGTCTCGTTGCCTGAAGGCCCGTCTGGCGCCCCGACAAAGCATCTCTGCGTCGCCGGTGAGGGGGTGTTTAGGCTTATGGGCTGACACCCGCAAGGGTTTTTTTCAAGAAATACGACATTTTTTTGGTTAGGCGTCAAAAGCCTGTGAATACAGGGGTTAGCGAAAGAAAACGCGCGGAAATGAGGGGGTTAGGGCAATAAGATTGCGCGGGAACCCCCGGTTTCGCCGGGGAATTGGGTGTTATCCACAGACTCAGTTGGTTGGGGTTTAGTTGTAGGGGCGTTTTGAGGCACAATATAGGGGATTAGGGTGGTGAGTCGGGGTGAATCGGCAGCTAGTCGGACTTTGAAAGAGTCGAACCGTATCGCAGAACAACTTGTTAACGAGATGCAGCCTTGCGCAGCCAGGATTGAAATAGCCTCAGCCCCCGCGGTTCTCGGCCTGGAACGGTGACCATATAGTAGCCAAGTCCCGGTTGATTGATTTCGCAGATCTTTTGCAGCTTCCCCGATGCAATTTCGGTTTCCACCAGAGATTTCGGCTGCACCGTAATGCCAAGCCCTGCCAATGTGGCTGATATCACCAGGCTATTTGTGTTGAGCAATGTTACATCAACCTTGGTAAAATCAATGCCTTCACGCTCAACAATGGCGCGGCGTTCCATCATATGTTCTTCGAGCAGCCATGGAAGATCAGCCACATCGCTCAAACAGGTTACCTCCCTGCCTGCAATCAGCTTGGGAAGCACCACCACCCAATAATCCCCGCTGGAAAACTGCTCGACATTCAGACCCGGCCAGTCTCCTTCACCAAATCGAAACGCCAGATCAAACCCGTCGCGCGCCATATCCACCAGTTCATAGCTAGGATTGATGTTTATCGACACTCCCGGATGTAGCGACCAGAATTCACCCATGCGCGGCATAAGCCAGTTCGCCGCAAAGGCCGGTGTGGCGGTAATATTCAGCGGTCTCTTTTCGTTTTGCGATCTCAGGTTTTCAACAGCTGTTGCGATCTCGCCAAAACCACTGCGTAATCCATCAGCCAAATCAGAGCCAGTTGGCGTAAGCGCTAACCCGCGACCCTGTCGGAACAATAGGCTCTCATTAAATTCGGCTTCGAGACGGCGAACGTGCTGCGCAATTGCAGCATGGGTCACATTCAGCTCGCGCGCGGCTTTGCTAAAGCTCTGGCATCTGGCTGCGGCTTCAAACGCACGCAGCGCTGAGAGCGACGGTATTTTGTTCCAATCCATATATCTTATACTTCAGCTAACATTTCAACAATCATATGAACTCGCGCAGTTGGTCGGGAGCTATATAAACAGAGTTATCAGAAAGCTACAAATCATACAAAGGTGTCAATATGTTAGAAATACTTGCCAATTCATTCAAAACCGCCACCCGTGAACCATTATGGTCACGTCATATTCAGCAGCCAACCCATGAGTCAGAACTTTACCGCCATGAAATCCGCAAACGCGAAGAGCTGCACCGCCAGCAGGCCCACACCAGGTGGTTACGTAAGTGGTAGGCAAAGGCGCCTTAAATGTAGCCCGCGCAGGATAACTCTGCGCGGGCCAAACCGATAGCTGAATACATCGAAACCAATCCACCTAACTTTCAGGATTAACGAATCGTTTATTGCACTCAACAATCAGGCTGTGGCCCTCAGTTTCGCGCCCAGGTTGTATTTCTGTACCCGGAATTGAAACAGTAAGCCCAGTTTAACTGTATTTCCTCCGGCCAGTGTCCAGAATCTTAATTAAGACTTAATTGCCCCAGTCTTTCCTTAATCTGTTCTTCATCTTGCCACAGTGCGGGTCAGCTGAGCCAAAATGAATGCGTGCAGCTACCCACATTTAAAGAGATTTTTTGAGTCAAAGGGTACGTCATGTCTGTAAACCGAAACACAGTAAAAGATGATCAGGGCCTAAAGCCAAAACCTGCGTGGAACGTATTTCGACGTTTCGGCCGGTCTGAGGATGGCTCAATTATTATATTTTCGTTGTTTCTATTGATCATGATGTTGATCATTTCCGGCATGGCGGTAGACCTGATGCGAACCGAAACACAGCGGTCTCGTCTTCAGTCAACACTTGATCGCGCTATTCTTGCGGGCGCCAGTCTCAACCAGACGTTGGATTCTCAAGCGGTCGTTCTGGACTATTTTAACAAAGCCGGGTTCGCAGATTCCATTGCTGCCGGTGATATTGTCATCGCCCAGTCCGGTTCAGGCAAAGCCGTAACGGCATCCGCCTCTATTCAGGTGAATACATTTTTCATGAATATGATCGGAATTAACACTTTAAAGGCACCCGCCATTGGCACCGCGGTAGAAAGCAAAACCGAGGTCGAAATTTCTCTGGTCGTGGACACTTCAGGTTCAATGGGTGGAACATCTTCCAGCGGAAACTCCAAAATCGATGATCTGAAAGCGGCTGCGAAAGAATTTGTGTACCTGATGCAGTGCGATCCCGACGCGACAGTGCCATTTGACGGCAACTGCACGATTGATCCGGATTCTGTTTCGGTTTCTCTTGTACCCTATAATGAACAGGTGCTGTTAGGCGAAACACTAATCCAGCAATTCAACACAACCGAAGAGCACACAAACTCTAGCTGTATCGACTTTGATGCTGCCGATTATTCAGTGGTGCCGGTTGAGCTGGATCCCCTGTTGCTGGGCGGGGTTTCCGATCCTACGCCAAATCTGCGACGCAGCGCTACAATAGATCCTTGGGGGAATGCGGATAATGCAGTTGACTGGCGCCGTGCATGCAGCCCCTATTCTCAACGTGCCGTTTCCGCCTATGAGAACAGCTATCAGGATCTCGAAGTTGCAATTGATGCCCTATATGCAAGCGGCTACACGTCGATTGAACTGGGCATGAAATGGGGATCAGCTTTGCTTGACCCCGCGTTCCGCCCGGCCGTTACAAATATGGCCGACAATCTGGGTGTAATAAGCACGAATTTCGTTGGTCGCCCATTTGATTACAACGAACCGAACGTCAAAAAGGTCATCGTCTTGATGACCGACGGGAAAAACACGACCCAGCACCTGGTCCGTGATGGCTTTCGCGCAGGCCCGTCACCGTTTTACAAAAACTCGGCTACCGGCTCGCATGTTGGTCATGTTTCTGCCTTTGACCCTGTAAGCAACGACTATTACTGGGTTGAGCATGGCACCCATAACCCTACACCTGACGGCGCCGTGGATGCGGTTCAACTGAGCTATCCCGAGTTCTGGGACGAATTCAGCTGGGAGTATTATCTTACCGTCGATGGACCGGCGAATTTGCCGGCGGCAGTTGATCAGGTATTTAACGCCGCTAAGGATACCCGCCTTGAAGCGATGTGCAATGAAGCCAAGGCGCAAGGTATAGCCGTCTATACAATGGGATTTGAAACCTCGACAGCGTCATCGCTGGTGATGCAATCCTGTGCATCCACGCCTTCGCATTACTATGATGTGGATGGCACCGACATTGGTCAGGCATTCCATTCAATTGCCAACACTATCAATGCGCTTAAGCTGACAAACTGATCTGATCCCGAAAGTTACAGGGCAAAGTTCCCATTGCTACCCTGCGACGGCGGCTGATTTACGCCGCCGTAGTTTCAGCCTTGTCGCCAGCAGGATAAGAATTACCAGGAAATAGAGCATCGGCTCTACCTGCCAGCCTTTGCGCAGCCAGATAAAGTGTATTCCACCCAAGGCTACAGCCGGATAGGTCAGCAGGTGCAGTTTGCGCCAGACCAGCGGGCCAAGCTTACGCAGGGACTTGTTGTTCGAGGTGATTGCCAGCGGGATCAGGGCTACAAAGCTGATCATACCAAAGGTCACATAGGGGCGTTTGACAATGTCTTTCCAGATTGCCGCCGGGTCCTGTACGTCCAGAAACAACCAAACGGCCAGATGTACGGATACATAGAAGAATACCAGCAGTCCCAATGCCCTGCGGTATTTGACCAGATTGATCTTGGTAAGATTGCGCAGGGGCGTGATTGCCAGAACCACAATAAACAGTTGCAGCGCAAAGCGCCCCAGTTCCTGTTCCAGCGCCTTGATCGGTTCCGCCCCCAGCCCGCCAGTCAGGCCAAGGTAAAAATCCCAGGCCCCCGGTAGTACGCCCAGAATATAGAGTGGCCAAGCGGGCACCTGGCGCAATACGCCATTTATTGAATTCGCAAATGTCATGGGTTTTTCCTTAAGCCCCGCAGCTTTCGCCGGCCTGAATCGGTGGACATGGCACGGTTCCGTAAGAACAGTAAACGCAGCAGTCGCCCTTCAGTGGTTTAAGAACTTCGCCGCAACCAGTGCAGGCATAGAACCACTGACAGGCATCGGTTGGCATGGTTTCAGCCTTTGAGTGGCCGCAGTTTGGGCAGGTGATGGTTGATATGAGTTCGCTCATGCGCGTGACTTTCCGATTTGTGCATAAAGTGTAATGGCGACGAAAACGCCCAAGACCGGTAACAGCACCATATCAAGCGCGCCCACCATTGCCGACAGGCCTACCGCCCCGAACAGGATGACCAGCAGCGGGGTGAAGCAACCGAGCGCTGCAACCACCGTACCGATGACACCATATTTCAAAAGACGGTCGTTTTGCATATCGGTTCCCTTAGAAGAACTGTTTCAGGTCCATGCCAGCGTAAAGGCCTGCCACCTCATCCGCGTAACCGTTGAACATTTGCGTCGGGATACGTTTACTAAACAGCCCGCCACCAATCGG
The DNA here is from genome assembly GCA_964599985.1 of uncultured Marinosulfonomonas sp. GTDB lineage: Bacteria > Pseudomonadota > Alphaproteobacteria > Rhodobacterales > Rhodobacteraceae > NVTR01. The sequence goes on along the minus strand of CAZRHV010000088.1, from coordinate 2,478 downwards.
ACGTTCGGTCGCCTGTGACCAGCGCGGGTGGTCAACTTCGGGGTTCACATTGCTGTAGAAGCCGTATTCAGCGTCGTTTTGTTTGTTCCATGTGGCCGCTGGCTGGCTGTCCACCAGCGAGATTTTCACAATGGATTTGATCGACTTGAAACCGTATTTCCATGGCACAACCAGACGCAAAGGTGCGCCATTCTGGTTGGGGAGTTCTTCACCATAAAGCCCGGTCGCCAATATCGTCAGCGGGTGCATGGCTTCGTCCAGCCGCAGCCCCTCTTGATATGGCCAGTCCAGCAACGCACGTTTCTGCCCCGGCATTTCCTCGGGGCGCACCAGGGTTTCGAAATACACGTATTTCGCCGAAGACTGCACACCGACCCGGTTCAGCAATGTCGCCAGTTCAAATCCGACCCATGGGATCACGGCTGACCATCCTTCAACACAGCGCAGACGGTAGATGCGTTCTTCCATGGTGACCCCGGAAGTCAGATCAGCCAGATCATAGTTACCTGGCTTATCTACCAGCCCGTCAATCTGCACAGACCACGGATCAGTTGTCAGGGTGTGGGCATATTTGGACGGGTCATCCTTGCTGGTGCCAAATTCATAAAAGTTATTGTAGGTGGTGATGTCCTTCAGGGTATTGGGTTCCTGAGTGGTGGAATACCGGCTGGGGATCGTTTCAATCGCTGCCATAGCCGGGCCAGCAACAGACATCGCCGCCAGCGCGCCGGCGCCCGCCATCAGTTCACGACGGTTGATATAATCCGCCTGCGGGGTCACATCCGAGTAATTCAAAGTATTCTTCCAACGACCGGCCATCGGGGCCTCCTGATTTGTTCATGTGTAACATCACCTAAGAATGTGTTCGCGCAAAGCCAAACCAACCTTTCTCACGTTATTGTTGGATTCTGAAACGTATTCAAAAGTGTGCGATTGACTTGCACCCGGCACTGCGGTCCTGTGGGGTAAACCGTTTCGGGACAGAATAGACGAATGAAAACAGCACTGGTAACGGGCGCCGCGCGCGGCATTGGCCTGGCAACAACACAGCTATTTCTGGAAGAAGGCTGGCAGGTTGCAATGATTGACCGGGATGGACCGGAACTGGCGAAGGCCGCCAGCCGGCTGAACAATGTCCGGGCAATTGATTGTGATGTGTCGGTTTCCAATCAGGTTGACGGCATGGTCGGCGAAGTTGTGGAAGTGTTCGGAGGCATTGACGCACTGGTAAATAACGCCGGTGTTGCAGAGTTCGGACTGATCGGGGATACCAGCTTTGCCAAATGGCGCACGGTGATGGAGACCAATCTGGATGGCGTTTTTCTGTGCAGCCAGGCGGCCATCCCGGCGCTGAAGAAATCCAGCGGGGCGATTGTTAATATTGCCTCTATATCCGGCAGTCGGGCGTCTACTTTGCGGGTGGCTTATGGCACATCGAAAGCTGCCGTGCGTCATCTGACCCGGCAACAGGCAGTCGAGCTGGGGGAATTTGGTATCCGCGCCAATTGTGTGGCACCGGGGCCGGTTAAAACCAAGCTGGCAATGGCCGTTCATTCACCGGAAATCATCGCCGCTTACCACGATGCCATCCCGTTAAACCGCTACGGGTCCGAGCGTGAGCTGGCCGAAGTCATCGTATTTCTGTGCTCTGACAAAGCCAGCTACGTCACCGGCCAGACAATCGCAGTGGATGGTGGCTTTGAAAGCACCGGCGTGGGGTTACCCGCTCTCAGAGAATGACAAAGCCAAGATCTTCTTCTTTTGATAAATACCTTCGCGCGAAGCGCAATCCGAATGAGCAAAGCGAATGAGTAAATCAGCCGCGCCGATCGGCGCGCCCATTAGATCAGGCGTTTTTTGGGTTGGTATAATAAAATGCCGAACGGTTCGCGCGAACATATTCCCAAAGCAACTTCAGGGGATCAGAATTGTCCATCCGCTCATCCAGATCAGCGAATTTAGGGCTTAGCCGTTTCATCAGACTTTGGCGGGGGTTCAGCTCAAACGGTGGTGAACCGCCAGCACGCAGAGCAGCCCCCGAAAGGATCAGGGCATTTTCACCTGCTCCGATTTCACGCAGGCCCTTTTGTGCCGCTTCCCACAAAATACCGGTGGAATTGTAGAAAAACTGCCAATGCCCGCCGTTTTTCACGTCACTTACATACCAGATAACCGCATGTGCAGCGCGTTGCTGCTTGGAAAACCGTGCAACCGAGGCCTGATACTGCGTCTCACCTTCTGCGATATTCATTGCATCATTCAGCGGGCGCACGATGTCCCACAAATCGCCGTTCTCCAGTGTCGCATCATCAATCGTCGCGTCCCGGGCCCGGGCAGCGTTCAGTGCGGTTTGCCGCGACAATGCGGTAGGTGTCTGAACTACAAATCCTGACATTATGAATTCCCTCAGGCTATAAAATCTTTTCAAGTAACCTAGGGCTAACCGCCAAAATGGGCGCAAATACGTCCCGCGCGTGG
>CAZRHV010000087.1:0-8107 GCA_964599985.1 uncultured Marinosulfonomonas sp. | reverse complement strand
CATGTGATCAATCACATAAAGCGTCGCCGCCAGCGCCACACCCCAGCCAAAATAGTAAATCCCGCCATAAGCCAGAAACACCACGATCAGGCCGATATATTCAAAGCCAAGGGCACGTCGCTCGCCCCAAATGCCCACAGCCTTACCCATCAAAGGTGCAAAAATCATGTTCGCCAGGTAGTTGATCAGGAACAACGCCGTCAGTTCATGTACTTCAAAGCCAAACCGCTCGACCATCATGAACGCCGCAAACACTACAAATATCTGACGGCGTGCCCCTGCCATAAACTGCAAAGCATAATATAACCAATAACGTCGGCGCAGGATCATCTTCCTGAGCTGCGGCGTAGGCGCTTCAAACTGCGGATAGGCCAGAAAACAAAACACTGCCAAACCCGCAGTGATCCCACCACTCAGCAAATAAACGAAATTATACGACAGATCGAAATTCCGCCAGGTCAACACCAGCAGCCCATAAGCCAGCAATGACGCGCCTGATCCAATCGCCACAATCCACCCCAGAACCTGTGGTGCCCGTTTCTTGTCGATCCACTGCAATTGTAATGACTGGTTCACCGTCTCAAAATAGTGAAATCCGATCGAGCTGATCATTGTGACCGTCAGCAAACCGCCCAGTGTCGGGAACCACGCCGTAACCCCGGTTGCCACCCCAAGCATCAACAGGGCGACAACCCCCAAAACCTGCTCGCGGATAAACATGATCAGCGCGATCACTCCAACGGCCAAAAACCCTGGAATTTCACGCACCGTGTGCAGCCAGCCGATCTCCACTCCGGTAAACCCGGCCGCTTCAATCACAAAATTATTCAGCAAAGCCGACCAGGTGTTAAAGGCAATCGGCATCGCAAAGGCAAAAACGAATAGTAAAGCTACCGGACGTCGCCATATCGGCAGCTCATGGGCAGATTCGGTAGAGACAATATCCATCAGACCCCCATAGGCCGAATTTCCCAAACTGGCGAGCAGCAAATCCTGCCCCCTAGCCTTCTTCTTTTCTCAAATACCTAAAATCGCCCAAAGGGCTAAAAATAATGGCGCGCGCCAGCGCGCCTCAATTTCAGTAGAAACTCTGCGGGTCAATATCAACCTGCAAACGCAGGTTATTTGGCAGCCTAAACTGCGCCACCCAGGCACTAATCGCACCCTGCAATGCCGCGCTTTTTTCAGCCTTAATCAACAACCGCACCCGGTGCCGCCCCCGAATGCGCGCAATCGGTGCCGGCGCAGGCCCGTAAACCCGTGCGCCAATCTTCTGCAAAGGCCCGTCATGGCGCGCCATTTCAGCGCCCAGATCAAATACCGCCTTCACATCCGGCGACGACAAGATGACCCCCGCCAGTCGACCATAGGGTGGCATCCCGGCAATACGGCGTTCATCGGCTTCGGCCTGCCAGAATGCCTCTTCATCCCCGGCCAGAATGGATCGGATCACCGCGTGTTCCGGCTGATAGGTCTGCAACAGTGCCAACCCCTGCTTTTTGACCCGCCCGGCGCGTCCGGAAACCTGGCGCATCAGCTGAAACGTCCGCTCGGCCGCCCGCAAGTCCGACCCTTGCAATCCAAGGTCCGCATCAATCACACCGACCAAAGTCAAAAGCGGAAAATTATGCCCCTTTGCAACCAGTTGCGTGCCAATAATAATGTCCGCCGCCCCCTCAGCAATCGCCACAATCTGCGCCTTCAATTCCCGCGCCGAGCCAAACAGATCCGATGACAGCACCGCAACGCGCGCATCGGGAAACAACTCTGCCACTTCTTCGGCCAACCGCTCAACACCGGGGCCAACCGGGGCCAACTTTCCCTCGACCTCACAACTCGGGCAGACCTCAGGTATCGGTTTACTTTCACCACACTGGTGACACACCAACCGCTTGGAAAACCGGTGCTCGACCATTCGCGCGTCACAGTGGTCGCAACCAATCTGATGCCCACAGGCCCGGCAAATCGTCACCGGCGCATAACCACGGCGGTTCAGGAAGATCAGCGCCTGTTCACCACGCGTTATCCGGTCATCAACTTCACGGCGTAACACATTGGAAATCCAGCGATTCCCCGGTATCTTCTCTGCCCGCATATCGATCGCACGCATCTCTGGCAGCTCTGCCGCCCCGTATCGTGACGTCAGCACAAGACGCTCATATTTGCCGGCCTCTGCATTCGCCCAGCTTTCCAGAGATGGCGTCGCTGACGCCAAAATCACCTGCGCACTGTCAATTGACGCGCGCAGCACCGCCATATCACGAGCCGAATATATCACCCCGTCTTCTTGTTTATAGGACGTGTCATGTTCCTCATCGACGATGATCAACCCCAAGTTTTGATAAGGCAAAAACAGTGCCGAGCGCGCTCCAACCACCAACTGCGCACCACCTTCACCAACCATCCGCCAACAGCGCCGCCGCTCGGTCATGGTTACACCTGAATGCCACTCAGCCGGGCTGGCACCAAAGCGTTCCACCACCCGGGCCAAAAATTCAGCCGTCAGCGCGATCTCGGGCAGCAATACCAGCGCCTGACGCCCCTTGCGCAGGCACTCTGCTACCGCCTCCAGATAAACTTCGGTCTTTCCCGACCCGGTCACGCCCTTCAACAGTGTGGTGCCATATTCCCCGGACGCCACCCGTGCGCGCAACTGCGCCGCCGCCACAGCCTGATCCTCAGTCAGCTCAACGCCGCCATAATCCGGGTCCAGCCCCGGATAAGGCAGATCGCGCGGGCTTTCTTCTTCAGAAACAACACCCTGCTTGACCAACCCCTTAATCACTGATGTTGATACACCGGCCATTTCCGCCAGCTCTTTCAATGTAAACGACAGGCTGCCATAGCCCTGCAATACCTCCAACACCCGCCGCCGGGCAGCAGTATCCCGGTCCGGCGCGCCCCGCCCCAACCGATACACTTTACGCATTGAAACCGGATCGCCCAGCCCCGGTGAGCGGGTGGCAAGCCGCAGCATCGCGCTCAATGGCGTCAGCGTATAATCCGCCACCCGCCCCAGAAATTCGCGCATTCCGTCCTGCATCGGGGCCACATCCAGCACCCGAATTACGGATCGCACCTTGGCAATGTCATAATCTCCGGCGCCGGCCCCCCAGATCACGCCCAGCACCTTGCGCGGGCCCAGAGGTACCTCAACAAATGCGCCAGTCAGACAGCCGCCCTCGGGCGCTTTATAATCCAACAGACGATCCAGCGGCTGCGCCGTCAGAACCGCCACCAGTTCACCTTCGTGATAAAAAGTTACAGCACTCAACAGCGTGTTCCGCCCATTTGGTCTTTCAGACCGCCAATACCTACGATAAAAGTAATCCTGAAACAGAACAAAGTTAATGAGGCATTCATAATGAAATTTTTTATCGACACCGCCGATGTGGAAGCAATTACCGAACTGAATGATCTGGGAATGGCTGACGGGGTAACCACAAACCCCTCGCTGATCCTGAAATCCGGACGCGACATTCTGGAAGTGACCAAAGAAATTTGCGGTATTGTTGATGGTCCGGTCTCGGCCGAAGTCACCGCGCTGGACGCCGACGGGATGCTGGCGCAGGGCCGCAAGCTGGCCAAAATCGCCGAAAATATCGCCGTCAAAGTACCGCTGACTTGGGCTGGGCTGCAAACCTGCAAGAACCTGCGCGCCGAGGGCACCATGGTTAACGTCACACTTTGTTTCTCCGCCAATCAGGCGTTACTGGCCGCCAAAGCCGGTGCCACCTTCATTTCCCCATTCATCGGACGGCTGGATGACATTAACATTGACGGCATGGAACTGATCGCCGACATCCGCGCAATTTACGACAATTACGGCTTTGATACCCAAATCCTCGCGGCTTCGATCCGTTCGGCCAATCACATGAAGGACGTGGCGCTGATCGGTGCAGATGTGGCAACTGCGCCACCAAACGTAATAAAATCCATGGCAAACCATGTCTTAACCGACAAAGGACTGGACGGATTCATGAAGGATTGGGCAAAGACAGGACAGAAAATTCTCTAAGACCGGGATAACCCGGCGATAGGCACTAAGGGGCAAGTATGGCTAATTCCGCCAATTCGACCGAAAATATTCGCGATAAAATCATCAGTGATCCGGAATTCATTCTGGAAGACCCTGATATGATGCGCGCCCTTGTCGGGGCGAATGACAGCTCACTTGGCAATAATATCGTTGATTTACGCGGCATCGCGCTGGACCGGCTGGAAACCCGGCTTGACCGTCTGGAAGACACCCACCGTTCGGTGATCTCAGCGGCCTACGAAAATCTGGCGGGTACAAACGTGATCCACCGGGCAATCCTGCGGCTGTTGGAACCAACTGATTTCACTAGTTTTCTGACAGAGCTAAAAGAAGTCGCCGAGATTATGCGCGTCGACACTGTGCGACTGGTGCTGGAATCGGTACAGGACGACGAAGACAAATCCTTGCGCAAGCTGGACGACGTGCTGGTCACTGCGAAAAAGGGTCTGATTGATACCTATCTTTCCGGCGGGCGAAATTCGCCGATCCGCGCCGTTACGCTTCGCCAAATTCAACCGGAAAATAGTGATATTTACGGCAAAAATGCTGACTGGATCCGCTCCGAGGCCTGTTTGAAACTGGATCTGGGCAAAGGCCGCCTGCCGGGGTTACTGGCCCTTGGTTCCGAAGACCCCCATCAGTTCAAGCCCACCCAGGGTACAGATTTACTGGAATTCTTTGGCGGCGTGTTTGAGCGGGCGATGCGCCGGTGGCTGGCGTAACACATATTTCTCCGGCTGCAGCAGACGCGGTTTCGGGCTGGCTTGCCAGTCAAAAAGCACTAAAGAATGCCGCCCAGAATACCCTGACCGCCTATCAAACTGATGTCCTTGGATTTCTCGCGTTCTTCGCCGGGCATTTTGGCGATAGCACCGGTATTGGGCCATTAAAAAAGATCAGGGTCGCCGATATGCGTGCCTGGATGGCCCATGAAAGAAACCGGGGCGTAACTGCGCGCTCTCTCGCCCGCTCGCTTTCGGCGGTAAAGACGTTTTTCAGATGGCTGGCAGAGCGCGAAGGCTTTGACGCAACAGCCGTTCTGTCCGCCCGTGCCCCGAAATTCAGCAAAAAACTCCCCCGACCACTGACCGAGGACGGCGCCCGCGCAATGATCGATATGGTCAACGAACAGACCGTTGACGACTGGATAGGCGCGCGAGATGTTGCAATACTGACATTACTATACGGCTGCGGGTTGCGAATTTCCGAGGCTTTAGGCCTTACATTCGCTGACACGCCCCTGCCAAACAGCCTGCGCATCATCGGCAAAGGCGGAAAAGAGCGCATCGTCCCGGTTGTCCCCGCTGCAAAAGACGCAGTTGCGCGTTATCTCACTCTTTGTCCTTTCCCCACAACTTCAAATGATGCCCTGTTTCGCGGCGCGCGCGGTGGCCCCCTAAACCCCCGCATCATCGCAAAAGCCATGGAAACCGCCCGCCTGCAACTTGGCTTGCCATCCAGCGCAACGCCGCACGCCATGCGCCATTCCTTTGCGACTCACCTGCTATCCGCCGGGGGTGATCTGCGGGCCATTCAGGAACTACTGGGCCACGCCTCGCTTTCCACCACCCAGACCTACACCGCAGTAGACACAGCCCGCCTGATGGAAGTCTACGAAAAGACCCACCCAAGGGCGCTGTAGCATTGCACCCACCACTTAATTACGCCATGACCCCCAAATGACCAAACAGGCCTACGCTCTATCCGTCCACTTGCTCACCGCCACTGGTGCTGTGTTTGCCATGCTGGCGATGCTGGCAGCGGTGGACGAAGACTGGAGCCTGATGTTCCTCTGGCTGGTGGTCGCCTTTGCTGTTGACGGCATCGACGGCCCGCTGGCCCGTCATTTTGACGTTAAAAAGAATGCGCCACAGTTTGACGGTGTATTGCTCGACCTGATCATAGATTATCTGACATACGTATTCGTCCCGGCCTACGCATTGTTCAAATCCGGGCTGCTGCCAGGCTGGACCGGCTGGATCGCAATCTTGTTGATCACCTTCGGCAGCGCGATGTACTTCGCCGATACTCGTATGAAAACAAAAGACAATTCGTTTTCTGGCTTCCCCGGTTGCTGGAATATGGTTGTGCTGGTTCTGTTCGCGCTGACCCCAAATTTCTGGGTCATGCTGGGCATCATCGTGGTCCTGACAGCGGCGATGTTTATCCCGTTCAAATTCATCCACCCGGTGCGCACCGAACGCTGGCGAGTAATATCGCTCCCGATGACGCTGGCCTGGACAATATTCGCTGGCTGGGCTGCACTGGTCGATTTTTCCCCCGAAAGCTGGGCGCTCTGGGGGTTGATCATTACCTCAATCTACATCGTGTTTGCTGGCGTGGCGCAGCAGGTGTTTCCGGCACGCAACTAGCACCGTCCATTCCGGGGCATTAACCTAGCCAAAATTATTCAGGACAACATATGCCGACACCCGAAGAACGCCTTTCTAAACTTGGCCTCGCCCTGCCTGCCCCCGTAAAAATTCCGCCCGACCTGCATCTGCCTTTTTCGCTGGTGAATATAAGCGGTGATCGGGCGTTCATCTCTGGCCACCCAAAACAATCGCCCGAGGGCGCAATTGCAGGTCCATTCGGGCAGGTAGGCGCCGAGCTGACCACCGAGCAGGCCCAAATCGCAGCCCACGACATTGCCCTGTCGGTGCTGTCAAACCTTAAGGCAGAAATCGGTGAGCTGTCCCGCGTAGCAGGCTGGCTGAGGGTGTTTGGCATGGTAAATTCTGCGCCCGGCTATGACCAGCAACACCTTGTAATTAATGGCTTTAGTGATTTGATTATTGACATATTCGGGCCTGAAGTCGGACGCCACGCCCGCTCGGCCATCGGCGTATCAGGCCTGCCGATGAATTTCGCCATTGAGATCGAGGCGGAAATCTTACTGACAAGCGACTAGAGCCGCGTCAACACCACGCCGCCCACAATCAACGCCGCCGCCAACCCTTTACCGCGGTCCATGCGTTCGCCAAAGAACAGCCAGCCGATCAGCACCGCGAACAGGATTGATGTTTCACGCAATGCAGTCACCAGCGCAATCGGGGCTTGCGTCATCGCCCAGACCACGATGGAATAGGCCAGATAAGACGCACCAGCGGCTATCGCACCCATCCCCCAGGCTTTTGGACTTGCACGTAAAATCGCCGTCCCGCGCAGCCCAAGCGAGACTGGCGTAAAAAACACCGCCGTCAAAAACAGCGCCCAGCCTACAAATGTTATGGGGTCACCAGACAATCGCGCACCAATACCGTCCACCAGCGAATACCCAGCTGTCGCCACTGCCGACCCCAGTGCAAACGGCACTAGCCGGCGGCTCTCACCATTGGCAAATACCCCATGCGCCATCAGTAATATCCCGGCCCCAAGCGCAAGTATTCCCGCCACTTGCACACCGCTGATCTGGTCACTCAGGACAAACGCCCCGATCACCAGCACCATCATTGGCGCCGCGCCGCGGGCTATCGGATATACCCGGCTCAGATCGCCATGCTCATAGGCGTAGGTCAAAAACAGCTGATACCCCATGCGGATCAGACCCGAAGCCACCAGCCAGGGCCAGATTTCGATCCCCGGCAAGGGCCGCGTGGCAACCACCGCCAACCCGATCAACCCGTCGCCAACCGACACCATCAGCATCGACGTCATCTTACTGGCCCCGGTTCGCACTACCGCGTTCCAACTGGCATGCAGCAGTGCGGCCGCCATTACGGCCAGAAAAACCGCCCCACTCAAATCAACAGCCCCGCAGCCCCTTCATGGCGCAACAAGGCGACTTTAGTTTCTACACCACCAGCCCCGGAAAACCCGCCCAGACTGTCAGCCCCCAGAACCCGGTGGCATGGAATAATTATCGGGATTGGGTTGCCTCCGCATGCATTGCCCACCGCCTGCGCCGAGGCGCCCAACTTATCCGCAATCTGCCCGTAGGTCTTTATTTCGCCAAGCGGAATAGCCGACATTACGTCGCAAACATTCCGCTGAAAATCCGAACCTGCAACCCGCAGTGGCAGATCGAAAACCTGCAACCGCTTGTCAAAATACGCCTCTAGCTGAGCG
>CAZRHV010000086.1:0-8224 GCA_964599985.1 uncultured Marinosulfonomonas sp. | reverse complement strand
GCGGGCGTGTTTCTGGTGGTACGGATGTCGCCGCTGTTCGAATTCGCACCCGAGGCCAAAATGTTTGTCGTGGTTATCGGTGCTTCAACGGCATTTTTCGCTGCCACCGTGGGCCTTGTGCAAAACGACATCAAACGGGTCATCGCCTATTCCACCTGTTCACAACTTGGCTACATGTTCGTTGCCGCCGGGGCCGGTGTCTATTCGGTCGCTTTGTTCCACCTGCTGACACACGCGTTCTTCAAAGCGATGTTGTTTCTGGGGGCAGGTTCGGTGATCAATTCGATGCACCATGAACAGGACATGCGCAATTACGGTAACCTGCGCAAGAAAATCCCCTATACGTTTGCGGCAATGATGGTTGGTACCCTGGCCATCACCGGGGTCGGCATTCCGCTGACCACAATCGGTTTCGCGGGCTTCCTGTCGAAAGACGCGATTATCGAAAGCGCATTTGCCAGCGGTTCCGGCTATGCCTTCTGGCTGCTGGTCATCGCTGCGATGTTCACCAGCTTTTACAGCTGGCGGCTGATGTTCATGACATTTTATGGCGAGGCGCGGGGTGACAAGCACACCCACGAAAACGCCAAAGACAGCCCGCTTTCCATGTTGATCCCGCTTGGTGTCTTGGGTGTGGGTGCGATTTTTGCCGGTATGATCTGGCTAAACCCGTTCTTCGGCGACGAAGAAAAAATGTTTGATTTCTTTGGTATGCCCACCCACGAAGCCGCACTTGCTGAGACAGAAACAAGTAATGAGATCAGTACGTCCGAAACCAGCAATCTGGCAGAAACCCAAGCGGCCCAGACCGAAGCCGCAGGTTCGGGCGAACATGGCGTCGTTTCTGGTGTGGCCCCGCAAGGCGCGCTATTTATGTCCGACGGTCTGGAAGTGCTGGAAAATGCGCATAAAGCCCCAAAATGGGTCAAGGTATCACCGTTCATCGCCATGTTGATCGGCTTCTTCACCGCATGGATGTTCTACATCAAACGCCCTGACTGGCCCGGGCGTCTGGCCGCCTCTCAACGCCCGTTATACCTGTTCCTGCTGAACAAATGGTACTTTGATGAACTGTACGACGTGGCCATTATTCGCCCTGCCAAATGGATTGGCAACTTCCTGTGGAAGCAGGGCGACGGCAAAGTAATCGACGGCACCCTGAACGGCATCGCAATGGGCATTGTGCCATTCCTGACCCGGCTCGCCGGTCGCGCGCAGTCGGGTTATTTGTTCCACTACGCGTTTGCCATGGTTATCGGCATCCTGATCCTGCTGACGATGATGACGCTTGGCGGGGGGGCGAACTAATGGAAAACCTGCTTTCCATCATCACCTTCATGCCATTGGTTGCCGCAGCGATCCTTGCGTTTTTCCTGCGCGGCGATGATGAGGCTGCTCAGCAAAACGCCAAGTGGCTGGCACTGATCGCGACCTCGGCGACTTTCCTGGTATCCTTGTTCGTGCTGATCCAGTTCGATCCAAGTGACCCCGGTTTCCAGTTCGTCGAGCAGGCCGACTGGCTACTGGGTATGAAATACAAGATGGGCGTCGATGGCATCTCGGTGCTTTTCGTGATGCTCACCACATTCCTGATGCCGCTGACCATTGCCGCCTGCTGGGGCGTCAAGACCCGGGTCAAGGAATACATGATCGCGTTCCTGCTGCTGGAAACCCTGATGCTTGGGGTGTTCATGGCGCTAGATCTGATCCTGTTTTACCTGTTCTTTGAAGCAGGCCTGATCCCGATGTTCCTGATCATTGGTATCTGGGGCGGCAAAGAGCGCATATATGCTGCGTTCAAATTCTTCCTTTATACCTTCCTCGGTTCCGTCCTGATGCTGGTGGCCATGGTCGCAATGTTCGTTGACGCCGGCACCACCGACATTCCCACCTTGCTGAACCATGAATTCAGCTCTTCTGCGATCTCGGTGCTTGGTTTTCAGGTGGTGGGTGGCTTGCAAACCATGCTGTTCATTGCATTTTTTGCCAGTTTCGCGGTGAAATTACCGATGTGGCCAGTGCATACATGGCTGCCGGATGCCCATGTGCAGGCCCCCACGGCGGGCTCTGTGGTGCTGGCGGCAATCCTGCTGAAATTGGGTGGCTATGGTTTCTTGCGGTTCAGCTTGCCGATGTTCCCGGTTGGCTCGGACCTGCTGGCGACAACGGTACTGTGGCTCAGTGCTATCGCCATTGTCTATACGTCACTGGTGGCTCTGGCGCAGTCCGATATGAAAAAGCTGATCGCCTATTCGTCAGTTGCCCATATGGGGTACGTGACCATGGGAATATTTTCCGCCAACCAGCAGGGACTGGACGGGGCGATATTCCAGATGATCAGCCACGGCTTTATATCCGGCGCGCTGTTCCTGTGTGTCGGCGTGATTTACGACCGGATGCACACCCGCGAGATTGACGCCTACGGTGGACTGGTAAACCGAATGCCTGCTTACGCGCTGATCTTCATGTTCTTCACAATGGCCAATGTGGGCCTGCCGGGGACATCCGGCTTTGTCGGTGAATTCCTGATCCTTGTGGGGATATTTCAAGTCAACACATGGGTTGCGGCTGTCGCTACAACCGGGGTGATCCTGTCAGCGGCCTACGCGCTGTGGCTATATCGCCGGGTCGTCATGGGCGACCTGATCAAGGAAAGCCTGAGATCAATCACTGACATGACCACCCGCGAAAAAGCAATATTCGCGCCACTGGTAGCGATGACTCTGCTGCTGGGTGTCTACCCGGCACTGGTCACCGACATCATCGGCCCGTCGGTCGAAGCCCTGTTGATAGATTACCACGCTGCACTGCCCGTCGAGGCGGTCCTGCAAACTGAACATAATTAGGATTAGCAAGATATGACATCAGCTGATTTCTCAACCGTTCTGCCCGAGGTGATCCTTGCGGTTTACGCAATGGCAGCCCTGCTTATTGGCGTTTACGGTAGCAAAGACAAATCCGCTCCGACCATAACCTGGGCAACAGCGGCTGTGATGGCCGGTCTTGCGGCATGGATCGGGATGAACGGCGAAGGCACGACATCAGCCTTTAACGGTATGTATGTTGATGATGCGTTTGGCCGCTTTGCCAAGGTCACGATCCTGTTGGCGGCGGCGGCAGTTTTGCTGATGGCGGAAAGCTATCTGAGCAAACGCGACCAGTTGCGCTTTGAATTCCCGTTGCTGGTGGCACTGGCGACCGTTGGCATGATGATGATGGTGTCAGCGGGTGATCTGATGTCGCTCTATATGGGGCTCGAGCTGCAATCACTTGCCCTATACGTCATTGCCTCGATGCGCCGCGACAGTGTTAAATCAACCGAGGCTGGCCTGAAATACTTCGTGCTCGGCGCACTATCGTCAGGCTTGCTGCTTTACGGCGCGTCGCTGACCTATGGCTTTGCCGGAACCACCCTGTTCAGCGGTATCATTCAAACCGCAACTGCGGGCGACGTGTCCCTTGGGCTGTTGTTCGGCCTCATATTTATGATCACCGGCCTCGCATTCAAAGTCTCGGCCGTGCCGTTCCACATGTGGACCCCGGATGTATACGAAGGCTCACCCACGCCGGTCACCGCCTTCTTTGCCACAGCGCCCAAAGTTGCGGCGATGGCGATGTTCGCGCGGGTGATGTTTGATGCCTTTGGTGGTATCACCGGCGACTGGGGTCAGGTCGTGGCGCTACTATCGGTCGCGTCGATGTTCCTTGGCGCAATTGCTGCCATCGGCCAGCGTAATATTAAACGCCTGATGGCCTATTCCTCGATCTCGCACATGGGCTTTGCGCTGATGGGACTGGCCGCAGGCACAGTAGGCGGCGTGCAGGCGATGCTGATCTACATGGCGATCTACGTGACCATGAATATCGGCACCTTCGCGTTTATCCTGTCAATGGAGCGTGACGGCCAGCCGATAACCGACATCGGCAGTCTGAACATGCTGTCCAAATCCGCCCCGCTAAAAGCGCTGGCGATGCTGGTTCTGTTGTTTTCGCTGGCCGGTGTTCCGCCACTGGTCGGGTTCTTCGGCAAGTTTTATGTGCTGAAAGCCGCCGTAGACGCCAACTTGGCGTGGCTGGCAGTGGCAGGTGTTATTGCCTCGGTTATAGGCGCGTTCTATTACCTCCGGCTGGTGTTCTACATGTATTTTGGCGAAGAAAGTGACGGCATTGATAGCGGCATGGCCCCAACCCACTGGGTGTTTCTGATGGCCTCTGCCCTGATCATGGTAGTTGGCGTTATCAACCTGTTTGGCATCGAAAGCATAGCCGCCACCGCCGCGGATGCCCTTGTCAACTGACCAGCCTGATTGGGTTGACTGGCCAACCGGCGTAGCCCGGCGTGTGCTGGATGAAGTTGACAGCACCAATGCCGAAGCCGCCCGAATTGCCCCCACTCTAGCCGGATCGGAATGGATACTTGCCCTGCGCCAAACGGCCGGCAAGGGGCGACGGGGCAGGGCGTGGATTGACCCGGTCGGAAACTTTTCTGCAACCTATGTGATGCGTCCAACTGAGCCCGCTGATCAGGTGGCGCTGCGTTCTTTTGTGGCGGCACTGGCGCTGTTTGATACAATCGTATCTGCCACCGGCAAGCCAACAGGTCTGTCGCTGAAATGGCCCAATGACGTACTGCTGAACGGCGGCAAAGTCGCTGGTATCCTGCTGGAAAGCATTGGTTCAGGCAAAGGCGTAGATCATCTGGCGATTGGCATTGGCGTTAACTTGCGCAATGCGCCAGTTGCTGGCGCAATTGAAACACGAGCCCTGCGTCCGGTCAGCCTGGCGAATGAAACAGGCATTAACATTTTGCCATCTGAATTCCTGTCGCTATTGGCCCCGGCCTTCGCCAAATGGGAAACACAGTTCACGACTTACGGCTTTGCCCCGATTCGCGAGACATGGCTGGCCCGCGCCGCCCGCCTTGGCGAGGCAATCACCGCCCGCACTGGTGCTGAAGAAATCACCGGAACCTTTGAAACCATTGATCAAAGCGGCAACCTTGTCCTATCGACAGCCAAGGGTCGGCGCGCTATCCCTGCGGCGGACATATTCTTTTGAAGGGTCTGTAACATGCTCCTGTGCATCGACACCGGCAACACCAACACCGTGTTTTCCATCTGGGACGGTGAAAAATTCTTGTCCACATGGCGTACCAGCACCGAATGGCAGCGCACAGCGGACCAGTATTTTGTCTGGCTTTCCACCCTGATGAAGGTCGAGAAACTGGATATCCAGATCACCGAAGTGATCATCTCCTCCACCGTGCCCCGCGTCGTTTTCAACCTGCGCCTGCTCTGTGACCGGTATTTCAACTGCCGTCCCTACGTTGTCGGAAAACCCGACTGCCAGCTGCCCACAAACCCCCGCGTTGATCAGGGCACCATCGTCGGCCCTGACCGGTTGGTAAACGCAGCCGGCGCTTACGCGCGCCATGGTGGCAACCTGATCGTGGTGGATTTCGGTACCGCCACCACTTTTGACGTGGTTGCCCATGACGGCGCTTATGTTGGCGGGGCGATTGCACCCGGCGTGAACCTCAGCCTTGAAGCCCTGCACCACGCCGCCGCCGCCCTGCCACATGTGGACATATCAAAACCACAGGCGGTGATAGGCACCAATACTGTGCACTGCATGCAGTCGGGTATTTTCTGGGGCTATATTGGGCTGGTGCGCGAAATTTGCGCCCGGATCAAAGCTGAATACGACCAGCCAATGAAGATCATCGGAACCGGCGGATTGGCCCCCCTGTTTGAGCAGGCAGTGACCCTGTTTGATGAAACAGAAGACGATCTGACCATGCACGGCCTGACCGTTATCTACCAGTATAATAAGGATAATTCCTGAACATGAGCAGTGAACGCTTAATCTACCTTCCCCTCGGCGGCGCGGGGGAGATCGGAATGAATTGTTACGTCTATGGCTACGGTGCACCGGGCAAGGAACGCTATATCATCGTCGATCTGGGCGTCGCTTTCCCCGACATGGATGGCACCCCCGGCGTTGACCTGATCCTGCCAGATATTCAATGGATCGAAGAACGCGCCGATCGGCTGGACGCGATATTCATCACTCATGCGCATGAGGACCACATCGGTGCGCTTGGCCACCTCTGGCCACGCTTACGCGCACCGGTTTACACACGCGCGTTCACCGCCCACCTGGCCCGGATGAAATTCGAAGAACACGGGTTGGATATAAGTAAAATCAACACGGTGTCCGCTTACCCGGAAAACGTAACGGCTGGCCCGTTTACCGTCAGTTTTGCCCCGGTGGCCCACTCAATCCCCGAAAGCTCAGCCCTGATCATCGACACGCCCGACGGGCGCATTGTCCACACCGGCGATTTCAAACTCGATGAAACTCCCGGCGTTGGCGAAGCCCATGATCCCAAACTCTGGGCGGAAATCGCCAAACCCGGCGTGCGGGCATTGGTTTGCGATTCCACCAACGTATTTTCCCGTGATCCGGGACGATCTGAGGCAAGCGTAGGCCCGGCAATCGTGGAACTGGTCAAAGAAGCCAAAGGCATGGTGGTGGCCACCACGTTTGCCTCCAACATCGCCCGCGTGAAAACACTGGCCGATGCCGGTCACAAGGCGGGCCGCTCCATCGTGCTGGTGGGGCGCGCCATGCGCAAAATGATCTCAGCCGGGGTCGAAGTTGGAATTCTTACCGATTTTCCCAATACCATCAGCTCCGAAGACGCCCAGAACGTGCCGCGCGAAAACCTGATGATTCTGGCGACCGGGTCACAGGGCGAACGCCGCGCCGCCACTGCGCAACTGTCGCGTGGTAAATATCTGGGCCTCAGCCTGAAAGAGGGCGACCTGTTCCTGTTTTCCTCCAAAACCATCCCCGGCAACGAAAAATCCGTATCCCGCATCGTCAACGCATTTTCCGAAATGGGGGTTGATGTGGTCGATGACAGCATGGGCGCTTACCACGTATCCGGCCACGCTAATCGTCCCGACCTGCAAACAATGCACAAACTGACCGCGCCGCAATTCCTGATCCCGATGCACGGCGAACACCGCCACCTGCGCGAACATGCTAAACTCGGCGAAGCAGGCGGCGTGTCCAGCATCACCGCGCCAAACGGCGTTATGGTGAACCTGTCTGGCAACGCTCCTAAAGTTGCCGAATATGTCGAAACCGGCCGCACTTATCTGGATGGTTCTGTCCAGGTCGGCGCGCTGGACGGTGTTGTGCGTGACCGAATTCGCATGGCACTGAATGGCCATGTGATGGTGACGCTGATCATTGAAAACAATGAACCCCTTGGTGACGCCTGGTGCGAAGTCAAAGGCCTGCCTGAAACCGGACATTCCCGCGCGCCGCTGGTTGAGGTTTTAGAAGAGGACGTGACCCAATTCCTGATGCGCGCCGACAGGAAGACGTTGAAGGATGATGACAAACTGGATGAAGCCATACGGCGCATAGTGCGTAAGGTTGCGAAAGATGAAGTCGGCAAAAAACCAGAAGTCAGTGTCGTTGTCAGTCGTCTGGCCGGATAGGGTGCGCGCCCGCAATATTTAAGGACGAAATATGCCAATCTACCTTATCCGCCACGGCCAGTCAGAATTTAACGCGGCCTATGAACAGGGTGGCCCCGACCCTATGATCTATGATGCCCGCCTGACCGAAAAAGGTGTCAATCAGGCTAAACAGGCACGGGCCAAGGCTGCTGATCTGGGAATACAACAGGTCATCGTTTCACCCCTGACCCGCGCCCTGCAAACCGCGCAGCACATATTTGCGGGGATAGCGCCGATAAATGTCCGGGTAGGGTTACACGAGCAGCTAAGTTTCAGCGGTGATGTCGGACGTTCGCCGCGCGAACTAGGTGTGGAATTTCCAGACCTGTCTTTTGAACATGTCGGTGAAAACTGGTGGCACAAAGGGCAACCAAATGAGTTGGGCTATACCGTAGAGACACAGGATATTTTTGCGCCAAGGGTGAAAAAATTTGTAAATTCGCTGTCAGACTGGTCCGCACGCCCGATTGCGCTAGTGGCCCATGGCAATGTTTTTCAGGAGCTCATCGGCTACCAAATGGAAAATTGCGAAATTTATAAATACACGGGGTAGGCTTCAATTATCAAGCGGGTCCCCGACTAATCGGTGCTGCGATCCACAAAGCTCTTTGCCAGAAAACTCGGCATATGGTCACCCATACCGACAACTTTATTGTTGTCCCGGCCACCACGACCGCCGCGCTCACGTT
>CAZRHV010000085.1:0-8706 GCA_964599985.1 uncultured Marinosulfonomonas sp. | reverse complement strand
ATCAATGATACGGCGGCGAAACTGACCGCCCGTTAGGGTGTTAGATGCCAGAAATTACCGACAGCCACTGTCACCTCGATTTCCCCGACTTCGCTGATGAACTGCCACTGGTTATAGCAAACGCCGTGGATGCTGGCGTCACCCGCATGGTCAGCATTTGCACCAAACTGCGGCTGGAACCCCAAGTCCGCGCCATCGCCGAGGCCCACGCGCCGGTATTCTACGCCGCTGGCACCCACCCAATGAGCGCGGCGGATGAACCGCTGGTATCCGTCGAAGATCTTGTGGCGCTGGCGAAACACCCAAAGTTCGTCGGTATCGGTGAAACCGGGTTGGATTACCACTACACCGCTGAGACCAAGAATATACAGCGTGAAAGCTTAACAGTTCACATAGAGGCCGCGCGCCAGACTGGTCTGCCCTTGATTATCCATGCCCGCGCGGCCGATGTTGACATGGCCGAAATCCTGACCGCCGAACACCGGGCAGGAGCGTTTTCCTGTGTCATGCACTGCTTTTCATCGGGTCGCGCCTTGGCTGAAGCTGCGCTTGATCTGGGGTTTTATCTGTCAATGTCGGGCATTGCGGCTTTCCCAAAGTCCCAGGACCTGCGCGATATCTTCGCCAGCGCACCGGTGGATCGCATTCTGGTGGAAACTGATGCGCCTTATCTGGCCCCACCTCCGTTTCGGGGTCGCCGAAACGAGCCGGCCTATACAGCCCACACGGCCAAAGTTGGCGCTGAAGTTTTCGATATGAATTACATAGACTTCGCCGCGCAAACTCAGGTAAATTTCGATCGATTGTTCTCGAAAGTTTCCGCATGGAATGGGGTGGCCTGATGGCCACACTGACATTTACAATACTGGGCTGCGCGTCTTCGGGCGGTGTGCCGCGACTGGGTGGTAATTGGGGTGATTGTGATCCCAATAACCCCAAAAATAATCGGCGGCGGTGTTCAATGCTGGTTGAACGCGCTGGCTCTGGCGGGACTACCCGCGTTCTGATCGATACCTCACCCGATATGCGTGCCCAGTTGCTGGACGCAGGTGTAGGCGAACTTGACGGCGTGGTTTTCACCCATTCCCACGCCGACCATGTGCATGGCATTGATGATCTGCGGATGATCGTTTTTAATATGAAAGAACGCCTGCCTGTCTGGGCTGATGCTTCTACACAGGACGCACTTCTATCACGGTTTGGATATGCGTTTGTGCAGCCCGAAGGCTCTCCCTATCCGCCAATCCTTAACCTTCACACCATTGATGGTGATGTCACAATCGACGGGGCTGGTGGGTCTATTACTATTACGCCATTTGAGGTTGAACACGGGTCCATGGACGCCCTTGGATTTCGCATTAACAATCTCGCCTATCTACCTGATGTTTCTGACATTCCTGACGATACGCTAGCAGCCCTGGAAAACCTTGATTGCTGGGTTCTCGACGCCTTGCGCCGCACTCCGCACCCGACACATTTCCATCTTGAACGCTCACTGGAATGGATCGAACGGATCGCACCAAAACGCGCGGTGCTGACCAACATGCACATTGATCTGGATTTTGTGACACTGGACGCCGAAACCCCTGACCACATCACCCCCGCATATGACGGTATGAAGATCGTTTACGAGCTATAACGTGGCGGGCCTGATCGACGTCATCCTGCCGGTCTTTCTGGTAATCGGCTTTGGGTATCTGGCAGCGTGGCGAAAATACTTCTCGGAAAGTGCAGTCGAAGGGTTGATGCGGTTTGCGCAGAACTTTGCAGTGCCATGCCTGTTATTCGCTGCGATTTCCAAAATTGATCTGGCGGTGGATTTTGACATTCCGCTTTTGGCGAGCTTTTACATCGGCGCTTTCACGGGATTTGCCCTCGGATTCCTCGGTGCGCGCTACCTGTTTGAGCGCAATACGACTGATAGTATTGCCATTGGTTTTTGCGCGCTGTTTTCTAACACTGTTCTGCTGGGCCTGCCGATAATGGAGCGCGCCTACGGGCCAGAAGCCTTGAACGGCAACTTTGCGATCGTGTCGGTTCATGCGCTGGTCATCTATGCGTTTGGTGTAACCGTTATGGAACTTGCCCGATCCAGAGGGGCTGTTTCCAAGATCGATCTTTCACGCAAAATTTTGACAGCAACTGCAAGAAACCCGCTATTGATCGCTATATTTTTCGGTTTTGTAGTTAATCTTGGCAACATAACCATCCCGGATAGCGTAAACGCCGCCGTCGACATAATGGCGCTGGCCGCCCTGCCCGCAGCGCTGTTTGCACTAGGCGGCACCCTTACTCGCTACCGGCCAGAGGGCGACATCAAGGCCATTGCCTGGGTCACGGTTGTATCCCTGATTGTACATCCGGCTGTTACCTTTTCGCTTGGCACATGGGTGTTTGAGCTTAATCAGGCGCAGTTGCGTTCTGCTGTTGTCACGGCCGCCATGGCGCCGGGTGTAAACAGCTATTTGTTTGCCAATATGTATGGTGCTGCCAAGCGTGTCGCGGCTTCAACCGTGTTGATCGCAACCGCCTGTTCAATCCTGACGGTATGGGTCTGGTTGATAATTCTACCCTAGCCCGGTGACAGCCCGCGTAACCGTTCGGAACGACGCCGCAACAGTTCAATTGTTGTGAGCAGCAGGATCGAAATAATCACCAAAATTGTTGCTACCGCCAGAATCGCCGGGCTGATTTGTTCGCGAATACCGTTCCACATCTGGCGTGGAATAGTTTGCTGGTCGTGCGCGGCGACAAACAGGACTACGACGACTTCATCGAATGACGTCACAAAGGCGAACAGCCCGCCGGAAATTACGCCGGGCAAGATCAGCGGCATGGTGATTCTGAAAAACGAGGTTCTGGGTGTCGCTCCAAGCGAGGCAGCAGCGCGGGACAGGGATTGGTCAAACCCGACCAAGGTGGCCGTTACTGTGATGATAACAAAAGGAATACCCAATGTTGTGTGGGCCAGAATGATACCAAGATAGGTGTTGGCCAATCCTGTCTTCGAATAGAAGAAAAACAGGCCCGTTGCGGTGATGATAATCGGCACAATCATCGGTGAAATCAAAACCGCCATGATCGCGCGGCGAAACGGCATTTCTGGACGCGACAAGCCAAGTGCAGCCAGCGTACCAAGCGCAGTGGCCAGAATGGTCGAGAAAAACCCGATAATCACCGAATTTTTGGCAGCATTGATCCAGTTGGAGTTTGCCCAAAAATCCGACCACCAGTTGCCCTCTCGTGCTACATCCGGATCAATCATCCCAAACGTCAGCAACAGGTCATACCAACGGATCGAGTATCCGGTCGGGTCCAGCCGCATCATCTTTTCGGTGAAGGTAAAATACGGCTCGGCGTTGAAACTAAGCGGTATAACGATCAGGATCGGCGCTATCAGGAACAGGAAAATCAGCCCGCAAACCACCAGATAAGTGTAATGCCAGACCCGTTCGAGCGCTGAGGCGTGTTTTGGAAGTGCCATTCTACCCTACCCCAGTTTCAGATTGTCGATGCCGATCAGGCGGTCAAACAGCCAGTAAAGCAGCAAGACCCCCCCGAGCAGCAATGATGCCAGTGCCGCCGCCAGCGACCAATTCAGTGATTTTTGCATGTGGAAGGCGATCAGATTGGAAATCAACTGACCATCCGCGCCACCCACCAGTGCCGGCGTGATATAATATCCAACGGCCAGAATGAACACGAGCAGCGAACCCGCCGCTATGCCCGGCACGGTTTGCGGCATGTATACCCTGCGAAACGCCGTCCACGACGTTGCCCCAAGGGAACGTGCTGCGCGTACATAGCTGGGGTTGATCGGGCGCATGACGGAATAGAGCGGCAGGATCATAAACGGCAGCAAAATATGGGTCATCGCGATGATTGTGCCAGTTTTATTGTAGATCAATTGCACCCGGCTGGCGTCATCCAAGACGCCGGTTACAACCAGCAAATCATTCACCACGCCTTGCGATTGCAACATCACAATCCAGGACGTCGTCCGCACCAATAGGGATGTCCAGAACGGCAATAACACAAAGATCATCAACAGGTTGGAATAGCGCAGCGGCAATGTCGCCAGCAAATGTGCGATCGGAAAGCCCAGTACCAGTGTTGAAACCATAATCAGCGCAGACAATACCAATGTCCGGTTAAACAGTTTTACATAGACCCGGCGTTCTTCTTTCACCCGCTCTATATCACCGTTGGCGTCACGGGTCCGGTCAATGGCGGCCAGGTAAAAGCTGCCGGTAATCGCCGAAGACGCACCACGCATAACCTGCCACAGCTTAGGATCGGCCCAATCTTCATCGAGGTCCAGAAGGGCCTCTTTATATGGTGGCTCCAGATCCTTGGCTTTACGGGCAGATTTGGTGAATAATGAACGGCTGCCCGCCAGATCATAGTTGATACGTGTACCAACAGAACCCGGGGCTTTCAGCTCTCGCAGGTGAACCAAGTCCACAGCCAGCGCGGCATATGCGTCTTCCGTCGGCTTGGTCCCGGCTGGGTTTTCATCAAACCAGTTGCGCAGATTTACCATAATCGGGGTATCAACACCGGTCCCCAAGTCATGGTGCATAGTGAAACTGTCATTATGGACTGATCGGTAAAGCAACTGACCGATTGGGAAAACAAACGTCAGAACCACAAAGGCAAGTAAAGGCAACACAAGGAGAAACGCGCGCCGTTTGGCGACGGATTCAGCCTTTGCCAGTGCTGCCTTTAGCGGCTGACCGTCTGCAGTGGTAATTGGCCCGGTTGGTTCGGCCAGCGCGGTATCCGCCATTCAGGTGCCCTCAACTATCATAATATCACTATCGGAATGGGCCCTGCGGATGGCCGCCGCCGCTTGGTATTCCTTGGAATTATAGCAGGCGAGCGCGGTTTCAAAGTCCGGGAATTCTATCACCACATGGCGGTCTTTTTGCGGCGATTCAGGTGTTTCGCTTCGCCCTCCCCGCACAATAAACCTGCCGCCAAAACGCTCAACGACCGGCGTGTCCAGTCGGACGTATTCGGCATATTCATCCGGGTTCGTCACCGTAACATGCGCAATCCAATAGCCGTTTGGCATTTGACCCCCTCAGATTAGATAAGCGGCGCGAGGTTGCCCCCGCGCCGTTAATGTAGATTTAGTTAGACAACCAAGCGTTGAAACGCTCATTCAAATCCGTATCCCGGTCAGCCCAGAAATCGAAGTTGTTAACCAGCGCGTTTTCCAGATTGGCAGCAGCCGTTGGCATATGTGGAGCCATTTCGGTTTTGCCGTCAGAGAACATTCCAACCAGCGCGCCGGAAGATTTCCGTGCCGGGCCATAGGAAATGTAGCTCGCCTGATCCGCAAGACGCTGCGTGTCGGTCGCAAAGGAAATGAATTCCAGGGCCGCTTCTTTGTTTGGCGCGCCTTTTGGAATTACGAAAAGGTCAAAGTCAAGAATCTGACCATCCCAGACGATTTCAAACGGCTGGCCTTCGGCAACGGCAGCGTTAAAAATACGACCGTTATAGGCTGTGGACATGACAACTTCGCCGTCTGCCAACAGTTGTGGAGGCTGCGCGCCGGCTTCCCACCAGATGATGTCACCCTTGATGGTGTCAAGCTTGGCAAATGCCTGATCAATTCCTGCATCTGTTTCCATCAGCGCATAAACTTCGCTGGCCGGAACACCGTCCGCCATCAACGCCATTTCAAGCGTTGCCTTGGCAGATTTACGCAGGCCGCGTTTGCCGGGATATGTCGATGTATCGAAGAAATCGGCGATCGAAGTTGGTGAACCGTCAACGCTTTCGGTGTTGTACGCCATCACTGTCGACCAAACGATGTTTGCCACCGCACAATCGGTCAGTGCACCTTCGATAAAGTCGTCAGCAGCCAAGGTGCCATCTGGTGCCGCAGGCAACATAGATGTATCGATTTCTTCCAAAAGGCCTTCGTCACACAGACGAATAGCGTCAGAGTACTCGATGTCCGCCACGTCAACAGTTACGTTTCCGGCTTCGACCTGCGCCTTAATCGGTGTCGCAGGGTTGTCACTGTCTACAGATACAATTTTGATACCTGTCTCTGCCGTGAAAGGCTTGTGATAGGCTTCGACCTGGCTCTTGGTATAAGCACCACCCCAGGACATCACGGTCACTTCCTGCGCGGATGCCGCAAATGCGAACCCCGCCAGTGCCGTTGTTAAGATCATCGTCTTTTTCATTGGTTTCTCCCTTGTTGCAGATTTCTGCAGATTTGCACCAGTGCGGCTAGCCCGCGCCGGCATCAAAATTTCAAAGCGGGTTTAGCGCCCGCGCATCCTGTGTGTCCCAGCTTATGGTCGTGGTTTCGCCAACGCTCAGGGCCGCGTGACCCGCCGAGTTTGGTACCTTGACCACGAAATCGTCGTTGCCATGCACATCTAAACGACACCGTATGTGATCACCGAGGTATATTAGTTCCTTCACCAGAGCATTGGTGGAATTATCGTCTTTCTGCGCCCCGATGATAACCCGTTCCGGACGGATAGAGATCAGCGTTTCGCTGCCAACATCGCCACAATTCACCGCCAAGGCGTTGCAGGTTTCCCCGTCGCTAAGGCCAACATTTACAGAACCGTTAGCTTTGGAAACGATTTTACCGGTCAGCTTGTTATTTTCGCCAATGAACTGCGCCACAAAACTGTTTTCCGGCCGTTCGTACAGATCAGAAGGCGGTGCAAGTTGTTGGATGATACCGTCGTTGAAAACGGCAACCCGGTCCGACATAGTCAATGCCTCGGCCTGATCATGGGTCACGTAAACCACTGTAATCCCCAAGCTTTCGTGCAAATGTTTGATTTCATACTGCATATGTTCACGCAACTGTTTATCCAGAGCACCAAGCGGCTCATCCATCAGCACGAGGGATGGATCGAAGACCAAAGCGCGCGACAGTGCGACGCGCTGCTGCTGGCCACCAGACAATTGCGCAGGGCGACGGTTTCCAAATTCGCCCATCTGCACCATGTCCAGTGCGCGTTTTACCTTGGTTTCGCGTTCAGCCTTGCCCATGCCCCGCACTTCCAACGGGAAAGACAGATTTTCAAACACGGTCATATGGGGAAACAGCGCGTAATTCTGGAACACCATGCCAATGCCGCGCTTGTGGGGCGGGATGTTGTTGATTTCCTTGCCACCAAGCCGAATTTCACCGTGGGTTGCGGTTTCAAACCCAGCCAGCATCATCAGGCAGGTGGTTTTGCCAGACCCAGAAGGTCCAAGCATTGTCAGAAACTCACCCTTTGCCATTGAAAGGTTAAGATCTTTTACGACCAGTATTTCACCGTCATAGCTTTTTTGCACGTGGTCGAATTCGACATACGCGTCATCCGTGGCATTGGCAGGCAAATGCGGCTCCCTATCGTAATTGTCGGTGGTTATAGCTTCCCCGGGCGCGAATGAAGCAAATCTGAACCGCTTTTTCAACCAGTGATTTAAGAATTGGGGGTTTATCGTCAAATTTTTGGGTAAATTATGTACCCGTCCAGCGAGGGGAAAAATCTGGTACTGTTCTCAGAAACGAAATCCCAGACAGTATTCATTGCCGGCGTAAGTTCCAGATCAGAGCGGTGTAATACAAACCACTGGCGCTCAATCGGCATTTCGCTGGTCTGGATTGCGACCAAACGTCCCGCCTTTAGCTCTTCTGTCACTGTATGCTGTGAAATCATCGCAATCCCGAGGCCTGCGATCACCGCTTGTTTGATCGTTTCGTTTGATCCCATTTCCATCGTTTCGTAGGGCTTGCCTTCGCCAATCCGATCCAGATAACGCACCATCAGTATCCGTGTACCCGAACCTTCTTCGCGGGTGATTATCACCTCATCCAACACGTCGTCTGGCTCAACAAATTCTTTTCCCGCCAGCCGGTTTTCCGGTGCGGCAATCATCAACATCGGATGTACGCCGATTGCCTTTGATCGAACCATCGGCGCGCGCGGCGGGCGGCCCATGATTGCAATGTCAATTGAACGCTCATTCAATTCCGTCAATATGGCATCGCGATTACCAATTTTTAGCTTTATTTCTATATCCTTGAACGATTTCTTAATCCCGGCCAGCAACGCGGGTGCAAAGTATTTTCCAGTGGATACAACTCCCAAAACTACTGCCCCGGCCAGCCCTTTTTGCATCGCTTTGATCTGGTTCACAGCACTTTTCAAACAGGCCTCTATTGAGTGTTGCGCCTGCAATACCAGTTGCCCTTCGGCTGTCAAAACCATACCAGTCCTGTCGGCTTTTTCTATAACTCTACACCCCAAACTGGCTTCAAGCGTGCGCAGCTGTGTATGAACCGCAGGCGGCGTCAGCCCAAGCTCGGCTGCGGCCTGGGTGATCGATCCAGTTTCCGCCACGGCCTGAACCGAGCGAAGTTGTTTCAGGGTGATCCCTGCAACCGAAATCATTTAATTTTTTTAAATCTCTCTTCTTAGTTTTTAATTTCTAATACATTCAGAAACCTGATTAAGTCAAGCCAGAGCTTCAGAATCGGTGACCGGGAGAAACCATGAAAACTAAGCCGCAAATCATCGCGACAGATTTAGTTCCCGAACGCCTGCGCGCACCCGTTATCGCGCTATGTGAGGTAGCAAACAATCTCTCGATTACTATTGCGCGCGGCGCATTAGGTCAGACACTGGGTGCCGCCGTCGGAATAAACTCTGACGGTGACGGTCAAAAAGC
>CAZRHV010000084.1:0-8818 GCA_964599985.1 uncultured Marinosulfonomonas sp. | reverse complement strand
GTTCCATCGCCCGTTCCGGCGTCATTACCGGCTTGGTTAAATCCCGCGCCCGCGCGGTGGTGGCAAAAACATACGAACAATCCGCCACCGCCCGCGCCGTGGTATCCGCCAGCAACGCCTGATCCAGTAATCGGCCCGCGCCGCTGGCCATCGCCACTGCTTTTTGGTTCGGCCAACCGTCTCGCGGGGCTACAATCCCCATCCGGTCCAGGCCAAAATTCCACATCGCACGCGCTGCCCCTCCGATGTTTTCCCCCATCTGTGGGTGCACCAGTACAAATAGCGGTTGCGCTGAATTATCTGTCATTACTAACCTTTGGATAAAGCCCGCACTGGTGATACGATTGCATCCAACACAGCGCAAGGAGGCCGATATGGCCCATGACGAAGGACTGGCGCAACTACTGCGCGACGATCTGCTGGAGGTGGCCGGGATAAGCGAGCGTAAAATGTTCGGCGGCCTTTGTTTCATGCTCAACGGCCATATGCTGTGTGGTGTCAGCCCCAAGGGCTGCATGTTTCGTGTCGGCAAACCCCGCGAAACCGAGGCCCGCGCGATAGATGGTGCCGGCCCGATGCAATTCACTGGCAGGCCCATGGGCGGGATGATCGATGTGACGGATGAGGCGTTTCTGGACGACAAAAAACGTGGTCAATGGCTGCAACTGGCCCTAACCAACGCCCAAAGCCTGCCGCCAAAGTAGCCAAGCCTGAAAATCCCGGCTATAGGGGCGGGAAATTGAGCATTGAAAGCCCAGACATGTCCGAGATTGAGCGCCCGCAAACCTACCTGATCACCCCGCCAGAACTGGATCTGGAAAAGTTTCCGCACCTGCTGGCGTCGGTGCTGGATGCCAATGAAGTAGCCTGTGTGCGCATCGCACTTTCCACGCAGGATGAAAGCCAGATCATCAAAGCCTGCGACGCTGTGCGCGACGTGACCAGCCCCCGCGACATTGCTTTGGTGATCACCAGCCATGTTCGGATGGTGGAAAAACTGGGTCTTGACGGGGTGCATTTATTGGACGGCGCCCGTTCGGTGCGCAAGGTGCGAAAGGAACTCGGCCAAGACGCAATTATCGGGGCCTACTGCGCCGGTTCACGCCATGACGGGCTGAACGCCGGTGAAGCCGGGGCGGATTACATTAGCTTTGGCCCGGTTGGAAAAACTGCGCTTGGCGACGGCGAGGTCGCAGAAACTGATCTGTTCCAGTGGTGGTCAGAGGTTGTTGAAATCCCGGTGGTGGCTGAAGGTGGTTTGGATGAAGTAAACCTTGCAACACATTCATCCATAAGCGATTTTGTCGCATTCGGCCCGGAAATATGGGGCGCGGATGATCCAAGTGAGCGGCTAAAGTCGCTTGTGGCCTGCCTAGGATAGGTTATTCGCTCAGCGTGCCCGGTGGCATTCCTGAACGCACCGCTAATTCGCAGGCCTTTGCCAGTGCTTTGCGGTCTGCAAATTCCGATACTTTCAATGGTGTATGATACGTAACCAAAACTGACCCTCGCCCGCCGGACGCCAGTACCTTCATCACATGATTGGTGAAATTCATGTCACCCCACCAACCGTAATACCTCGGCTCCTCACCATTTGGGGGAATGTAGGATACGCTTACGGGCTGAATCCACAGGCTACCATACAGTTTTGGCGTGAAGAACGCCGCAAAAAGCGTTGATTTAAAGGACAAAACCCGCAACCCGTCAGTAGACGTACCTTCCGGGAAGAACAGCAATTTATGCCCAACCTTTAGCCGCGCCGCAAACACATCCCTTTGTCTGCGGGCATCCCGTGGGTTGCGGCGGATAAAAACTGTACCGGTTGCACGGGCCAGCCATCCGATAAACGGCCAGCCTGCCACTTCGGATTTAGCGACAAAATATATCCGCTTGCGGGCATTCAACGCAAAAATGTCTAGCCAGGTTGAATGGTTTGCAACCACCGCGCCCTTTTCGCGCATCAGATCGCCCCTGGTGACGAACCTGACCGACAGTATTATCAGGGTTATGCGGCATACCACTTGGGTGATGAAAGGGGTCCAGGGCCGGTGCTGGCCCCAGATTGGGCGCTCTGCCAACCGGGCCAGTAAAAGCAGCAACAACGCTGTTAGTGCGAAAGGTATCCAAATAGCCCCGCGTATAACCGCACGCACCCAGCCCGCAGCGCTAAGAACGGCCCTGTCCGGAGCTTTTTCTGAATACCAAAGCGCCTTCACGAGGCGGACCTACGGGTGAACTGGCCCTTTTGGCGCGGGGTCATCCTGGCAACATCCAGAATCAGGCAAACATCTGTAGTGTTGAACGCCTGATCAACATACGCCCCTTGCCCGACAAACCCACCAAGACGCAAGTAGGCTTTAATCAATGCGGGCATTGCACGCATCACTGACAGTCGGTCAATTGCTTCCTTGTCGATGATGCTCGCAGGCAATCCCTGCCCGGACCAGAGCCTGACACACAACTCATCCGGGGTCAGGTGGTGGTGGTGCAGATAGGACAGCGGTTCTTGCAGGGCGTTCAGATCGGTGCCGTGGAAACTGGCAACCCCAAACATGATCTCAATTTCATGGCGCTGCACATAATCCGCAAGGCCAGTCCAAAGCAGATGCAGCGCCATGCCGCCACGGTACTGCCGGTCCAGACAGGAACGCCCCAATTCCAGCAGTTTTCGCCCGCTGTCACGTAATGTCGACAGATCGTATTCGACTTCTGAATAAAAACCACCGGCATTGTCTGCATTTGAGCCACGCAATATGCGATAGACCCCAACCACATGATCCAAAACGTCTGCGTCACGGCGTCTGTCCACCAGGATCAGATGATCAAAGTGTTGATCGAACTGATCTTTTTCCAATTGATTATGGTGATCAACCATCGGGCCATCGCCGCCCAGTTCCCTGACAAACACCCGGTAACGAAGTCGTTGTGCGCCAAGAATGTCCCGTTCATCGCGGGCAAGCCGGATTTCCAAATTTGGGTCATTTGCGATCATATCTGGACAAATTGACCTTTCGTTAACGATGTCCCGCTTTTATGGCCGAGGCCTGATGTTTGCAACCGGATGGGTTGTCGCCTTGGAATTGACACATCTTTTAGTTGTGTTGTATGCAGCAATTACGCCTAAAGGGGAATTTCAGGTGGAGTATTCTATCACCAACGCCACACGGCTAGGATCAATTACGACTTTTCCGGCGTGTTCAAACATCACAGTCACCCGACCAGGGATGTTGGACTGCACTTGCCCCAGCCCCCATTCCGGGCGCTCCGGGTGACGTACCAGAAAACCCGGTTCCAACACACTGCCAATATCAACCATCCTCACCTCGAATAGAAAGTTTGCCGATGAATGCCACACCAAGACAGCTGACTGAACTGATCGGTTCGCGTATTTGCCATGACCTTATCAGCCCAATTGGCGCAATCAGCAATGGGGTGGAGCTGATTTCAATGGGGGGTGATGTGGCAGGCCCGGAAATGAACCTGATTTCGCAAAGCGTCGAAAATGCAAATGCCCGCATTCGGTATTTCCGAATTGCCTTTGGGGCGGCCAGCGCGCAACAGCGTATCGGACGCATTGAAATTGTTGGTATCTTGCGTGATGTTGCGGGTAGCGGGCGTATTGTAACTGACTGGCAACCGAGCGGGGACCTGCCGCGTCAGCAGGTGAAACTGGCGTTTCTATTGTTGCAATGCTTTGAAAGCGCGATGCCCTGGGGCGGGCTGATCACGGTAAGTATGGTCGGTGAACAATGGGCGATCCATGGCGAGGCTAGTCAGATGAAGATTGACGCCGATCTGTGGGAGGTCCTGTCAAACCCGGCAGCCGACGCTGATCTGGATGCGGCGAACGTGCATTTCGCTTTGGCGCCGCTAAGCGCGCAGGTGATCGGAAGTCAGCTTAGCGTGGAAAGTTCACAAAACAGTATCCGGGTGCGGTTTTAGACTAGCGGCGGCGCTTACGGCGCCATTATGTTGTCTCGCCCCTGACGGGGCTCGGGAGTGCCTGCGGCGCAAGTATTTAGGAAAAGAAGAAGGCTGAAAATTAGTCCCGCGTGATGCCGTTGCCGGTGACCAGGTATTTGAAACTGGTAAGTTGTTCTGCTCCTACCGGTCCTCGGGCGTGCATTTTACCTGTGGCGATGCCGATTTCTGCGCCCATACCAAATTCGGCCCCGTCTGCAAATTGGGTTGAGACATTGTGCATCAGGATGGCGCTGTCGAGGCGTTCAAAGAAATGGGCGGCCACGGCTGGGTTTTCGGTCATGATGCAATCAGTATGGTTAGAGCCGAAAGTTTGGATATGGGATATTGCACTGTCGGTATCGTCGACAACTTTGGCAGCGATATCCATATCGAGATATTCTTTGCCCCAGTCGGTGTCTGTGGCGGGGGTTGTATTTTTGACCGATTGCAGGGCAGTGTCAGCGTGTACTGTTACACCAGCACCAATCAGCGTTGCGATGATGTCTCGCCCAAGTGTATCTGCCACATCCTGATGAATCAGCAGGCATTCCGCCGCACCACAAATACCGGTGCGCCGGGTTTTCGCGTTTAGCACCACATCCAGGGTTTTTTGCGGATCGGCATCCTTGTCGATGTAGATATGCACAATGCCTTCCAGATGGGCGAATACCGGCACCCTTGCTTCCCGCTGCACCAGCCCGACAAGGCCTTTACCGCCACGGGGAATGATCACATCAATTGTATCGGTCATCGTCAGCATTTCGCGTACTGCCGCGCGCTCACGGGTGGGGACGCGCTGGATTGCGTCCAAGGGCAGATTGGCGGCGCGCAAGCCATCGAGCAGGCAATCATGGATCACACCGGAGCTGTTGAAGCTTTCTGAACCACCGCGCAGGATTACTGCGTTTCCGGCTTTTAAACACAGCGCTCCGGCGTCTGCTGTCACATTGGGGCGGCTTTCGTAGACCACACCAATGACGCCAAGCGGCGTGCGCACCCGCTGGATATGCAGACCCGATGGCATGTCCCATTCCTTGATGGTCTCGCCGACGGGGTCCGACTGTTGCGCAACGGCCCGCAGGCCGTCGGCCATGGATTGAATACGGTCCGCATCCAGCATCAGACGGTCCATCATTGCCGGACTTAGGCCTTTGTCGCGGCCAAACTCTATGTCTTGCCGGTTGGCTTGGATGATTTCATCGCGCCGCGCCCAGACCGCATCGGCGGCGGCCATCAGGGCCGCCCGTTTGCTTTCGCCACTGGCATATCCAAGCTCAGCGGCTGCAGCCTTGGCGCGCTGGCCAATGTCGGCCATGAGGGCCGGGATGTCTTCTATGTCGGTCATTTTATCAAACCTTTGGGTCTGGTGGCGAGGTTGGAAGCCTTCGGCGAAGGTATTTGGGAAAAGAAGAAGCCCATGTCACAGCGCCATATCATCTCGGTGGATCAGGGCAGCGCGGCCCGGGTAGCCGAGGATATCTTCGATCTGGTCAGAGCGGTGCCCTGCGATGGCCTGGGCTTCTGCGCTGGTGTAACGGGTTAGCCCCTGCCCTAATTGTTTGCCGGTTGCGTCCAGAATTGTCACCGGTTCGCCACGTCCAAAGTCACCTGATACCGTACTGACACCTGCAGGAAGCAGGGATTTACCTTTGCCCAGGGCGCGGGCGGCGCCGGGATCAACGGTGATTTCGCCTTTTGGTTTCATCGCTGCAATCCAGCGTTTTCGAGCGGTTTTTGGGTCTCCCTTTGCGCTGAACCAGGTGGCGGGTGCACCCTGTGCAAGGGCCTGAAGCGGGCGCATTTGTGAACCCTCAGTGATTACCATTGCACACCCTGCGCCAGTGGCGGTTTTGGCGGCCATCAGTTTGGTTTTCATGCCACCCCGGGACAGGCCGGAACCGGCGTCGCCTGCCATGGACTCATGTTCCAGGGTGATTGTATCGATTGTATCGTAGCGTCGGGCGTTGGCGTCGGCCTTGGGGTTGCCAGTGTAAAACCCGTCTACGTCCGAAAGCAGGATCAGTTGATCTGCCCCAACCGTGACAGCGATCTGGGCGGCCAGCCGGTCATTATCGCCGTAACGGATTTCGTCAGTGGCAACGGTATCGTTTTCGTTTACGATCGGCACCACACCAAGGGCCAGCAGTTGTTCCAACGTGGCACGGGAATTCAGGTAACGACGCCGGTTGGTGCTGTCTTCCAGCGTTACCAGCACCTGAGCTGTAGTGATTTGATGGTGCGACAGGGCATCTTCATAGGCGCGTGCCAATCGAATTTGGCCGACGGCAGCGGCGGCCTGCGATTGTTCCAGCGTCAGGTCTCCGGCGGGCATGTTCAGTACGCCACGCCCTAATGATATGGAGCCGGACGACACCAGAATAACGTCACAGCCGGTTGCTTTGATGTTGCGGATGTCTTCTGCCAGACCGCGCAACCAACCGCCCCGCAGTGTTCCGTTTTCCACCAACAGCGATGATCCAACCTTGACCACCAGCCGTCTTGCGTCGCTCAGGGTTGCCATTTTACCGGCTCCTCCATTGCGGCGCGTTCGCGCAGGCGGTTAGTGTCGATCTGAGCACGTACTGCGCGCAGAACTTCGGTAATACCTTCGCGGCTTACACCGGACATTAGCAGGACATCCCCCTTTGAGGCGGCCTGTAACGCGGCCTTTTTTTCGGCGCGTTCATCTGCGTCCAGCGCGTCAATTTTGTTCAACACGGTGATCCGGGGCTTTTCCACGAGGCCGCCGCCATACGCCTGCAGTTCGCCAATAATCGCTGTGTAATCGGCCACTACATCTTCGGCCGTTCCATCCACCAGATGCAGCAACACAGCGCAGCGTTCAACATGGCCGAGGAACAGATCGCCCAGCCCTTTGCCTTGGGACGCGCCAGCAATCAGGCCGGGGATGTCGGCGATGACGAATTCGACCTCATCCACGCCGACGACGCCCAGATTGGGGACCAGCGTGGTGAATGGATAGTCAGCAATTTTGGGCCG
Organism: uncultured Marinosulfonomonas sp.; assembly: GCA_964599985.1. Lineage (GTDB taxonomy): Bacteria > Pseudomonadota > Alphaproteobacteria > Rhodobacterales > Rhodobacteraceae > NVTR01. Next base: position 1,855 of record CAZRHV010000084.1, on the reverse strand, counting down.
CGCGTTGGAAGTGGCTGCCAGAAATGTTGATTTCCCGGCGTTTGGCATCCCCAGTAACCCGGCGTCAGCGATCAGTTTCAGGCGCAGCCATAACGTGCGCTCAACCCCTTCCTGACCCGGATTGGCGCGGCGCGGTGCGCGATTGGTGGCGGTTTTGAAGTGCAGGTTACCAAAACCGCCGTTGCCACCTTTGGCCAACAAAACCCGCTGGCCGACTTCAGTCAGGTCACAAATCACGGTTTCTTCGTCTTCGTCCAGAATTTCTGTGCCAACCGGCACAAGCAGCACGATGTCATCGCCGCCTTTACCGGTGCGCTGACTGCCCATTCCCGCCTGCCCGGTTTTGGCAAAGAAATGCTGCTGATAGCGAAAATCGATCAGGGTGTTTAACCCATCCTGTGCCTCAGCCCAGACATCGCCGCCTTTGCCACCGTCGCCGCCACTGGGGCCGCCAAATTCCAGGTGTTTCTCGCGGTTAAAGGCAATACAGCCACCGCCACCGCCGCCTGAGCGGATGTAGACCTTGCAGAGATCGAGAAATTTCATGGCCGTGCCTCAAACTGGGTTCGGGTCAGGCGATAAAGGGTTTCGGGTGCGTCCTCAAGCCTGCCGATGGAACTTCCCATGGCCTGCCCGGTTTGGCTGAAGCCGAGTTTGCACAGGACACGGCCGGATGCGGGGTTGTCATTGAAATGGCTGGCATGGATCCTTTGTGTTCCATAGCGCCCAAAAATCTCGTTCAGAAAGCCGTGCATTGCCTCCGTTGCGAAGCCCTGCCCCCAATACTCAAGCCCCAGAAAATAGGAAATACCTCCCTTCTCGGCGTCACCGCGAAAACCGCAGGTTCCAATCAGTGTTCCGTCTCGCAGTGTCACGCCAAGCCGAAAACCAGTGCGGCCCATACCACGCCATTTTGACATTTCCAGCCATTCCCTGACGTCGGCTTCAGGCCAAGGCGCCGAAATATTTCGCATCATTGCCGCCACTTCCGGCACACCTGCAATACGTTGTAGCTGGTGCCAGTCACCATCCCTTAGATCACGGATCACCAGCCGATCGGTTTCAATGTGGATTGTGTTCGCGGCCAACCAATCGGCGCGGGTCAGCACCACCTTTTGCATCAGGTTTTCCTGCCCGGTTGCAACGGACACGGTTGGCTCAATGACCGTTGGTTCAAACCCAAGGCCACTCAGAATACGTTTTGAGCCTTCATTGCCAATGAAATACCCGGAACTCAGATCACCGCCACCGACCTCAAACCAATTGGCAACTGCGGCACTCACCGCCTCGGTCATGTAGCCATTGCGCCAATAAGGACGCCCCAGCCAATAGCCAAGCCCATTACTGAGACCAACAACACCGGCGAAAGCGCCTTCGATTTCAATGGCTCGGTCCCCCTTCCCGGCAATCTTTCCAATGAATTGCCGAGCATCCGCAAGCCCATAGGGATGCGGGACGACGGTTAACCAGCGGGAAACCTCAATTTCGCCGATCAGCCGGGTCATATCCTCGACATCTGCCATAACAAGCGGGCGCAGCAGCAATCGGGCAGTCTTGGTAATCATGTCCGCCATCGTTTTACTCTCCCGTAATCTTCGCATCTTTTCAATTCGCTGGAAGATCGCGGGGGGCTAGGGGTTTGGTGCGATCTTCGGTTCCCCGAGGATCGCACCATTTTCTGGCTAATCCCCTAGTCTGTTCACATAGGTCCATGTCGGGACGGTTGCGTCGCGGGCGACAGAAAAAGCTTCGGCGTCGCCCAGATAGTCAAATCCCGAATTGGTCACCACGCGGGCGGATGCCGGATTGTCCTGAAACACTTCTGCGAACATGGTTTTCGAGCCATGCGGATTGG
>CAZRHV010000083.1:0-8913 GCA_964599985.1 uncultured Marinosulfonomonas sp. | reverse complement strand
TACTCGGGGCCGGTCTGAACCACTGGTACCACATGGATATGAACTATCGCGGTATTATCAACATGCTGGTGATGTGCGGTTGTGTCGGTAAATCCGGTGGTGGCTGGAGCCATTACGTGGGTCAGGAAAAACTGCGCCCGCAAACCGGCTGGCAACCGCTGGCCTTTGCGCTGGACTGGTCACGGCCACCTCGTCACATGAACTCAACTTCGGCATGGTATGCCCACACTGATCAGTGGCGCTATGAACAGTTGTCGGCTGACGAAATTCTGTCACCAACAGCACCCGAGGGCGATTGGGACATCAATCTGATTGATTATAACATCCGTGCTGAACGGATGGGCTGGCTACCCTCTGCCCCACAGCTGAAAACCAACCCGCTTGTGGTGGCTAAAGCCGCAAAGAAAGCCAAGAAAGACATCGCACCCTACGTGGCAGACCAGCTTAAATCCGGGAAACTGGAAATGGCCTGCGAAGACCCGGATGCGCCGGAAAACTGGCCGCGTAACCTGTTCGTTTGGCGTTCCAACCTGCTTGGTTCATCGGGCAAGGGCCACGAATATTTCCTGAAACACCTGCTGGGAACAGATCACGGTGTGATGGGTAAAGATCTGGGTGAAGAAGGCGCCCAGATGCCGAAAGAGGCCAAATGGCACGAAAAGGCACCCGAAGGTAAACTGGACCTGCTGGTGACAATCGATTTCCGGATGTCCACCACATGCGTCTATTCAGACATCGTTCTGCCAACCGCCAGTTGGTATGAAAAGGACGACCTGAACACGTCCGACATGCACCCGTTCATCCACCCGCTTCAGGCGGCCGTGGACCCGGCCTATGAAAGTAAATCAGACTGGGAAATCTTCAAATCCATAGCCAAGAAGTTCAGCGAAGTTGCGCCGGAAATTCTGGGTGTTGAAATGGATGTTGTTCAGATGCCTACGCTGCACGACACGCCGGGTGAAATCGCGCAAGACGAAGTGCGAGACTGGAAAAAGGGCGAATGTGAATTTATTCCGGGTAAGACCGCGCCAAACTATATCGCAGTGGAGCGGGATTATCCGAACCTTTATAAAAAGTTCACCTCCATTGGCCCGCTTTTGGATAAGCTGGGCAATGGTGGTAAAGGCATCAACTGGAACACCGAAGTTGAGGTGCAGCACCTGCGCGACCTGAACGGTGTGGTTCTGGAAGAAGGTGTTTCTCAGGGTATGCCCAAGCTGAACACCGCTATTAACGCGGCGGAAATGATTCTGATGCTGGCACCCGAAACCAACGGTGAAGTTGCGGTGAAGGCATGGGATGAACTGTCCAAAGCGACGGGTCGAGAACATGCGCATCTGGCCAAACCGAAAGAAGACGAAAAGATCCGTTTTGCTGATCTGGCTGCACAACCACGCAAGATTATCAGCTCACCCACTTGGTCCGGTATAGAAAGCGAACATGTTTGCTACAACGCTGGCTACACCAACGTGCATGAGCTGATCCCGTGGCGCACGTTGACGGGGCGACAACAGCTTTATCAGGATCACCTGTGGATGCGCGCGTTTGGGGAAGGCTTTTGTACCTATCGCCCACCCGTGGATCTGAAGACGATCAACTCGGACATAAACACCGATGAAGGCAAGCCGCACGTCATTCTGAACTTTATCACACCGCACCAAAAATGGGGTATCCATTCAACCTATTCCGACAACCTGCTGATGCTGACGCTTAACCGCGGTGGTCCAGTGGTCTGGCTGTCAGAAACCGATGCGGCCACGGCTGGTATCGTCGATAATGACTGGGTTGAGGTTTACAATACCAACGGGGCGCTGACGGCGCGTGCGGTTGTTTCTCAGCGGATGAAGAACGGCACGTTGTTCATGTATCACGCGCAGGAAAAGATCGTGAATACACCGGGGTCTGAAAAGACCGGTAACCGGGGCGGAATTCACAACTCTGTCACGCGCACCACGCTGAAGCCGACCCATATGATCGGCGGATATGCCCAGCAAAGCTATGGTTTCAATTACTACGGAACTGTGGGTTCAAACCGGGACGAATTCGTGATCGTGCGTAAAATGAACAAGGTCGACTGGCTGGATACACCGGCGATCAACGTGGAGGCAGCCCAATGAGAATTCGCGCGCAAATCGGCAAAGTCCTGAACCTGGACAAATGCATCGGGTGCCATACCTGCTCGGTCACCTGCAAAAACGTCTGGACCAGTCGCGACGGTGTTGAATACGCCTGGTTCAATAACGTCGAAACCAAACCCGGCATTGGCTACCCGAAAAACTGGGAAGATCAGGCCAAATGGAAAGGCGGCTGGACCCGCACAAAGGGCGGCAAACTGCAACCCAAACAAGGCGCCAAGTGGCGCATTCTGGCGAATATTTTTGCTAACCCAAGCATGCCGGAAATTGATGACTATTATGAGCCGTTTGACTTTGACTATGACCACCTGAAATCGGCACCGGAAATGACCGCGTTTCCGACTGCTCGCCCACGTTCTATAATCACAGGTGAGCGGATGGAAAAGATCGAATGGGGTCCAAACTGGGAAGAAATCCTTGGCGGCGAGTTTTCCAAGCGTTCTGCCGACACCAACTTTGAAGGTATTCAGAAAGAAATCTACGGTGAGTTCGAAAACACCTTCATGATGTACCTGCCACGGCTTTGTGAACACTGTCTTAACCCATCCTGCGTGGCGTCCTGCCCGTCGGGTGCGATCTACAAACGCGAAGAAGACGGCATTGTTCTGATCGATCAGGAAAAGTGCCGTGGCTGGCGGATGTGTGTGTCTGGCTGTCCCTACAAGAAAATATACTACAACTGGGACACCGGCAAATCTGAGAAATGTACGTTTTGTTATCCGCGCATCGAAAGCGGTCAGCCGACCGTTTGTTCGGAAACCTGTGTCGGACGTATTCGGTATCTGGGTGTCATTCTTTATGACGCGGACAAGATCGAAGATGCCGCCAATGCGCCGGACGAAAAGGATCTGTATCAGGAACAGCTTGATATTTTCCTCGATCCACATGACCCTGAAATTCAGCGTCAGGCCCGTGAACAGGGCATTTCCGACGAATGGCTGGAAGCGGCGAAAAACAGCCCCGTTTGGAAGATGGCAATGGACTGGAAAGTCGCGTTTCCACTGCACCCTGAATATCGCACGCTGCCGATGGTTTGGTATATCCCGCCCCTTAGCCCCATTCAGAACGCGGCTGAGGCAGGTAAGATCGGCCATGACGGTGAGATGCCAGATGTTCAGTCATTGCGCATCCCGGTGCGTTACCTTGCCAACATGCTGACCGCGGGCGACGAAGCCCCGGTTGTCACGGCGCTGGAACGGATGCTGGCAATGCGCGCCTATATGCGATCCAAAACCGTTGATGGTGTGATCAATGAAGCGATTGCCGAACGTGTCGGTCTGACCAAGGATTTGATCGAAGACATGTACCAAACCATGGCCATCGCCAACTATGAGGACCGCTTTGTCGTACCAACGGCGCACCGTGAACTGGTTGAGGAAGCGATGGATATTCGCAGTGGTTGTGGCTTTACCGATGGTAACGGTTGTTCAACCGGGATCAGTCAGGGCTCAATGTTTGGTGGCAGCAAGAAGAAATTCACCATGCCAACGGAGGCCATGTAATGCTGATGACCCTCAAAGCAATGTCGGCGCTGCTTAGCTATCCGACAACAGAATTGCAGGAAGCAATTGGTGATGTTGCCAAGGTGCTGGAAGACGAACGTTTTCTGTCTGCCACCACTTTGGACGCTTTCACTCCGCTCTTTGAACATCTGGCAACCGGTGACATTTACGATCTGCAAGAACGCTATGTCAGTCTGTTTGATCGTTCACGCACCCTGTCGCTGAACCTGTTCGAACACGTTCACGGCGAAAGCCGGGACCGGGGTGGGGCGATGGTTGATCTGGTGGAGACCTACAGGGCGGCCGGATTTGAACCCGTCAGTTCCGAACTGCCTGACCATTTGCCCGCATTGCTGGAATTCCTCGCGACACGTCCGTTCAGCGAGGCGCAGGAGACGCTGGCCGACGCGGCCCATATTTTCGAAGCCCTTAGGGTGCGTTTGAACAGGCGCGAAAGCGCATATGGAACCGTGTTTGTGGCGCTCCTGCAATTATGTAGTCAGACGGTTAATCAGGAAGCGGTTGATGAGCTTTTGAAGATCGAAGATGACGACCCGGATGATCTGGAAGCACTTGATGCGGTATGGGAGGAAAGCGAAGTCACCTTTGGCCCCGACCCGAACGCCGGGTGCCCGCAGGTCCGCGACATGCTTTCACAAATGGATACACCCGTTAACCCCGCGCCGGCCCGTCCGGCTGCGGCTGAATAAAGGAGCCATATGATGCACGAATTTCTGTATGGAATTTACCCTTACATCGCCCTGACGGTTCTGGCCGTAGGGTCCATTGCCCGGTATGAACGCGACCCGTTTACCTGGAAATCGTCCAGCAGCCAGATGTTGCGGCGCAAACAACTGGTCTGGGGTTCAATCCTGTTCCATGTTGGTATTCTGGTGATCTTCTTTGGTCATTTGGGCGGTCTATTGACGCCGATCAGCCTATTTGACGCCCTTGGTATCAGCCACAGCGCCAAACAAATTCTGGCAATTGTAGCTGGTGGTGTTGCCGGTGCCATGGCGCTGATTGGTGGTCTGATGTTGCTGCATCGTCGCTGGTTCGACCCACGCATTCGCGCCACGTCCAGTTTTGCCGATATTGCGATCCTTGTATTGCTGATGACACAGCTGATCCTTGGTCTTGGTACAATCTATCTGTCGCTTCAGCATCTGGACGGCGGTGAGATGGTCAAGTTCATGTCATGGGCGCAGGCGATTTTCACTTTTGACGGGGCCGCGGCCAGTTATATCGAGGATGTAAATATCCTGTTCAAGCTGCACCTGTTCCTGGGTTTGACAATATTCCTGGTGTTTCCGTTCACCCGGCTGGTTCACATGTTGTCAGTACCGCTGCGCTACTTGACCCGCCCTGGCTATCAGGTGGTTCGCTCGCGTCGTAAAGGATCGGCAAAATGACCGTTGCAAGCAAATCCCTGACACCGGATGTTTCGGTGAACGGGCAAGTAATCTCTGCCGCAGATATTGCGGCAGAGGCGCAGAATCATTCTGCCCCGAAGGGCAAGCCGGGCATTGCGTGGCGTAAAGCGGCGCAGGCTTTGGTAATCCGTGAACTGATGTTGCAGGAAGCAAAGCGGCTGGGTCTGAAGACTGACCCGCAGGCGATCAGCGATGGCAAGGTAGAGACCGAGGACGAAGCGTTAATCCGTGCTGTGATGGAAGTGGGTGTTACGCCTGATCCAATCAGCGAGGATCGTGCGCGTGCCAGATACGACGCCAACCCGGACGGTTACCGCGCGCCTACTTTATTTGAGGCGGCACATATCCTGTTCATGACACCCCCCGGCGATACTGAGGCCCGCGATAAATCGCGTCTTCGCGCCAAGGCTGCTTTGCAGATTCTGCACAAACGACCCGATGATTTTGGCGATCTGGCCAAATCCCAGAGCGATTGTCCGTCCCGGGATGCTGGCGGTCGCTTGGGCCAGATAGGCCATGGTGATACGGTGCCGGAGTTTGAAGCTGTTTTGAACAAGTTGAATGAGGGCGAAATAACTGATGAAGCGGTTGAAACCCGATATGGTTTTCACATCATCCGTCTGGACGCTCGCGCCGTTGGAGAGGTTCTGCCCTTTACGGCGGTGCGCCAAACACTGATGGATGCGCTGGAAAAAGAGGCATGGACTGCCGCCGCCCGCGATTTTACCATGTCTTTGGTGGATGGGGCTGATATTACCGGGATCAAGCTGTCACAGGAACTGGCAGCAGCGTAATTTCAGGCGCGGCGGTGTTCGGTGGCCAGCGCCATAAAAGTACGGATCATTCGAACATCCTTGCGCTGGTTTACGCACACGACTGTTTCTTCCATCGGAATTATCGGGCCTTCAATCTGGATTTTCGCCAACCTTTCGTCCTGTCCAAATTCTGCGTCTGAAACAAAACCGATTCCACCGACAGCAGCCACGATTTCACGAACAGCTTCTCGCCCCTCGGCTTCGATTGCCGGGCGCAGGGAAACGCCTTGTTTGTTGGCGGCATCTTCAAGTTTCTGGCGGGTTTTTGAGCCCTTCTCGCGAAAAACCAACGGGTAATCTGCCAGTGCAGCAAGGGAAGCTTTCGCGTGGGGCAGGCCCGGATAACTTTTTGCGGCAAACGCGACGATGGGTGTGGCGCCAAGTGAAACACTTAGAAATTTATCCGAATTGGTTGAACTGCCCAGTACACCTATATCTGCGCGGTAAGCCAACAATTGCTCTTCGACTTCCTGCGAGTTTCCTGATCGCAGAGTCAGGTGAATGCCCGGGTATTTGGTGCGAAACTGACTTAGCACACCGGTCACATGATAGGCGGAATCGGCGATGATCCGCAGCGTACCGGAAGTCAGCGCGCGGGATTCTGACAGGTATTCCAGGGCACGGGCTTCCACCTCAAACATCGGGCGGGTGATAACCAGCAATTCCTGGCCCTGTCGCGTCAGGGTGATTTGCTTTTTCTGACGGTTGAACAACAGAACATCGTAGTCCTGCTCAAGGCCCAGAACCTGATCGGATACCGCCGGTTGGGTCAGGCCCATTGCTTCAGCTGCGCGGGAAAACCCGCCATAAAGGGCGACATTGTGAAAGGCGCGGAGCTGAACGTATTTCACGGCGGTTTCCTGTTCAAATTAAACTATCGATAGAACTTATGATACAATACGAAATAACGATTTTACATATGTAATTTTGAATGGCAATCCAGCGCTTAGATCAACCGGCAGCAAGGTTCAGTTTGATGTCTGACAACGCGCACAAGATTGAAGCCCCCCATTTAGGTGAACCCTATTTGCTGACGCCCGGTCCTTTGACCACATCTTATGCTGTGAAACAGGCAATGCTGCGCGACTGGGGCAGCTGGGATGGTGAATTTAGGGCGGTGACGGCAGAGATGCGCAAGTTGTTGCTGGAGTTGACTGGCGACACCAATGGTGTGCTGGATTGTGTACCGATGCAGGGTAGCGGGACGTTTACGGTTGAGGCGCTGCTGGGGTCATTTATTCCTCGCGAGGGTAAGGTTCTGGTGCTGTCCAACGGGGCATACGGCAAGCGGTTGGTGCAGACGCTGGAATATCTCGGGCGCGATCATGTGGTGATTGATAAGGGTGATTACATGCCTCCGCGTGGTGATGAGGTTACGGCGGTACTGGTGGCGGACCCGGACATTACCCATGTGGTTGTGGTGCATTGCGAAACCAGTTCCGGTATCCTGAACCCGGTGAGTGAAATTTCCGAGGCGGTTTATGCGCAGGGGCGCAAACTGCTGATCGACAGTATGAGTGCGTTTGGGGCGATCCCGCTGGATATCAATGAAATCCGCTATGATGCGATGGTGTCGTCTGCCAACAAGTGCATCGAAGGCGTGCCGGGCTTTGGGTTTATCATTGCGCGCAAGGATGAACTGGAGGCCGCCAAAGGGCGCAGCCATTCGCTGTCTTTGGATGTCCATGCCCAGTGGTCGCATATGAACAAGACCGGCCAGTGGCGTTTTACCCCGCCGACCCATGTTGTGGTGGCTTTTCTAGAGGCGTTGAAGGCCCATAAGGCCGAGGGTGCTGTGGCCGGGCGCGGCGCGCGGTATAGCAACAATCGCGATGCAATTGTTGATGGGATGCGCGAACTTGGCTTTGAAACCCTGCTGAAAGACCGCTGGTTGTCGCCGATTATCGTGACCTTCTTTTGCCCGGCCGATGAGGCGTTTGAATTTGAGCATTTCTACGAGTTGATGAAATCCAAAGGCTTCATCATCTATCCCGGCAAGCTGACCGTTGCGGACAGTTTCCGTATCGGCTGCATCGGCCAAATGGATGCTGACGTGATGCGTCAGGTCGTAACCGCTGCTGGCGAAACATTGAACGAAATGGGGGTGGATACAGCTGCCCCGCCTGAATCTGCACTGAATGAGCGCGCCAAACTGGCCGCATAATCTTAACAACCTAACATGAAAACCAAAGGAAATACCCATGGCTGGACCATCTGAATACACTTTCGAGCGCACTTATCGCGGCAAGATTAAATGCGCTGTTCTGGACTGGAGCGGTACCCTGGCCGATGCCTATGTGATCGCCCCTGCGGTGGTGTTCGTTGAGGTGTTTAAATCTCAGGGCGTTGAAATCACCATGGAAGAGGCCCGCGGGCCAATGGGTCTGCGCAAGGACATTCACATCAAGAAACTGACGGAAGACCCGGTAATTGCTGCGCGTTGGGAAGCTATCAAAGGCTCACCTCCCACACAGGCCGATGTGGATGCGATGTTCGAAGAATTCGTACCTGCTCAGCTGGCGTGTTTGCCAAAGTACACCGCGCTTCTGCCGGGTGTTAAAAAGGTTTGCAACGATATGCAGGCTGACGGGATCAAGATCGGTGTGTCCACCGGCTTTACCCGCGTGATGGTTGATGTGCTGCTGGCCGACGTGATTAAGCAGGGTATCACACCTGATGCGACTGTCGCAGGCGACGAAGTGCTTAACGGCGCACGTCCTGATCCGCACATGGTGTTTAAGAACCTCGACCTGCTGGGCATTTCCGACGTGAAGTCGGTGGTGAAATGCGATGATACGGTTTCTGGCATTGGCGAAGCAATGAACGCCGGTTGCTGGGGTGTTGGTCTGGTTCGTTACTCGAATTACATGAATATCAACACACTGGATGAAGAGGCAACATTGTCTGAAGCAGATATTGCCGCCCGCATGGCCAAAACACGTAAGATTCTGGAACAGGCCGGGGCGCATTACGTCATCGACAGCCTGGTTGAGCTGCCCGCGGTGATCGAAGACATCAACGCCCGTCT
>CAZRHV010000082.1:0-9097 GCA_964599985.1 uncultured Marinosulfonomonas sp. | reverse complement strand
CTTTTGACATGGTTGGAATGCTTTCGGGGACATAAAGCCCGCCGTCGCGCGCCAGCCCGGTCAGCATTGCTTCTTCGAAATTTAGAACAGGGGCCTGTCCGCGGGTCGAAATATAACGCATGATTTTTACTTCTTCAGTTAATTTGGCGCTTGATACGCCACAGCAGGTAGACTGTCATCCCAAACCAGACAGCTGCCATCAAAAACCACGTAATTGCGTATTCCCAGTGCTTATTTGGTATCGATGCGGTGTTCACAGGAAACGGTACAACCGCGTCACCAGTGTCACCACGCGCTACAATCATCACCGCTTCCGTATCCAGTGCGACCGCCAAAGCTGCCACATCGCGGGCAAACCAGATTTTGGCACCCAGATCGGGCTCGGGTGTGTAGCTGTCAATCTCATCCGGCCAGTCCAGATTACCAACAACCGTCAACCTTTTCGCGGCCCGCACATCGTTTTTCGCCGGAATCGGAATAAATCCCCGATCCACTAAAACCCGCCGCCCGCCAGTATCCATTGCCACAATCACCCGGTATCCGGCACCGGTATCTCGATTACTGGCAAGCACATGGATTTCATTTGCACCCAACACACCGGTAACAGACACGGCCAAAAACCGATGTTCTTCTGAATTCGCATTCTCCGGCAACGCCACAGGATTGCCATCAATCTGCGCATCTATTTCCGCCAGATAGCTTTGCTTCCACGCCAACCGCTGTACCTGCCAGGTGCCGAGCCAGAGCAAAACCCCAACCCCCAGCAGCCCAACTATCAGCGGCCCCCAAATACGTTTCATCACCGATCCCTCAGACAAATGGCGCGGGGAATCTACCCCCCACGCCATTTCTTCTGTTTCAAAATATCCTCACCGAAGGCCAGAGGTTCTTAGCCGCCCCAGATATAAACAGCAGCGAACAGAAACAGCCAGACCACATCTACAAAGTGCCAGTACCAGGCGGCAGCTTCAAAGCCGACATGGCGCTCTTGGGTAAAGTGTCCCTTCAGGGCGCGCACCAGACAGACTCCCAGAAAGATCGTGCCGACCAGAACGTGGAAACCGTGGAAACCCGTGGCCATAAAGAACGTCGAGCCATAAATATTCCCCGAGAACCCAAACGCCGCGTTACCGTATTCATAGGCTTGGAAGAACGTGAACAAGGCGCCCAGTAAAATCGCGATGATCAAACCGTTAACCATATCTTTGCGGTTATTTTCGTGGGCAATCGCGTGGTGCGCCCAGGTCGCGGCCATGCCGGAACACAGCAGGATTAGCGTGTTGATCAATGGCAGGTGCCATGGATCAAAGGTTTCGATTCCGACCGGTGGCCAAACCCCATCTATGGCAGGAGAATCCGGGCCCATCGGGTACATCGCGTGTTTGAAGAAGGTCCAGAACCATGCGGAAAAGAACATGACTTCTGATATGATAAAGAACAGCACGCCATAGCGCAGGCCAATCACCACAACAGGGGTATGATCCCCCACATGGGATTCTGTCACCACATCCGCCCACCATGCGTACATGACATACAGAACGCCAACAAACCCGATCAGACCGATAAACGGTGTCCCGTCATGGAACCAGATAACGGCTCCAAAAAACATGATGAACCCTGAAAGCGCACCCAGAAACGGCCAGACTGAGGGGTTCAGGATGTGATAGTCGTGGTTCTTTTCGTGTGCCATTTGGGGCCCCTGTTTTATCGACTTAGTTGGATTGTAGCGAAGCGCGGTCCGAGTCATCGGCATATTCTTCGGGCAAGTCAGTTTCGTGGAAAGTGTAGGAGAGCGTGATGTGATTTATAAACTTCGCGTCCCGGTCGGTGGTGATGTCCGGGTCAACGTAAAACGTCACCGGCATCATCGCCCGTTCTCCGGGGGCAAGGATTTGTTCTTCAAAACAAAAGCAATCAATCTTGGTGAAAAACCCACCCGCCTGATACGGCACCACATTATAGCTGGCGGTGCCGGCAATTGTGCGATCTGTTGGATTGTAGGCCTCATAGAACGCCAATCCGGTTTCACCGATTTTCAGTTCCATTTCGCGCACCACGGGTTTGAATTCCCACAGCATTCCGCGTTCCAGTGAGGCGTCAAAGCGAATGGTGATGGTCTGATCCAGTATCTCATCTGACCCGGCATCTGCCACACCAGTAACGCCGCCAAAGCCGGTAACGCTGCAAAACCAGTTGTAAAACGGTACCGACGCCCATGCCAGCGACCCCATAAGCAAAACCACACCCACAGTTTGTGCGAGGGTTTTATTTTTGCCTTGCAGCCTCATTCAGACGCTCCCAATTGATCAGCGCGGAACTGATGGTCAAAGCCTTCGGACGGGTCGCCCCGGGTCAGTTTGGCCACGGTCAGTGCGAATACCAGAATAACAAATCCACCCAGAACAAGGCCAACGCCAAGGTTGCGCGAAAACCGGCGCTGATGGATTTCGTGTTCAGGTGTGATGCCCATCACCAGCCCCCCAGTCCATAGGTTTTCAGCGTGGCTTCTATCAACAACGCGCCAAAGCTCAGGAACAGATAAATCAGTGATACTTTAAAGAATGCCTTTTCAACCTTGTACTTGTCGGCTTCGGCAGCTTCTTCGCCGCGTTGCCAGATTGCAAACGCGCCTTTCAAAAACCACAGATTCATTACAACGGCGATAGCCATATAGGTCGGCCCACCAATCGATGTCAGACCAAGCCCAATGGATACCGGCACCAGCAGCACCGTATAGGCCAGGATATGCTTGCGGGTGACGCGACGCCCGTGAGTCACGGTCAGCATTGGCACACCGGCTTTGGAATAGTCTTCCTTCATAAACAGCGCCAGCGACCAGAAATGCGGCGGTGTCCAGATCAGGATCAGGGTGAACATCAAAACGCTTTCAACCGACACGCCTCCGGTAACAACTGCCCAGCCGATCATTGGCGGGAACGCCCCGGCGGCACCGCCAATAACAATGTTCTGCGGTGTCCAGCGCTTTAGCCACATGGTGTAAACCACGGCGTAAAAGAAAATCGTAAAGGCCAGTAACCCGGCAGCAACAATATTAGCCGCCAGTGCCAGCATCACCACAGCCATCACCGACAGGGTGATACCGATAGCAAACGCCTCACCGGCTTTGACCTTGCCGGAAGGCACCGGGCGACCGATTGTGCGTTTCATCACCGCGTCAATATCAGCGTCGTACCACATGTTCAGCGCACCCGAGGCCCCCGCCCCGACAGCGATGAACAGGATGGCCGCAAAACCAACAACCGGGTTGATCCCACCCGGGGCCACCAGCAGACCGACCAATGCCGTGAACACAACCAAAGACATCACCCGCGGCTTTAGCAGTGCGAAGTAGTCGCCAAAACTGGCTTCATTTTCGTGGCTTATGGCGTTTACGTCAGACATTCACAGCCTTTGTTGGCGTTAACTCGGTTCGATCAGGGCGCCTGTAGCCGCGCCCCACAAGGTTAGTCATTTGAAGCAACTGTGACACTTTGGGGAACGCCTGCATATTCTGCAATCGCACCCTTCAGCCATTGATCATAGACTTCCTGGCTTACGACTTTCACAGTAATCGGCATATAAGTGTGATCCTTGCCGCACAGCTCTGAACATTGGCCAAAATAGACGCCTTCGCGTTCTACATTGAACCATAATTCCGCCAGACGCCCGGGCACACCATCCTGTTTGATACCAAAGGCAGGCATCGCCCAGCTGTGGATCACATCAGAACCAGTAACCTGCATAACAATGGTTTTGCCAACCGGAACGACAACGGCCGTATCCGTAGCCAGCAGATATTCGTCCTGCGCATAACCGTATTCTTCCAGTTCTTCGCGGGCCAGCATAAAGCTGTCAAAACCAAAGCCATCATCGGGATATTCGTAGCTCCAGTACCACTGATTGCCGGTAACTTTAATCGTTAGGTCAGCTTCTGGGATTTCCTGTTCAGCAAACAGAATTGGCAGCGAAAAAGATCCAATGAAAACAAGAATGACAATTGGCACCAAAGTCCATGTTACCTCAATCGGGGAATTGTGGGTAAAGCGCGCCGGTGTCGGGTTGCTGCGCTGGTTGAAGCGCACGATTGCATAAAGCAACAACAGCGTCACAAACGCCACAATCACACCGATGATGATGTTGATAAAATTGTCCAGCCAGACAAGATTTTTCATGTTTTGGGTCACGGCAGGTTGAAAGTTCAGCCCGCCCGGAATTGGTTTGCCGACAACTTCAAGCCCCTGCAATTGGTCCTGAGCGGCAACAACCCCTGCGGTAAGTGTTGCGATTACAAAGGCCCAGAGGCCGGAAAGTTTTGTTATTAGGCGCATTTTTTCTTCCTGTTCGCTCGCGGTATGTCCCGCAGTGCATCGGGTTGTCCAAATATTTAAATGGAATCCCGTTGTGTCTTGGCCGGTTGAAACCATATTAGAGGCAAGTAGACAAGCAAATCCCTTGCGGCAAACAGCCGCTTGTTCAGCATTTACACCCGATAACCGGAGAGACCCATGCCAATCGACCTTTTCCGACCGTTTGAAAATGACCTGGACCAGGATCGCGCCCTGGACCTGTTGCGCGAAGCCGTTGCCGGGGCCGATGATGGCGAGTTGTTCATTGAACGGCGACGCTCAGAGGTTCTGGTTTTCGATGATGGCCGGGTGAAAACTGCAAGCTATGACGCCTCCGAAGGTTTCGGGTTGCGCGCGGTTCTGGGTGAAACTGCGGGCTATGCCCATTCCACCGAGGTCAGCGAAAAGGCACTGAAACGCGCCGTGGAAACCGCGCGCCTGGCTGTGGGCAATGGTGGCGGCACTTTGGCGGATGCACCGGCTGCTACAAATCAAAAATATTACACCGACGAAAACCCGCTGGATGGCGCCAGTTTTTCGGTAAAAGTAGATACGCTGCGCGAGATTGATGCCTTTGCCCGTGATCTGGACAAACGGGTGGTGCAGGTCTCGGCGACGATCATGGCCTCGATGCAAGAGGTGGAAATTCTGCGCCCCGACGGCAGTTTAGTGCGCGACGCACGGCCAATGTCGCGGGTGAATGTATCGGTCATAGTGGAAGAAAACGGCCGGCGTGAAACCGGCGGTCATGGCGCAGGCGGGCGCGCTACGCTGCTAGGACTAATCGAACCGATCCATTGGCAGGACGCTACCCGCGAGGCCCTGCGCATTGCGCTGGTTAATCTGCGCGCCGTCCCTGCCCCGGCGGGCGTGATGGATGTGGCACTTGGGGCGGGCTGGCCGGGGATATTGCTGCACGAAGCCGTTGGCCACGGGCTGGAGGGCGACTTTAACCGCAAGAAAACATCGGTGTTTTCCGGTCTGATGGGAGAACAGGTTGCGGCCAAAGGTGTCACTATAGTTGACGACGGCACTATTATGGACAGACGTGGATCACTAACGGTGGACGACGAAGGTACACCATCGGCGCGTAATGTATTGATCGAAGACGGCATTCTGGTTGGCTATATGCAAGACCGCCAGAATGCCCGGCTGATGGGGGTTAAACCAACCGGCAACGGGCGGCGCGAAAGCTATGCCCACACGCCGATGCCCCGGATGACCAACACGCTGATGCTGGGCGGCGACGGCGATCCGGGCGAAATCGTCGCTGAAATTAGGGACGGTATCTACGCCGTCGGATTTGGTGGCGGTCAGGTGGACATCACCAACGGCAAGTTCGTGTTTAGCTGCACCGAGGCTTACCGCGTAGAAAACGGTAAAGTCGGCGCGCCGGTCAAGGGGGCCACACTGATCGGCGACGGTGCCACCGCAATGCAACAGGTGCGCGCCATTGGCAACGACATGGTAATGGATCCCGGAGTTGGCACCTGCGGCAAGGCCGGGCAGTCGGTGCCGGTTGGGGTTGGTCAGCCGACGCTGCTGATCGGCGGGTTGACGGTTGGTGGGTCAGCGACGTGACCAGTTGCTCCGCGCGAAAGGTAGACACACAGGACATCGCACCACTTGCTGTGGTCTGGCATGACGCCTGGCACCGCGCCCATGATGAGTTTGTACCAGCCGAGCTAAAGGCGCTGCGCACATTGCAGGAATTCACCGATCGGTTAAACAATCCTGACCACCAGTTCATCACTGCCGGCCCTCAGGGAGCACCGCTTGGCTTGTGTCAGGTGAAAAAAGATGAGCTGTCGCAGATATTTATTTCTGCCGAGGCACAGGGAACCGGACTGGCGGATATTTTGCTGAACGAGGGTGAGCGCCAGATTACAGCCGCAGGTTTTACGCGGGGCTGGCTGGATTGCGTAAAGGAAAACACCCGCGCGTTGCGTTTTTATGAACGTAATGGCTGGCAGGTTTCTGGCACCAACATGGCTCAGTTGGAGACTTCAAAGGGGCCATTCCCGATAGAGACATTTATTTTGAAGAAGCATTTTGGGTCCGGTGTGGATTAAACTCGCTAACAACCCAAACCAGTACACAGCCAATTCCAGATTAAGACCTTGTAAAACCTAGATTTTTCCGCCTAAATACGCACCCGGACAGGAGAATTCATGCAAGATTTCGCCCACCGCCTACAACAGGTTTTCGGCACCGGGCTGATTCTTGCGTTCTTCTCAGAATTCTTTTTCCTCAATGAAGGCCCGGTAAACGAATTGCTTTTTGGCCTTACCGAGAACCCAGTCACGGCGGTGTTCGGCCTTGTAGAATTGGGCGCTTTTTATGGGCTGTTTGCCTATCCAATGCTAATTGCGATTGGCATGTTCAGAATTTCCGGTTGGACCGCCCTTTTGCTGGTTGGCGGCATCTACGGGCTGGCAGCCGAGTCGCTGGTTGTCCCGCTGGTGTATGAGGCATTCCCCTACTCAATCATCTGGACCAGTCTTTCGTGGCACACGCTGATTGATGTCTACTTTGGCTGGTTCATCCTGCGTCGCGTCATGCGGGCCGAATCTGTCTGGGGATTCGTGGCAATACTTGCCCTTGCCGCTGTCTTTTGGGCGCTATGGTCAACTTGGTATTGGGTTGAAGACG
Source organism: uncultured Marinosulfonomonas sp. (assembly GCA_964599985.1). GTDB lineage: Bacteria > Pseudomonadota > Alphaproteobacteria > Rhodobacterales > Rhodobacteraceae > NVTR01. The sequence goes on along the minus strand of CAZRHV010000082.1, from coordinate 2,099 downwards.
CTTCGGCAGCATTAAGTTTGGGCGGATTTGCTGCTTTTTCCGGTGTTACAACGCTCGTTCTGTTGCTGGGAATGCTAATGGCGGATCACGCGCCATTGACCGGCTTTCGCGCCTCTCGCCCCGAGGTGATCCTTGTTTCTATAATATCGGCCATATTTTTTGGCCTTACCGGTTGGGCATATTTCCCATTGCCAATAGCTATTCTTGCGGTGCTCGGCGTATTTTTGGCCATTCTCTTTATGGGTCGCAGAAAAGAAATTACTGGGGCGGGCTATCTCGCTTTTCTCGATACCGCACCCGGCTGGTCACGCTATCTGATGCTGGCAATATTGCCGATCACCGCCACCGGTACTTACGGTATTGTTCTGACTACGGGTTTCCAGATCAATCATGAAATCGTTGTACTGCCGTTATTAGCTGCGGGAACGCTAAGCATATTGGCTGCAATGGTCATTTACCCGTGGCAGAAAAGATAGTCTTTCAACCTTCACCTTCCATTAACCAAAACCAACGCAATGTATTTCCTGCAAGAGATGGAAACAACGATGGCCAAGGATTTATTCCCTTCCACCCACCCCCTCACCCCCCCCCACCACGAGGAAGAATGGCTGTCATGGCTCCGTCTCTTGCGTTCCCGCCGTGTCGGCCCGGCGACGTTTGTACGCCTGATGCGCGAACATGGCTCGGCGGACGCGGCATTGCGCGAATTGCCCAAGGTGGCCAAAGCGGCGGGTGTCGAGAATTACAAGATTTGCCCCGAAGGTGTGGCTCAGGCGGAACTGAAGGCCGGCAAACTGGCGGGTGCTCGCCTTATAGCGCTTGGCAGCCCGCAATACCCGGAATTGCTGGCCCAGATAAATGACGCCCCTCCCCTGCTTTGGGTGCTGGGCAATCAGGAAATCATCGCGCGTCCGATGATTGCCATGGTGGGCGCGCGCAATGCTTCCAGCATCGGTACCCGGATGGCGCGCCGTTTGGCGGCGGGACTGGCCGAAGCCGGGTTGGCCGTCGTTTCCGGTCTGGCGCGTGGCATTGATACGGCGGCCCATATCGCCGCTGCACCCCATGGCACATTGGCAGTGATGGCCGGTGGCGTGGATGTGGTTTACCCGGCTGAAAACGCAGTCCTGGCGCAGGAAATCCTTGATCATGGTTTGCGCATATCCGAACAACCCATGGGCCTGCGTCCGATTGCGCGGCATTTTCCACAGCGAAACCGGATTATTTCCGGGCTGTGTAGCGGTGTCATTGTGGTTGAAGCGGCTTCGCGTTCCGGCAGTCTGATTACCGCGAAATGCGCGCTGGATCAGGGGCGTGACGTGTTAGCGGTGCCGGGGCATCCGTTTGATGCGCGCGCGACGGGGAACAATTTCCTGATCCGCGATGGCGCAACACTGGTGCGCTCGGTTGAGGATGTGATTGCAGCTTTGGAAAATGTCAAAGCCCCGCCGCCGCCTAAAATAGTCGAGGTTCCAGCCGCACGACCCGAACCCAAACGCGATACCATCAAACTGCATACCGAAATCCTGTCCCGCCTTGGCCCCTGCCCGGTGGCCGAGGATCAATTGATACGCGACCTGAAGCTGGCCGCATCCGATGTTGCCCCGGCGCTGGTCAATCTGGAACTGGAGGGTAAAATCAGCCGCCAGCCAGGTGGAATGTTGAATCTGGCCTGTTAAGGATCGGCAAATACTCAGATTATTGTCAGGTACAATCACCGACTACAATCACCGGCAAATACCAATCTGAAAGCAGTGCATTGACATCCCCCCCAATCCCGCCACATCTTCGCGCGCCGTTACGCTAGCTCCGAGTCGAGAGGAAATTCATGCCCGTCGTCGTTGTCGAATCCCCAGCTAAAGCCAAGACAATAAACAAATATCTCGGTGATAATTACACCGTTCTCGCGTCCTACGGCCATGTCCGTGATCTGCCGCCCAAAGACGGCTCGGTCGATACCGACAACGGCTTTGAGATGAAATGGGAGATCGGCAGCGACAGCAAAAAGCATGTCAAAGCGATCTCGGACGCGCTGAAACTTGATAACGAACTGATCCTCGCAACCGACCCGGACCGTGAAGGCGAAGCGATCAGCTGGC
>CAZRHV010000081.1:0-9229 GCA_964599985.1 uncultured Marinosulfonomonas sp. | reverse complement strand
GGGCCATGGTGGGCTTGTTCACGGTGATGAAGGGTTTGCCGCTGACCTATTCCAAGGACATGCAGGAAGACAAGGAACAGGTGTTTGATGCCGCAGACAATCTGATGCTGGCACTGGCTGCAATGACCGGGATGGTGGCGGATATGAACGCCAATCGCGACGCTTTGCGCGTGGCGGCGGCCAGCGGGTTTTCAACGGCAACTGATCTGGCCGACTGGCTGGTGCGTGAATTGGGGCTGCCGTTTCGTGACGCGCATCATATTACTGGTTCACTGGTGGCGATGGCGGAAAAACAGGGTTGCGACCTGCCGGAACTGGCGCTGAAAGACATGCAATCGGAACATGCCGGCATTACCAAGGCGGTTTTCGATGTGCTTGGGGTTGAAAATTCGGTCGCTTCGCGCACATCATATGGGGGGACGGCGCCGGAACAGGTGCGCGCCCAGGTTGCTCGCTGGAAGGATAAAATCGCATGAAACGGATCGTTATTGCCTGCATCGCCGCGCTGATACTGGCGTCCTGTGGCGCAGATGGAGAGCCCACAACACCAACGGTGACTGGGCAAACCAGCATTGGTTATAATTCGATAAACGGGTCGTATACCAGTACCAGTATTGGTATTGAAATCGGCGGATAAATAGAACTGCCCAAATTTGTGGTCTGAGGGTCATTTGATATGGCGAAAGTCACATGGATGATCAGGAAGAATTGAAATGGACCATTTCATCTACAAAGGTGGCAGGTTGTATGCGGAAGGTGTTGCGATTGCCGATATTGCGGCACAGGTTGGCACCCCGTTTTACTGTTATTCAGCGGCCACCTTAACGCGTCATTTCAAACTGTTTGACGAAGCTCTGGATAGTATCGACCATCTGGTTTGTTTTGCGATGAAATCCAATTCCAACCTGGCGGTGTTAAAGCTGATGGGTGATCTGGGGGCGGGAATCGATGTTGTTTCGGTTGGTGAGTATCTGAAAGCAAAGGCCGCAGGTGTTCCGGGGGATCGGATTGTGTTTTCCGGTATCGGCAAGACCCGCGAAGAAATGCGGGTGGCGTTGAGCGGGGGTATCCGGCAGTTCAATGTGGAATCTGAGCCCGAGATGGAGGCGCTTAACGATGTGGCGCTGTCACTTGGTGTGGTTGCGCCGATTACCATTCGCGTGAACCCCGATGTAGACGCAAAAACCCATGCAAAAATTGCGACCGGCAAGTCGGAAAACAAGTTCGGTATCCCGATCAGTCGTGCACGGAAGGTTTATGCCGTTGCTGCCAGTCTGAAGGGTTTGGATGTTGTCGGAGTTGATGTTCATATTGGCAGCCAACTGACCGATCTTGCACCGTTTGAGCAGGCCTATGAAAAAGTCGCTGAACTGACGCAGCAATTGCGCGGTGACGGCCATAATATCCGCCGCCTTGATCTGGGGGGTGGGCTTGGCATTCCTTATGAGCGCTCGAACACCGCGCCACCTTTGCCGGTCGAATATGGAGATATGATCAAACGTATTTTGGGCAATCTGGACTGTGAAATTGAAATTGAGCCGGGGCGACTGATTGCCGGCAATGCGGGGATCATGGTCAGCGAAGTGATCTATGTGAAACAGGGTGAGGACCGTCAGTTTCTGATTTTAGATAGCGCGATGAATGATCTGTTACGCCCGGCGATGTATGATGCGCACCATGATATTGTGCCGGTGGTTGAGCCAGCGCCCGGTGCAGAGCCGGTCAAATACGATATAGTCGGCCCGGTTTGCGAAACCGGCGATACCTTTGCCAAAGACCGCAATATGGCGCCGTTAACCGCTGGTGATCTGGTCGCGTTCCGCTCGGCCGGGGCGTATGGCGCAGTTATGGCGTCGGAATATAATTCGCGCCCGCTGATCCCGGAAGTGCTGGTAAGTGGCGATCAATTCGCCGTCATTCGTGCGCGCCCTACCTATGATGATATGATAAACCGCGATACCATTCCGGAGTGGCTCTGATATCAGCGCACTGGCGGCCAGTGAAAAGGGAACATGATCAAAGGCAGCAACACCACTGATGCGACGCTGAAACGCCTGCAATGGCCGCTTGGGTTAACCCGGGCTGGTCTGCTTGCAGAGCGGTTCATAAACTCGTTTTGGCCGCTGCTGACGGTTGTCCTGATTTCCCTTGCGCCATTGATGTTTGGTTTTCACCAGAATGTATCGCTGGGTACCGGCTGGATTTTGCTGGGGCTGGCTGGTGTGGCTGCGCTGGCGACGCTGATTTACGGTCTACGCCAGTTTCGCTGGCCATCGCGTGACGACGCCCGCGTACGGCTGGACGAAACCCTGCCAAACCGACCAATTGCTGCTGTGCTGGATGATCAGATCATCGGTTCGGACGATCCGGCGTCCAAGGCGATCTGGCAGGCCCATGTAAAACGCATGGCCGAACGCGCGGCTGAAGCAAAGGCTGTATCGCCCGATCTGAGGGTTTCAAAGCGCGACCCTTACGCGCTGCGCTATGTTGCGACGCTGGCGTTTTTGATGGCGCTGATTTTTGGCTCAATCTTCCGGGTGGCAACTGTTGGTGATCTGATTACGGGTGCAAGCGGCGCTGGCCTGAGCGGCGGTCCAAGTTGGGAAGGCTGGGTTGAACCACCTGCCTATACCGGCAAGCCAACGATATATCTGGCGGATATTCAGTCGGATGATCTGAGCGTGCCTGAGGGCAGCCGGCTGACGTTGCGATTATATGGTGAAATTGGTGCGCTGAGTGTTGCTGAAACCGTGTCAGGAATTGTTGCCGACAAAATCGATGCCGAGCAGCCAAGTCAGAGTTATGAGATCGCACAGTCGGGATCACTTACCATTGAGGGACCGGGCGGGCAGAGTTGGCAGATTACCGCGACACCTGATGCGCCTCCTACAATTTCCCTTGGCGGCGAAGTTGAGCGCCGGGTGAACGGTGACATGCAGCTGCCTTTTGTGGCATCGGATGACTACGGTGTGCAATCTGCGTACGCAGAACTGGTGCTTGATCTGGAGGCCGTTGATCGCCGCCATGGGCTGGTGCTGGAGCCTGAGCCGCAGGAACAGATCACGCTCGATCTGCCGATGCCGTTTCGTGGGGGTCGATTGGAAATCAGCGAAACCCTGGTTGAAAATCTGGCGCAGCACCCTTGGGTTGGCCTGCCGGTTAAAGTCAACTTGTTTGCCACCGATGCGGCGCAGCAAGCCGGGATGTCTGAGCCTGAAACCATTACCCTGCCGGGGCGGCGTTTCTTTGACCCACTTGCGGCGGCGCTGATTGAGCAACGTCGTGATATATTGTGGAACCGTGAGAATGCGCCGCGTGTTGCACAGATATTGCGCGCGGTCAGCTACCGGCCCGACGACCTGTTTGATTCCGACACCGCCTATCTGAAACTGCGGGTGGCGATCCGACGGTTAGAGGCCGGATTCGCCGAGGCCAGTCTGAGCGACGAGGTTCAGGAAGAAATCGCGCTGGTTCTGTGGGAAATTGCGGTGCTGATCGAAGACGGAAATCTTGCGGACGCACTTGAGCGATTGCGTCGTGCTGAGGAACGTCTGGAACAGGCAATGCGCGACGGCGCTACGGATGATGAAATCGCAGAGCTGATGCAGGAACTGCGCGAGGCGATGCAGGATTATATGCAGCAACTGGCGCAAAATCAGGATCAGAACACTGATCAGGCGCAAAATCAGAACACGCAGGAAATCACCAACGAGCAGCTACAAGAAATGCTGGACCGGTTGCAGGAACTGATGGAACAGGGCCGCATGGCAGAGGCGCAGGAACTGATGGATCAGTTGCGTCAGATGATGGAAAACATGCAGGTGGCCGAGGGGCAGGGGCAGCAAGGCCCCGGGCAGCAGGCATTAGATGGATTGGCGGATACGCTGGAACAGCAGCAGGGCCTGAACGATGAGACATTTAGCGATTTGCAGGACCAGTTCGGCGAAGAAGGTCAACAGGGGGAACAGGGCCAGCGAGGTGAGCAGGGTGAACAAGGTCAGCAAGGTGAACAGGGCCAGCAGGGTGAGCAAGGTCAGGGCGGACAGCAAGGTCAGCCCGGACAGGGCGGTGAGCGGGGCCAGGGCAATCAGCAGGGCGAAGGTCAGGGACGCGGCGCCGGGAATGATCCCGCACAGGGCCTGGCAAACCGTCAGCAGGCGCTGCGAAATGAGCTGAACCGGCAATCCCAGAACCTGCCCGGGGCGGGTTCACCCGGTGGCGAAGCGGCGCGTGATGCGTTGAATCGGGCGGGCCGCGCGATGGAAGGCGCTGAACAGGCGCTGCGCGAGGATGATTATGCAGGTGCGTTAGACAATCAGGCTGAAGCATTGGAAGCCCTGCGCGAAGGGATGCGTGAACTGGCAGATGAACTGGCACAACAGCAAAATCAGCAAACCGGCCAGCAGGGCGAAGCAAATGGTCGCGCAAATAACGAAACTCTTCGCGATCCACTTGGACGTGACGCTGGTGCGGCTGGTCAGGTTGGCACCGATGAACAGTTATTGCAGGGCGAAGATGTCTATCGTCGCGCGCAGGAGTTGCTGGAAGAAATCCGGCGGCGTTCATCGGATCAGGAGCGCCCTGATCTGGAACTGGAATATCTAAAGCGCCTGCTGGATCGTTTTTAAGCCCACAACATTAGCCGCCCTGATCACCACTAAGTTGGGCCAACAGTGCTGTAATCTTATCCACACCGCTTAATAGCACACGATCAACGCTGGTTCGCAGCGTATTTACCCAGTCAACATAGGATGCCAGCGCCGGCGCAAGCTTTGGGAACGCTGTCGCGATGTTTGGAGAAAACACGTAAACTAAAGCCATAATGGCGAAGACAAACAATGCTGCATAAAACCCACGCCGAAATCCGTCACGACGTTTGATTTCTGGTGAGAGTTCATCATCTTCGACGCTTTCACTTGCTTTTTCAGATGTCGCGGCAAGGGTAGAGTTTATTTCTTCAATATCTGGCAACAGATCGCGGCGGCTGCTGTCTTGCGTGGCTGCAACACCCGCCAGGGCTTCAGCGCCACTATGCAGGTTTGAGGCAGTATCATCGGCGTTGTCCGCTGCTTGACCCAAACCCAAATCGGGCTGAGATTCTAATCCGCCAGTTTCAGAAGAGCGCTCGGCTGTTTCACGCTGAGCTTCCTCTCGCAAAATATCGGCAACACCTTCATCCAGCTTCTGCTGCATAGGGGGGGTGGCTGTGGGTTCTTCAGGTGAAACATCCTGCCCGGCTTCTTCAATCTCGCCCACTTCTTCTGTGGGAGCTTCTACCGGCTGGCTTTGTTCCTGCTCGACCTCTTGCTCGGCATGTTTTTGAAACCATGTATGCCCACAGTTCGAGCATTGAACATCACGTCCCGTCTCGGGGATGACATCGGCATCCACCTCATATTGCGCGCCGCAATTGGGACAAATCATACGCATCCAGCCACCTCAAAATTCGTAATTCGTTGCCCATTTAGTTGAAAGGCACAGAATTAATATACGTTACTGCTTCTTTTTTCCCGATTTTTAGCAAAGTTATACAAACATTCCAAGCTTTTGCGTAACCTGCGATTGAAAGAGGCCGTCGCCTGAGGCAAAACTGTCGCGGCAGGCAAAGAGGTTTTACAGACGTGATAAAACTAACGGATGTTTCATATGGCTATGGCGGCACCGATTTGCTGACAGGAGTAGGGTTGGACTTGCAGCCGGGGTCGTTTCATTTTCTGACGGGACCGTCGGGTTCTGGCAAAACCACTTTTCTAAAGCTTTGTTACATGGATCTGGTGGCAACTTCCGGGAAAATAACGCTTTTTGGCAAAGATGTAAGCGATATGGATCGTGACGATATTGCCCATACGCGGCGGCGTGTTGGAGTTGTACACCAGGATTGCCGGTTTCTGGACCATCTGCCGCTGGCCGAAAATGTGTCGCTACCACTGGAAGTTGCGGGAAAACCGGATGATCCGGGCAATATGACCGAATTGCTGAATTGGGTGGGGCTGTCTGAGCGCGCTGATGCGCTGCCCCCTGAACTGTCAGGTGGCGAAAGGCAGCGCGCGGCGCTGGCGCGGGCGGTGATCATGTCGCCAGATGTTATCATTGCAGATGAGCCGACAGGAAACGTCGATTGGGAAATGTCTGAACGGCTGCTGTCGCTGTTGGTTGAATTGAATAAAATGGGCAAAGCCATTTTGATCGCCACCCACGATCTGAACCTGATCCGTGCGGCAAAAGCTCAGGTGCCTATCCGGGTTTTGCGGATACGTGACCGCCAGTTACAATCGGCGGGGACAGACCTGTGAATATCAGCGAAAAACTGTTGATTCCGATTTCGTGGGAAGCACGGGCCGACAGGGTGGTGCCACCATCCGGCTACACTGCGCGACTGACCCAGTTTACTGCCGGGGCGATGGCGTTTCTGGCGGTCTTTGCGTTGGCTCTGTCACTGGCCACGGGCCGTTTGGCGGACCGGTGGTCATCGGAACTGGCACGTTCAGCCACGGTACGCATTTCAGCGCCGGTAGAACAGTTGGATACGCAGACGGCGGCAGCAATACGGGTGTTAAAGGCAACGCCTGGTGTCCGTTCTGCCCGCGTTTTGGGGCAAGCCGAAGAACGTGCATTGTTAGAGCCCTGGTTCGGCCCCGACCTGCCTCTGGATAGCCTGCCGATCCCAAAGCTGATTGAAGTGATCGAGGATGATCCGGGATTTGATACAGATGGCTTGCGATTGCGCCTGCAAGCAGAGGCCCCTGGTGCAGTTCTGGATGATCATACCCGTTGGCGCCAACCACTGGTGGCGGCAGCGGACAGGCTGCGTTTGTTGGGCTTGATGGCAATACTGCTTATCGCGGCGGCAACGGCGGCGATGATCACACTGGCTGCAAATTCGGCATTGGCGGCAAATGGGCAAGTTATTCAGGTGCTTCGCCTTGTGGGCGCGCGCGACACATTTATTGCCCGCGCATTTGTACGCCGGTTCACATTGCGCGCCTTTAGTGGGGCTTTCATCGGGACGCTCATCGGTGTTCTGGCAATTCTGTTGTTACCGGGTGCCACGACCGACGGTGGATTTTTAACAGGTCTGGGATTTCAGGGTTTGCACTGGCTTTGGCCAACACTCATCCCACCACTTGCAGGCGTCGTGGCCTTCGTCGCAACCCGTTTGGCAGCGTTTCGCGCACTGAGGGGGATCACCTGATGGGGTACGCTATACAATGGCTGCGTTCGCTGGTTTTTATCATCCAGATGTACCTGATGATGCCGCTGATGGCGTTGGTTTTTGTGCCATTCGCGCTGTTCAGCCGTAACGCTGTATACCGTTTTATTCAGACCTATGCCCGCTATGTGCGATGGACTCTTGGCTGGATCGCCGGGCTAAAAACTGAAATCCGGGGTGAGGTGCCAACGGATGAAGTTATGATTGCTTCAAAACATCAGTCTTTTCTGGATGTGGTGATGATTGTCAGCGTTTCCTGGCATCCGCGTTTCATCATCAAACAGGAGCTACACCGCCTGCCGATTTTTCGGTTCTTTGGTGACCGGATGGGCAATGTGCCGGTCCGCCGGGGCGATAAGGGCAAGGCGATCAAGAAAATGAAGGCTGATGTGGAAAGTGGCAAAAATCTGCCCGGGCAGTTGGTGATATATCCGCAAGGCACGCGCATCGCGCCGGGGGTTTCGGCGAAATACAAAATCGGTTCCGGCCTGCTTTATGAACAGACCGGGCAGGCCTGTGTGCCTGCCGCAACCAATGTCGGGGTGTTCTGGCCCAAACGGGGGATTTATCGAAAGCCGGGGGTGGCAGTGCTGGAGTTTTTGCCACGAATTGCTGCGGGCAAAACTAAAGAAGATTTTATGGCAGAGCTTGAAGAAGCGATTGAAACCAATTCCAATCGCCTGATGGCTGAAGCCGGGTTTGCGGCTGGTACACAATGAAATACATCGAAACTCTTGATGACCTTCACGCGCTTTATGGAACACCGGGGGCGGCTTCGTTAAAGAAAGTCGCAAACCAGATGACACCCGCGTACCGGGCCTGGATCATGGCTTCAAAGTTCTGCATTCTGTCCACCGTTGGCCCTGAAGGTACCGACGCCAGCCCGCGTGGAGACGCGGGGCCGGTGGTGGCTGAGATAGATGAACACACGCTGGCCCTGCCGGATTGGCGCGGCAACAATCGCATTGATACCCTGCGCAATATCGTCCGCGACCCGCGGGTTTCGCTGATGTTCATGGTGCCGGGATCAAACAATGTGGTGCGGGTGAACGGGCAGGCGAAAGTTACCGCAGATCCCGAAATGCTGAACCGGTTTGAACAACAAGGCCAGCATCCGCGCAGCGTAACGGTGATTAAAATCAATGAGATATATAGCCAATGCGCGCGGGCAATCATGCGGGCCGATTTGTGGAGCGGTGGTGATCAAAGCGAGGGTCTGCCAACTGTGGGGCAGATTTTGTCGGCTATGACAGATGGTGACGTGGGTGGCCCAACTTATGACGCCGACTGGGTGGGCCGGGCAGCCAAAACCATGTGGTAGCAAGTAGACCGCGCTACTTTTTCTTTTTAGGCCCGTCTTTTTCGAATTTATCCATAATTACGAACGCACGGTTTTCAGCGCGCCGGATACGCATTGCTGTCAGATAAGCCTCTTGCAAGGTTGCTGACGACGCGCCAATGGCGGTCGCTACATCATTCACAAGTTCGTTGTCGTCGGTCCCGCCAATGATAGCCATGGTTTTTTTGGCGAGTTCGTCTGCAATATCTTCTGTTAGGCTCATTCAATCAGGCTCCTGCTCTCACGCTATTGGTCTATGCCTTTAGGCTTTTTGTCCCCATATCCAGATACTTCTGCCGGCGATCTTTGCGCAGCTGATCTGGCTTTTTCTTCTGCAACTCTTTCAGCAACGTGCCGATCACTTTGCCTACAGATTTAATTGTTCCTGCCCGATCTCTTTGCGCACCACCGATGGGTTCCGGTATTACCTTGTCAGCCACACCCAGTTGTACCTGATCCTGGGCTGTCAGGCGCAAGGCTTCGGCGGCCTCGCGCATCTTTTCGGAATTTTTCCAGAGGATGGTAGCGCAGCCTTCCGGGCTAATCACTGAATAGATCGAATGTTCCAGCATCACCACCTTGTCTGCCGTGGCAAATGCTACAGCTCCACCAGAACCCCCTTCACCGATGATCACTGAAATCAGCGGTACGTTAACTTGCAGGCACTTTTCCGTGGTGCG
>CAZRHV010000080.1:3458-9360 GCA_964599985.1 uncultured Marinosulfonomonas sp. | reverse complement strand
AAACGCCGGGCGCGCACGCAGCCGATCAATGTAATCCCGAAAAACCGGCTCGGTGGTCGGGAACTTTGCTGCAATTGCCCAGCCGCCACAATGCACCGCCAGAATGTCCGCGATGGTCATCACTTCACCCATCAAAAACGGATTGCTGCCCAGCCGCTCTACCAGCCGTTTCTGGCTGCGCTCAAACTCCCATTTCAGGCTGTCTTTTACCGCCGGAACCCGGTGTTCCTCGGGCAGTACAAAACTATGGCGCGCCGCTGTCCACAGGATGGCGTCAAACTCATCCACCAGGAAATTGGTATGCCCATCCTGAACAGCCCGTTCTGGGGTGCCAGCCTTAAATGTAAATTGCCCATGTTTGTCCGCCAGATAGGTCATAATCGCGATAGAATCGGTAAACGTATGTTCGCCCTCCAGCAGAACCGGCACTTTGCCCGTTGAGTAATGCGCACGCACCTGATCCGATCCGGGCGAGGCGGGCAGATGCTCATAGGCCAGCCCCAGCTCTTCCAACAGCCACAACACCCGTAATGTCCTTGATCTCAGACTTCCAATAACAGTATACATTCAGCGTTTTCCCAACATGGCCAGCCGTATCAAAGTGCGCTCCATCACCGCCATCTGTGGCGCCTTGGCGCTGGAACGTAATTTCAGATCAGTTTCCGTCAGCATTTGCAACGCCTGCTCCAGCTTGCGCATTCCCCAGCCCTGCGCCTGCCTGCTCATCCGGTCGCGCCGTGGCCCGAACACCGGCGGACGTGCGCGCGCCAGACCGGCACCAACCCCCCCCGGATCGCTCGCCGCTGCGTGCAGCGTGCGAAAATGCCGGGTTGCGCCGATGCACAGTCCAACCGGTTGAATACCCTGGCTTTCCAGCTTTCGAATGATTGGCCCGATTTCACCGTCACGCGCCTCGGCGACGCAGTTCAGCACATCATCCAGCGCCGCCTGCGTGCTGACAGGGGCGCAGGCGAAAACATCTTCGGTAGTCACAGGCCCCGTATCGCTCAGCTTATACAGCGCCAGTTTTTCAATGGTTTGCCGCAAGTCACCCGGATCAAGTACCCGCGAAAGCTCGACTATGCTCTGCATCGCGTCACCATCCACGTCCCCCAAACCAGCGCGCTTCAGATCGGCCTCAATCTCGCCCCGGCTTGGTGGATCATCATAAATGCCAACCGCGTAAGCATTGCCATGCCCCTCAAACAATTTCCGCAAGGCTGAGCGCGCATTCAGCGAACCGGCGGTCACGATAACTTGCGCGTCGCCCGCCTGCCAGTCTTGCAAAGCTGGCCCAATAACCTTGGCCAGCCCGTCGCCGGCGTCTTCAACAAATGCCACACGCGGACCGGGGAAAAAGCTCTGGCCTTTTATCGCGTCCAACAGCAATGCCGGGTCTTTGCGCAAATCCGCCGCCGCAATCCGCGTCAGGCGCATTTCTTCATCGCCCTTTTCACCGACCAGTGCTGCGATTACCTGCTGGCGCTTCAACGCCACCCGCATTGCATCCATGCCGTATATCAGCAGCCCGGTTTTATCGGCGTCAGGTCTGGCAAAATATCCACCGGCATCACGCGGTGATAGTTTCATTGTGCCCAGGTCCCGGAGGTCGCAATCAACCGGGTCACGATCTGATCCGCCAGCGCCACCATCAGGCGCGCCTCGGCGTCACGTTCCGCCGACAAAGTGGCGATTGTGGCGTTGGTCCCCGGGGGCGTCGCCGTTACATCGACCGACCCAACCGAATAACCGGTAAACGTATCGGTGCTGCCGTTGGTCAGAACCGCTCCGGTGGCAATATCCGTCAGGGTAAACCGCACCTTGCCAAAAACATTAAACCGCACGATTTCCTGCCCGGGCGTCACCCCAACCCCGTCTTTTGAGGTGTTGATATTATATGACAATCTAAAACGAGGCGCCGTTGAATGGCCCAGCCGTTGTTCCAACTGCCCGACCAGATCAAATTCATTGCGATTATTAGGGGCGTCCATCGCTACTTGTGACCGCAGTTCACTTGCCGGGCCAGTGGGGGCAAAAGCAGGTGTATAGCCACAACCGGCAAGGGCAGTGAACAAGATCAGAACAAATCCAAGGGCAATCCTAGATAACGACATTCACAATCCGTCCCGGAACAACGATCAGTTTTTTCGGCGTGCCCCCATCAAGGGCGCGCAACACAGCATCATTGCTCAGCACGATTTTTTCAACCTCTTCTTTCGGCGTGTCTTTTGGCACGGTAATTTCCGCCCGCCGTTTGCCGTTGATCTGGATTGGCAGGGTCACATTGTCCTCAACCAGCAGCGTTTCGTCTGCCACCGGCCAATCCGCATTTGCAACCAGACCGGCGCCACCATGAAGCGCCCAGATTTCCTCCGCCAGATGCGGCGTAAACGGCGCCATCAATTGCGCCAGCTTGTGTATCGCACGAACTTGCATTTCAGTTCCCGCCTTGGATTTGCCCAGCACGTTGCTGAACTCATAGAGATTGGCGATGGCCTTATTAAACGCAAATGTATCAATACTTTGGGTCACCTCAAAAATTGCTTTGTGCATCGCACGTTCCAGATCAGTGTCACCACTACCGGATGCGCCCGCAGACATCCCGGAAATCTTATCCGACAGCACCCAGATCCGGTTCAGGAATTTTGCCGTCGCCTCAGCCCCCGACGCTGACCATTCCACGTCGCGCTCGGGTGGACTATCCGACAAAACAAACCAACGCGCCGTATCCGCCCCGTATTCAACAACAATATTAGCCGGATCGACGACGTTTTTCTTCGATTTCGACATCTTGGCGGATGGCACAATTTCCACAACTTCGCCGGTGGCAATCAACTTACCCTCGGCCACATCCTCTGGCAGATGATACACAGCGCGACCTTTATCATCGCGTGTCTGATAAATCTCATGCGTCACCATCCCCTGGGTAAACAACGCATCAAACGGCTCAATCGCCGATTTTGGCAGATGTCCGCAGATATTCATCGCCCGCGCAAAGAACCGCGAATAGAGCAGATGCAGGATCGCATGTTCAATCCCGCCGATATACTGGTCGACATTCATCCAATACTTCGCGTCTTCCAGATCGGTCGGCGTCTCTGCGCGCGGCGCCGTAAACCGCGCAAAATACCATGACGAATCCACAAACGTATCCATCGTGTCGGTTTCCCGACGCGCGGGCTTGCCACAGCTTGGGCAATCAACATCCCGCCAAGTCGGGTGCCGGTCCAGCGGATTGCCCGGCAGATCAAACGTCACATCATCCGGCAACACCACCGGCAGGTTTTCTTTCTTCTCCGGCACGACACCGCAGGTATCACAATGCACCACTGGAATAGGACAGCCCCAATAACGCTGACGGCTTAAACCCCAGTCGCGCAGGCGATACTTGACCATCCCGGTGCCAAGCCCCTTAGCCTCAAACCAGTCAATCGTCGCGTCAATTGCATCCTGGCTACTAACCAGCCCAACCCCGGCAAAGTGATCGGTGAACTGCACCACCTCGGATTTGGTCGGAACCAGTGCCTCATTACCCACTTCAACCTCATCGCCGGGCATATAAAACGCATTACGCACCGGCAGATCATATTTCCGCGAAAAATCCAGATCGCGCTGATCGTGGGCCGGGCAACCAAATACAGCCCCGGTCCCATAATCCATCAGCACAAAGTTCCCGATCCACACCGGCAACTCCTGATCAGGGTAAACCGGATGTTGCACCACCAGCCCGGTATCAAACCCCAGCTTCTCGGCCTTTTCCATTGCTTCTTCGGTGGTCGCCATCTTGCGGCAATCCGCACAGAACGCGGCAACCTCAGCCGAATCCCCCTCTAACGCCTTCGCCAGCGGATGATCCGACGAAATCGCCACAAAGCTTGCGCCATTCATCGTGTCGGGGCGGGTGGAATAACATACCACCTCCGAAATCCCATGCACCGGCGCGCTCAGATGAAACGGTATCTCAATCCCGCGGGATTTGCCGATCCAGTTCCTCTGCATCAGCTTGACCTTGGCGGGCCAGTTATCCAGATGATCAATCGCTTCCAGCAATTCCTCGGAATAATCCGAAATCTTGAAAAACCATTGCGTCAGCTCGCGCCGCTCAACCTGTGCGCCAGATCGCCAGCCCTTACCGTCAATCACCTGCTCATTCGCCAGCACGGTCATATCCACCGGGTCCCAGTTCACCACCGCCTCTTTGCGATACACCAACCCCTTATCCATGAAGTCGATGAACATGCTCTGCTGTTGTCCGTAGTATTCCGGATCACAGGTCGCGAATTCTCGGGTCCAGTCCAGCGACCAGCCCAGCGGTTTCATCTGATCCTTCATCGCGGCTATCTGCTGATGTGTGGACGTGCGCGGATGAATACCCGACGCCATTGCCGCGTTTTCCGCTGGCATTCCAAACGCATCCCAGCCCATCGGGTGCAGCACGTTGTGCCCGGTGGCGATCTTATAGCGTGCCACCACATCGCCCATCGTATAGTTGCGCACATGCCCCATATGGATACGACCGGACGGGTAGGGGAACATTTCCAAAACATAATACTTCGGTTTTCCGCCCTCGCGGGTGGCTACAAACGTACCCGCGTCTTCCCAGACCGCTTGCCATTTCTTTTCAATGGAACTCGCATCATAGCGCGACATATTCTTGGTCCTTCATAAAAACGCCGGGATCAAACCCGGCGCTGTAGTAATTTAGCTATCCAACGGGGTCCAGCGCTAGCTGCCACCAATCCGCAGTTCGCGCGCCCGAGTAAGGATCGCATCCTCAATCGCACGTACAGTCACCGCACTTGCCGGGCCACCCCGGGTATGCAGTGAAACATTCAAAGAACTGGCGTCCAGTGCCGAATTGCTAATGAAAACCGTCGCCCGATAGGCACGTCTACCACCCGGTGGGGTACCAAAACCCGTGACAATAACACCGGTAAAAGGGTCTGCTGACTGCAAGGGCAGAAAGTTCAGAACGTCCAAAGATGCCGACCATATAAATTTGTTAACCTGTATGGCGGTGTTCGGATCAACGGCCCTGCGCGCGAACAAACCCCGTCGCGCCGGTACGGCTGCTGTCAGCCTTTGCGCAGGCGGCGGTGTTCCGGCGGTGGCGTTTTCTACTATAATATCTTCGGTCGCGGCTACAACTGGCGCGCCTCGGCCAAAAACCTTCCCGCCAAGGGAGCCAAGACTGGTTCCAATTCCATTTCCACCACAGCCGGTTAAAAACAGAGCAAATGCGGAAATAACAACAAATTTACTAAGATTTGTGCGAGTCATGAATGAACCAGTCCCCTTTAATTCTGGTACGAACCGTATCGAAGCGAAATAACTGAAGCAAGCTCCGAAATTGTTTTAGCACATCGCAACAATTGTAAGGGCATACAAAAAGGGCGGCCAATTGGCCGCCCTTTCCGTAAATATTTTGGTTTGCTTAGAAGCTAAGCGAAAGGTTCAGGTCGATACCAGTGAGGTATTCCTTTGGACCGATCTCATCGTTCGTAGCATTGTTGGTGTCATCACCGTAAGAAGCAGTGAATTTTACGCTATCGCTAAGCGCGTGCTCTACACCGATATAGCTGCCATCGTCGTCAGAGTGACCAACAAAGATGCTTGTGTCGGAAGAAAGCTCATAAGCTACATTCAGACCAAAGTCTTCATCGCTACCACCGTGGAAGAACGCGTCGATCGAAAGAGGACCGCTGGCATGAGCAACAGTTAAACCGTAGTTGTCATCTTCCTGATCTTCAGCAACGTAGAACGCGCCAACGGTAATTGTACCGAATGTAGTCGAAGCAGAAACACCCAAGGATGTGTTTGCAGCGGCTGAGTCAGCGTAAGCCAGCTTCAGGTCGATGTTGCCGACCATTACACCAGCAGAAACACCGAAGATTTCGCCACC
>CAZRHV010000080.1:0-3358 GCA_964599985.1 uncultured Marinosulfonomonas sp. | reverse complement strand
GTTACGTCCGCAAAGGCTGCGCCAGCGAAGGCAAATACAGCTGCGGAAGAAAGGAGAATCTTTTTCATTTTTTCCCTCGAGGTTAATTTCATAAATGCCAGCGAACTGACATAAGCACACCCTGTAAATGCTCTTACGGGACATTATCGTCAAGTTTCGCTGCGCGTCGTGTGGGTTGGAGGCGCAGATATGATGCATTGACGACACACAGTTGTTGCAAGCCCTGACAAAGAAGCCAATAAAACCGGATAAATCACGGATATCTACAAATTTTACGGCTTGTCAGAGGATATATAAATGTCGATCGAGACAATAAGTGCTGAAATCAGGGCTCAGGAACAGCGAGTCGGGCGAATCGAAGGCGCCACCAACCTGATTGCAGTCTCCAAGCTGCAACCAGATGAGCGTGTCACCGCAGTCCTTAAACTGGGCCACCGCCTGTTTGGCGAAAACCGGGTACAAGAGGCCGCTGGTAAATGGCCCGCATGGCGCGAACAATATAACAACGTGAACGTCCACCTGCTCGGCCCCTTACAAACCAACAAGACCCGCCAGGCGTTTGAACTGTTTGATGCCATCCATTCACTGGATCGCCCCAAGCTTGCCAAAACCATAGCCCGACTGGCGCAGGAACTGGGCAACTGCCCGATGCTGTTCATTCAGGTAAACACCGGCGAAGAGCCGCAAAAAGCAGGCATCAGCCCGGCTGAGGTAGATCAGTTCGTAGCGGAATGCCGCGCTATGGATCTGAACATCGCCGGGTTAATGTGCATCCCGCCCGCCGATCAGGAACCCATCCTGCACTTCGCCCTGTTGGCAAAACTGGCTGAACATAACGGTATACCAGAACTTTCGATGGGCATGAGCGCCGATTTCGTCACGGCCGTTTCATTAGGCGCAACTTATGTAAGGGTTGGATCTGCGATATTCGGCGCGCGGGGCTAGTTCACAACCAGTTTCGCACCCGGAACCAATCTCTGGGCAATCCAGAATAGAGTCTCAGGTGACAATGCCACGCACCCCTCGGTCGGATGCCCCGGCTTGCGCCAGCGATGCACAAATATCGCCGACCCACGCCCTGTTGCCGCATTCGGCCAGTTCCAGTCGCTCAGCAGTACCAGATCATACAAAGGGTCCGCCCGGCGCAACGCTTCATGGCTATGGCCATGTGGCGCACGCACCAGATTGTTGTAATTCGGGTCGGTACTATCATCGCTCCACAGATCACCAATTCGTATCGGTACGGCCCAACCGTTAGGGCGGGGGATACGGTCCGGGCGGTACAGGCAGCCAACAATCCGATGCACTCCATAAGGCGTCGCACCATCGCCTTCGCGCTTATTTTCGGCTATTCCACCCCGCCCAATGCTGCACGGGAAATATCGCCCCTGAAATCGCAAACCGCGTTTTGTGATCACAAGATCAGGCATCTTCATGTGTGATCACAAAAGGTGCCCCGATTTCTTCGCCTTGGTTTTCAGGTATTCTGCATTCAGCGGGTTTTCCCCGGCTTTCAGCGGCACCCGCTCAACCACTTCGATGGCGTTTTCCTGCATCATTGACACCTTCGCGGGGTTGTTGGTCAGCAAACGCACACTCGAAAATCCCAGCTCCGACAGGATACTCGCGCCAATCCGGAAATCCCGTTCATCATCCTCAAAGCCCAGCCGGTGATTGGCTTCTACCGTGTCGAACCCTTGATCTTGCAGAGAATAAGCCCGCATCTTGTTCGCCAGCCCGATGCCGCGACCTTCCTGATTGAGGTACAGTAACACCCCAGAACCCTCCTCCCCCATCTGGCGCATTGCCGCCTTTAACTGAGGCCCGCAATCGCATTTCAAACTGCCCAGCAAATCCCCGGTGAAACACGCTGAATGCAATCGCGTCAGCACCGGTTTCGCGCGATCCGGCCGCCCGATTTCTACCGCGTAATGTTCCTCGGATCCGTCATCGGGGCGAAATACATGCACCCGCCCGGCCTCGGACACCGCGAGCGGTACGCGCGCGCTAACAACTTGATTCAAATGCGTTTTATTGGATATAACCGCATCTGCATCCGTCAAATCAAGGTGGGTCAGACCATTCCCGGCGGCAAATTCAGCCCCGTTCCCCGACAGTTCCACCCCCAACACGGCAGGCAACAACCGCGCTTCTTTAACCAACGCAATCGCACCGCGATAAACCTCGGCACTACCGCCGCGCAGCGCATTGAGCGGCCCCTTCATCGGTGCGCGCAAATCATCCGCCGGGTCTGCAATATCCGCCACCCAATCCACGTCTACATCGCCGGGCACCGCTATCCGCGCTATATCCCCGTCATAACACCGCACCTTCAATGTCTCGGCACGGCGCCGCGTCAACGCCAGCACCGGTGCCCCTAACGCACGAAAATCCGCCAGCCGTTCAGGCGCCAGAACCTCGGCGGCAATAGCCAGTAAATCAGCCCCCTCAAAGGACAACACCACCGGCACCCCCATACGCAGATCAGAGCGCGCGCGGGCCAGTCGTTCCAGAATCGTCGGGGCAAGTGTCATGTAACATCCCAGGTATTTACCCGGCTGATCTAGCCGAATTCGCTGGAATATGAAACATTTGCCGCCGTTTTGACAACTCCGCGTGAACGTTTGGTAGTAAATCTTGTAGCCAGGCCCACGGTCTTCCATGTCTTGTGAAAGTTGAAAGAAGAGGTTTCCCAGATGGCCACCCTGAAAAAGATCCTTCTCGTTGATGATGACGATGACCTTCGCGAAGCCCTGAGCGAACAATTGTTGATGACCGAAGACTTTGACGTGTTCGAAGCCGAAGACGGTGCCAGCGCCATGGTGAAGGCGAAAGAAGCCATTTACGATCTGATCATTCTGGATGTCGGCCTGCCCGATACCGATGGCCGCGAACTTTGCCGCCGGATGCGCAAACAAAACGTCAAATGCCCGGTTGTGATGCTGACGGGCCATGATTCGGACGCTGACACAATTCTGGGCCTCGATGCCGGTGCCAATGACTATGTGTCCAAGCCGTTCAAGTTCCCGGTTCTGCTGGCCCGCATCCGTGCGCAACTGCGCCAGCATGAGCAGTCAGAAGACGCGGTTTTTCAGCTTGGGCCGTACACATTTAAACCGGCTGCAAAGATGCTAATCACTGAGGATGACAAGAAAATTCGCCTGACCGAGAAAGAAACCAACATCCTGAAATTCCTCTATCGGGCCACCGAAGGCGTGGTTGCACGCGACGTGCTGCTGCACGAGGTCTGGGGCTATAATGCGGGGGTCACCACCCACACATTGGAAACCCATATCTACCGTCTTCGTCAAAAAATAGAACCAGATCCGTCAAACGTTCGCCTTCTTGTGACCGAATC
>CAZRHV010000079.1:0-9423 GCA_964599985.1 uncultured Marinosulfonomonas sp. | reverse complement strand
TCTTCAGCTGTGATCAGTGCGTTCAGAGTCCAGCGAACGATGTCGCCCCACTGGTTGTCGCCGTGGCGAACTAGTGGACCCAGAGGCTCTTTCGAAATGATTTCTGGCAGAAGAACGTGATCGCCAGGATTTTCGAAAGTTGCACGTGTCGCAGCCAGACCGGAAGCGTCAGTGGTGTAAACGTCACAAGCACCGGCCAGATAGTTCTGCTGGCTTTCAGCGTTTGTTTCGATTGGCACTGGCTCATAGGTCATTCCGTTTGAACGGAAGAAGTCAGCCAGGTTCAGCTCGGTTGTTGTACCGGTCTGAATGCAGATCGTTGCACCATCGAGTTCTTTAGCGGAAGCAACACCCAGTTCCTTGGGAACCATGAAGCCTTGGCCATCGTAGTAGTTAACACCAACAAATGTGAACTTCAGATCGACGTCGCGGCTGAAAGTCCATGTTGTGTTACGTGCCAGCAAGTCAACTTCGCCGGAAGCGAGCGCCGTAAAGCGTGTCTTACCAGTTAGTGGAACGTATTTAACAGCGTTCGAGTCGCCAAGAACAGCTGCAGCTACAGCGCGGCAGATGTCGACATCAAAGCCAGCCCATACGCCATTGGCGTCTGGAGCAGCAAAGCCAACCAGACCAGTGGACACGCCACAGGCCAGTTCGCCTTTTGCTTTGACGTCGTCAAGCGTAGCAGCGGATGCTGAAACAGCAGCCAGACCAGCTACGGCCATTGCGCCAAAAATTATTGTCTTTTTCATATTTACCTCTTCCTGATTAGTCTGCCTTTTGCAGGCAGTAAGTCCGGCCAAGGATTGGCCAGGGGCGATAGATTGGGGGGGTGGTCCCCGCAACATAGGACACTTTGCTAAGATTCATCACGAATCGTCAAGTGTTTGATCAAGGAATTTGTTTGTTTATCCTACGTAAACAACCGATCAGGAATCACCTTTAAAGCGCTAAAAACTCAGGTTTTTCTGACTAAAAGGGTATAAAATTTTTCAGCGTTCACGAAAGATTGGCGCTTCACTTTTTCTAGCACTTGCGCCTCTTCATCTTCACCCCACTGCTCAGATTGCCAATTTTCATCGATTCTGGAAATTTCCCAAAGTTCTTCAACAGGGCGAAATCTATGCAGAGTCGCGAATGCAATCACGAGCGAACCAGATAGGCTGACCAGATCGTGGAATGCAGCCAGTTCAAAATTTGAAAGCGCGTGAACTTGTTTGGAGAGTCGCGAAATGCTGTCTGGATTTTGGGGTACATGTATAACCCCGGTATGCGAATGTAACTGTACACCCAGCACATTAAGCGCCCAATCCAATAGCGGGTCCCAAGCTGCATTTTGACGCGAAATCAGCCCGTCTGGGCCATCTGCCCGATAACATAGCAGGTCACTGTCCCCGTAGGCCAGCAGCAATTCCGCAACTTCAGAATGTTGAAGGGCAACCTTATCAATCGCTGCATTCGCCGCCCGGGTAAATGGCATTGACCCCGGGTCAATTTTACCATCCTGGGCATCCCATTCTGCGGCTATTTCCTGCGCCAGCACAAGCGTTGGTACATTGAGAGGAACTCGTGCCGGGGTTCGTACCGGGCGCCCATCAAGCAGGATGCCAAATCCTTCGTCCTCTGCCACAGCTGTTGCAGACTTCCAAAATCGTTTGGCTTCCCACTGGCTCAAATCAGGTCCTCAAACGGATCCTCTGGGACATCGCCAATCCGCCATTCAACCGTCGCCCAGGTACTCACCATATGGGGTGGCAGGGGGGCAGTGAAGCTCATGATCGCTTTGGTTTCCGGATGTTCAAACCGCAGTGACCGAGCATGAAGGTGCAGCTTGCGGCTGATGTCACCACCCAGTTGCGCACCCCAACCTTCGCCAAGATTTTCCTGACCGGAGCCACCATACTTACCATCACCGATTACCGGATGCCCCATTTCGGCCATGTGCGCCCGTAGCTGGTGGGTGCGCCCAGTGATCGGGACAAGCGCCACCCATGACACACGCTGAGCTAAGGTCGTAAGCACCGCATAGTCCGTCGTCGCGCGTTTGGCACCGTAGGTTTCGTTCACCTGATCGGGGTGGACGCATCGCATTTTTTCGTTACCACTTTTCCCGCCGCCGGATTTGACGAGCGCAAACTTGATTGTTCCCATTCGCGGATGTGGAACCCCTGCAACAGCCGCCCAGTAGGTTTTGCGGGTTTCGCGGTGCCTGAACGCCGTAGTCAGGGCCGTCGCCATCCGCTGCGTTCGCGCCAGAATCATTATCCCCGACGTGTCCTTATCCAGCCGATGCACCAGACGTGGTTTTTCATCCAGATCATATTTCAGCGCCTCAGCCAGCCCGTCCACATGGCGTGTCTGACCGCTGCCGCCCTGACTGGGCAAGCCCGCAGGTTTGTTGATCACGATCAACTGGTCATCGCGATACAGCACGCAAGACTGTATCATTTCGGCGTCAGCGGCGGACACCGTTGATTTCGGCGGGTGTTTGGGGGCGGCATTATCTGGCAGAGGCGGTACACGAATATCCTGCCCCGGCGACACCCGGGTAGAGGCCTTGACCCGGCCGCCATTCACCCGGATTTCACCCTTGCGGCACAGCTTTTCTATCCGTCCCTGCCCCACATGTGGGAAGTGGCGGCGAAACCAACGGTCCAACCGTTGGTCAGATTCGTCTGCGCCAACGCGCAATGTCTGGACCCGGCTCATGCCTGTAATCCCCGCATGATTGCAATCGCTACGAATAGGGCAAGTAGCGGCAGAATCACTGATGCCAAAATGTATCCACCAGCGGCCGCGATCCGTCCGGCTTCGTACAGTTTCAACGTATCCAGTGAAAACGCCGAAAAAGTCGTGAAACCACCAAGCACTCCGGCCATCATAAATGGCATCCATCGTGCCAGACCCTTTTCTGCAAGCACGACAAACGCGATCCCCATCAAGAACGAGCCGATCACATTAACTGCAAGCGTGCCAAGCGGAAACGCCACCACCGAAGCAATGAGGAACCGAAACGATGCGCCGATAGCGCCACCAAGGGCCACCTGAAGAACTGTTGTAAACATAGGCTTTCTCTTTCGCGGACCGGGCTGCTTGTCAACCGCCCTGCTGCTTGGCACGCATTTTGACGAAATAATCCAGGCGTTTTTTTAACTCGCGCTCAAAGCCGCGTTCAACCGGCTGATAGTAAACCCCGCGCTTCATGGTTTCGGGAAAGTAATTCTGCCCGGAAAACCCGCCCTCTTCGTCATGGTCATAGGCGTATCCATCACCGTAGCCCTGATCTTTCATCATCTGCGTTGGTGCATTCAGGATGTGTTTTGGGGGTGGTTCAGAGCCAAACTGTTTTGCTGCTGCCATCGCATTCTTGAACGCGGCATATCCAGCGTTTGATTTCGGGGCCAGCGCCAGATACGTCACCGCCTGCGCCAACGCCAATTCACCCTCGGGCGATCCAAGCCGTTCATAGGACTGCCAGGCCTGTAAACAAATATGCTGCGCCTGAGGGTCGGCAAGGCCGATGTCTTCCACCGCCATCCGGGTGATCCGGCGCGCCAGATAACGCGGGTCTTCGCCGCCTGTCAGCATCCGTGCAAACCAGTATAGCGCTGCATCCGGGTCAGAGCCACGAACCGATTTGTGCAACGCGGAAATCAGGTTGAAATGCTCATCACCCGATTTGTCGAACTTGGCAGCCCGGCGCATTAGGCGGGTGGTTAACGTATCAACATCGATCTTCTTACCCAGTTTCCAGGCCATAACCTGCTCAATCAGGTTCAGTAACGCGCGCCCGTCACCATCGGCCATTTCCAGCAGTGCCTCACGGGCATCACCGTTAAGGGCCAGAGGTTTTCCCAATTCCTTTTCCGCCCTTTGGGCCAGTAGCTCAAGATCGGCCAGCGTAAGACGCTGCAATACCAGCACTTGTGCACGCGACAGCAAAGCAGAATTCAGTTCAAAACTAGGGTTTTCAGTGGTTGCGCCTACCAGCAGGATTGTGCCGTCCTCCATGAACGGCAGAAACCCATCCTGCTGCGCCTTGTTAAACCGATGAATTTCATCAACAAAAAGCAATGTACCCTTGCCATTCTGGCGGCGAATCTTCGCGCCTTCAAACACCTTCTTGAGATCAGGAATACCCGTGAAAATTGCGCTGATCTGAATGAAATGCAGATCGGTTTCATCCGCCAAAAGCCGTGCGATGGTGGTTTTGCCCACCCCCGGCGGGCCCCATAAAACAAGCGACGAAAGGCTGCCGGTCGCCAGCATCATGCCAAGCGGGCCATCTGCGCCTAACAGCTGATCCTGGCCTATAACATCGCTAATTGTGCGGGGTCGCAACCTGTCGGCCAGAGGGTGCGGTGCACCGTCGGGATCGGGCGGGGTTACATCATTTGAAAACAGATCGGCCATAACCGTATCTTAGGCCCCACGCGGGCGGGTTGGAAGCGCCCGCGCGCGCGGCAGTGTTTAGTGCAGTTTCTGCGACAGATTGATGTTCACGCATACGCTGCGTGCTTCTTCGAATTCGAGAACCGGACCAGCTATCTCACAATCAATCCCGGTGCGCCGAGCAAGGCGCGGTGAGTGTTCGGGAATGATGCCCAAAAGGGTAGATGCCCCGAGGCTACGGGCCGAGCTAACCATTTCAGCAATCAAAGCAATTTGAACGCGCAGGCGCAATTTGGAAGGTACGGATTGCGAAACAAATACCCGTGAACTTTCCCATACGTGCGATGCTACCGGTGCTTCTTCCCACAACAGATCACTTGGGATCGAATCCAGCAGGCCAAGTTGCGCGTCCCGGATCATATAGGAATAGATGCCGCATTTTGCAGTTGTCGGTGTAAGCCGTACGCCCGCAAGAACCTGGCCGAATTCATGGACAGCAACCCATCTGCTGGCCGGGGTGTCATACTGGTCGTATTCCATCCCGTCAGCTTCGGGTAACACCCACTTGTTCCGCCCTATGAACGTACTATGGCGCGCCCTGAGCATACTCGGGAACAAGTCCCCATGCTTGTGCATGTTGTCAAAAGAGAGAGTGGTAACTTGCATATTAGCCTCCAGTTTCGCATTGAAATCCCAGTTTTCAAAGGTTTGGCAGTAGGTTACAGGAACCGGTATTCTCGCGCCTTTCTTAACGCTTCAGCTGTGGTTCTTGCACCCAATCGTATTCGCGCAGATTTAAGACGGGCTTTCAGAGCGCTCTCTGAAATTCCAATCTCTGCAGCTGCAGCGGCGTGCCGATACCCATCGGATAGATATTGCAGGGCCTCTACCTGCGCGTCTGTAAGTTCTGTTGGTGGTTCTGCCGCCTCGTGCAGTTTCTGCGCGATTTCTACGGCTTCCTCTATTTCGCTGTCGGTAAATTCCCGGTCGCCCCTTGCAATACCAATAATGGATCGAGAGGTGATAGGACCCCACGAAATAACGGCGCCATAGGCCAACCCGTAGCCCCTGGCTTTGCCCATGATATCAAATGGATCAGGTAGTTTTATCGCGCTCCAACGTGTTGCGCCTTTTACGCCAAGCCCCCAAAATACCAACGGATCTCGGAGCATATAAGCGTTGTCATCATATACTTTTAGCCAATCCTCATCGTAGGTTTTAACATAAACCAGAGGTGAAGCATAACGTATATGAAGTCCTGCGGAATACCCGCGTGGGGCTAAATTCCCCAGGTCCTCAAACAAACTATCCAGCATTTTTGCCTTTGTCATAAATTCACTATTCAATCCAACTGAGTCAGGCCGAACTTCGAAACTGTCTTTTTTCGGCTGCCACATAGTTAGACTACTTCTCACTCAGTTTTGAAACCACCTTACCGGTGATGCTGTGAAAGCGACCTTACGTCACGCCACAATTTTAATGTCGGAAGCGCTGATATTCATTGATCTAAATAAATGAATCAATCCTCCCACATTTCTTTTTAGACATGTTGCAAATAGGTAGGTCAACCTTAAATTGTATTTCAAAAATGGCCCACCCCAAGATATTGTATGTAGAATCATCGAATCTATCCCTAGATGAAACAATATCCTGTTATATTTCAAGTACCTGAGAGCATTTGGTTGCCAATTGACGATTCGGGTCATCCGCCGAAGGCGTGTAGTTTGAGCGAAATATTCAACCCATTGTGGTGGAGATCGAAAGCGATACTAACGAATCATACGCACAAAAAATCCCCGCTAGCGGCGTTAACGGGGATTAAGTATCAGTATTTATTGAATTTTATTCTTCGCTAGCTTCTTCAGCCGCGACGCGGGCCTTGTCGCCGGCACCTTTTGCGTCGACGTCACGGTCTACGAACTCGATGATTGCCATTGGCGCCATGTCACCGTAGCGAAAGCCGGCCCGCATGATGCGGACGTATCCACCCTGGCGTTCCTTATAGCGTGGGCCGAGAACGGCGAATAATTTTGCTACATACTCATCCTGCTTCAACTGGGAAGCGGCCTGGCGGCGGGCGTGTAAATCGCCACGTTTTCCGAGGGTTATCAGCTTTTCGATGACCGGGCGCAGTTCCTTTGCCTTGGGCAAAGTTGTCTTGATCTGTTCATGTTCAATAAGTGAGCCGGCCATGTTGGCGAACAGCGCTTTGCGGTGTTCGTGGGTTCGGTTCAGGCGGCGGTAACCTTTTGCGTGGCGCATGGTTTTAGTCCTTTTGTATTTTTATACTTTGTCCGGCGATCCGTGCGTGCAGATCGCTCTCCTTGGGGCGGGTGCCCGGTCGTGGGTTTGTACGTCCCGGGTGACCGGGTTTGTACGTTTCGTAAGGTGTCGGAGTACCGCTTTTGTACGAACGGTACCCCGAAAGAATCAGAACTGGTCTTCGAATTTCTTGGCCAGATCTTCAATATTCTCAGGCGGCCATTCTTCGACATCCATGCCGAGGTGCAGACCCATGCCCGACAGAACCTCTTTGATCTCGTTCAGCGACTTGCGCCCGAAATTCGGCGTGCGCAGCATTTCTGCTTCGGTCTTTTGGATGAGATCGCCGATGTAAACGATGTTGTCGTTCTTCAAGCAATTGGCGGAACGGACCGACAATTCCAGCTCGTCTACTTTCTTCAAGAGAAGCGGGTTGAATTCCAGTCCGTCGTCTTCTTCCTGACGGGACGCGCTTTCCGGTTCATCAAAGTTCACGAAGATCGCCAATTGGTCCTGAAGGATGCGCGCGGCGAAGGCCACCGCATCTTCCGGGCTGATGGAGCCGTCGGTTTCCAGCTTCAATGTCAGTTTATCGTAATCCAGAACCTGACCTTCTCGGGTCGGCTGTACGTCATAGCTGACCTTTTTGACCGGCGAATAAATCGCATCAACCGGGATCAGACCGATTGGCGCATCTTCTGGGCGGTTTTTTTCGGCAGCCACGTAGCCCTTGCCAGTGTTTACTGTCAGTTCAATATAAAGATCGGCGCCGTCATCCAGATGGCAGATAACGTGATCCTTGTTCAGAACTTCAACGCCCGCACTTTCGGAAATGTCACCGGCGGTGACAACCGACGGACCCTTGGCGGAAATTGACAGGCGCTTGGGGCCTTCAACTTCCATACGGATCGCGACACCTTTGAGGTTCAACACGATGTCGGTGACGTCTTCGCGTACACCGGCAACGCTTGAAAATTCATGCAGCACGTTGTCGATCTGAATGCTGGTGATCGCAGCCCCTTGCAGAGACGACATCAGCACACGGCGCAGCGCGTTGCCCATTGTAAGACCAAAGCCGCGTTCCAGCGGTTCAGCAACAACGGTGGCCTGACGCGCAGGCTCATCCCCTGGTTTGACTTCCAGTTGCTGTGGTTTGATCAGTTCAGCCCAGTTTTTGTGGATCATGAGAATCTCCTCAATTCTTGTTTCCTGACCCATGTCCCAAGTCAGTGAAACGCCCGAGGTAAAAATAACGAACCCGGATCGCTGAGCATCGCGCCCCGGGCGGTAATGTATCGGTTAGACGCGACGCCGTTTCGGCGGGCGGCAACCATTGTGGGCCATTGGTGTCACGTCACGGATTGACGTGATGTTCAACCCGGCAGCCGCCAAAGCGCGCAGAGCGGATTCGCGTCCACCCCCCGGGCCCTGAACTTCGACTTCCAGAGTTTTTACACCATGTTCCTGAGCCTTTTTGGCCACGTCTTCTGCAGCCATCTGGGCGGCATAAGGTGTCGATTTACGCGACCCTTTGAAGCCCATGGTACCAGCGGATGACCAGGCAATTGCATTGCCCTGCACATCCGAGATCAGGATCTTTGTATTGTTGAACGAACTGTTCACATGCGCCACACCTGCGGCGATGTTTTTGCGCACTTTGCGCTTCATACGTTTTGCTTCGCGTGCCATCTGAGCGACCCCCTACTTCTTCTTGCCGGCAATTGCCCGAGCAGGGCCTTTGCGGGTACGTGCGTTGGTGTGGGTGCGCTGACCGCGAACCGGCAGGTTCCGACGGTGGCGCAGGCCCCGGTAGCAACCAAGGTCCATCAGGCGCTTGATGTTCATCTGTGTGTCGCGTCGCAGATCACCTTCAACCATATGGTTGGCGTCGATATGCTCGCGGATTTTCAGAACTTCGGCATCTGACAGTTCATTTACCCGGCGGGTGCTTTCGATGCCAACAGCTTCGCAGATGGAAGCGGCGGTCGTGTTGCCGATTCCGGTGATGTAAGTAAGGGCGATTGGAACCCGCTTTCCAGTGGGTATATTTACGCCGGCGATACGTGCCACGTGTGTACTTCCTTTTCGTTGCGGTTCCGTAATTCCGGAACCTTTTTTCACAACACAAGCCCGCCGGATATTTCCTGCGGGCCTCGCTGAATTCATTGCGTCGGCGAAAGGGGAGCGACCCCGGTTTTGCCGCCGATTCCCGGTGGGGATGGCGTGGCTTAGATGGGAATGCCGTTGGCGTCAAGGGGCAGTTGACGCTTTGGTCGCGGCCCCTGTCAGGACAGGGCCAGGTGGCTCGCCCCGGTCAGTGCAGGCAGCCATATCAGCAGCCGCGAGGTGGGGTTGTCGAAGTCGTTGGCCGGGTGGTTGCGGTAGAGCCGGTGCAGGGCCACGTGCAGGATGGCAAAGCCGGAAAACAGTTTGGCGGCCATGGTGTCGGCGCCGCTTTGGGCGATCCACAGCAGCAGCAGGATCAGCGGCACGTGGGCCCAGATGAACAGTTGGCGGGCGGTGTTTTCGGGCAGGTGCGAGAGCAGCGGCAGGAGGCGCCATTCGCGGCGGGCCACCGCGTCGAGTTCGTGGCTCAGCAGCAGGGTGATGGTGATCCAGAGGGCAATGGTCTGCATGGCCCCTGTCCCCTAGCCGTCCAGCGCGGTCTGGATCTGGGCGGCCACTTCGTCGATCTCGCCCAGCCCGTCTACGGGTCTGAGATCGCCTTTGGCGTAATAGTAGCCCAGCAGGGGGGAGGTTTTCTTGTAG
>CAZRHV010000078.1:0-9491 GCA_964599985.1 uncultured Marinosulfonomonas sp. | reverse complement strand
CCGCGGACCTATTGATTACAAATCAATTGCTCTACCAGCTGAGCTATAGGGGCACGCGGACGCGTCTACGATTTTGGGAAGCGCCGTGCAAGCCCCTGTGATGCCCAGACCGCGAATAAATTGTTAAACACCAGATGTCGGATGACTGTCCGATCTCTTCACCCCAATCAGGCCGTTCATCAGTCAGCTGCGGTCTTGATTTCTCGCCAATAAAATAACAGCCACCAGCCCAACACTAATCACCAGCAATGCAGCCGGAGAGGCGTTTCCTATCTGCTCGAGCGAAGCTTTTTCATACACACGTGTAGAAAGCGTGTTGAAGTTGAACGGGCGCAATAACAAAGTGGCCGGTAGTTCTTTTACGCAATCCACAAATACCAAAAGTAATGCCGTTGCAACCGAACCCCGTATCAACGGGAAATGGACGCGGCGCAGAGTGCCGCCGGGCGTCTGACCCAGGGATCTGGCGGCCATCGACAATGACGGCGCCACCCGGCCAAAGGCTGCGTCGGCGGCCCCTTGGGCGATTGCGAAAAAGCGGACGAAATAGGCGAAAATGACTGCGAAGGCTGTACCCGTCATTAACAGGCCAATGTCGTTACCGCTGAGCTTTTCAACGGTGTCTGCGATGAAATGGTCCAGATTGGAAAGTGGAAACAAGATACCAACCGCTAAAACTGCGCCCGGTGCGGCATATCCGATTGCGGTTAATGGCAGCAGTAATGCAGGTAGTTTTCGACCGGTCATACGCACGCCATACACCATAAACAGTGCGGCCAACACGGTTGCAACGGCCGCTGTTCCACCTACGAACAGAGTGTTCCAAAATGCCCTGGCAAGTTCAGGATCCAGCCATCTGTCAGTGCTTTCCAATGCGTGGGAAAGAAAAACAGCGGCCGGCAAAACAAATCCTACGGCAAATGGGATAGCACAAAATAGGGTCGCCAGCCCCGCTTGCCAACCTGAAAGGGGTAAGGCCACTACTGTCCGATGTTGACGCGAAAGCTGATAGAATCTGGATCGACCGCGGCCTTTCTTTTCCAACGCGACCAGCAGGAAAACGACAATCAGAACCAGGCTGGCGATCTGCGCCGCCCCTGCGCGGTTCCCGCCTTCCAGCCATGTGCTGAAAATTCCAGTCGTTAAGGTTTGCACTGAAAAGAACGAGACCGCGCCAAAATCACTGACAGTTTCCATCATCACTATAGCACTGCCCGCGGCTATGGCTGGTCGTGCCATTGGCAGGCCAACCCGCCAAAATCGCGCAATTGGGCCCGATCCAAGGGCTCGTGCCACTTCATAGCTGCTGCCAGATTGCTCCCGCAGCGCTGTGCGTACCAGTAGGAAGACATACGGGAACAGGGCGGCCGCCAACACCACGATTGCGGCACCGATTGAACGTATTTCCGGGAACCAGTAATCGCGCGCCGATTGCCAGCCAAATATCCCGCGCAACGCTGTTTGCACCGGTCCGGCAAATTCAAAGAAATCCACCAGCGCGTAGGCCCCGACATATGCGGGGATAGCAAGCGGAAGCAACAACAGCCATTGCAACGCACGCGAGCCGGGGAACCGGTACATGGTTACCAACCATGCTGCACCTGTTCCGGTTGCGGCGGCCAGCCCGCCGACGGACAGGACCAGAATTGCAGTGTTCTTCAGATACCGCGGCAGGGTCGTTGCGACCAGATGTGGCCAGATGTTCTCACCCGGTGTCAGCGCTATCCACAAAACAGCCGCTATTGGCATCACGACAAGTAAGGCAATCAACGCGGCACCCAATGACCAACGATCGACGCCAAGGCGCGATACGAGTGGGGTAAGAATCTGAGTGTTTTTCTCGGTCATTTGAACAGGCCATACCCAAAAGCGGTTTATCTGTCCAGAAAACAGCCTATACTCGGGGCAGCAATAACAACTTGGTAAACAAAGAGTAATGCAGGTCGCAATCCATTTAGGCGTTCATTGCACGGATGAAGATCGTTTGTTGAAGACACTTTTGCAAAACAAGGGGCCCCTTGCAAAAGAGTGTATCAGTATTCCGGGACCAGGACGCTACCGCAAAACAATTGTGCGGGCGGCGCAAAAGCTGCGTGGCGAAGTTGCCAGTAAAGCTTCGCAAGATTTACTGATCGAATCCATTGTTGATGATGATACCTCTGAACGGGTGGTTCTGACCTTCGAACACTTCATGTGTGTTCCCGGGCGGATTTTTGAGAATGGATTGCTTTACGACAAAGCCGGATTCAAACCAAGATGGTTCCGAAGTTTGTTTCCCGATCTTCAGGTGGAGTTTTTCCTCGCGATCCGAAACCCAGCAACATTCATTCCGGCCGCGTATCACCACAAATCAAATAACGTAGGCGACTTTGAAGCATTTCTGGATGGCGTTGACCTTGAACAAATCCGCTGGTCTGATGTCATTCTGGCGATAAAGGAAAGCAACCCAGACAGCCCGATTACCGTTTGGTGCAATGAAGATACACCCCTGATCTGGCCTGAAGTCGTCCGCGAGGTGTCCGGCCATGATCCGTTTACCAAACTGAATGGTGGATATAATATTCTAACGACAATAATGAAACAGGAAGGGATGCGCAGGCTGAGCGCTTACCTTTCAACCCATCCACCCCAGACCGAAACCCAGAGACGCAGGGTATTGGTCGCTTTTCTTGATAAATATGCGCTGGAAGACGCTGTGGAAGAAGAATTGGATGTGCCCGGATGGAACGAAGACTTAGTGATCCGGTTAACAGAGAATTACGAAGAGGACCTGCACGAAATTTCCCACCTGCCTGGCGTGAATTTTCTTTCGCCTTAACAATAGGCCGGAATTACATACCCAGCGCTTGTTTGTACAAGTCCAATACTGCTTCTTCTTCCGCCAGATCTTCGCGATCACGTTTGCGCATTACAACGAGTTTGCGCAAAACCCTTGTGTCATAGCCCCGCCCTTTTGCTTCCGCCATAACTTCTTTTTGCTGGTCCGCGATGTCTTTTTTCTCGGCCTCCAGGCGTTCATACCTTTCGATAAACTGACGCAATTCATCGGCAGTTACGCGGTAAGAGCTTTCAACAACGGTTTCATTCATGGCGCGGCCTTTCAGGAATTTGTTGATGTTCCCTACCGGTCTGCCAGCGTCAGGGCAAGCCGATCAATGCTTGATTTGCACATTTGGTTGGTGCTAGGCGGACGGCACTGTTTTAACACAAGGAAAATTCGATGGATTGGTTGATCTGGCCCGGTGCCATCGTGGCTGTTGTAGGGGTGTTTGGGTTAGCATACTGCGTTCGGGCAGCCATTAAAATTCGGGCGGAAAACCTGGACGAAGCTCAAATGAAGGCCCGCCTGCAGGGGCTGGTCGCGCTAAACATGGGCGCGTTGGCGATCAGTTCCATCGGTTTAATGATGGTCGTAATCGGAATATTACTGGCCTAGTACAATTTCAGAGCAGCATTCCACGCGATGCTTGCCAGAAAATTTAGCGGTCCTTAGCATGATCCGCTGCGCAATTTCGGCAAAAAGGCGTGTAGGGTAATACGTCCAGACGTTCTTCGGAAACTTGCGAGCCACAGGTCACGCAGTACCCAAATTCGCCTTCTTCCATGCGAAGCAAGGCGGCGTTAATGGACATAATTTCTTCTTGAGCAGACAGCCCCATCCCCTCCAGCACTTCGTCAGTTTCACGCTCAACTGCAAGCTCTTCCCAATCGGGAGAATTGTGTGATTCCAGCTCATTATCAATCACATGCAATCTTGTGTTCAGCTCTTCCAGTCGGGCTATAAGATCTTGTTTACGTTGTTTTTCTGGCTTCATCACTAATCCTCCATATCAGGTGATTATTGACTAAATTCCGTGTTTTCACATTGACCCAAATCAACGGATAACCAAACATTTTTACTTCCGGAGACTACCCTGCTTAATCCGTGGCGGAAATTGTATCACTTGGCTGAGTAGTTTCACTTATTGCAAAATCTGAGTTTTGAGGCCCCGGTTCTTCGGCGGGCGACGTAGATGTTTCAAATGACGACAGCTTTTGAACACCTGAACTTGGTTTAGCTGCCGAAAATTCGCTGGGTTTTGGATTAACCATCGGGCTACCTATCGCAATCCGCACTGCGCGAAACCCGTTGCATTGCCCCAATCGACCAACTGCGACACTTCTGCCATCCGTCCCTTTTACAGATACCTTTGCAATGGTTTCAATTGGAACTGGGATTAAGCTGCCCACTTTCATTTTTTCAATTTCGTGTATTGGCATAGAAATGTTATGTAATATGGCCTCAACCGGGACACATGAATCGTTCACATTGCGGTGCCAGTCTCTTTTCCACTTGGAGCCACTGCCAGATTCAGCTGAGGCAGAATTCATTTGTTGCCATGGGAAGATTAAGCTCAGCGTACCTGTTCTGGCCCCATTACCCAAATCTAATGAAATGAGATATTTGCGATAACTCATTTCGTCAAAGGCCATCGAAACCGCTCGGCCATCCTTAAAAACTGCCATAGGCCTGAAACCGCGAACCGGCGGGACATCGTCAACCTGCGCCAAGCCCTGATCAAATAGCTCCAAAATCTTACAAAGCAGGCCATTTACAACGGCTGCATCCGTTGGTGTTGGTTGCCGAGCCCCGGCAGGGGCGGACATCATGCGGCCGGTTATCATGTGTTCGCTTAAGGCAGATATGGCCGCGGCGTCCCATAGCGCCAAACCTTCCGCACCACCCGGCCCTTTTGTACGGTGGATAATATGCGGTTCTTCCAGAGCGCGAACGATGTCCGCCAATGACAGCTGTTCTTCGCTGAATGCAGACACATTAGCGGAAAGACCCGCCAGGCGTTCTGAACCCCGGGTCACAGCAAGCTGAAGCGCTTTCGCAGGCGACATATCCAGCTGTTCAAGCGGATTGACCGGCTTTCCGAGCATACGCCCCAGAACGGATGTATTCGCAGACTCAGGCATACTTTTTAGTTTCCAGACAAGGGAATTTAGACCATCTCAAACTCTGGTTTACAAATTATTGAAATCGTTGCGAGAATAGACGCGTCCATTCAGGAACCACCATTTCGCACCGCCAACATCGGTTCAACCCGCTTCAGTTCCCCAAGCACTTTGTCCGCCTGCATATGTGGCACGGTGTTTAACTTCAGATTAAGACCAGCCATGATCAGAACCGATCCCGAAATCCCGTGTTTCAGCGCCAATAAAACATCGCCAGTGCCGAAAAAGCCAAAAGCGCATCAGACGCCGCCCAGAAACATGACGGACCGAATGGCCATCACAACCCAAGTCATCCATCCCAGTTTGCCGCGAAATTGGCTAGCTCCAAGTGCAAACCAACCAAGTTCCTCGGTTTCTTCAAATCCTTACCATAGTTGTTTTTTGGTAATTCTGTGATCCAAAATAGGCCTTGGGCCGCTTAAAACATGCGATTTGTGCAAGGCACAACACGTCGAGTTCGACCTCAGACATTTTGGAATCCGCAGATTTCACCACAAACGCCACCACATCTTTACCCCATTTTGGGTTTTCACGCCCGACCACCGAAGCCTCTGCCACGCCTTTATGTGACATCTGAACTTCTTCAACTTCACGCAGATAAATGATTGAGCCGCCGGGAATTGTCATGTCTTTGGAGCGATCCTGCAAGATCACGTAGCCATCCTGATCCATGAACCCCATGTTCCCGGTCAGCAGCCAACCATTGATAAACGCCTTGGCGGTCGCTGCATCATTTTGCCAATATCCCGGCATTTTCGATGAACCAGGCGGCCTCTTTTGCGTGCAGCTTGGCATTTATCGGTACAATCGCTGCTCCGGCGAGCCATTTGCCAAATTTGACAATTAAATACTAATGCGGCCCCCGAAAGGACCGCACCATACTTTAAGGCCAATCGTACCAATTAGTTCAACGCAGCATCCGTGATGACGCTGGTCCAGGCCCCGGTCGGTTCCATTGTGATCACCGGATCCGACCCGCCACCCATCAAGGTGGCTACTGTACGCGCATAATCTGCTTCATCCAGTGCACCGTTCGAGCCGGCTGTCAGCTTGGCGATCTCACCCATCATGCGTTTTTGATGTGCTTCGGTCTGCGCGCCGGTTTCGTCGTATTCCAGCACAATTTCAGCCGCTGCATCCGGGTTTTCTTCTGCCCATTTCCAGCCCTTCATGGAAGCGCGCACAAAGCGCACCAGTTCATCACTGAACTCTTCATCTGCCAAACGATCTTCCAGTACATAAAGCCCGTCTTCCAGTGTTGCCACACCCTGATCTTCATATTTGAACGTCACCAGATCATCCGGTGTCAGCCCGGCATCAATGATCTGCCA
Organism: uncultured Marinosulfonomonas sp.; assembly: GCA_964599985.1. Lineage (GTDB taxonomy): Bacteria > Pseudomonadota > Alphaproteobacteria > Rhodobacterales > Rhodobacteraceae > NVTR01. Next base: position 3,159 of record CAZRHV010000078.1, on the reverse strand, counting down.
GTATTCGTTATAGGTCATTGTGGACACACAATCTGCCTGGCCTTGCAGGATCGGATCGACGTTAAAGCCCTGTTTCAAAACGGTAACACCACCCTCTGAACCATCCGTGGCAATGCCAAGGCTGCTCATCCAGCTCAGGAACGGGTATTCGTTGCCAAAGAACCAGACACCCAGTGTTTTACCCGGAAAGTCCGCCGGTGCCTTAACACCGCTGTCAGCGCGACAAGTCAGCATCATGCCCGATGATTTGAATGGCTGGGCGATATTGACCAGCGGCAGTCCCTTTTCACGAGCGGCCAAAGCGGACGGCATCCAGTCGATCACAACATCGGCGCCGCCACCGGCCAGCACCTGTGTTGGGGCCACATCCGGGCCGCCGGGCTTGATGGTTACATTCAGGTCTTCATCCGAATAGAACCCGTTTTCCAGCGCCACGTAGTAACCGGCAAACTGCGCCTGTGTGACCCATTTCAACTGTAGTGTCAGGTCATCAGCGGCATTAGCCCCTGTCGCTGCCAGCGCAAGCCCGGCAGCGCTTCCCAAAAGTAGTTTCTTCATCTTCATTCTCCCTATTGAAGTCGTTTGGTTAAAGTTTCGTTCGTCGTTATCCTCTTTGCGAGGGATGCCAGAATGTGACCGCTTTTTCGATCAAAGTCACCGTGCCGTAAAAAAATGAGCCCGCCAATGCCGCCACCGCGATTTCCGCCCAGACCATATCCAGTGATAATCGCCCGGCCTCAGCCTGAATTCGAAAGCCCATTCCATAGATCGGTGAGCCAAAATATTCGGCCACAATCGCGCCGATCAGCGCCAGCGTAGTGGCAATTTTCAACCCGTTGAAAATGAATGGCATCGCCGCTGGCAGGCGCAGTTTCAACATGCTCTGCCAATAGCTCGCCGCATAAGTCACCATCAGGTCGCGCTGCATGGCTTCGGTTTCACGCAAGCCCTGAACCGTATTGATCAACATCGGAAAGAACACCATAACCACCACCACGGCAGATTTGCTTTCCCAGCCAAAGCCGTACCATTTTACTAAAATTGGCGCGATACCAATGATCGGCAGGGCGGCCACGAAATTGCCGATCGGTAACAGACCGCGCTGCAAAAACCGCGACCGGTCCACCAGAATGGCCACCACAAACGCCGCCGTGCACCCTATCAAATAACCTGAGAAGGCTCCTTTGACCGCCGTTTGCACAAAATCCTTCCACAACAGATCACCGGACACGATAAACTTTGCCCATATTGCGCTTGGCGGTGGCAGGATGATCGGGCTGATCTCCAGCCCCCGTACAATGCCTTCCCACAGCACCAGAATGCTAACGCCGAACAATAACGGAACAATGATCCGGGCCGCGCGGGCTTTGTGATACTTTGAGCGTGCAACGCAAATATTGAACGCCGTGGCCGCAGCCCAGAACAAGAATGCCCCTAAAAGCCAGCTCATTGCGACATTCCCATGCGTTTTAGGGTAATGCGTTGCAACAGCCCGACAAACGCGACCAAAGCGCCCGCCAATATGGCAGCAGCGATCAACGCGCTCCAGATACGAATGGGCGGGCCAAACTGATCGCCGACCAATATCCGCGCACCCAGACCCCGCAACGCACCGGTTGGCAGCTCGCCGACAATGGTGCCGACCAGAGCCGCTGCAATGCCGATTTTCATTGAGGTAAACAGATACGGCATCGAGCTGGGCAACCGCAGTTTCCAGAAACTTTGCGCCCCATTTGCGCTATAGGTTTTCATCAGATCCAGCTGCATCGCATCCGGAGACCGCAACCCCTTAACCATACCCACCAGGATCGGGAAGAAACACAAGTAAGCCGCGATGATTGCCTTTGGCACCACCCGCTCTTGCACCCCCAGAGAATTCGTAAGCACGATGATCATCGGTGCCAGCGCCACAATCGGGATGGTCTGGCTGATGATTGCCCAGGGCATGACGCTCATGTCCATGACGCGGGCATAAACAATCGCAATGGCCAGCGAAAGACCAACCAAAGCCCCGAGGGCAAACCCCCATAGCGTCGAATTTAGCGTGACCCATCCATGGAATACCAGACTGCGCTTAGAGGTGACATTTTTGTTCACCGTAGTGTCCCACAATTCCACCGCGACCTGATGGGGGGCGGGCAAAACCGCGCGGTCCTGTTGCATGGTGTCGCTGACAATCTCACTTAGCGTCACCGTGGTCCCGGCCCGCTCGGCCTGATCCAGCGTCCACTTGCTGTTCATCCAGACGGCACCTGCGTACCAAATTGCTAAAATGGCGGTTAGAACGGTGAGAATGGGAAAGATCGACTTCATCCCTGCCCATCCCGTTCGCGCCCATAGCGGTAAATCAGCATTCCGACATAATAGATCGGGTAAAACCATACATAGGCCCAGACCGCCTGCCCCATGAACCCGGTCATTTCCGGGCCTCTGAAATAGAGCGCCGCCACGATGACATATCCAATCACATTGGACCAGAACCGGCGTTTGTCCACAGAAGCCCAGAAATCAGTCATATCCATGCCCCGCACGCAGTCCTTCGCGCACCCGGTGCGCCAGATTGATGAATTCATTGCTGTCGCGAATATCCAATGGTCTTTCCTTTGGCAGCGTGCTTTCAATCACTTCGGCAATCCGACCGGGTCGCGGGCTCATCACCACAATCTTAGTGCTCAGATAGACTGCTTCCGGGATGGAATGGGTCACGAAAGCAATGGTCTTGCCGGTGCTCGACCAGAGCTGCAACAACTGCTCATTCAAATGGTCGCGCACGATTTCATCCAACGCTCCAAACGGCTCATCCATCAGCAAAAGGTCCGCATCAAACGCCAGTGCGCGTGCAATGCTGGCCCGCTGCTGCATCCCGCCAGAGAGTTGCCAGGGGTGCTTTTTCTCAAACCCAGCCAGGTCAACCAGTTCCAGAACCTTTTTGACGCGCTCATTTTGCTCGGCCTTGGAAAACCCCATGATCTCTAAGGGTAGCTTTATGTTGCCCGCAATGGTGCGCCACGGATACAAGCCCGCCGACTGGAAGACATAGCCATAAGCCCGCGCCATCCGCGCTTCATCCGGGGTCATGCCGTTCACCGAAATATCACCAGCCGTTGGATGTTCGAGCGCTGCTACGACCCGCAGGAATGTCGTCTTGCCACAACCTGA